>JANXBU010000030.1 GCA_025060505.1 Candidatus Calescibacterium sp.
ACTGTTCGACTAACTTTTTGATGAGTTTTAAGAGGAGCTCTATATGTTTATTGCTAATGTACTTCATATTGTCTCCTCCTTGAGACATAACTTTTTGCGGTATGTGTATTATAAACCTTGTAGTTCTTACTCTGGAAGAATTTAAAACATTCTGTTTTGTTTTTCTTGAAAAATTTTGTTGGCTACATCTTAGATCATATTCAATCAAACAGGAAAATTCTTTTGAAATTTTTTACAAATGTTGATATGATCTAATATAATGATTATGGCATATGACTTTGCTGAAACATTCAGAGATATAATAAAGACAGAGGGAGGAAAAATAGTTCTGTGTGTTCTTGATGGTCTTGGTGGGATACCTTCTGAAAAGTTTGGAGGAAAGACGGAATTGGAGTTTGCTAAAACACCTAATCTTGATAAGTTAGCAAAAATATCGGCAAAGGGCTTGCATATTCCGGTAGAATTTGGAGTTACACCGGGTTCGGGTCCATCTCATCTTGCTATTTTTGGTTACGATCCAGTTAAAAACATAATAAAGCGAGGAATTATGGAAGCGCTCGGAATAGGTATTGAGCCGGAAGCAGACGAAATATTTGCAAGAGGAAATTTCGCTAAATGCTCAGTTGAAAACGGAAAAATAAAGGTTCTCGATAGAAGAGCAGGACGCATATCAACAGAGATAAATGAAAAAATATGTGATACTTTGAACTTACAAATCAAAGAAATAGATGGAGTGAGAATAAAATTCTATCCGGTAAAAGAACATAGATTCTGTGTGTCTTTCAAATCTAATTCTATTTCAGATGAAATCGGAGATACAGATCCACAGAAAGTTGGAGCTTATATAAGAAAGCCAGAGATAATCGGAGAAAAAACAGAGCAGAAGGAAAAAATTTCCACTGTAGCTTATGAGCTAACTTTGAGAGTATCGGAGATACTCAAGGGTAACGAATATGCTCAAGGAATTTTACTACGCGGATTTTCAAAAACTCCAGATATACAGAGCTTTGAAGAAAGGTGGAAGCTCAGATCTCTTGCTATTGCTTCTTATCCTATGTACAGAGGAATAACAAAAATACTCGGTATGTCTGTTGCACACCTGAGTGAGGGAACTCTGAAAGAACAGATAAATGTTCTCAAGCAGAATTTTGATAAGTATGATTTCTTTTACTTTCACTACAAAAAAACAGATTCTGCGGGTGAGGACGGAAACTTTGAAGCAAAGGTGAAAGCAATAGAAGAATTTGATCAGCACCTTGAAGATATCATTAATATAAAACCAGATGTTTTAGCTATAACGGGAGATCACTCAACACCTTCTGAGATGGCAGGACACTCTTTTCATCCAGTTCCACTTCTCATATACTCAAAGAGCAGGATTTTCCAAGACGGTGAGGGTAGATTTACTGAAAGAGATTGTATGAAGGGAGTGATTGGAACTATATATGCTACAAAAATTCTCCCACTTCTTCTGGCTTTCGCGGGTAGACTGGAAAAATTCGGAGCGTAATTTCAAAGTTTCTTTGAAAGCTTGAGAAAATTTTATCACTACTAATCCAGAAAACTATTTTTTACTTTGCGTCAGATATATTCTCGTGTTAGTTTATGGATTTGTTATATTTTGATGTAGTTTGTTGCGTTGATGTTTTTCTGAATTATGCAAATGTATCTATGGTTCTTTGGGGACGATTTGTTTGAGGAGGCGTGCGTTCTGGTGGCGGTGGACGGGGGGGAGGGTTTTCCCGAGGAGGAGGTGGCTCTCTCCTCGGAGGAGGTGTCTCCAAATTTCTAACAGACCTTACTTCCTCTGCCATACAAATAACTTAATCATGCTTTCAACAAAGACAGAAATTCTCAAAATTGTAGGTATACAGGTTTTAATGGCGTTAAGTTTGATTATGAAATGTATTTTCTACTTGTTCGTGTTGAAATCAGCATTGTTTGTCTTTTTATTTTTGCTGTGTTGTTTCTATTATTGAATTTTGTCTTCCGTCCGTTTTGAAAATATTCAGAGAGAATTTGAAGTCTTCAACAAATTGAATTCTTCTGTTACTGGATTGCGTTTTTATCAAGCGTTATCCTTACCTCTATTCTTTGGTCTCTTCTCAGTTTTATCTTTATCTCTGAGTCTGGAAAAATCTTCAGAAGCTTACTTGTTATCTTCTCTTTTGTAGTCAATATATCAGGTGAGATTTTTCTCTTTACCGTATCTTCAAGTTCTCTTACGCTTATGCTATCTTTAATTATCTTTTCCACAAGTTCTCTGAGAAATTTTTGGTCTTCTATGGAGCAGAGTATCTTTGCGTGTCCAAGGGAAATTTTTCTTTCATCTATAAGCTTTTTTACATCGTCGGGAAGTTTCAGGATTCTCATAACGTTCGTCACCCAGGAGCGAGATTTTCCTATTTTCTTGGCTATATCATCATGTGAGTACCCGAGTTCTGTAAGCTTTTCGAAAGCTAATGCCGACTCAATTGGTGTAAGGTTTTCTCTCTGTATGTTCTCTATAAGAGAAATTTCAAAGGCTTCCTGATCACTTATGTTCTTAACTATTGCCGGTATCTTTTCCAGCCCAATCATTTTGCAAGCTCTCAGTCTCCTTTCTCCGCATACTAATTCGTAATATCCGTTCTTGCCAACTCTCACAACTATTGGCTCAATAACTCCTTTTGACCTTATGCTTTCTGCAAGTTCTTTCAGACTCTTTTCGTTAAAACTTCTTCTCGGCTGAAAATCAGATGGTTTTATCCTATCTACATTTATCATTATTATCTCGTCTTTCTTTGAGTATCCTATCAGAGAAGATAGACCTCTTCCAAGTTTCTTATCCATCAGAATTCTATTTTATCAAATGTGTCTTATAAGAAGTTTATTACGATTTTGTTATGGGAGTAAAGTTCTGTTTTGATGTTTTATTATTCATTTAACTTTTGAGCTTCTTCTCGCTTCATTTACTACAAGATGTGCCAGACGAGTTGGTTCTGGTATTCTGTAGCCGAGACAAGCTTTTTTTGTTAGTTCAATCGCTTCTTCTAATGTTATTTTGTGTCCAATTGAAACTACAATTGGTTCTCTTCCTTCCTGGGAACACAAAAGTGCTCCTATTATTCTTCCTTTGTATCTGATGTATGAAAATTCTCCAATTTTTGTTGGAATTCTATCAGGTGTTCCTACTAAAATAGATTTCGCGACTCCTATAGATGGTTTATCGTAAATAACTCCTATGTGAGATGCGATACCGAAGAATCTTGGATGAGCTATGCCTTGCCCGTCAACGAATATTATATCTGGTTCGTACTTGATCTTTGAAAAAGCCTGAATTAGTGGAGGAGTTTCCCTAAAAGAGAGTAATCCGGGTATGTAAGGAAATTTTGATTCCTCTGCAACTACTACTTTCTCAATTATAGAGAGGTCGTCGGTAGATAAGATTACAACTCCCGCGAAAAGTAGGTTTGAACCGACGTTGTAGGAGATGTCAACTCCTGCTATTATTTTTGGTTTGGAGGTTAATTTTTGTTCTCTCACAAGAGAGGAAAGTTCAAGCTGAATTCTTTTTGCTTCTTGTTCAGATACATCCCATCTGTGATTTAATTTTGGGAGCATTAGAGGGGGGAGAGTCTTTCTCTCCCCGCAACTTTTACTTTACTGCCTCCTTGAGTTTTGAACCAGATTTGAACCTTGGAACTTTTCCACCAGGTATGTTTATTGTTTGCCCTGTTTTCGGGTTTCTTCCCTTTCTTGGTGCTCTCTTTGCTACATACCAGGTTCCAAAGCCCGGTAGTACCACTTTATCTCCTTTTTTCAGAGTTGTCTGAACAGTATCAAGGAATGAGTCAACCACTGCTCTGGTTAGTGCTTTTGGCTGCTTTGTTTTCTTTGATATAGCTTCTATCAGTTCTGCTTTGTTCATGTTTTCCCACCTCCTTTTTTATTTTTCCTTTATTTTACAAGTATTATTAGGAAATTCAAAAAAATGTTCGCATTTATATTTCTCCATATTTTTTTCCTTTATTCAATTTTTAGATTTCTGGCTCCTAAGGTAAATCAATGTAGATACATCTTTTTTCGGGAAATTTTGCAAGAGAAATTTTTGATGTGTTCAGAGTTCCCCTTTTCTTTTGGATATAATTTTGAAAATTTACCTGTAGTTCATAACGCTTTGATCTATTAGATATTTTTTGTTAAATCTTATGTTAAATACCTAATAAAATTACCGACCTAAAATTTTTTCAAAAAAGTTATATAAGGATTTTCGTTGCTTTTTGTTGTTTGATTCGAATTTTAAAAATTTAGGTAATGGAGGTGATATCGGAGTGGTATTCTTATTTTATCTTCTTTTGACTCTGTATTCAGAAAGCCGTGTTAAAACTTCTGTTAGTAACCAGGAGGGGTAGAGCTTTTCTTTTAAGCCGTTCCATATTCTTTCTTGAAACATATTTTCAAGTTTTTTTACTTCATCCTCCGGTAAAGTCGTGGCTGAGAATCCTTTTGATTTCATAACTTCAATTGCGTTCTGATTGTTTCTTCTGTTCATCTGAGATATCATTTCGATGAAGTTTTTAAGAATCTCTTCTAATTCTTTTTGTTTTTGCGGGTCAAGTTGATTGAATACATCTTGGTTTATAATGAGTCCTACGAAAGATACGGTAAGGGGTTGAGTTATATAATACTTAACTCCTTTGTCCCATCCAAGAGAAGTTAATCCATATGAAGTGTTATACAGAACCTCTATATTTTGCAGATAGTTTGGAACATCGTTCAGTGGAACCGGTACAGGTTTTATATTATATTCCTCCTGGAGTACTTTCCCCATATGCTCTGCCAAAATATCTCCTTTCCATATCCATACTCTCTTGTTTCTCACATCTTCAACAGTTCTTATTGGTGTTTTTGAAAAGACATGAACTTCTCCGAATTCGGCAAGGTGGATGAATTTAAGTTTATAATCTCTAGCAATTTTCGCCAAGAGCGAAGACATATCATTTCTTATTCTATTGATTTCTGAAGGATCTTTGAACAGGAGTGGAAGTTCTATAACTCTGGCAGGAGCAACCAGATATGTAAGTCCATTACCTGTTAGCGCTGCGCAATCTATCTTTTTTTCTTTCATATTTTTGGCTATTTCTGGTTCATCTCCAGCTGCTCCGGAAAAATACCAACTTATTTTTATACCTATTTTTTGTTCCACTTCTTCTGAGGCTTTCCTTGCAAGCTTTGTCCATTCCGTTCCTTCCGGGGCAACGGTAGCGCATTTTATTGTTATTTGAGCAAGTAACGTGTTTGGGAATAATGTAATTAGGCCAGATATAAAAAACAATAGTATACCAACTTTTACGGTATTCATCTTATAATACCTCCTTGTTGTTTTCGTTATTATTGAACCCCGTATGAATGCGCCCCGTCTAATTATAAATTTATCATTTTTATTTACTCTTTGACTTTCTTTTGTTAGTTTTTTTTAAGAATTTTTTCAAATATATTTGCTTCTGTTTTTTTGATTCGTTGCAAGCATGAAATTATCTCTGAACATTAGAAATTGAACTAATACGATTTTCTTTGACTACAAAAATGTATTCAATTAGAAAAATGGTTCAAGAGCGATTTGTTGCAAATATAAAGGCTCTCTTGATAAGGATTTCAAATTCAAAACTTAAAAAGAAATTCTTTAATTGTGGCGGAGCAGTTCAAGATTTATAAATCATAAGCTATTTGATTTTGTTAAAGCAATGATGAATTATCCTATTTTCAGAATACCTTATTCGGATATTTGTAAAATTTTGGCAGATGGGGAAGTATGATATATCTTTCAAGG
>JANXBU010000031.1 GCA_025060505.1 Candidatus Calescibacterium sp.
GTTGAATCCTACCTATGAGGGATTGAAACTTGTGTAAAACTTCTTGTATTTTTTCAATCATCGTGGTTGAATCCTACCTATGAGGGATTGAAACCCGTATACGAAAGTTTGGGCGTGCAAGAGATCACAGGGGTTGAATCCTACCTATGAGGGATTGAAACAGAAACGCCTGAGGCAGCTCCAGCACCCAGTTATCTTGGGTTGAATCCTACCTATGAGGGATTGAAACGTGTAAGTATCTTCGTCCCCAATATCTTTTATCTTTGGTTGAATCCTACCTATGAGGGATTGAAACAACTTCCGGAAACATATATGTACGTCGGCACTGTGAATTGGTTGAATCCTACCTATGAGGGATTGAAACTCGTTGAAGATGTGGTAGGGGGAAAGACTCAGGACAGGGTTGAATCCTACCTATGAGGGATTGAAACATATCTCCGAAAAGGCCTCCTCAAGCACACTGATTTGAGGTTGAATCCTACCTATGAGGGATTGAAACGTAGAAGATTTTTAATTTTTATTTCCTTTTTCATGGCTGGTTGAATCCTACCTATGAGGGATTGAAACTCCTCCTCCAAAAGGAAAACGGGGTTATATCTGACTGTGGTTGAATCCTACCTATGAGGGATTGAAACCCGGGTAATATCAGCCCCCCCTGGAGAGCAAACCTTGGTTGAATCCTACCTATGAGGGATTGAAACCTCCCTGAAATGTTGAGATACATCTCAGGGAGTTCTGGTTGAATCCTACCTATGAGGGATTGAAACACACAGGTTGGAAAGTGTTCTTCGTTCTTTGTGATTTCGGTTGAATCCTACCTATGAGGGATTGAAACTCGTTACCTGAACTACTTGACTTATCATCGTTACCTGGGTTGAATCCTACCTATGAGGGATTGAAACTCTTTGAGGATAATATCTTTATCTAATCTGTTAATCTGGTTGAATCCTACCTATGAGGGATTGAAACTTCAATCATCGTCATTGTCGTTTATGGAAAAAATAAGGGTTGAATCCTACCTATGAGGGATTGAAACATCTTCTATTCCTTCTCAGATAGTTTGGCTCATAAGGTGGTTGAATCCTACCTATGAGGGATTGAAACAAGAAAAAGAAATAAGATATATTTTCAGAGAAATAAATTTGAATCCTACCTATGAGGGATTGAAACTTCACAGCATCTTTCAACTTTATATCTTCAATGAAGAATTTGAATCCTACCTATGAGGGATTGAAACTTGGATGAGAACTCCTGCACATACGCCTTCAGGAGTTCCCTGGTTGAATCCTACCTATGAGGGATTGAAACTTCCATCCGTTAACACTATTACTATGGGATTTGTCTCTGGTTGAATCCTACCTATGAGGGATTGAAACATTTATCTGCTTTTTGTAGTTGTGAGAGAATACTGTGGTTGAATCCTACCTATGAGGGATTGAAACTAAAGTGTGATTTTCTGAAAATTTTTGTTATTTTTAGGTTGAATCCTACCTATGAGGGATTGAAACTGTAAAGAGTGAAGCGAGTGGATCAGCGAGATCTTGTGGTTGAATCCTACCTATGAGGGATTGAAACCTTCCGCTCTCTGGTAAGCAAAAAACATCTGAAGGTGGTTGAATCCTACCTATGAGGGATTGAAACTCAAAAAGGTTTATGTATGCAAATGTGCTGTTTATTTGGGTTGAATCCTACCTATGAGGGATTGAAACATATAACTCTCGGCTCATATTTTGCCCCCGGGAAAAGGTTGAATCCTACCTATGAGGGATTGAAACAAGCTCAAGAAGTATCAGCCTGTTGAGAAACGCCTGAGGGGTTGAATCCTACCTATGAGGGATTGAAACCTGATATTTTTTCTGATATTCGAACATTCAAAGGAAGGTTGAATCCTACCTATGAGGGATTGAAACGTGTAAGTATCTTCGTCCCCAATCTTTGTTATCTCTTGGGTTGAATCCTACCTATGAGGGATTGAAACATATCCACCGTCTTTGATATTATAAAGAGTTCTTCTTTGGTTGAATCCTACCTATGAGGGATTGAAACAAATGATATCCTGAGGAATCCAGGATACCATTTATAGGGTTGAATCCTACCTATGAGGGATTGAAACACATAAGCTGTCTTGGTATCTGCGGAATAAAATTCCCCGGTTGAATCCTACCTATGAGGGATTGAAACTGGATCCTCTTACGATCCTGGCACTTGGAGCTGGTGGGTTGAATCCTACCTATGAGGGATTGAAACATAATTTTACTTCTTTCCTTTTCTTCGAATACCTAGGTTGAATCCTACCTATGAGGGATTGAAACAGGGGGCAGGGGAGTTGTTTTATAGGTATATTTGGGCAAATTTGAATCCTACCTATGAGGGATTGAAACCAATCCATACCCGCAATTCAAAATAGACGAAATTATGATTTGAATCCTACCTATGAGGGATTGAAACAAGATGACTACTATGAAACATTTTGGGATCTCATTCGGATTTGAATCCTACCTATGAGGGATTGAAACTCAAGAATAATCCGAAAACAAGCTTTCAATACATCCATTTGAATCCTACCTATGAGGGATTGAAACTATCTAATTCGGAGTTTGTATCTGCTTGCGTCTTTCGGTTGAATCCTACCTATGAGGGATTGAAACAAGAAAATCCTTCAGTCTTAAATGTGGGAGTTCCTTGGTTGAATCCTACCTATGAGGGATTGAAACTGATGAGTGCGGGGGTGTATGTGGCGGAGAGGGATGGGTTGAATCCTACCTATGAGGGATTGAAACTTTTTTACCTCCTTATACCACAACCCGCATAATTTGGGTTGAATCCTACCTATGAGGGATTGAAACCAAAGCTGGTTCATACGACGAGCATATCCTTGTTTTTGGGTTGAATCCTACCTATGAGGGATTGAAACTTACTATGATGATAGGAATAAAAAGGAAAGATTTTGGTTGAATCCTACCTATGAGGGATTGAAACTCATCTAAATCTTCTAATTCAGCATTTACATCTTTAGGTTGAATCCTACCTATGAGGGATTGAAACCCCTAGGAATAAAAGGACTTATGTCAATTCCCTCAGAATGGTTGAATCCTACCTATGAGGGATTGAAACTATATGAAAGAAAAGGAACATTATACCAAAGTGCTAGGTTGAATCCTACCTATGAGGGATTGAAACCTGACTGCCTGCCACCTGAACCATTCTTTTTGCTTCGGGTTGAATCCTACCTATGAGGGATTGAAACTGAATAAATGCACAGTGATATATGTGGGTATTGATTGGGTTGAATCCTACCTATGAGGGATTGAAACTCTTTCCCGAGCTATACCTAAGAAAGTTCAGATTAGGGGTTGAATCCTACCTATGAGGGATTGAAACCGGCTTCTTTCACCTCATCAAGTGATACCTTCCTCAATTTGAATCCTACCTATGAGGGATTGAAACTCATCTAACTCTTCTAATTCGGCATTCACATCTTTGCATTTGAATCCTACCTATGAGGGATTGAAACTAAATTCAGGTGCGATATAAAGAAAACCGAACTCAAGATTTGAATCCTACCTATGAGGGATTGAAACACAAGGGATTTAAATGGTCTAAGGTAAAGCAGACACAATTTGAATCCTACCTATGAGGGATTGAAACAGATCAAATTCTTTTCTAACTACTCTCGGCTCATATTATTTGAATCCTACCTATGAGGGATTGAAACCAGATCATCTTGAGTCTGCTGGGAATCTTGAGAATTATTTGAATCCTACCTATGAGGGATTGAAACTTCCCACCTCCTTGGGGTAAGATTGTAATCTTCCAGGCATTTGAATCCTACCTATGAGGGATTGAAACCCTAATTCAGCAATTTGACTAAGAATCTTTGGAGCAATTTGAATCCTACCTATGAGGGATTGAAACTTCTTTTTGGGGCTGGTTTTCTTTGGATTGTTTCTGTATTTGAATCCTACCTATGAGGGATTGAAACTTGATGGATACACAAGCTACATCTTTACGGAAGATAGGTTGAATCCTACCTATGAGGGATTGAAACTAGGCTTCAAGAAACAAACAAAATTCCCTTTCTAATTGGTTGAATCCTACCTATGAGGGATTGAAACCCGCTCTTCTTGCCATAATTTTTTTTACGGGGTCTTGGGTTGAATCCTACCTATGAGGGATTGAAACTGAAATTCGCATAAGCTTCTTTTTGTGAATGATATAGGTTGAATCCTACCTATGAGGGATTGAAACAGGAAGATCGTCATCGTCATTAAGAACCTCGGTTGAAGTTTGAATCCTACCTATGAGGGATTGAAACTAAAAGACCGTAGTTAACTAAAATTGAATCCCTGTGAGTTTGAATCCTACCTATGAGGGATTGAAACAACTCATCAAGATAATCCTGAATGTATCTTTCAAGGGTTTGAATCCTACCTATGAGGGATTGAAACCTTTTGCCTCAGGGGCAGTAACCCATATCACGGGAACGTTTGAATCCTACCTATGAGGGATTGAAACTCGGCTTCGGGATTTTGAGGATTTCCGATTATTCTTGTTTGAATCCTACCTATGAGGGATTGAAACAGAGATCAGGGTTGAATCTAATGAACAATTGCAGCTTGTTTGAATCCTACCTATGAGGGATTGAAACAAGGTAAAGAACCATACGAGGCTTTGACTTGGGTTTGTTTGAATCCTACCTATGAGGGATTGAAACTCATTGAGGGAGCAAAAATGGAGCAGATATCTAATAGTTTGAATCCTACCTATGAGGGATTGAAACATGATTTCGAACTTAAGGTAAAGAACCAGCCGAGGCTTGTTTGAATCCTACCTATGAGGGATTGAAACTTCTCATCTCCTGACAGTGTGAATTCGTCAATAGCTGTTTGAATCCTACCTATGAGGGATTGAAACAAAAAGTCATAGATACATATCTCAAATGGAGATGATGTTTGAATCCTACCTATGAGGGATTGAAACTCTCATCACAGGCGCTTCTGAAAAGGTGGGGAAGAAGTTTGAATCCTACCTATGAGGGATTGAAACCCCCAAGTCTTATACCTTGTTGTTTCACGATAAGGGGTTTGAATCCTACCTATGAGGGATTGAAACTTGTATTTATTTTCATATTTTTCTTTGACGAGACATGTTTGAATCCTACCTATGAGGGATTGAAACATAATAAGGGAACCGTAATTAAGAAAATCCGTCAGTTATTTGAATCCTACCTATGAGGGATTGAAACTAGTAATAGTGTTAACGGATGGAATAGGGGAATATCATTTGAATCCTACCTATGAGGGATTGAAACAATTTCAAAGAGTCCCAGAAGAGTTAGGTGCAGCTCCATTTGAATCCTACCTATGAGGGATTGAAACAGTGTCTCTTCAAGCACACCTGTGTCATCAACTATGAGGTTGAATCCTACCTATGAGGGATTGAAACACCTGAACTTGACTTATCATCTTTACCTGAACTTGACTGGTTGAATCCTACCTATGAGGGATTGAAACCTGCAAGAGAAAAGTTACCGCATGTGCTTGAATTCAGGTTGAATCCTACCTATGAGGGATTGAAACTACATCCACTCAGAAATAGTAGAAAAGAAATCCCAAAGGTTGAATCCTACCTATGAGGGATTGAAACGAAAAGAGAGAATATTTTCAATGTATTCCTCTTTGTAGGTTGAATCCTACCTATGAGGGATTGAAACTGAAATCTATATACTTCTTGTCTATGAACTTACTGAAGGTTGAATCCTACCTATGAGGGATTGAAACGTCGTAAAAGCGAAT
>JANXBU010000032.1 GCA_025060505.1 Candidatus Calescibacterium sp.
ATTACCCTATGTTAGATGATTAGTAGGAACAAATTTATAAAAAAGTGTAATAGATAAGCAAAATGAATTTCTCCTTACTTTTGAACTCCTTAGCAGGTGGTGGAGCAGAGCGAGTAGCCATAAATTTAGCCAAAGCCCTATCTATTAGAAGGATTTTTCTTTTAGAAAAAGATATAAGCTATGAACTTCCTCCAGAAGTTGAAGTAATTTCGCTTACCTCTCATACTGTTCATACCAATTCAATATTTAAAACCCTTTACATTCCTCTGTATAGCGCGAAGTTAAGTAAATTTTTGTCTAACAACGATATTGTTATCTCCATGCTTGAAAGGGCAAACTATGTGAATACTTCTAGCTCAACTATTTCAAAACACAAAAGCATAATTTCAGTTCGTATGTCTCAACTTTCGGGGAGAGCTAAAATTCATCCTTATAATCTTTTAAATAGATTTTTGTATCCAAGAGCAGATTATGTGGTTGTGGTGTCTAAAGGCATTGGGAGAGAATTGGAGAGGTTTTATGGGGTTAAGGCTGAAAAGATTAAGGTAATTTATAATCCTCTTGACTTAAGTCTGATACAAGAGAAACTCAAAGAAAATCTCGGAAGGTACGAAGAGATGTTTGCTTTCCCTGTTATTATTACCGCAGGAAGACTTACAAAGCCAAAAGGACAGTGGTATCTTCTAAGGATTTTTAAAGAGCTAAGAAAATACTATAAAGATTTAAAGCTTGTAATTCTTGGAGATGGCGAGCTAAAAGATTATCTTTACAATCTCTCTTTGGATTTGGGACTAAAAACTTTTATGTGGGGCAGGAATGAGTTTAGAGTAGAATATGATGTGTTTTTTCTTGGCTTTCAGGAAAACCCATTTAAGTTCATAAGTAGAGCTAAGCTTTTTGTGTTCCCATCTCTATGGGAAGGATTTCCAAATGCACTTGTTGAAGCTATGGCTTGCGGAGTTCCTGTTATTTCTTCAGATTGTAGAAGCGGACCAAGAGAAATCCTTGCACCAAACATGTTGCCTGAGCATCAGACAACAGAACCTGAATTCACAGAATATGGTGTTCTCATGCCTGTATTTGATGGGAAGTTTAAAACATCTAATGAACCCATAACCGAAGCTGAGAAGAAGTGGATTGATACCATAAAGTTACTCCTCTCCGAAAATGTATTGAGAGATAGGTTATCTACAGGAGCAAAAGCGCGAGTGAAAGACTTTGAGCTGACCAAGATTACAGAAGAATGGAAGAATCTCATAGAGGAGATAAGAAATGGATAAGGGAGTAAAACAAAGTATAAGGATGAGATTTAATCCTAAACCTTGGGATTTTTCTTACCTAATTACAAAAGAAAGTGCAAAAACTTTCTCATATGCGCTTAAGTATCTGGAAAAGAAACAGCAACTAAAAATCATTGAATTAGGTTGCGGTTATAAAGCCTTTTTATACTATTTTAGAGGATAAGCTCAACGATTTTGAATACATAGGGGTTGACTTTTCCAGAGAAAAATCTTCAGCTGATATATTACTTGATTTGAACGAAGATTCACTGCCTTTTGAGGACAACACATTTGATTTAGTTATTATGTCTGAGGTTTTGGAACACCTTTATAATCCATTACATTCGCTTAAAGAAGCGGTCAGGGTTTGTAAAGAAGGAGGGTTAATATATCTTAGCACTCCGTTTGTTTTTTATTATCATGGTTAGCCGCATGATTACTATAGGTATACAGAGTATTTTTACATCATATGTTTCAAATATTTTTAATCTTGATATATTGGAATGTAGAAAGGCTGGCTCTTTTTTTCTATCCCATTTTTTACATTGGTTATCTTGATTTTCGCATTTTTTAGAAAGCTACATTTAGATTTTCTTTCTCCATTATTCTTAACTCCTATTAACATTTTAGCAGTTATGTTTGATAAAATTACCTTGAAGGACTTATTAAAACTTTCAAATTGCGAGACATAGAATCACGAATACAATTTATGAATGCGGGCATAAGTCTTATATTTTTGAAAAGGAAAAACAAAAATAGCAATGAAATCCTTGCTAAGGCTTGAGGATTTGGAAAAAGGCAAAATAAAAATCGCAGTTATTGGGATTGGTTAAGCAATTTCAAGCATGGCTTTCTATCCTATTAACTTATGGGTTATACCGCGACAGTCTGCAACACTGGGGTTTATTTTTGGTTTTATTACAAGTTTGTATAAGGTAATTAAATAATCTTTTACATACGGTGTATCAAAATGTGTAGAATAGTTGGCTTTTGGGATAGAGGTTGGAAAGAAGACTACTCTCTGGAAAGTGTCATAACAGATATGAGAGATAGTATGGCTTATGGAGGACCAGATGATGCAGGTATGTTTATTGATAAAAGTACAGCCCTTGCCTTAGGACACAGACGGCTTGCTATACTTGACCTATCATCTGCAGGACATCAACCAATGGAATTTTCAGGATTAGTTATAACATATAACGGTGAGGTTTATAACTTTAGAGAAATATCTAAGGAGTTAGAGAAGGAAGGATATAAGTTTTTCTCAGGCTCTGATACTGAGGTTATTTTAAAGGCTTTTCATCGCTGGGGTCTTTCCGCCGTAAAAAAGTTCAGAGGTATGTTTGCCTTCTGTATATGGGATAAAACGGAAAAAAGGCTAATCCTCTGTAGAGATCGCATCGGCGTTAAGCCACTATACTATTATCACAACGATGGACTTTTTATGTTTGCATCAGAGCTAAAAGCTTTTCACTATCATCCTAAATTCAGGAAAACTCTGTCATTTGAAGGCTTAGCTCTCTTTCTTCAGTATGGTTATATTACCTCACCTTTTAGTATCTTTGAAAATGTTTATAAACTTGAACCTGGATATTTTCTTATTGTGGAAGCAAACGGAGAGCTAAAAAAACTCCCCTACTGGAGCATTAATGATTACTTTGAAGCGGAAAGGATTAAAGGCCCTGAGGAGGAGTTGGCAGAAGAGTTAGAAAACTTGCTAAATGAAAGTTTTAAACTAAGAATGGTTTCCGATGTACCCGTGGGACTCTTTTTAAGTGGTGGTATAGATAGTTCTACAGTTTGTGCTCTTCTACAAAGAGATAGTACTAAACCCCTAAAGACCTTTACCATAGGATTTTACGAGAAGGACTTTAATGAGGCTGAATATGCCAAAAAAGTTGCTGAATATTTAGGAACTGACCACACAGAACTTTATTGCACTCCCAAAGAGGCTCTTGAAGTTATACCTAAATGGGCACAAATCTATGATGAACCCTTCGGAGATTCTTCTGGAATACCCACATATCTGGTTTCTAAATTAGCTAAAAGCAAGGTAAAAGTTAGTCTGTCAGCAGATGGAGGTGATGAACAATTTTGTGGATATACAAGATATTGGACAGTAGGAGACTTGTCTAATAAGTTAAAAAAAATTCCCTTTCTAAGGCTTTGGTCTAAATCTCTTTCATTGATAAGTCCAGAAGTGGCTTTCAACTTGTATAAAATCTTTAAACCCTTGCTTCCTAAGTGGACTAACTTTCGGGATAAATACATTAAGTTGAGGAACATTCTAAATGCAAATACAATTGGAATGCAATATGATATTTCCAATAAGATATTTTTGCCGGATGTGTTACTCCGGCTATTTTTAGCTGATTATTCCATTCCAGATCACAGCTTTAAGATGTCATTAAATGGAGCAAAATACGAGGCATTTACCTTTATGATGATATATGACCTTAAGACTTACTTACCAGATGATATTTTAGTCAAGGTGGATAGAGCCACAATGAGCTTGGCTTTGGAGGGAAGAGAACCATTACTTGACCATAAAATAATAGAGTTCACAAGCAGACTGCCATTTGATATGAAGTATAGAAATGCAATAAGTAAGTTTCTCTTGAGGAAGATTCTCTATAAGTATGTTCCTAAGGAACTTGTGGAAAGACCAAAGATGGGATTCGGGGTGCCAATTTACGAATGGTTTAAGGTAGAGTTAAAAGAGTTGTACAAAGCATATTTAGACCCAGAAAGAATTAAGAAAGAAGGGCTTTTTAATCATGAGGTGGTAGAGGAACTTCTAAAGGGATATTTTCAGGACAAGGGAGTTAATCATAACAAATTATGGCTTCTTTTTGTCTTTGAGCTTTGGAAAGAAAGATGGCTAGGTTCCTGATAGAATTAACCCCTAACACATCCTTCTCTCTTTATAACTATAGAAGAAGGCTTATGAAAAGACTAAAAGAAGTAAGGCTTTGAAGTTCATCCAGTAACACCAAAGGACGAATGTAGCTCACTGTTGAAAGAAGAATTTCCTTCCATTTTTTGAAACATTTGAACCGCAAGGGAAACAATCCATTAGAGAATGCTCTTATTTTTTAGAGTAATTCTTGGCTCTACACAAAGATAAAACTTGACTTTGTTATAAACCATACCATTCATAAGCGTAATTACTAGGCTTAGTTATGTGCTTATAGGAAAAGGCTTGCTGGAGCTTTGGCGAAATTACTATAAGAAATTGCTTTCCCCAAAAATCGTTATGTGGTATTTTAAAAACCAAGCGAATTATAATCAACTCTATCACTTGGTTTATTCTTCCTCAATCGTTATTCAACTTTCCGGAGTTTAACGCAGATCACTTTAGCACTAAGTATCGCTCTGAAGAGGAAGACGAAAATAAATTCATTCTTTTGTTTGTTGGTAAATTCTAAGAGATAACAGTTTATTTGAACCTGTGAAGGCAGGCAAGAAAATTTGTCAAGAAAAAAGATTCAAGAAAAAAGATTTTGAAATACGGATTTTAGGAGTTTTGGACAGGGGAAACACTACTTCCGTCTTTGAAAAAAATTAGACAATTTAGGCCTTTTGATAATTATACCTTTTGCAAAACAAGAGAGTATGTATGTAAAGCGGATTGTGTGGTATTACCAATCTTATGGCGAAGGTGTACCCAGATCATTACTTGAAGCTATGTCTATGGATAAACCTACACAACTGGATTTTCTAAAAAAGAATATAACAAAGCAGAATGTGCAAGAAAGATAGCAGATTACAAAAGAAGCTCTTGATATAATACCAAAAACTAACAGAAATTTACGATGAAACATTCGGAGATTCATCTGCAATCTCCAGTACTCTGTCTTCCAAATTAGCAAAATCAAGAGCAAAGGTTAGCTTATCAGCCGACGGAGGAGACGAGCAGTTCTTTGGAAACGCAAAATACTAAAACATTGGTGAAAATTTGAAGAGATCGAGAAATTTCGCATGCCCCTGCATAGTTTCCAACAGAGCAAAATACAATTTTTTAGCAAAGCAGCCGAAATATTTTGTCGCACGACCTAATGAATATGGTATTTTTCTCAGAGTAAACAATATTTGCAACAGAACAAACTTTTGTAAACAAAATCAATATTTAAGATAGAATGTTCTTTATTCTTATCTCAATATACCTTATCATTAGTGCATATTTTTATAAGAGGTTCAAATATCAATTCATCAAGTATTTACCAATATTTTATCTTTTCATCTATGTCCTGTCAATTCAATTCATGGAATTTTTTGATGGAGGTTTTTTTCCTGGAAAAGAAGATCAATATGGATACTATGAATTGGTTTAGGATGTAGAGACGGAAAACACAAAATACAGGATGCCCTTGAGAACTATCAGATATTCTATTATGTGATTGTATGTTTCATCTTCTCAAATGATATCTTACCAAAGCAATCAATGATTT
>JANXBU010000033.1 GCA_025060505.1 Candidatus Calescibacterium sp.
TGCTTTGTGTGGGTCTGACCTCTTTCCACCAAAATTTCCAGCCTCTATGTATTTCTTGGCGTTATCCCAAGCACCCCCGGAATTTGCCATAAGAATTCCGAGTATGTATCCGGAAGCAGTGACACCTATAAGAAATGCTGCAAGTCCTATTGGTCCGAGCAAAGCTCCAACAAGTATCGGAGATATAACCGCTGCTATACCTGGGAGTATCATTCTGCGTATTCCAGCAACAGTCGCTATACCTATGCACCTTGAATAATCTGGATCAGTCTTTCCTTCCCTGAGTCCAGGAATCTCCTTCCACTGCCTTCTTATTTCATTGACCATATCATAAGCTGCGGAACCAACGGCTCTTATTATTATTGCGGAAAGCAGTGCAGGAATTGAGACACCTATCATAACACCAGCTATACTTTCTGGACTCATTATGTTGAATTTGATATCCGGATAATACTTCCCCATGATTTTTGAGTACACAAGAAAGAACGCAAGAGCAGTAAGAACAGCAGAACCTATTGCAAAACCCTTTCCTATTGCTGCTGTTGTGTTGCCAAGAGCATCAAGTCTATCTGTTATCTCTCTCACATGTGGTGGCAGATGGCTCATCTCAGCAATTCCACCGGCGTTATCTGCTATTGGACCGTAAGCGTCAACAGACATTGTTATTCCTATGGTTCCGAGCATTCCAAGTCCAGCAATAGCTATACCGTAAAATCCTCCAACCTTGTAGGCTATCATTATACCAACAGCAATGAACAAAGTTGGAATGAAAACAGATTCAAGCCCAACTGAAAAACCTTGTAAGATGTTGGTAGCAGGACCTGTTTGAGAAGCTTCGGCTATCTTTATTATCGGTTTTCTTGATGTATAGTATTCAGAAACAAGTCCCATAACAGCTCCGACCAGTATTCCAGCAAGAATCGCCCAGAAAATATTTGGATTATCTTTCAAAACAGCCTGAGAAAGAAAATATGAAAATATAGCAAATATTCCTATGGCAACATAAGTTGAGTTTCTCAAAGCAGTCTGTGGATCAAATTTCTTGAAAATGTATATTGAAAGAACACCGATCAGAGACGAAACAAGACCAACAACTGAAAGAAAGATCGGAAATGAAATATACTGGTGAAGAACATCCTGAGAAAAAAGGAAAGGACTTATTGTTATTGCAGAAACTATTGTTCCAACATAAGATTCAAAAAGATCTGCCCCCATTCCAGCAACATCGCCAACATTATCACCAACATTATCTGCAATGACCGCTGGATTTCTTGGATCATCTTCCGGAATTCCAGCCTCCACCTTCCCAGCGAGATCTGCTCCAACATCTGCACTCTTTGTGTATATACCACCCCCAACTCTTGCAAAAAGAGCAACAGATGACGCACCCATAGAAAAAGATGTTATAATCTCCGGATCAATACTCAAAAACAGCATTGCGACAATTCCTATTCCAAGTATTCCAAGAGAAGCAACAGAAATTCCCATAACACTTCCACCAAGTAAAGCAACAACAAGAGCTTTATCTCTTCCGTGTTCCTTTGCAGCATTTGTACATCTTGCGTTAGAGTGTGTTGCTGCAAGCATACCAACAAATCCAGCTACTGCAGAAGAAACCGCACCTATAATGTAGGCAACTGCATTGTTTATATCTATGAAAAAAGCAAGAACCAGAGCTATTGTGATCGAGAAAATCAGAAGGAAAGTATACTCTTTTGTCAAAAATACCATTGCCCCCTTCCTTATTGTCTGAGACAAAAAATTCATCCTGTCTGTTCCAACAGGGAGAGTCTTTATCCAAAAATATATCCCAATTGCTATTGCAAATCCTATTATACCAGCAACGATTGCCATGCTTTGCGATAACTCCACCATAATACCTTGACTATATCTTGAAGAAGATTGTTTTTATTTTTTTCAAAAAGTTTTCATCCTTTGATGACATATCTTGCAATAACAAAACCGACAACAAGAAGAATCGCAAAAACAAAAGAAAGAATATTGAAGTATTTATCTATAAAATCACGAGCTCTCTGACCGAAAATTCTTATAATAATTGCTACTGCATAAAACCTTGTAGCTCTTGAAAGAGTATAAGAAAAAAGAAAAATAAAGTAGTTGACAGAAAAAACACCTGCACCAATAACAAAAGGTTTATCTGAAATTGGAGTAAACCCAACAAAATAAAGAGTTAAAAAGGCGTGCTTGTTGTAAATCTCTGAGACCTGATTGAAAAAATCTTGAGAAAAAACATGAGTCAAGAAAAAATCTTTTGTGAGATCCCAAAACCAGTGTCCTATTACATAGCCAATTGAACCACCTATTGCAGAACTCAAAGTACAGAGAAAAGCAAAGTAGAGAGATCTACTCGGATTACCCAACGATAGCGCAATAAGAAGAACATCTGGTGGAACTGGAAATATAAAAGTTTCAAAAGTCGATACTACAAAAAGAACGAGCGGTCCAGATGGTTTATCTGCCCAAGATAGAACCCAGTCATAAAGTTTCCTTATAGGCTTCACTTAAAATTGATATTCGTTTTTTACAAACACCAAAAAGCTATTTCCAGAAATATCTGCTCTCCAGAACTTCCCTTGATTTGTGTTCTATGTTTGTTCCGAAAATGTAGTCCCACAACGGAGATGAAACTCCAAAATTTCCATCATAGCTCAAAAAATGGTGCCTTATATGATGCTTGCGAAGAAGAATAAAAATTCTGGACTTCGGATTGAACCTCTCATAGTGAACAAGAAAGTGAGATGTATCATAAAGAAGATACCCCAAAACAAATCCTCCGTAAAACGGTGGTGAATATACACCCAAAAGAAATTCATAAAAATACCAGAATATTACAGCTAAAGGTATAGAGACAGAAAGTGGCATCACCAAACGCATGTAATCCCAAGGATACTCATGGTGATTTCCATGCATTATATAAACAAATCTCTGAAGTATTTTATTTTTAGGGTTCAGATGAAAAACGAACCTGTGAAGCAAATACTCAAAAAGAGTCCAGCAGAAAATTCCGAAAAGAAAAAGATTTATAGCGTAAATTGGACGAATAGCGCTTCTGTATGTGAGATATAAAGTGTAGAGAACCAAAGGAATATATACAAGATGCGGAAGATACGGCGGTATTCTTGAGAACTTTTCAACGAAGTTTGATTCAAAAAGCCGAGTAGTTCCTTTCTTGGGTCTAAGATTAGACCAGTATTCCTTAGAACTGATCTGATTCATAAATTTCGAAATTCTGAATTTCTAAAAGTTAATCCAAAAATTATAGAAATGAAAAAAACAAGATTTTCACTTCTAAACAACTGAACAACAGAAAATTTCCATTACTCACTCAAAAAACAGAAAAACTATTTTGATAGCAACACTCTATAAATTTGTTCTGCAATTTTTTTATGTCCGTCTCCATTTGGATGTTGGTTCTTTGGGAAAAAGTCTGCTTTCTCAAGATTTATCCTTACAACAGGTAAGAAATTGACATCAGCTTGTATCAAATCATATATTCTTTCTACATAAGGTTTCCTCCCCAAGACCTGATCGTAGTCTGGTATAGCAACAAGATAAACTTTACATTTCGCATTGCAAATCTGCACAGCTCTTTTCATAAGGGCCTTAAGCAGATCAATGTATCTTCTAACTACATCTCTGTATATCAGCATACGATATGGAATTCTTTGAGCAACAGAATCTTCAAGCAAATACAAATAACCTTTTGCTTTCTCAAACACACTTTTGTATCCCCCTTTTATATAGTAATTCAGCGCATACTTTCCATAAGTGAGAATAAACATCTTGTTGTAGTAATCAGGAAACAAAGAAATGGGTCTCGGTGGTACATTTTTCAATTTGAGATCTCCTTCCTCCAGAACAAATACGGGCTTCCCTCTTCCGCCATTTTCAAGTGGAGCGGAATCAAGTATTCCCGGTATATCATTTACCCAAAGACAAAATATAACAATATCCGGGTTATATTTGATACCTTCTCTTTCAAGCATAATTAACTGCTGATCTGTTGAATATCCAACAACAGACATGTTCATAACAAACCAATCATCTCCCATTTTTCTTTCAATAATTTCACCTAATGTATGTTCAAAGTTTATACCGAAACCAAAACAAACAGAATCTCCCAATATCAGAATCTTCTTTTTGCTGATATTGCTCCAGCTGACATTATCTCTTCCGCCCTGTTCATTTATTTCAAGATTGAAGCTTGGGAAACCTAACATTGATGGAACTTTTGAATTATATTGCTTACGATTTACCCATCCAAGGTTTTGATCATCTACCCAAATATCAGCGTAAGCGGGTGCAGGAAATAAACCAGAAGAAAAATTAATTATACCGTACAGAATCTTCAAAAATATACTCTTGAGACCTGTTTCTCTGAAATATTCTTTTCTTCTCCGCTCATCCAAATTCAACTGAAAAGTCTTGAACTTGCATTCATTTTCTTGAACGTGATCATTATAGAATATAACAAATTTTGGCTTATCTCTAAACTCAACCGGCACAACATAGCTCCAGAAATTCAAAAAGTAATATATGTTTACAGCTGGATAGTAAAACTTTACAAAGTTTGTTGACATTACATCACCAGCTATCCTTTCATTCTTCACAGATTTTATAAAGTCCTCAATACAAACAAATTCTTTTTTTATTTCTTTCTCATCTACAACATAATGTCTTTTACCGTACGGAGACATAAGGTAATTGGTATTGTGAGCTGTGGACGGTATGTTTGAGAGAAAATAAATTATAGAAAACAATGGAAGCACAGTGATAAAATCTTTCCTTGAAAAATTCTCAGAAACAGTCAATATTACAATTGACCACATATAAAGCAAGAATCTTT
>JANXBU010000034.1 GCA_025060505.1 Candidatus Calescibacterium sp.
AGGATTCAACCCTAAAACTTTGGATAAAAGAGTGTATGCTTATTTACCTGTTTCAATCCCTCATAGGTAGGATTCAACCAGAAAGTCTACGAACACTACTCACTACACTTTTAAGAGTTTCAATCCCTCATAGGTAGGATTCAAATTTTGCATACAAAAGGAAGAGCTTTTGATTTTGTCGTTGTTTCAATCCCTCATAGGTAGGATTCAAATGAGAATTCGAAATGTTTAAAAATGCATATAACCAAGAAAAAGTTTCAATCCCTCATAGGTAGGATTCAAATACTGTTCAGATATGAGAATTACGATTATAGTCAGTGTAGTTTCAATCCCTCATAGGTAGGATTCAAATCTATGAGCTCTACCAGCAGATAAAAGAAGTGTTGAGGAGTTTCAATCCCTCATAGGTAGGATTCAAATATGGATTTCCATGGTGAATTGCAAGCTCTAACAGACTAGTTTCAATCCCTCATAGGTAGGATTCAAATACAAGTTTCATAGAGATTTGTGAGTATTACGAGCAATGTTTCAATCCCTCATAGGTAGGATTCAAATGGACAAAAAGTAGTTCAGATATTTAGATATCACAGGGTTTCAATCCCTCATAGGTAGGATTCAAATAAAAGGATCAGGATGTCCTAAATGCCCTCAATCAGCTCGGTTTCAATCCCTCATAGGTAGGATTCAAATAAAGGAGGTAAAACAACTATGAATATGAAGAAAAGTAGTTTCAATCCCTCATAGGTAGGATTCAACCGACAGGGGTGGAAAACGGGCGGCCGTAGAAGACATATAGTTTCAATCCCTCATAGGTAGGATTCAACCCCATAGATCTTTGTCTCATAAAAACATCATCTCTTTTTGGTTTCAATCCCTCATAGGTAGGATTCAACCAGTTAACTTTCAGACAGATAATGCAGCTCCTGGAGCTGGTTTCAATCCCTCATAGGTAGGATTCAACCTCAAGTAATGGGGATATATTTTTAGTGTCTAACAGCGTTTCAATCCCTCATAGGTAGGATTCAAATGGTATTTAAGGAGATTGAAAAGGAATTTTCTCTGTTTTGTTTCAATCCCTCATAGGTAGGATTCAAATTGGTATAGAATTGGATCCATATCTTTATGATTTTTGGTTTCAATCCCTCATAGGTAGGATTCAAATAAAACCCAAGTCAAAACCTCGTATGGTTATTTACATGTTTCAATCCCTCATAGGTAGGATTCAAATAGGAAAAAAAGGATAAGAACGGTACTTACTACACTTTGTTTCAATCCCTCATAGGTAGGATTCAAATTAGCTTTTTATTATGGAGTTCCTTATCTTTCATATGTGTTTCAATCCCTCATAGGTAGGATTCAAATAAGAGTATTTCACTAACTATGTATATTTTGATATAGAGTTTCAATCCCTCATAGGTAGGATTCAAATAGCTGAAAAAGTTTTTGGAAGAGGTTCAGGGAGAAGGTTTCAATCCCTCATAGGTAGGATTCAAATATATCATCCTGACGAGGTTCCAGACCAATATAGGGAGAGTTTCAATCCCTCATAGGTAGGATTCAAATATAGAGCTTCTGAAGCAGGGCGGAGAGCTGATTTACAGTTTCAATCCCTCATAGGTAGGATTCAAATAAACCCAAGTCAAAACCTCGTATGGTTCTTTATATGTTTCAATCCCTCATAGGTAGGATTCAAATTTTGGTGTTTCTTCTTCGGTTATTATCTTACCCAGGTTTCAATCCCTCATAGGTAGGATTCAAATCACAAATCTGAAATCATCAAAGAGCTTGAGGAAACAGTTTCAATCCCTCATAGGTAGGATTCAAATAGGAACTTCAGCTAGAAATGAAGGATTTTCTTGATCGGTTTCAATCCCTCATAGGTAGGATTCAAATAGATAGAAGAAAAGTTTGTCCGAGATAATTCACGAATGTTTCAATCCCTCATAGGTAGGATTCAAATCAGAATCTAAACCGAGAGTTATAGAAAATTTTGATATGTTTCAATCCCTCATAGGTAGGATTCAAATAAAAACCCCCACAAAAAACCCCAAGGAAGAACAAAGCAGTTTCAATCCCTCATAGGTAGGATTCAAATCTGGTCAGATATATGCATCGTTTTTTGTTACGTTTGAGTTTCAATCCCTCATAGGTAGGATTCAAATGCTCTATGTTCCCGAGAAACTTATCTCTCCCGGCGTAGTTTCAATCCCTCATAGGTAGGATTCAAATACCCATCTACTTTCTTAATCATTTGTTTAGGAACAATGTTTCAATCCCTCATAGGTAGGATTCAAATGCTATGGGGTTCTCTCCCAGACGGGAGGTTCATCGTCAGTTTCAATCCCTCATAGGTAGGATTCAAATGAAACTATCTTCGAAAATGGCAAGATAGAGGTTATTAGTTTCAATCCCTCATAGGTAGGATTCAAATAGGTATTGTATTAACCCGTGAAAGATCATTCTTGTTGTGTTTCAATCCCTCATAGGTAGGATTCAAATTATGACTAAAAAAGAAGTAGAATACTTGCAAAAACTGTTTCAATCCCTCATAGGTAGGATTCAAATAGGAGAATGCTGACCTTCTGATTGTCTTTACTGACCTTGTTTCAATCCCTCATAGGTAGGATTCAAATTTGTGTTTCAAATCAATCAAAGACTTCCAGAAGGGGTTTCAATCCCTCATAGGTAGGATTCAAATGCCTTCAAAGAAGCTGTTCCAATTGTTCATTAGATTGTTTCAATCCCTCATAGGTAGGATTCAAATCTTTCACAACTAAGAAAAATGTTCCCCAAACAAGAAAGTTTCAATCCCTCATAGGTAGGATTCAAATTATTATCGGTTTTACAAGAGAGTAAAGGACTTGTTATGTTTCAATCCCTCATAGGTAGGATTCAAATTCCTTCTACCGCATCTTGTTTCAATCCCTCATATCGGTTTCAATCCCTCATAGGTAGGATTCAAATGAATGAAATAGATATCTACAGCGGAATATTTTGATGCAGTTTTCAATCCCTCATAGGTAGGATTCAAATTTCCTTAGTATTACCCCTGGATATGTAGAACTTATGGGTTTCAATCCCTCATAGGTAGGATTCAAATGACCCAAAAGAAGGGTCAAATACCCTTCCGGAGGAACGTTTCAATCCCTCATAGGTAGGATTCAAATATCTTTTCAGGAAGAGGTAGAAATAGATGAGGAGTTGTTTCAATCCCTCATAGGTAGGATTCAAATCGGAGCAATTGCTTGTTTATCCTTACTTCACTGTGATGTTTCAATCCCTCATAGGTAGGATTCAAATTAAAGCCCAAGTCAAAGCCCCGGATGAGTCTTTATATGTTTCAATCCCTCATAGGTAGGATTCAAATATTAACCAAGTTCCCCATCTCGGGATAGAGCTGGAAGTTTCAATCCCTCATAGGTAGGATTCAAATTCTACCTCCTTAAATATCCAAGTGATAAAATCGTCAGGTTTCAATCCCTCATAGGTAGGATTCAAATTCAGGTTTTTTTTGAAGCGGAAGAGGAGGAAAGAGAGTTTCAATCCCTCATAGGTAGGATTCAAATATTGTCGATATGATAAAGAAAAATGATTCAAATGTTCGTTTCAATCCCTCATAGGTAGGATTCAAATAATCAGCAGGCTCAACAAAATACAGAGGGTGGTCAGGTTTCAATCCCTCATAGGTAGGATTCAAATTTCTGGCCGGAAACTATACCCTAAGTCCGGAAGGAGTTTCAATCCCTCATAGGTAGGATTCAAATTATGTTACAATTGTGAAGAATGCAGAAGATTGGAAAATGTTTCAATCCCTCATAGGTAGGATTCAAATGAGGGGATAATCAAAAGGCTATTCTTCCCGACTTATTTGTTTCAATCCCTCATAGGTAGGATTCAAATTTAAGCCGTTTGAAATCATCGAATTCATTAATGGGATGTTTCAATCCCTCATAGGTAGGATTCAAATTATCGTGGCTTCATCTATAAACCTCTTTGAGCTCGAATGTTTCAATCCCTCATAGGTAGGATTCAAATTAGGATTCAACCAAGCTAAACCGAGAGTGGTTATAGAGTTTCAATCCCTCATAGGTAGGATTCAAATGCAGATCATCTTGAGTTTGCTGGGCATTCTGTGTTTGGTTTCAATCCCTCATAGGTAGGATTCAAATAGTGATTCTAAGAAAACTATTCTTCCCGACTTATTTGTTTCAATCCCTCATAGGTAGGATTCAAATCCCTGCATACA
>JANXBU010000035.1 GCA_025060505.1 Candidatus Calescibacterium sp.
CCTTTCTGAACCTTATCTGGTCTTTGTCCAAGTGCTTACCCGCAAACAGCTTTAGCCAGCGGTCTTCTGGCAAGTATTCCAAAGGCTCTTGAAAAGCCAACACTTCTACCACATCAAGCTTACCCTCTGGCGTTATGGTGTATAGGATTACCTCAGGATGCGTCCTGACCCTGTGAATGTCCACGTAGCCGTAAGCTACCACCTGACCGCCTTTTTTGACTATATACCAAGAAGCCAGCCTCGTATCCATCTTAACTCCAGACAGCTTGTAGACCTCTTCCACCTGCTCCTTTGTAAGGGTTATGTTTCTTATCTCCGTTTGTGAACCTGGATATATTGCGGAGAGAGCCTGTTCAGGCTTTTTAAACTCCTTTGCGGTCAGAGAAGCATAGCTAAGTAGGATAAGAGTCAGCACTTTAAGCATGGTTACTCCCTTATCTATTAGAACATAAAACCGAGCGTAAACCTGTATTCGTTTTCATCCTTTTTGGGTTTGCTGTAGTCCAGCTTGGCATAGTCAGCCTTTATGGCAACTAAAGGATGAGGCTTGTAAGATACCCCAGCGTTGTAGACCTTTAGCTTGTGTCCGTCAGGTTTTTTGTATCCCTGTGGCACTTTTCTATGAGTGTCAAAGTCTTCGTATATTCCAAAAAGGTATAGCTCTTGGTCGTCCTTCCCGTAAAGTCTAAACACATCGTAGGCAACCTGAAGGTAGTAGCCCGTCTGCTCCTTTGGAATTACTGTGTCCACCCTGCTTAAGTCTGTGGTAATGCCAGAAGTGCCTCTCAAATCCTGAGACATTTTGTGTGCGTCTTGTGTGGTTATGTAAGCACCCACAAACCTTATGTCCCATCCTGCATGCTGATACCAAGCATGAGGCAAGAACATGCTTACGGAGCCTACCTTAGTGCCCCTTCTAAAGCCGTAAGCGGAGTCCGCGCAAGCACTACCCTGCGTAGAACATCCCTTTGATTGCACATCCGCATGGAGAAAAGAAGCACCCACCTTAACCTTTAGAGGGAGTTCCACGTCCACCCTTCCAGTGTAGCCCACCCTTTCAGCCACAGCCCTCGCACCTCTCTGCCTTAGGTTTTTCAGAGGCTCTTCTCGGTTGTAGCTTCCAGCACCCTTTAACATTAGACCGTTTATAACATAAAACCTGTAATCCACAGGACCCACCTCACCATACACGCCTACGCCCATCTCTTCCCAAGTGGAAAGAGCTATTCTTCTTTCAAAGAACGGTCTCTCTGCGGAGGGAAAGGTAGGAGGTTCGTGCACCTCGTTTACTATACCCACTGGCATGAGTAAGAGACCACCTCTCAGACCGAACTCAGGTCTAAACTGATAGTCAAGATAGGCGAGCTCCGCTTTAAAGTATCCTCCACCAGTGCCGTGCTCTGCGGACGTTGAGGCATGCTCTAATTCAAGCTCTGAGTTAAACTTAAGCTTTTCATCAAAGGCGTAGCCGAAGTAAAGGATTATTCTTTGCGCGTTAGCTATGTTTTTTGCACCTCCCCTTGCGTTAACGTCATTCCGCCTAAAAGTAAGCTCACCGTAGCCACCAAGGGAGACACCTTTTGGATTAAAGTGAACTTTTGAGGCTGCTGGACCTAAACCAGAATAAGACTTAATATCAATTTGTGGCATGGATATTTCAAGCCTGAGCTTGCGCACCTCCTCCTTTATTACCTCCGTTTCCTTCTGACCTTCTTTCAGGCTTCTCACCTCTTGCTGAAGAGCTCTTATACGCTCCTCCAATTCTCTTATCCGCTCCTCCGGTGGCTGAGCAAACACGCCACTGGATAGCACCGCAGTGATAAGTATCGCTCTTTTCATATAACACCTCCTTTAAGGAAATTGAAATTTAATGGTAACTATTTTATCGGTATTGAGATTTTGTGTCAATATGATAAATATCAAAACTAACCAGGTCAGATTTAAAGACATTATTAGACGCTGGCAAAACGCGTTGAAATAACTAACGCAAAAGACCGTATCAATCTCAGTGGAATTCAGAGGCTTAATGCATACGGAGACTTAATCCGTGTAAACCTTGGCTAATCCTTTCTATACATTTTCTGAGTCTTTGAACTTGTATTATAGTATAATCCATAACATATTGCAAAAAAGGGTGAGAATGTTTGAGAATTATCTTATAGGCATATGGGACAATAACTCTACACCGCATGTGAAAAAACATTAAAAAACTTAGCTTCAGAAGTGTCATAAGATTCCAGAAAACGAACCTTACCAATACAAATACACTTGCAAGCTCGTATAGCCTCGTATTATCCCTATCACCACAAGCCCTCCTCACATTCCCAAACAACTGCCATACATCATACCTACTCCGCTCACATATCTTCCCCTAATACCTCTCATCTTCATACCTCTCCTTTACTAACTTCCTGTATCTATTCCTCACCTCTTGCCTCATCCTCTCACTTATCGGAGTTACACACTTGATTTGCCTCTGCTCAAAGTGCTTTATCAATCTCACACTGTCGTAGTATCCATCCGCTACAAAATGTTGAGCCTTGAACTCAGCCCTATCAAGCATAGACCACAAAAGCTTTAATTCATCAGAATACGCCTCACCAACTGCTACCCCTAAAACTATCTTCTTTTTACCTCTAACACCTATCAAAGCTTCTGTCTTTACATGTGCCTTTACTTGTCTTATTTGTTTACCTCTGAGATAGTTAAGCTTCACTGTATCGTCATATCCAAAACCTGTAGCATCTGCAACTACTGCATGGTATTCCTTTATGTCAAGAACTTTCTCGCAGATTTCTGCGGTTTTTGATAAGACGAAGGAGAGAAGCTCAGGGTTTAGTTTTTTGAACCTGTAGAAGATTGTGGAGAAGTCGGGGGAGTGTCCGAGTCTGTCTTTGAGGATAAGTTCGAGTGTTCTGTATGATACGTTTTTGTGTATTTTGAGTATGGCTGCGAGTATGATGATTTCTGTGGTGTAAGCTGGTGGTCTGCCTGGTCTTTTTGGTGGTGGGTTTTGGCTGTAGAACTGCTCAATTAACTTTTTGATGAGTTTTGAGAGGAGCTCTATGTGTTTATTGCTAATGTAGTTCATATTGTTTCCTCCTTGAGACATAACTTTTTGCGGTATGTATGTTATAAACCCTGTAGTTCCTACTCTGGAAGAATTTAAAACATTCTCATCAATAATATTTACAACCAGTTACGTTCTACACTATAATCTTTTCTGTGTTCTGGTTGGTTTTACTGATAGCTTTTTCCTTTGCTCTTGACTGTAATACTTTGAGGGTAAGATACAAAGAGTTGAAGGAAAACCCAGTTTACGAAGACCTTATTAAAGAGGCGGAGGTTCTCACCAATCTTGCATGCGAGAAGGGAGACCAAAAGGCAATGAAATCTGCGGACAAGGTTTTACAGGCAATTGAAAGCATAAAGTCTACAGACAACTTTGGGAAGGATAAGGTGGTAGCCA
>JANXBU010000036.1 GCA_025060505.1 Candidatus Calescibacterium sp.
ACCTTTTAGCTCAGAAGAGAGTATTCTTGCAAACTCTTTATAATCACCGAAAACTACCACATCTATATCGTGAAATTCGTGCTTCCCAAGCAGTAAGTCTCTCGGAAATCCGCCTACTGCATAGGCTTTGTCCGGTATCTTCTTGTAAGATTCCAAAAGAACTTTAAAAACCTCATTCCTCATGGCTTACCCTCCTTTCTTTCTTTTTTTGATAATATCGTCAGTAAAATAGCCAAGTGATAAAATCGTCAGTAATTGAAGATATTTGAATCCTACCTATGAGGAATTGAAACAACAAACAGATGATAATATCGTTACTAACCTGGAGATGGTTGAATCCTACCTATGAGGGATTGAAACTTCTAATGAACAATTGCAGCCTCTTTAAAGGCTGCAAAAAACATCAAAAATTCGCGCTCTAGTTCCTTAAAGAGAAATACGATATCATCGTATCACATGGAACCTCATAATTTCGTATGAGCACCCGCTTGGGTTGGTAATACCAAAATACCGAGCGGGGAGATGGCTTGAGAAACACATATGTTTCGGGGAGATAAATTTCAAGATCTTTTTCGACTAGTCTGGGTTTGTAGTCTCCGGGGAAAATCTTAACAAATTCTTTAAGTATTTCGAACTTAATATAAAGACACATCCTGGGCTTTGCCGGGGGACTTACCCCAAGCCTTATTCCCTGGGGTTTAACCAGGAGAGATGCGTGATTAAGCAATTCCTCCAGTTCTAAATATGTTGGTGCGTCAATGGAAGGTGATACAAACCCGTTTTCTTCATTGCCGTCAATGTTAAAGGTATAAAAAATATATTCTTTCCCCTGTCTCTCCCGAACTATTGGGAGCAAAAAATCTTTAAACTTCTTCATTTTCCTGTCACCTCCTTACAAATTTTACACAGAAAATAGCCTGCAAAAATTCATTTTGGTGATTTTCTCTTACCCCCCCCACCCACTTACTTCCTTTTCCATTTCACAAGCTTTTTCGAAATTCAAACGGTTGAATCCTACCTATGAGGGATTGAAACTTCATAAGCTTCTACAAACAAAAGAAATTCCTATTTGAATCCTACCTATGAGGGATTGAAACCTCGTAATACTCACAAATCTCTATGAAACTTGTTCCTCGGTTGAATCCTACCTATGAGGGATTGAAACAGGATTTCGGGATTATATCTAATCCTAAGCTTGTATATTTGAATCCTACCTATGAGGGATTGAAACGCTCCGGAGCATATAAATAATTTTGATTGCTTCTGAGATTTGAATCCTACCTATGAGGGATTGAAACACGATAAGGGATCCCTGAAAACGAAAATCCTCCAATCATTTGAATTCTACCTATGAGGGATTGAAACCTGGTATCTACGAGCTCTACCAGCAGATAAAAGAAAATTTGAATCCTACCTATGAGGGATTGAAACACAATCACAGGATGAATGTGGTCTTTTGCCCAGTCAAAATTTGAATCCTACCTATGAGGGATTGAAACAAATTCCTCTTCATTTTCCTGTTGCCTCCTTCTTTCTTCTTCATAAGCTTCAACAAATCCAAGAAATTCCCTTTCTACCTCCTTAAATAGCCAAATGATGAAATCGTCATTAATTGGAAGATCATAATTACATATTATTTGTTTATTTTGCCTGTGATATCTAAATATCTGAACTACTTTTTGTCCGTAATAGCTATTGCCGACGCAAATAGATGTTTCTGGAAGATTAATATCAAAATTTTCTATAACTCTCGGTTTAGATTCTGCTTTCGGAAGTTCTTGAATCCTATTAATAGATTCAAACGGCTTAAGGTAAATAAATATAGCTTCCGGATCTGCCCCAACTTTTACAATAAGTCTTACAAATTCCTGAGTAATATCAAGAGATCCCTGGTCAAGAAATTCCTTCAGTTCTAGGCGAGGAAGTTCATCCAGTGAAGGATTTACACATCCAGGATATTCCCTTCCGGAAATCGACTTAAATCGGTAGAAAGTTTTATGCGGAGTTACCACTTCCTCAATTATTGGTAAAAAGTAATCTTCAAATCTTTTTTCTGCCATTTTCCTTATAAATTATACCTTTTTATTTTACACAGAAAATAGCCTGCAAAAATTCATTTTGGTGATTTTCTCTTACCCCCACCCATAAGGGATTGAAACTGTAATAGCCTCGTCGAGTTTCATAGATTCAACAAAGGTTGAATCCTACCTATGAGGGATTGAAACTACCGTGAATAACAGTTCCAGAAGCATTTATCAAACCGGTTGAATCCTACCTATGAGGGATTGAAACATATCGCTATGTAATTGTGTCTAAGAAGCTTTGCAGGGTTGAATCCTACCTATGAGGGATTGAAACCCCCAAGTCTTACATACCCTGGTTTAATTAGAAGGGGGTTGAATCCTACCTATGAGGGATTGAAACCTCACGGTACCAGTCAACGGCTTTCTCAAATTCCGTTTGGGTTGAATCCTACCTATGAGGGATTGAAACTCTCCTTCTTTCTTCTTCATAAGCTTCTAAAAACAGAGAAAATTCCTTTTCTATCTCCTTAAATACCCAAACGACAAAATTGTCATTAATTGGAAGATCATAAAGATCCATTATTAACTTTTTTGGTTTCCAATACCAAAACGTGAAATTCACAGTGCCGACGTACATACATGTATTCGGAAGATTAATATCAAAATTTTCTATAACCACTCTCGATTTAGTTTTCGGTTTAGATTCTGCTTCTAGGCAAATTTCTCTAATCCCGTTAATAAATCCGAGGACTTCAAACGGCTTAAGGTAAATGTGCATACACTCTTCTATCCAAAGGCTTAGAAATTCAGAAGTGATGCGAAGAAGTGAACGATCAAGAAAATCCTTCATTTCTAGCTGAAGCTCCTCAAGCGAAGGTTCTGCATATCCCTCTAGATATTTTTCTTCACCTTTCCGGGTGATTGTCTTAAAAGTGTAGTAAGTGGAGCCTTTATCCTTTTTCTCCTTGACTATCGGAAGCAAATAATCCAAGAACTTCCTCTTCATTTTCCTGTCACCTCCTTATAGATTTTACACAGAAAAATAGCCTGCAAAAAATCATTTTGGTGATTTTCTCTTACCCCCCCCACCCACTTACTTCCTTTTTGTATATGTTCAGGAAATCTTGGTAAAATTTTTCCAATTCCTTAAACATCCATTTCACAAGCTTTTTCGAAATTCCTAATCCGTATACTTCTATCTTTCCGTTATCGTATGTAATCCTCGCATGCCTGTATTCAAAATACACTCTTGGCAAATTGTATTGCTTTTTGAATGAATACCTTTTGTCATTGAGGGAGCAAAAATGGAGCAGATATCTGATAAAAGACGGAAGCTTCAGATAAAGAATCCCGTATCGGAAATATACCTCA
>JANXBU010000037.1 GCA_025060505.1 Candidatus Calescibacterium sp.
GGTTGAATCCTACCTATGAGGGATTGAAACCGAATTCAGGGGTAATAATAAGGAAACCGTGGTCAAGGTTGAATCCTACCTATGAGGGATTGAAACGGAATAAAAGGACTTATGTCAATTCCCTCAGAATAGGTTGAATCCTACCTATGAGGGATTGAAACGAACAAAGAATTTTGAAGTGTAGTATTTTTTACTTTTTCTGGTTGAATCCTACCTATGAGGGATTGAAACTAGTATATTCGCAGTTTCCAGCTATTATCTTTCCTTAGGTTGAATCCTACCTATGAGGGATTGAAACTCAGGATCGAGGTCAAGTAGAATAGCAAGCTTTTTGAGGTTGAATCCTACCTATGAGGGATTGAAACCCGTCTGGCGTAGATCCCCAGAGTTTTACTCCGGTGGTTGAATCCTACCTATGAGGGATTGAAACTTTTTAGAAGCTTATGAAGAAGAAAGGAGGAGGCAGGTTGAATCCTACCTATGAGGGATTGAAACTCTGCATCCGCCAAAGATACCATAAGCTCTGCAATCTCGGTTGAATCCTACCTATGAGGGATTGAAACGAAGTAAATAATCCTTAAACTCTATTTTTTTTACCATGGTTGAATCCTACCTATGAGGGATTGAAACCGTATCTTTTGATGACGGGTTATGATTGTAGATTGAGGTTGAATCCTACCTATGAGGGATTGAAACCTTTGTAGGCTTTTGATAATATCGTCAGTAAAATAGCGGTTGAATCCTACCTATGAGGGATTGAAACAAATGGCTAGGAAAAAGAAGTCTCTTTAAAAATTCATTGGTTGAATCCTACCTATGAGGGATTGAAACATATCGACCCAGATACATCGACATAGATAGAGACCTTGGGTTGAATCCTACCTATGAGGGATTGAAACAGGAATTCGACAATCAGAAATGGCTTAAGGTAAATAGGTTGAATCCTACCTATGAGGGATTGAAACATGTATCCGTTACCCCAAGAAGTGTGAATTCGGGGGGTTGAATCCTACCTATGAGGGATTGAAACCAACTTCATCAAATCACAAAAAGTCGTCATCAAAGCGGTTGAATCCTACCTATGAGGGATTGAAACCCCCTTCTTCTTTTGGGTCAAATAACCTTCAAAACAAGGTTGAATCCTACCTATGAGGGATTGAAACTAGTGGGGGATAAATACGCAAAGGGAAAATGGATACCAGGTTGAATCCTACCTATGAGGGATTGAAACTAGTATATTTCAATATACTTTATTTTTATATACACTATTTGAATCCTACCTATGAGGGATTGAAACCAATTATAAGTGTGTCTTTTCTTAGCTCAACATCTCGGTTGAATCCTACCTATGAGGGATTGAAACTCTATTTGCTGTGTGATTGTAGATTTATCGGCTTTTTGGGTTGAATCCTACCTATGAGGGATTGAAACTTCTCTGCGAACTACATCCCGCTTTACACCGTAGCAGGTTGAATCCTACCTATGAGGGATTGAAACTCTTCCCGAGCTCATAAGCTTGGGAAACTTGTTCCCACGGTTGAATCCTACCTATGAGGGATTGAAACTCCAATCAGGGTTTGGGACAAACTGGCGTCTTCACTTGGTTGAATCCTACCTATGAGGGATTGAAACGAACATATAGCATTTTATGACACAGGTTTTAGTCAGGTGGTTGAATCCTACCTATGAGGGATTGAAACTCAAGGATTTCGGGATTATATCTAATTCGAAGTTTGTAGGTTGAATCCTACCTATGAGGGATTGAAACTCCTCTAAGTGCCCTTTACCGCTTCTTGATATGCCTGGTTGAATCCTACCTATGAGGGATTGAAACCTAAGTACCCTGCTTCTTTACCGCTTCTTCATATTCTTGGTTGAATCCTACCTATGAGGGATTGAAACAACATTTCGAATTCTCGAAGAATTTTTTTGAAAATATAGGTTGAATCCTACCTATGAGGGATTGAAACTATAAATTCTCGGTAAATTTCAATAAGTTTTTCAATTGGTTGAATCCTACCTATGAGGGATTGAAACCGGCAAAATCAAAGAAGAGGATGTGCTTCGGATCAGGTTGAATCCTACCTATGAGGGATTGAAACAACTACCAGAAACTCAAGTAACGGGAAATTCTCTATGAGGAGGTTGAATCCTACCTATGAGGGATTGAAACTCTTAAAAGTGTAGTAAGTGGTGTCCGGAGCCTTTTTCGGTTGAATCCTACCTATGAGGGATTGAAACAAAACGAGCAAACTTCTGCTGAACTACATAGCTGAGGTTGAATCCTACCTATGAGGGATTGAAACATAATAAGTGATCCGTAATTAAGAAAATCCGTCAGTGGTTGAATCCTACCTATGAGGGATTGAAACGAGCATCAATGTACTCAAACTTAACATTATCCTTACCCGGTTGAATCCTACCTATGAGGGATTGAAACATTCGAAGTTTGTATCTGCTTGGGTCTTTTTCCGGAGGTTGAATCCTACCTATGAGGGATTGAAACATTTTTACAGCATGCTGCCAGAGCATTGAATGTGGTTGAATCCTACCTATGAGGGATTGAAACCTCAGAGACTATCTCTGAGTCACACTGAACAACCCGGGTTGAATCCTACCTATGAGGGATTGAAGCTCGTATGTAATCCTTGCATGCTTGTATTCAAAATACACATTTGAATCCTACCTATGAGGGATTGAAACTCAATAACCAGAAGTATGAAGATGAACCAGACACGAATTTGAATCCTACCTATGAGGGATTGAAACTGAACAATGCCAACATTTTACATAACAAGATATAATAGATTTGAATCCTACCTATGAGGGATTGAAACTTTAAAAGGGATTCAAAGACAATCTTTAATTAGTTCAATTTGAATCCTACCTATGAGGGATTGAAACAATATTTCACTCTTCGGAAAGCCTTGAAAATACTTGGATTTGAATCCTACCTATGAGGGATTGAAACACGAAAAGTTTTGTTTTTTCTTTTTGTTCTTGAATCAGGTTGAATCCTACCTATGAGGGATTGAAACAACAGAACGGGGAAAAGTTAGTGGTGTTTTGTTATCATGGTTGAATCCTACCTATGAGGGATTGAAACATTTCCTTCAATATTAGCTCGGCAAGATTACTATTCCGGTTGAATCCTACCTATGAGGGATTGAAACCTACTATCCTACTACGCTCAATTTGAGATCCAAATTTAAACTGTATT
>JANXBU010000038.1 GCA_025060505.1 Candidatus Calescibacterium sp.
GGATTGAAACTCATCTTGAGCCTGCGCGGCTATCTGAGGAAGCATTCGGTTGAATCCTACCTATGAGGGATTGAAACATAATTCTAATTGTATTTTGTCTAAAAGTTTTATAATGGTTGAATCCTACCTATGAGGGATTGAAACTCCAGTGCTATTATCAATTTCACAGCATCTTTCATGGTTGAATCCTACCTATGAGGGATTGAAACATACAAAAAGTGTATATTCTGGACCGACTCTCAAAAAGGTTGAATCCTACCTATGAGGGATTGAAACAGCACTCGTAATCACCCTCATCACCAGTAAGATACCGTGGTTGAATCCTACCTATGAGGGATTGAAACTTCTATATTTTCCAGAATATACACACACAAAAAAAACGGTTGAATCCTACCTATGAGGGATTGAAACGTTCTCCTGACATACTCGGGAAGAGTTTGAGCAGTGTGGTTGAATCCTACCTATGAGGGATTGAAACAAAGCTCACGGTACCAGTCAACGGCTTTCTCAAATTCGGTTGAATCCTACCTATGAGGGATTGAAACCACCAAATAACTGGTTTAGTAACACGGAAAGAGGGAAGGTTGAATCCTACCTATGAGGGATTGAAACAAAATATGTAATCCTGATTCGGATCAAGCGTAGAAAGGTTGAATCCTACCTATGAGGGATTGAAACATATCTTCAATGAAGAGTTTTGGAAAGCTGATTAATGGTTGAATCCTACCTATGAGGGATTGAAACACAAGTTCTTTAAGGATTTCGAACTTAATATAAAGAGGTTGAATCCTACCTATGAGGGATTGAAACCCAGCTTGGATTGCATCGGAAACCTTTTCCCATTGTCGGTTGAATCCTACCTATGAGGGATTGAAACTTTCATCAACCGAAATCGCAGGTTCTTTTTCGCTGATATGGTTGAATCCTACCTATGAGGGATTGAAACAAAATAAGTCGGGAAGAATAGCCTTTTGATTATCCCCGGTTGAATCCTACCTATGAGGGATTGAAACATGATTTCCTGTCGCAATTATCAATGTGTCTTTCCTGGGTTGAATCCTACCTATGAGGGATTGAAACTCTCATTCGCTTTTACGACTAACTACCAAGAACTCATGGTTGAATCCTACCTATGAGGGATTGAAACTCCAAAGGCTTAGAAATTCAGAAGTGATGCGAAGAAGGGTTGAATCCTACCTATGAGGGATTGAAACCGGGATCCTTTGTGGGAGTAGGGGGAGCTTATTGCGGGGTTGAATCCTACCTATGAGGGATTGAAACTAGAATAGATGGACAATGCCAACATTTTACATAACAGGTTGAATCCTACCTATGAGGGATTGAAACAAGAACTCTTGTCCCACCTTGAATACGCCACAAATAAGGTTGAATCCTACCTATGAGGGATTGAAACTGGAAAACTATGCGAGTTGGGGATGTTTCTCTGTGAAAGGTTGAATCCTACCTATGAGGGATTGAAACGTTCCTCCGGCAGAAGGGTATTTGCCCCCTCATTTGGGTTGAATCCTACCTATGAGGGATTGAAACATGGAGATGATAAGTCGTCGGAGGATACTGGAGCGAGGTTGAATCCTACCTATGAGGGATTGAAACTGAGCAGGACCCACAGCTTCTCCGTTTATCTGCTGGGTTGAATCCTACCTATGAGGGATTGAAACGATAAAGATATCATTTTAAAGGATGAAGAATTGATTGGTTGAATCCTACCTATGAGGGATTGAAACAGGAATCAATGGTATTTTCAGCCTCCCACCCCATGAGGGTTGAATCCTACCTATGAGGGATTGAAACTTCATCAGTATATGATCTGACTGACCTCTTCCGAAGTGGTTGAATCCTACCTATGAGGGATTGAAACGAGCATCAGGGGAAGGAGTAACTCTGACGGCATCATGGTTGAATCCTACCTATGAGGGATTGAAACAAAATAATAAAAGAGTTTGATAGAGTTGTGGAGGGAAGGTTGAATCCTACCTATGAGGGATTGAAACCCGGGTGATCTTAAAAGTGTAGTGAGTAGCGAACGGAGGTTGAATCCTACCTATGAGGGATTGAAACATCTTCCGAATACATGTATGTACGTCGGCACTGTGAATTGGTTGAATCCTACCTATGAGGGATTGAAACTCGTATTCCCCATCGATGTCGAATGTGTAAAAGGTGGGTTGAATCCTACCTATGAGGGATTGAAACAGTGCCTCATACAAGATATTTTTCCAATTCTTTGCTTGGTTGAATCCTACCTATGAGGGATTGAAACCTGTGAAGACAGGTTACATTTACTACAAGAGGGAGGAGGTTGAATCCTACCTATGAGGGATTGAAACTCAGGGAAACTGTAACAGGAGAAACAGAAGTGTTGAACGGTTGAATCCTACCTATGAGGGATTGAAACAACAACCCGGACCGAAGACGCTACCTCAGATGACAGTAGGTTGAATCCTACCTATGAGGGATTGAAACGTATGACTCAACGAGTGTTAGAAATTCCTTTTCTATTTGGTTGAATCCTACCTATGAGGGATTGAAACTTTTTTGCTTGTCCAATTTTGGATGTGGCTGAGGGGGTTGAATCCTACCTATGAGGGATTGAAACAAAACCTAACATAGGATTCAAGAAACTTCCCGATCTCGGTTGAATCCTACCTATGAGGGATTGAAACCCGTCTTTGTTACAAAGAGTTCTTCTTTATATTGCTTGGTTGAATCCTACCTATGAGGGATTGAAACCTGTGCGGGGTTCGCAGGATTCGGCCTTGTATTTACGGGGTTGAATC
>JANXBU010000039.1 GCA_025060505.1 Candidatus Calescibacterium sp.
TTTTGGGTTTGAGCTTCAGAAAATACTTGAATATGCAGCTCGTAATTCAAAAGGTGAAGATAAAGACAAAATATGGAAACTATATATGAAATTCTCTCAAAAAAACGCAGGAAGGATGGTGGAAGAATTGGGAAAGTTGGGGTTTGCATTGAAAAATGATAAAAATTTAGTTGATGATCTATCAAGACAATCATTTAGAATCTTAGAAAAAACAAGACATGCCCAAAGAAGCGAAGTTCAGTATCTCATAACTAGAATTTTCGCTGCGAACAAAATAGAGATCCCTTATTTGCTTTCCCAAGTTTTTAATCCAAGCTATTCCGATGAGCTATTTAAAACTTTTATATATTCCTTTTTAGGTGGGGTTTTAAGTAACAAACAAAATGGAGGTGAAGAACAATGACGGCACAAACAAACCAAACCGTAAAGCATATAACATTAACGATGATCTTTGAAGGTTCCGCTCTAAATAGGGATGAAAAGGTAAGCGGAAACATACTTTCAATTAAAAAACTCAAAAGAGGAAATAAAACCGTAAGCTTTATCGGAAAACCGGCTATTAGACATTATTTATTTGAAACACTTCATAAAGCGTTTGGATGGAGAGAGGCAAAAGTTACTGGACATGGTGAGGTAGTTCAATTTGATATAGCTCAAGATGATATAATAACAAGCCCAGAACTTGACGCATTTGGGTATATGTATACTATTCAGGAACAGGCGTCTATTACGCGAAAATCCCCAGTTGGCATCACGAAAGCTATTGGCTTAGATCCATATGAAGGTGATATGGCATTCTATGCAAATCATGATCTTGTAAGCAGAGGTATAAAACAAGGGCTTGATGTTACGCCAAATCCATATAGCAAAGAAGAACATGTATCTTTTTATAAAATAAGTTTCACAATTGACGCAGAAATACTTGGAAAGGATATTTGGATTATTAGGAATCAACCATCATTTAATCAACAAAATAATACAATTGAGATTGCTTTAGCTAATAATAATAATAAGATAATAAAAGACGTTCTACAGGTTTCTGGAAAAACAAATGAATGCGAAATTAAATGCAATGGTAGGAGTTTAGGCTATATTAGGTGGAGAAGTTTTGAAAACAATGTCTGGGAGCTTGAGTTTGAGGTTGAGCAATCAGAAAAGAAAAAGCGTATTTGCGATATTCTTAACGCCATAAGGAATGGTCTTTATGCTCAATCAAGTAATGAGGCAAACATCATAGTTCCTTTGTTTCTGATTGCTTCACCTGTCAAAGTTCCTGTTCCTGTTTTTCATCCATACATAGAAATATCACCGATTAGTGGCCAAGCTTATGGGGTCAATGGAGTTGTGGGCGTAAACGATGCTCTTAAAAACTCTTGGATTGATGGTAAAGTTTTTATTTACGACACAGATAAAATAAAAGTGGATGATGAGATTAAAAATAACACACAAATAACTTTGGACTGGAATGAGTTCTTGCGTGAATGCAACCTAGAAGATTCTGGTCAGGAAAAATAAAAAGCTGCCTATATCAAAAAGAGAACAAATAATGAATAAACCAAAAAGCAACGAAAATGAGCCAATTCAAAGTACTAAAGATAAAACTATATCAACCGCATGCTCATTACAGAATTCCATTTACTTATCGGAGGAAACACACATATCCGATACCGCCTTATTCAACTGTGATCGGACTTCTTTGCAATATTCTCGGCATAACAAACTATGAGAAAAAAGAAGAGCCTTGTTCAAATCAGGACTGCGATTGTGATTATCACAAGCTTAAAGACATAAAAATTTCAATAGCTGGAACATTTGAAAGCAAGACAACGGAATACACATGGATTAGAAATCTTTCAAAAGAAAGTCATAACAGTAGATTCGGATCTGAAGAAAGCAGGAGTGTATCTGGACATGTTGAGCATCCAGGAGGACAGATTCCAAATCTGATTGATATTTTAAACGATGTTTATCTTTGGATATACATGTATCATGAAGATAAGGATTTCCTTGATAAGATAAGAGATAGCTTTGAGAATCCATCAAAGAGGATTTATCCATTGCATCTTGGACGGGCGGAAGATTGGTTTTTGATAAATGAAATTAAATATGTTGATGTTGAAGTTGGAGATGTGGGGGGAAATTTTGGCAGATTTTTTTGGATTCCAAGGGAATTATATGTTTGCCCAGAATCCGAATTCAAAAAGGAGTTCAAGTTTGAAAAAGTTGGCGGAATTTTGTATAAAGTTCCAACTTTTTATAAACTCATAAATGGGTTAAGAAACTTTAGCTATGTAGAAGCCAAACTCAATGATGGTGAGATTTCACTTGTTAATTTAGATATGGAACTATATTTTGATCAGGAAGAAAAACTACCGATTTTTTTAGCAAAATTAT
>JANXBU010000003.1 GCA_025060505.1 Candidatus Calescibacterium sp.
AGAGAAGATTTAAGGAAGGAGGTAGAAAAATCAGTGATAGATATAGATATAACTAAAACGTGGCTATATCAGGAGGGAATGCAAGAAGGGATACAAAAAGGTAGAAGGGAAGGGATAAGAGAGGGTGTAAAGAAAGGCCTGAAGGAAGCATTGGTATCTGTTATACAGGTCAAGTTTGGCAAGATTTCCAAATCAATTAAGAAAGAGATAATGGAAATTGATGATGTAGATAAACTTAGATTTCTGAAAAGAGAGATAATGAAGGCAAAGACTCTGAAAGAATTTGAGAAAAAACTCAGAACAATCAAACATAGTAGGTAGGGGTGTTTAGATCTCGGTAATTTAGGGTTCGTAATGGAATTGGTGGTTTGATAGAGATTTTCGCATAAGCTGGCAAGTTCTATTGATCTCAATTTGTTTTTTTCGGAAGCAATCTATGTTTCTCGATCTGTGGAATCTGCTATGTTATAAATTTATGTTACGAAATCGTTTTCCAGCTTTTTCTTTATATCTTCTATTTTACTTAAATCAGAAGCAAAATATATTTTTCTTATAGGCCAAGATATTTCTATTTTTTCTAAATCAAATCTTTTTTTCAGAGATTTTATAAACTGATGAACTACGGGAAAAATATAGCTCCGTTCTTCTACGCTAAGTACTACAATGAAATTTATATTTGAATCTCCAAAGTTTTGATATCTTATAAACGGTTCGAAGTTCTTTACAGCTCCCGGAGCACTTTGCTGAATCTCCTTTGCGACATCAATAGTAACTCTCTCAACTTTCTCAAGATCAGATTCATAAGATACACCAACCTGAACTGGTACCAGAACTTCTCTGTTAGGAAGATAATAATTTACGACTACACTCTCGGAAAACTTTGAGTTAGGTATGATTACTATCTGGTTGAAGGGGGTTCTGATTCTTATAGATCTCCATCCTATATCTTCAACATATCCGGATATGTTCATTGCAGGTATTTCTATAAAATCTCCTATTCTTACGGACCTTTCTGCCATTGTATGTAGTCCGGATATAAGATTTGCCAGTGTTGGTTGCAGAGCAAGTCCCATAGCAAGTCCGCCGATTCCAAGTGTTGCTATAAGCGGTGTGATTTTAACTCCGAGATGGTCAAGCAATATAAGTCCGGCTACAAGATAAATCATTATGTTTACTACTTTTGAGATTATATCTGGAGTTTTCTCAAAACCAGCTTGAAATTTCAGCCATGCTTTTATTAGTATTGATGTAATTTTGGCTGAATAAATGGTGAATGTGAGAACAAGGAGGACAAAGAAAATTTTTTTGACAACAGCTTTCTCGGTTAGGTTCAGATTGTTCAAAGATATGTAAGTTCCGCCAAGAATTATCAGGAATATCAAAGGTTTTTTCGATACTCTCAAAATCTTGTCATCTATTTGTGTTTCGGTTTTTGAGGCGATTTTTGATACAAAACGTTCCAGAATGAAAGCTGTAAGATAAGATAGAATCAGTGAAACGAGAAATATCAGAGAAGAAAATAAGTATTTATTCGTTGCAAATTTCTCAAATATTTCCATATATCAAAACTTATATTTTATAAAAATGAAAAGCATGACGGGATACGGTATTGAATACTCTTTTGTTGGAGGAAAAAAAATAAGCTGTTGGATAAAATCTGTCAACTCAAAATATCTTGAAATTTACTTTGATATACCAGCGGAACACATTGGTGTTGAGCCGGATATGAGACGCGAGATAAGGAAGAGAGTCAAAAGAGGAAAAGTGGAAGTTTTTATAAGAGAAGAAAAAACAGGTTTTCCTATATCTTTTCGAAGAGTTAAGTCAGAAGATATTCTTTCTCTGTTTCAATCTGCTTTGATCAAATTTGAGGAATCAAGAGAAGATGAAGGACAAGTTATAGCTCAGGATCTATTGCAGAGAATAAATAAGATAAGAGAATTTATTTCAGACATAGAAAATTTACACGCAAGTTTTCCAGAAAGAATTAAAGCTATTTTGAAAGAAAGAGTTCAGCAAATTGCCGTTGAGATGGGTATGGAAAACATTCCGGAGGACGTAATAGATAAAGCTGGTGTTGTTCACATTGTAAGGAAAGCAGATATATCTGAGGAGATAACAAGAATAAAATCGCATATTGATTCCTTTGAAGATGAAGTCGAGAGAGAAGGTGATGGCAAAAAGCTTATGTTCATAGCTCAGGAGATTTTGAGAGAACTCAATACGATGGGGGCAAAATCCCTTGACATCAGAATATCTGAAAAAGTTATAGAATCAAAACTCGAAATAGAAAGAATAAGGGAACAACTTCATAATGTTGAGTGATTTTTGAAATCATGCTTCAGAGATTTTTGAATTCGGTGTTTTTGAATTTGTAGTTATCCTGCTTTGTCAGGAGGTTTATTAATCTTATCTTACTATAACGAAGCAACAGTTTTGGTATTTTTGGTGTTTCTTTTTATTGGCAAAGCAATTGAACATCTTCAAAATATGTTTCCTTTTATTTTGATGATATAGAAGAATTAACAGCCCTATTTTATTCATATCAGCATTGCGACTTTTTAAATTATTCTGAAAAAGATTTTTTCCAAATTTGTTTTAATATTTTGAAGTAGTATGGAAGAGATTGCACAAATTGTAGAGGAGAGTTTGAGCAAAGGTCAAAAATACTTTGAGAGAAATGGACAGATTTTCAAAATAAGAGACTACGAGCTTACAATTATATTGAAACCAGACCTCTCAGATGCAAATGAAAAAGAGCTAATCGAGCAAATAAAGTCTCAGATAAGAAGAAACTTAGGTAAGATAAACTACGAAGAAGAGCCGAAGCTTAGACTTTTTGCCTACAATATAGGAAAATATGATAGAGGAAAGTATTATTATGTGGAATACTCAGGAATAGCTGAGCCAGAGATAACTTTTCTGAAATTGAATCCAGGGGTTATAAGATATCTTTTAGTTTTGAAAGAACCTATTGAGACAAAAGGACATATATGGAGAAGAAAAGTCAAAGAGAGTCTGGTAAAGTGAAAAAGAACTAAACATATTATTCAGTAAACGGTAATACCTAAAATACGAAAATGTGGGTATAATATCAAACTTTTTGGGTATTATTCTGTTTTCATTGCAATCTTTTCGAGAAACTCTGAAACCTCCTTTTAGATTTTCTCTGGTTTTCAAGGAGATAGAATTTTCAGGTGTGAGATCTTTACCTATAATAGCAATAACTTCGGTTTTCTTAGGCATGGTTTTCACTCTTCATTCAATCAGGGCTTTTTCAGCAGTGGGTATGGAATCTCTTGTTGGACCTTCTGTTATGCTTTCTTTTGCTCGCGAGCTTGCGAGCGGGTTTGCAGGTCTTATAATAACCGGAAGAGTGGGAGCTGCTTACTGCTCTCAGATAGGAACAATGAAAATAACCGAACAACTTGACGCCCTGTATATAATGGGTATCTCTCCTATACAGTATGTTGCTGTTCCGAAAATTGTGGCTCTTGCAATAGTTATGCCGCTTATATACTTTTTCTTTATGTTCCTTGGTATGATCGGTGGTATGATCTCGGCTTCTTTCTACTCAATTGAACCTTTTTTGTTTCTGAAAGATGTTCACGGATGGGTCGAAATAGAAGATCTTGTCTTAGGGGTTGTTAAATCTTCTGCCTTTGGAATGACAATCGGATTCACTTCATGCTACTTTGGTTTCATAACTGCAGGTAGTACAGAAGCTGTTGGACAAAGAACAACAGAATCAATTGTATATTCCATGATAATAATCTTTATCGTGAATTATGTTATCTCCTCTCTGTTCTATTTGATCAAGTAAAATAGAAAAATTCTTGTTTTGTTCTATGCTGAATATAGAAACCTTATAAACAAAGAAATTTGTAAAAAATTTTGTTTTTATGAACAAATATGCTTTCAAAATTAAAGAAAAAAGAAATGTATAGTAACCCATCTAAACTTTGGAAAAGATTCTTTTTCTTCTTTTTGGTTTTTTCCGGAATTTTCGGAGTAGTCGCTCTTGCTCAACAATCTTCTAATCAAAAAGTTCCACAGGTCAAAGAAAAAGAGTTTGATTTCTGGAAAGCTGTTTTCTACAAAAATCCTTTTCCGGAAAAATTACCTCAGCCTATAAAGTTTCCACACAATACGCACGTTCAAAAGCTTGGTCTGGATTGTAAGTTTTGTCACTACTATGTTGAAAAATCAAAATATGCAGGCGTTCCATCTGTTGCTGATTGTATGGGATGTCACAGATATGTATCAACTGTTATGGAGAAACCAGATATAAAGAAACTTTTTCAGTACTATGAAAAAGGGGAACCAATTCCATGGCTCAAAGTTCACAATCTCCCAGACTTCGTAAGATTTACACACAGAATGCACATTAATGCGGGAGTAGAGTGCTACGAATGTCATGGAGATGTTGCTTCTATGGATACTGCTCAAAGAGTTGCTCCGCTTTCTATGGATTGGTGCTTGAATTGCCACAGACAGAGAAATGCATCAACAGAGTGTTATACTTGCCATTACTAGGAGGTAAAAAATAAATGAATGATATAAAAAATGAAATGAACAACGGAGGAAAGAAGGAAAACATAGACATATCAAGAAGGAATTTTTTCAAGTTTTTCGGGAAAAGTTCTGTTGCAGTCGGTACAGTTGCTCTTATAGAAAGCTGTGTGAAGAAACCGGAACCGGAGAAACTTCTTCCATATTTGAATGTTCCGGAAACCATTATTCCGGGTGTTCCGTATTTTTATGCAACAACTTGTTCTGGTTGTCCTGCTTCATGTGGTATCCTTGTGAAAACAGAAGATGCTATACCAAGAAAAGTAGAGGGAAATCCAGAACATCCATTGAGTGGAGGTAAAACTTGTGCCAGAGCTCAGGCTACTTTGCACCAACTCTATTCCCCAGATAGAATAAAAGATAATTTGATAAGAGGTAAAACAGAAACCAAAACAATTTCAACCGATGAAGTTATTCAGATTATAGCTGATAAGATTAAAGAAGCTGATCCGAAGAAAATATTTTTCATTACTGGAAACATAACAGGAAAAACTGAGAAATTTTATCTTGATTTCGCAAGCAACTTTGGCATTCCTTACGAAAACATAATAAGATGGGAAACATTCTCTTTTTCGGGAATCAGAAAAGCGTCTGAGCTTCTTTTTGGTGTACAATCTGTTCCAATTTTCAGAATAGATAAATCAGATTTTATACTTTCTCTTTCTGCTGACTTTCTTGACTCTGGTCCTTCAACTGTACTTTATACAAGATGGTTCGGTCAGTTTATATCTGTTGATGAAAAAGCTGGAAGAAAAAATAAGTTTGTTCATGTTTCTCCAAGATTAAATCTTACTGGTCAAAATGCTCAAAAATGGATAAAAGTAAAACCCGGTGGTGAGGTGGTTTTTGCTTCACTACTTCTAAACAAAATAATAGATGAGAAATTCTCAAACTATTCATACTTGAAGATCCAAGTTCCAGCAGGACTCCAGGAGAAATACAATATATTACAGAAGGATATTGATTTTGTGGCTAAACTTCTGATCAATTCAAGTTCTCCTTTGGTTATTCCACCTTCTTATGGAGCAGAGGATCTAACATCTTTGTGCTTGGTTAGTTTGCTTATAAACTATGTTCTTGGAAGTTATGAGAAAAACATATCTCTTGAAGGGTTCTCATACAGCAAGCTTGCAACATATTCCGAGATATCATCTTTCATACAGAAAGCTAAAAACAAGCAAGTGGATATACTCTTTGTGATGAATAATTTCGACTTAGTCTACACCATTCCGGACTCGTTTGGGATAAAATCTGCTTTGTCGGAGATTCCGTTTGTTGTTTCATTTGCGTATCATCAGAATGAGACATCCGATTTTTCACATCTTGTTGTTGCAGACCTTCATCCATTTGAGAGATGGGGAGATTCGGAGATCGTAAATGGACTCATCAGCTTCTATCAACCTGTTATAAGACCAATGTATCAAAAGTTGCAATCTGAGGATATTTTGATTGCTGTTGCTAACAAGTTAAAAGAAGGTTCTTTCAACTATCAGAGCTTCAAAGATTATATGTTCGGTCAATACGGATTTTCCGATGAGCAGATTGTCAAGTACCTTGAGCTTGGCGGAGTCTTCAATTTTGATTTAGCTCAAAAGCCGGTTTCTCTGAAATCAGATGTTACAGAGGTAATCGGAAAATTGAAATTCAATGAAGTTTCGGATGGATTGAACCTTATAGCATATGTTCCATATCACATTTATGATGGAAGGCTTGCAAATTCTCCTTGGATGCAGCAGTTTTTTGATGTTTCTAACAGAGTTTCTTGGACTAACTCCGCTGAGATGAGCAAAAAAACAGCTCAGAAACTCGGTGTAAAGAACGGAGACATAATAGAAATTGAAAAGGAAGGAAAGAAAATAGAGCTTCCGGTTGCTGTTTATTACGGAATTGTTGACGATGTTATTGCGGTTTCTGTTGGAAGAGGACATAAAAAATACGGAAGATTTGCAAATACTGGTGCAAATGTTTTTGATTTGATCGAACCAAGGTACGATCAGCTTTCTGGGGATCTATCATTTTTTGTTCCAAACATCTCTGTATCAAAAACAACAAAGAAGCTCAGAAGACTGCCAACAGATCAAGGTGTTCCGAGAACGCTTGGAAGAGGTGTTGCTTTCTTCACATCAGTTCAAAAGCTACCAGAACAAGACTACTATAAGAAATTCAAAGATTACGAAAAACTGCTCAAAAAGAGGTTCCCAAAAGGCGATATAGAAAAATACAACAGAGATTCAGCAAAGCCTTCTCCATACAAATGGGGACTTGTTGTTGACCTTGATAAATGTATTGGTTGTCAGGCCTGTGTGATAGCTTGTCAGGTTGAAAACAACATACCATTTGTAGATCAGAAGGAGGTGATCTGGGGTAGAGAGATAAGTTGGGTGAGAGTTGAAAGATACTTCGTTTCTCCAGAAGAAATTGAGCATAAAGGTGAGCATCATAACGGACACAACGGAAAAGAATCAGATGAACTTTATCCAGTTTTTGTCCCAATGATGTGTCAGCAGTGTGATCATGCTCCTTGTGAATATGTTTGTCCTGTTTATGCAACAGGGCATACATCAGATGGTTTGAATTATCAGGCTTACAACAGATGTGTTGGAACGCGTTTCTGTGCAAATAACTGTCCTTACAAAGTTAGATACTTCAACTGGCATGACTACTACAAGAATATTCCAGAACCGCTTACTATGGGTTTGAATCCAGAGGTTACAGTTAGATCGAAGGGTGTTATGGAGAAATGCACATTCTGTATTCAGCGTATAAAGTATGCTGAGCACAATGCTAAGGTAGAAAAGAGAGAAGTGAGAGATGGAGAAATTACCCCAGCATGTGCGCAGGTCTGTCCAACCGATGCTATAACCTTTGGAAACTTGAAATCAGAGAGCTCAAAAGTTTCTCAAGTGAGAAAATCAAAGAGGGCGGATTGGTCTTTGAAGGAGCTCGGAACAGATCCAGCTGTGACATACCTTGAAAAAGTTTTTGACTTGGAAATTTTGAAGGGGTAGATTTTGAAGAGATGATAAATATGGAAAACCGAGGGAGGTATAGTTTATGAAGGTTGATGCGTCAGGTCAGAAGGTAATATCTGTTGACATACACGAGGGGATGTCTCCAGAAGCTAGGGAGTATGGTAGGCAGTTTACATACTCTGAAATATCTGAGGAGATATGGCGTGCTTCTCAGAAGCCATCGCTTGCTTACTTTTTAGCTTTGGGATTTTGCATAGGTGGAGTTCTTCTGGGAGTTGGAACCTTTGCTTATATGGTGATAGATGGTATGGGAGTTGTTGGTTTCACTCCGCCTATATTCTGGGTGCACTTTATTGTTAATTTCGTTTTCTGGGTAGGTATTGCTCACTCTGGAACTCTGATTTCAGCTGTGCTTCATCTCTTCCGCTCAAAATGGAGAAGAGGTATTTTCAGAATAGCAGAAGCTATGACAGTTTTTGCCGTTCTCACAGCTGGTCTCTTCCCTCTTATACACATAGGACGCCAATGGTATTTCTACTGGCTTGTTCCTTATCCAAACCGAGGAATGTGGGTAAATTTCAAATCTGCTCTCATGTGGGATTTTGTCGCTGTTTTAACATATCTTACGGTAAGTGTGATGTTCTTCTACATAGGGATGATTCCAGATCTCGCTACATTTCGTGATAAGGCAAAAGGAATAAGGAAATTTATTTATTCGCTTCTTTCATTGGGATGGAAGGGAACAGATAAAGAGTGGAGGCACTACAACAGATCATATATGTTTTTTGCAGCTTTTGCTACCCCTCTTGTTATATCGGTCCACTCGGTGGTGTCTTTGGATTTTGCTTCTGGTGTTATACCGGGTTGGCAGAGCACTATATTCCCACCATATTTCGTTGCAGGTGCTATATTCTCTGGAATGGCAATGGTTGTGACAATAGTGACTCCGCTGAGGAAACTTATGAAACTTGAAAAATTCATAACAGACTGGCACTATGATCATATGGGGAAGATTATTCTTGTCACAGGTCTTATAGTTACATACTCCTACGTTGTTGAATTTGTTTTAGCTTTATTTTCTGGAAATATATATGAGTATCAACAGTTTGTATACAGGGCTGTCGGACATTACAGTGGTCCGTTTTGGGGTATGGTAATTTGTAACTGTGTTGTTCCACTTTTTATGATTTCAAAGAAAGTAAGGACAAATGTCTGGCTTATGTTTGTTCTTTCAATTTTTGTAAACATAGGTATGTGGCTTGAACGTTTCAACATAATTATGATTTCTCTATCGCATGACTTTCTACCGTATGCTTTTGATGTGTATAGAATGAAGTGGCCAGAATGGGCTATGACTTTTGCTGCCTTCTGCTGGTTCTTCATGTGGTTCTTATTATTTGCTAAATTTTTCCCAGTCATATCTGTTGCGGAAACAAAGGAATTGGTTCCAAAACCTTTTAGAAAAGGAGGTGAGCACCATGGGTAAGGTAGTTTTAGGTAAGTTTACCTACGTAGATGATGTAGAAGAGGCAATAGATGAACTCCTGAAAGCAGGTTATAACAAAAAAGATATACAATTTATATCATCATTTCCAATTGAAGATATTATAGATAAACTTGGTGGAACAGATAGTCCGGTAAAATTTCCAGTTCTTGTAGGTGGTCTTACAGGTTTTTCTGCAGCCATTGCTCTTGTGCTCGTAACATCGCTTGCTTATGTTCTGCCGGTTGGTGGAAAGCCTGTTGTTGCTTGGATACCATATGTAATAGTTATGTTTGAGATGACAGTTCTTTTAGGATCAATTTTCAATCTGCTTGGAGTTATATTGTTGTCACGCTTACCAGATATATTTTTCTTCCTCGGTTGGAGAGCCTATCTTCCTTCCTTCTCTGATGACAAATTCGGAATAGCCGTATACACAGATAAAATAGATGAGGTGGTTTCAATTTTTAAGAAGAACAACGTAGAGGAGGTCAGGGAATATGAGGTTTAAAATCTTTATATTTTTGTTTTTGATTGTTTTTGGCTTTGCTTATACACTATATCCATGGCCATGGACAAGGGATATGTACTTTTCTCCTACTGTGAATCATGAGAAAAAACCCAAAGCAGATACAGAAGCAATACCCAGAGGCGGGGCGAATCCAGTCATTTTAGCCAAGAGAAAACTACAGAATCCGGTTTTGGTTAAAAACTCTTTCAACGAGTATAAAAATCCTGTTCGTCCAACAGAGGAATCAATCAAGAATGGAGAGAGATTATACAACATATACTGTATAGGTTGCCATGGAAAGCAAGGTGTAGGAGATGGTGAAGTTGCAAAGAGGATGGTTCCGCCGCAAAACCTTCAGTCTGATTATGCTAAAAACCTTCCAGATGGTTATATTTTTGCCACTATTATAGGGGGAAGTGTTATAATGCCCGCTCAGAAAAAGGCTCTTTCTGAGAAAGAAGTTTGGGATATCGTGAACTATGTGAGAAAGTTGCAGGGATTTGATGTTATGGCAAGATGGGAACAGATGAACAAATAAGATGAATTAATAGGGAGGGAATTACGTTATGAAGCATTTTGAGTTTACAGAAACCGAAGCTAAAAGGAATTTTTTCAGTGGAACTATAAATCCGGTAGCCTACATTGTTTTGGGTATTTCTATTGTTGTTGCTTTTCTTGGTCTGACATCTGATCCAAAGAGGTTCTGGGGTATATTCCATACGAACCTTCTCTTCTTTCTTGGTATAGCGCAGGGAAGTGCTCTTTTTTATGCTCTTGTTAAAGTTACAAAGGGGTACTGGTCTGTTCCAATTATAAGGGTTATTCCATATGGAATTTTGCTTCTACCAATTGTGACTGTGCTTTTCTTTATTGAGTGGATTTTTGGCGGAAAATATATTTTCCCTTACTTTCATCCAGAAGAAATCCATCATCACAGATTTGGTTGGCTTTCTCCATCGTTTGTCTTCACCAGAGATGCGATTATTCTTTTGATTATGAACTTTTTGAGCTTACGACTGGTTGGATATTCTCTTGCAACAGATGGACTAAAAATTCCTTTTATACCTTCTCCAAATGTTTCGCCAGATGTTGCTATTAAGAAAATTCATTCACTTAGTAAAGCCGTTGTAGTCTTTTTCGTAGTTGGTTATACCATCTTTGGTTGGGATCAAGCCATGTATCTCGATCCGCATTGGTACAGCACTATATTTGGAGCTCGTTTCTTCATAACAATGCACCTGACATACCTTGCTACCTTTTCTTTCATAAACTCATATCTTATGACGAAACAGGAATTTGTAGAGAAGGTAGGTAAAAAATATCTCAACAACGTAGGAACTCTGATTTTTGGATTTTGTATATTCTGGTCTTATCTGTTTTATGCGGAGCTCGTGGTTATATACATGGGAAATATACCTGAATTTACACACTGGTATGTTGATAGAATTTACTCACCATGGAGAATTACTTTCTTCCTTGAAATCTTTTTAGTTTTTGTTATTCCATTCTTAACTCTTCTTCATATTCCTATAAAGACAAACCCGAGAATACTTCCTTTCATAGCTTCGGCTGTTCTTTTGGGTCTATTTATAAGAACCTATGATGTTGCATACTTTGAGATAGTGAAATCTGAAGCTCCTCAGTTCGGATGGATTGAGCTCGGTGTTACTGCTGGTTTCGTTTCACTTACATATATTATCTCTAAATTTTATCTTCGTAAGACAAACGCTTTCCCAATATACGAAGCCGAAAATTTCTAAAAAGTTTATAATTTATTTGATGTCTCGTTTCTTTATTATTCTGTTTCTTTTGCTTCCACTTGCGCTTTGTGGGAAGAAAAATGAAAGGAGTGATATGAAACTTTCAAGTTCTGATATAGAAAAAATATATTTTTCTGTTACCTATTCTGCTTATCTTGTAAGTAACATTTCGTCCTTCATAATGTTGATGGCTTCAAAAACAGATGAATGTATTACTTCAGATGGAAATCAGAAGATTTTCAACTGCTCTTCTACATCTCCCGCTGTTTTTGGGTCAATCTTGGTAGATGGAATTATTTACTTTTTAAATCTCACTGTTGTATCTGATACATTACAGGGTAATCTTTCGGGAACAGCACAGGTAAGGGGAGAAGGTTTAATGTTGAGCGAAATCTCAATAAAAATAACCTCAATTTCAGATAATCCACCAAAGAATGGAGAGATAAAGATCAATAGTGTTTTATTTTCTGGGATAAAAAATGGTTTTTCAGCGTTCGCATCAAATGGTAAAGTCTCTATTTACTGGACAGATATAGTTGAAATGGAACTTAAAGATTTCAGATACTCTCAGTATACTGATCCAAACACTATCTACACAAATGTTGTTTTCTATGGTGATTTGAATTTTCCAGCGGATGAAAATCTGTGTATCAGAAATATATCAGGAAGATTTGATGTTTCATTGCTCGGAGTTGTTTCTCCCGATGGAAATATTCCGTGTCCTGTTGAGGGAAGTATAAAGTTTGGAGCATCTATAATGGATGCAAAATCCATTTCCTGTGATAGTAGATTTCGTTGCAGCACATTTATTTTTTGATATTAACTTTTCTCTTTTCAGCTGAAGTAAATAGTGTATCAATCACCATTGGTTTTTAGATATACACCATATAGCTGCTACAATATTTAGTTTATTTTACTATCTTTTGTATATAGGGCACTGCTTGCAGAATTGCGGTGGATTGCTTCTGAAATTTCTTATAAATTTCGCTCTATTTTGGTAGAAAGTCTTTTCATTCTCAAATATATTACCCATAATAGATTCCGTTGGAAAGAAGAACGGATACGGCATACAGCATGGATATAAAGTTCCGTTCACTCTTATGGTTGCCATAAAATATGCTAAGTAGCAATATCCGTTTGCTCTTGTTCCTATATCTTCAAAATTGTTCAGAACAATCTCTATTTTGTTTTTGTATTTTTCTTTGAGCCCCTGAACCTTTTGACGGGATTTTTCAGATGGAACATGGAGTTCCGGAACATTGAAAAGTAATCTTTGAAACTTGATTCTATCTACGCCTATTTTGATTCCATTTTTTATTATTTCTTCTGCATCTTCTGTATTCTCCTCTGAAAGAACTGCGTTTATACTTATTATTGGTAGGTATTTTCCAGTCTTTCTCTTTGCTTCAACGAGTTTTTGGAGGTTATGCAAAACTTTTTTAAGATCACCTCCTTCTCTTATTTTTGAAAATTTCTTTTCATCAAAAGAATCAACAGATGCGTGTATCTCATATAGACCTGATTGAATAACCTGATATGGATCTGGCAAAACAGAGAAATTTGAGAATATATTTACCAATATGTTTCTTTCAGAGCTTGCATACTTTATCATCTTTATTGTATCCTTAGATAGAAATGGTTCCCCAGATAGGTTCATTATAGCTACAAATGCTTCTGGTATTTTTTCAAATATTTTTGAGAAATCTTCAAACCTCATGAATTCCTTTTTGTTCTCACCAGCTCTGCACATCAGACAGTTGAAATTGCATCCACTTACGGTTTCAATCTGAAGTATGCTCGGTTTTATGTTGTTGATGATTATTCCGTATCTCCATGCAACGAAAGACAGAAGTATGTTTTTGGCTCTTCTCAAAGCTAATTTGGCATTGTTCAGCGGAAAAATTTTGTTCGCTACGTATGATATTCTCATTATTTCTTCTTTCGTTCTTATTCTTCTTGAAATTCCAAACCTACTGAGTATAAAATCTAAAACCATACAATAAAAATTAGATATGACGAAGAAAAATTACCGTTTGTTGATATTCTCTGCTATTTTGTTTTTTGTGGTTCTGAACAACTTTTATCTTGACCAATCTATACATTCCGAGGGCGTTGGAATAGTTTCTGTTTGGCCGAAAATCATTTTTGGTATTGACTTTGAAAAAGGTAAATTCATATATTCCGATGAAATAGTTGTGAGTAAGGAACTTGGACCAATTAAACTGAATTTCAACTCATTTTTCCCATATCTTACGGCTGAGATTTTCGGAAAGGATTTAATGATATCTTGGGTTTTCTACTATACACCGTTTGTTCCATACATACTTTTTTCTTTCGTAAAAGATAACCCAGCTGTGCAGAAATACATAATACTTATTCCATTCGTGCTTATATTTATCGCCTATTTTATTTCTTCTCTGAAGCTTGCAAATCTCATGTTTCAAAATTTTTTCAAAGATAAAAAATTCCCGAGCTTATTGTTCATTCTTTTTCTTATCTCTTCTCCATCTTTGTACTGTTTGTTCTATCAGCTTCATCACCTTCAGGCATCCATTTTCTTTAATCTTTTTGCCATCTCAATTATTCAGAGAAGGTATTTTTGGAGCGGTTTTTTAGGAGGACTTACTCTTTACTCTTATTCTCCATCTGTTTTCCTTGTTGTTGGTCTATATCTGACACAAATTGTCAAAAATCGTGATTTCAGAAAAACTTTATTATCAATGCTTTTTTCTTTTATGTTTTTAGTTCCATACATATTTCACTTGTATGTTGCCGAAAAGATAAATTACAAACAGATCTACGGATGTACCGATTGTATATTTTATAACGCTTATACAGAGATCTATAATTTTTTTGGTCAGAAGATCAGGACTTTTTCTCTTGATGAATTGGGTAAAAACATACAAAAAGATTTTTTACCATCGATTCCAAAATTATTTTCATCTTTTGTGGCAGGTTTCTTCGGAGAATTAAAAAAATCTTTCTCTATATCAGATCTATTTTTGATATATGGAATAACGTATGAACATTCTGAATTTCACAATCTTGCTAACATTTCTATTTGGGTATTTCTTATTATTTTCTTTGTTTTTGGTTTTCTCTTTTTCACCGGAACATTTGAGTTTATAGCCTTAATTGTATGTGGATTTATGTATTTTATTTTTGGATATATTTTCCCAACTGTCCCGAAAATGCTATATCTTCTTTTGCCGTTTTTTTCTATTTTGTTTGTAAAATTGTTCTTTGAACTTCAGAGGTTCGCAAAAGACATAGCTTTCATTCTCATTTTTTCTATGATTTTTCGTATGATTGATATCTACGGTATTACTGAGAAGTATAATGATTACTTCAGAACAAAAGAAGTGAAAGAAGTTGTGGAATTTGTTGTAGATAGCTCAATGAAAAATATTTATGTCTTTTCACTACCATTAGCATTTTTTTACTATAGCGAGGGAAGAATCAACCCAACTACTATAGCTATTTACAGATGGACAGAAGATCAGAAATACAAAATAGCAGAGTTTATTGCACAAAATGTGGATTCACTTGTTATACAGAAGGATTTCGAACCTATATTTCTCAAAGTTGATTCTATGCGAAAAAATTTTGAGGTGGTTTTTAAGAGCGAATCTTATTTGGTGTTCAGAAGAAAAGAATAAATTATTTCTTAGTTTTATATCATAAAAATCAAAGCTTTACCATATTTTGATTGTTTCTGAAATCTTTCTCTTTTTGTGGTATCTTTTTAGTTACAAAGCATAGGATTGGGTATAGCTTGTGATTGAATATATTTTTGAAATATTTTTATATGTTGTTTTTGAATTTTTCATGCTCAGGGAGCTTAGAATAAAATTTCTTGGCTTAGAAAATATTTCTATATGAATCTCCTAAGAAATTTGAATGCAGAAAGCTTCAAGCGAAATGCAACTTTTCTATTCTTTTTGCTCTGTACTTTATGCATAATGTATCCCGAGAATATCAATGATTTGTTCTACTACGATGATAATCCAATAAGATACATGATAGCAAAAAGCTGGGTAGAGGGCAAACTTTCGGAGCAAGAAAAAAAATTTTTTCTCGCTTATGGGTCATCAGAGATATACATACCATTCTTCTATATAGCTAGGGTATTAAAAGTAGATTATGAGCTTGCATATAATCTTTCATCTATACTGATTTTGATTCTCAGCTTGTTATGGATTTTCTACTCTCTGCCAAAGGACTTCAAAGATATATATATTATTTTTCCTTTTTTATGTTTGTTTGCCATTGTATGTCTTACAAAAGGTTCAATGCATTGGCTTGTTGTATCATCTGTACTACTAAACATAATTTGCTCTAGGGAGGTAAAGCCAATACACTATATAGCTATGGGTATATCTTACATAATTTCTCCACCACTTGTTGTTATCTCCGGAATGCTGTTTTTGATTTTTCTGTTTCGTGGAGATAGGAAGAAAGCTTTTTTGTTTGTGATTCCATTTTTATTTTCAATACCGAAGTTCATTATTGTATCTGAAATAACTCTTGAGGAGGTAAAAAAAACTCTTAATATGGCTCACCAGATTGGTAGACAAATTGTTGGAGAAACTCATTCATTTGCACCACCAGTACCATCTGTATTTATAAGACCATTCAAAGCAGATTATTTTGAGAATCCTTTACTTCCCGGAGTTATCATATACCTTACTTTTATCAGGAGTATTTTTACAAGAGATAAATTTGCGGTATTTGTTTTTGTATCTTTCTATGTATTCATATTTGTTTCAATTCTAATTTTTGAGTTGTGGATAAAAGGTTACAATATACCAGATATAGTTGTAAGTATGCTTTCGTTTTTTTTCACATCAAATCCTTTCAGGTTTGCTCCAATAGCATTGGCTTACCTGATAATAAATTCCGAAAATAAATCTTATGACAAGGTTTTGGGTTTGATTGTAGTCACAGCAATTGTTTTGGCATCTGTTCAATCTGTTGCAAGTAAACAAGGAGAACTACCAAGAAAGATACCGGAGGAGATAAAATCTTTTATAAGATTTTTGAATGAAATAGATCATAAAAGGATCTTGGTTGAGGGCGATGTACACTTTATAGAAAATGGAAAACTAGTTCATCCACTCTATAACTCTCATATAATATCGTATATAGTTGCTGAAGTTAATAATAAAGAATTTTACGGTGGCGTTTTCCCTTGGCAACTTTATAAATATAACTTTTTCTTTGGTAAGTTTAATTCAAAACCTCTGCAAGAATCAGATATACTTGATTTCATAATTAAAAATAGAATAGAGGCAGTTATATGTTGGTCAGATCAATGCACAGATTTCTTCTCTAAAGACAAAATATTTCATTTTGGTAAGTTCAAATTTATAAATTTAAAGTGAAGTGGCAAGATACATTAATACAAGGTATAGACAATTCAGATTTCTGTTGAACAAAGCTTTTCCATCTTGGGAACCCCTTTTATCTGTAAGAAGATTCTGGAATCTTATGTTTAGCTATTTGCAATGGAAATTTGGGATAAGTTTTTTTGCTACAAAACCAACAATGCTCACAGTTGAGGTGGTCAGAGGATGCAATATAAACTGTATTATGTGTGGAGCAGGGGAAACAAAAAAGAGCTTCCTTTCATTTGATAAATTCAAGGAATTAATTGAAAACTTTGAGGAGACAATTTTCATATTTCTGTATCTGTGGGGTGAGCCGTTCCTCTCAAAAGATATAACTAAAATAATAAGATATGCTTCTGTTCAAAAGAGCAAAATTGTTACTGTATACTCAAATTTCACAGTTCTTCCAGATGAGGTAGAGCTTATAAATTCAGAACCTTATGAGATAACTGCTTCTATTGATACATTTGATAAGAAAAAATACGAGTTCATAAGAACTGGGGCAAAATTCGATAAGGTTATTGAAAACCTACAAAAGCTCATCAAAACGAAACAGAAGCTAAGGAAGAATTTCCCAATCATAGGCATAAATTCAATAGTATCAGAAGAAACCTTAGATGATTTTGAGCTGAATATAAAGATGGCGATAGAACTCGGGGTTGATAAGATAAAGTTTCAAGGATTGTTCCCATTTCCAAAAACAGGATTAAAGGATATATCAGACAGAAACAAAATAAAAAAGATAACAGAAATCAAAAAAAAATACAGTGATAGAATAAAGATAGAAATACTCCCATTTTATGGTGGTATAGGAGATGATTTTCCAAAAGGATATTGTTTTTTAGCTCATTTTTCTGGAGCCATAGATACAAATGGTTATGCCTTACCATGTTGTATGCCAAATCAGTTCTTCAACAATCTATCAGCTCTTCTACTCAGTTCATATAGAAATGATTCAATTCTAGGAAATGTTTTTGAAGATCACAAAACATACATTAGAAACAGAGTAGATTTTCTGAGATCTTTTCGTAACTCTCGTCCTACGTTTTGTTCGAATTGTCCGCTATATTACAGATAGAAATTTTTTCGGTCAATCAGTTGTGAATTGATAATTCAGCAGTTTCTGTAGTAAATTGGGCAGCCCTCACACCATTTCGGCGGGTTTTCTCTGAAAGTATTCAAAAATTCATTTCTCTGAAAGATTACTCCATCAGGACCGTCAGAAAAAATATTCCCAAAAACTCCTTTCTTTCTTTTCTCAGGAACAGTTCCACATATACAAGGGTATGTATTCCCATCGGTTGTTATGAATAAAGTTGAGTAAGCGAACTGACAGAAACCAGAAAAATAATCACCCCTTTCATAATCGTAGTGCGATATGAGATAAATATCAGCTTTTCCTTTGTATTTTTTTTTCAGCGATTTTATTATTTCAATATCATTCTTATCTGGTATATCAACAGATGGGTTCAGGAACTCTGCTGTGTAGAGCGTTTGGAAGTAAAATGAATTTATACCAAGCTCAAGCCCTTTTGAAATTATATCTTCAAGATCGTTGACGTTTTCTTTCATAACAGTGCAATTTATACATATTTCTGGGAACTTGGTGCCGGTTTTTCTTTTTGCATCCTGTAATTTTTTTATGTTTTTCACAACTACATCTATGTTTCCTCCTTCTCTTATTTTTGAGAACATCTGTTTATCAAATGTATCTATTGAGGCAAAAATTTTCCTTATACCTGTTTGAATAAGCTTTTGAGGATCTATAACGGAAAAGTTAGAGAATGGAAGAACAATGAAATTTTTTCTAACAGCATAGCTCAACATTTCATAGATATCTCTGTGGAGGAAAGATTCTCCAACTCCGTATGGATAAAGGAATAAAGCATCATCGAATTGATCTAAAATTTTATTGAAGATTTCAAGAGATATTTTTGATTTTTCAAAAAGTGTTCCAGCTCTACAACCAACGCAATTGAAATTACAACCATTAACTATTTCAATAAAAAGTGTCGTAGGTCTTGGAGGAAAAATAAATTTACCAGTTTTCCTACCTATGTAGTTGTTCGCGAGGTTCAAAAATCTTCTGGTGTTGAGCTTTGATACAAAATAAAGAAGGTCGCTTCTGATCAATCCACTTCTTATTTCATCAATCAGGCTCAGTAGACTCATATACCCTTTTTTAAATTTTTAGAAATTTCTGCAATATACTGGACACCCTTTACAGTACTCGGGTTTAGCTTTTCTGAAGTTTTCCAGGAAAGTTTGTCTTTTTGATATGGCTCCATCTACATCAGATATGTAACCGAAGTTCTGATTTCTTTTTGAGATTGGTGCAGCGTAAACGCATGGAAAAATCTTTCCTTCAACATCTATGAATATAGTTGTGTAAGCAAATAAGCAGTAGCCAGTGAAAAAGTCCCCTTTTTCATAATCATAGTGAGAGGTCAGAAGTATTCTGGCTCTACCCTTATACTTTGATTTAAGACTTTTTACTTTCTCTATTTGTTGCTTCGTTGGTATATCTCCGGGGGTATCTAAAATGTCTACCTTAAACACAGTTTGAAAGAAAAATGTATCAACTCCGTAAGATAAACCGAGTTCAACAACACTTTCTATATCTTCTGTATTATTGTCAAATAGTGTGATGCTGAACCCTATTTTTGGTGTATATGAGTTCAGAGTCTTCTTTCGCTCAATTATCAACTTCAAATTCTCTATAAATTTATCTAAGTTTCCATTTTTTCTTATTTGGGAAAATTCCTGAGGATTTGTCGAGTCTATAGAAGCGAAAACATATTTAACTCCAGTTTTTATCAGCTCATCCGGGTCTATTTTTGAGAGGTTTGTAAAGGGTGTTATTTGAAATCCCTTCTGTACTGCGTACTTGAGCATCTTATATGTTTCTTTGTTCAAAAAGGGCTCTCCCACACCATAGGGAAATATAAAGGTAGCATCGTGGAATTTTTCTAAGATTTCCTTGAAGGTGTCAAATGACATAAATTGTATTTCAAATTGGCTAGCCGGACACATAACGCATGAGAAATTACATCCACGAACAACCTCTATAAACAAAGTCGCGGGTCTCAAGGGTTTGAATATATGAAAGCCAAATCTTCTTGCTATATATGAATTTACGATATTTCTGAACCTTTTTGCGTTCATACTTTTGATGAAATCAAAACCAAATCTTCTGGTGAGAAATCCTAAATCTTCAGCGATTTTGTTTATAGGCACAGCTGATTCGGTAAATTTGTTTATGGTCATAACCAATCTATTTTAGTGATTTCAAAGAAAATTTGTTAAATATTCTTAGGTTCTTCCTATTATTTTAATTCAGTATGTCGGGTAACCTTTCAAAAGCAAATATACCAATACACAGTACTGCGAAGTTAATCCTATAGAACATTCTGTACAATTGTATTGCTATTTTCTTTCTGAGCATACTTAGTATGAAGACCAGGTGTGTCAGAAAGGCTACCGGGAGTAAAAACTTCAATATATTATTACTCGTATTAATATACATAAGCAAGTAGGCTGAGAAAAATAGTGCAGATGAGATGAACATTGAGATCTTAGTTCCTAAAACAGACGATAGGTTCTTTTGTCTCAGGTCTTTATCTTCATCAATGTCTTGAACAAGGTCAACTATATAACCTCCTGTGAAAGCGAGTGAAACTCCTGATGCAAGAATAAAGGTCTGAAAAGAGAAGTTTGAATTGTCTGAGAAAATTACTCCAAAATAAAATTGTAGTATACCGCCGAAGAAATGTAGAATAAGATCAGGAAGAACCATTAGTTTTCGAGATGTGTAGTAAAAAATCCAGTTTGCAAATATCAGCAAAGGAAAAATGCCATGTATGAAGCCTTTTTGTAAGCCGATGGTGCAACTTGCAGTTAGAAGTACAACAGAGCGAATCAGATAATTCTTGGAAGAAAAAAAATCTCCTAGAGCAAAAACAGATAAAGCGCATAGAAAACTTGAAGCATAAAGTATAAGCAAATCTGAAAAAAGCAAGGTCTCGGTGAACATAAAGTATCCGAATACAGGGATACCGGAAAGAAATAGAGCTTCAAAAACTCTTAATTTTATAAAGAAACTCAGCAACACCATAAAAATTTAATATCTCAAGATTGAAAATTTGAACGCTTTGTGAAAAATTTTTCACTTCATTAACTGATTTGATGATTCAGATAACGGAAACCATTGAAGATTTTTATAAGCAAACTTGCTTTGTAGCAAACGAGCAGTACTAAAAAACTCTGTGAAAATTCAAAACAGCTTCTATTATTGCAGCAACGCTTACTATATGTTGATAGAGATAGTATAAGGTCTCTCGTAAAGTCAAAGATGAGGGATGCTGAGATTTAGAAATTATGGAGTGCTTTTTAGTTTTGAGCAGGCGGGAGAGTATCCGAGCTCGCAGGATATATACAAGTATTTTTTATCTCCGGTTTTCTCCCAGTTTTTCCAACATCCATAAGCATCAAAATATTCGCAGGATTTTCTGAGATATTCTTTTGGGGACTTATTATATTTTGGATCGTTTTCGTATATCTCATAGAGATAAAAGCAGGCTGTACCATTTTTCATTGAGCAGGCCCTTTCAAACAATTCTATACCTTTGTTTTTATCTTCATTAGTGAATCTCCCGTTATAATACATAAATCCAAGTATATAACAATCATTTGGGCTTTTTTCTCCTTTGCATTTTCTCGTTGCTATCTCGTAAGCTTTCTTGAGAGATTGTTCTGATTTATCTTTTCTCCCAGTCGACTCATATATTGCAGCTAAGTTCAGACAACCTCCGGAGAGATTGAATTCCTCGCAGGCTATCTGATATATCCTTTCGTTGTTATCTTTGAATATCATGTAGGCTCTTTTTGAGTACTCTGATCCTATCTTTAGTCTTTCTTTCATTTCAATTTTTTTTGTGGTTCCCCATAGACCTTCAATATAAATTATAGAGAGTTTGGCACATGAGTATCCATCCTCTAAAATACATCCCGCGTCATAGTATTCTATAGCTTTATTGTAATCTTTTTCTTGCTCATATTTCTTTGCATTTTTTAAGCAATCTGTGATGGAACCGCTGTAACAGTTCTGAGATATTAGAAGTAGTGAGAATACAAATTCTATCATATCTCAAATTTTAAATACAGTTTCAATTTTCACAATTTTCTCTGAACTTGATGATTATAATATATCTATGTCAAAAAGATTTTTTGTCTATTTTCTAATTTCATTTGCAATAATTCTAAGTATTGTTTTAGCTCTGTTAACTCTTAAACCCAAAAGTATAAGAGCAATAGGTGGAATTTCGGAGGAAGAGAGATTGTACATTACAGAATCTTTTAAAGGGCTCCAGGCAAAATTCTATGAACTTGTAAGAGCAAAAGGTGTAAAAAATATCACAGCGCAAGACATCGTTCAGAATATGGATGAAAGAACCTTAGGGATACTGAAAAAATACTATTTTGATAATGGATGCCCCACGGGAAAAACATCTTCTTTTGAAGAGTGCGTTGAAAAAATTATAAAAGATCTAAGATTCATTTTTGAGACAATCGGGGTTTCAGATAGGCTTCTTTCACAGATAGATGAAGGCAACAGGAATCCGGTGAGTTTTATATGTCCAATCAATATGAATATAAAGAATGAGGATGAATGCTACAGGGAAGCAGCAAAGCAGTATATGATGCTACCGATTTTGGCCTTGATGAAAGATAAGGAGTTGAAAGAGAGGAACTGGTTGTATGCACCGCGTATATTTGGCAAAGAGCTCCCATCAACTCAGAAGCTCGCTGTAGAAGGTATAGGGTGTGGACTTACAAGCGGAAACCTTATGAATGTTTCAAATTTCAATCAACACTTCATTAATGTTGCTTTTGGTAAAGGAGCTCCTTACGACATACAATCTTGGTTTGGTGCAGATATTGTGGATACAGGCGCTCCAGGTTGTAATCCACCAGAAAGAGATTGCGGATTTGAGCAGAATATAAACACGGCAACGGGAGAATTTTTCGGGCTTTTTCAGTGGCTGTCAGACCAGCTTGAGGAAAACCTTGCAAGCTCAAGTCTTATTCAATTTGTTCAGGGTTTGCTTATTGGTAAGGGAACGTGTAGTTCTATGGCCGGGGTTAACATGTGTCTTGTTGTCAGAGACCATACGGGAACTGGTGGGAATCAATGTTATGAAGATGTTAATTCAAATTTCCAGAACAATGTTATAAACGATGGTTATATTATGTATTACAACAGAGCCTTTGTTGAGGTTTTTCCAGATCCAAGCGCTGGTTATTTAACAGCAATAATAGCGCTTTGGGCTGAGGCAGATACAGCCAATATAGATCCTTGGACAAGTGGTTTTGGAACCTTTATACCGTCTCACAACACAATAGATAGCGGAAATTCAAGACCATCTTCAGAGATTTGTTTTGAAGCGAGGTCTTGTGCAGATGGATGGACATTTGGTCACGGAGATACTCAGTTTAGAGCATATGTTGAGGGAGTTCTGATAAGGTTCAGATTACAGGTCGTAGTTCAAGGATCTTTGGTTGATGTCTGTCCATTTTCTGCGGATCTTGATATTTTGGGATCAGATGTCGATCACCCGGTTCTAGGATGTTTGACAGACTGTGTGGGAGCAGAACCTCTTTTGGAGGGTCTCGGACCACAGCTTGAAGCTGGATTGGATGGTTTCCTTCATGGCAACTGTCCTATACCTGGGGCAGGTCCTAACATTACAGATGCGAACTTGAGTTTGTGTCCCAAGAAACCTTCTGCTATGCCCGGTTCCGGACCAGGTGGAGGAAACTGTAATGCTTTACTTCCAGCTTGCCCAGCTTTTTCTCCAGGATGGAACTGCTGCTGGAATTATACAACCGGAAGTATGGAATGCAATCTTGGAGGAGGTAGTGGAGGATGCAAACATGCTCTTCTTCCAATAGATTTGAACGAACTTCTTATAACAGGTAGGGCTTTTTCTATCTCACAATTTTGTGGGAGACCAACATCAGCTCAGGATCCGCCATCTGGACACTCTCATGAGGATCCATCAAAGTGTTATCCTGGACCAATAAATGTTGGTCTGTTAAGCTTACCAAAAAGACCATGGTATGGGACACTTGGTTGCTTTTCTGGAGAATATGATATTGGATGTTATACATATCCACACAGAGCTTTGATAATGGGTACAGGGTGTTCTATATCTTTTGATGCCGGAATACGACCACGAGATCTATCTAAGACCTGTTATCCTGGCTTCATAACAAGAGGTATAGCTCTAGGTACAGATACAGGTGGATTCTTCCCTCGCCCTGCATTTGGTATAGATAATTACTCACCATTCCCGTTTCCGAACAACGCTTTACTGACTTCAAGGATAAATTCATGGGTACTTTCAACCATTACACTTGCAGGTGGGAATGTGGATAACGGATATTTTCAAACCGCTGTAGGCTTCACTTTTAATTTTTATGCGGCTGGATATTCAGACCTATGTATATCAACGAATGGTTATATAACCATGCCTCAGACCAATACTGGAGAGTGTACGGATCCAAATCCGGATCCTATACCTTCAACAACAACGCCAGACCCGTATATAGCGCCGCTTTGGGCTGATCTTTCTGGTGATAACAATGATTTTCTGTATTATTTTGTATCTCTTCCCCCGCTTTTTGTACCGCGAACTCAGCAGGCAAGACCTCCGGGGTCCTGGGCGCCAGCTGGAAACAACTATCCGAACGTGGCAATAGGTTGGAGTGGAGAACCTAACTACTACCATCTTGCTTTTAATAATACGGAGGGTAATATATGTGCTAATGGTACGAATTTCAATGACTATGTATATGCTTATCCTTTACCCGGTGGTTTTACATTCCCATTTTATGATCAAACAGGTAACAACTACCTGTGTATAGACTCAAACGGATGGTTGGCTCCAAGAACCGGTGGATGTGGAGGTGTTGGATCTGCTCCATCAGGAGCTGCAATACCAAACGCAGCTGCTCCAAATGGAATAATAGCTGCGCTATGGAAAGATCTTTCTCCAGCTCGTCAAGAGCTCCGTGGTGGAGGGGACTGTGATGGAAGGTGCCCAGAGTGTGAGGATGGTTGCCAGAATCCTTCTTGTACAACAGATGGGGGAACAATCAGCTGGTTTTGCCACTCTGAACAAAGTGTAAACTGTGGGTGGACATACTGTCCCGGAGGTTGTACAGGTTGCGGAGCTAATAGATGGTGTAGAAACTTTGATACAACAAACTCTGATATCTGCTGCGGACCATCAGGAGATTGTTCTGGAACGTGTCATCAAAATGGAACATGTTCCGGAACCTGCTACACGGTTCCAGGCTGTGTTCCTGATTCTTCTGGTAATTATGATGTAAATTGTCGTGTTGGGCCGTGCGATGGAGATGAATGTGGATGTAATCAAAGAACATCTCATTGTCACGGAACTTGTTTTTTGGGAGTTTGTACAAACTGTGATACACGTTGTCATTCAACAGGAGGGGCAAGTGGGTGTTATTCTCAGGATTCCTGTTGCTTCTGGAGGGGTGGAGGTTGGGAATGTGCTTGCGGTTCAAATCAGAACTGCCAAGGTGGCTGTGAGGCGGATGCTAGTCTTTTCGATGAAGAGCCGCAGCAGCGTTTATTCAGAGTTCTTGGAGCTGGTTATGTTCTTATAGGCTCAATAGATAAGGATAATAACGGTACAGCAGATGTAGTGGACTGCCCCGGAGCAGATATTGCAAACGGTCTCTTTGATGACGATAATGATGGAAACTACTACGAGGATGATGACGCTGCTGCTACAAACTGCCAGCATATAGTTGTAACTTGGTATAAGATTCCAGACCTCAACGCCATAAATGATCAGGGTTGCGGAAATAATGATAATAATGATTGCAGCGGTACTCAGGAGGATTGTTGCTCTTCTGATCAGTGCTCCGGTGGAGCTTGCCAGACTTGTGGGCCGTGTAATTCAGATAATAGAGCTCTTTGTAGACTCAGAGCTGCCGGAATTCTGAACCCAGAACCTACATATGGTGGTTCTGGGCCATGCACAAATAAAAATACCGCACAAGTTGTCCTGTTTTCAGATGGAACAATTGATATAAACCTTGAAAACTGGACAAATACAAACATACTTATTGATACAGATGGGCCAAATGGTAATGCATGTAGTTTCTGTGGGTTGTGTATTACAGGCTGTAACTGTGATCCAGAGACAATACCAAGACCACATTATGTTGGCATAGAGAACTACGCTGGAACACAGGGAATAGGTGTACCAAATCCAAGGCCAAACACTACATACAGATTCATAAGGGTTGGTCTGGCTTCTGCTGTTTGTGGAAATTCTGCTGTTCAAACAGGACAATTTACAAACTGTCCAGACACACTCCAACCCGGAGTTGCTCCAGATAGAACATGCAGAGTTGTAAGATGGGATAACTACCATGTCAGAGGTCAGGCAGTATGTGTTGATATGTATGTTCTTTTATATAATGTCGGAACCGGAGTTGCTCCAACACAGAACTACGATATAGTCTTTTACATGAGAGATTTCAAATCTCCTGTTCCGGGAGTTACAGACCCGGATCAGCAGGAACAAATAGCTCGTCAGACCAATTTTGTAAGGACCGTTGGAGTGGAGAATGCACCGGGAACTTTGGGACAATATGGCTTTATTCCACCAGATGGAACAGGGGTTGTTATGAGGTATTCTCCAGCTTTCTTATACTATGTAGGTATGGGATTGTCACAAGATTTGCTTTCAGACGCTGCTCATATGATCTATTCATCTGGGCTTCTCTGTTTAGCTGTAAACCCCGGAGGCGTTGTAACCGCTGATGCTGATAAGTTCAATGATATATCTGCGTTTTTACCGTTTAATCTATCTGAGGTTCAGAATTTAGCTTACTTTTTCAATTCTGTTCGTTATTTGTGTGATCCAGATTCTAAAGCAGAGATAAGACTTTATCCAACGGGAATTTCTCCCGCGAGCGCTAGAACTGGGACCGCTTGGCCATCTTTGCTCACACCTCCTGCTCCGGCTTCCGGAACCCCGATTCCAAATTTTCCATCTCAGTTTGCAGTTCAAACTTTCACAGATTTCACTTTCCTACTTCCGAACTACGCAGCTGGATTTTGGTGCAGACAAAATAATCTGGGTGTTGGTAATCCAGCTCTTTTCTACAAAGATGGTGTCCCCGGAACAACCACCGTGCAGTTGTTTGAAGGAATAGGAGATTGGTTCTTGGCAGCTGATATTGAGTATTTTGTGCAGGATCCATCAACGGGTTGGCTTTCAAATCCGCCTTCTCGTATAACTCAGGTTATAGATTTCTTTATAGATGTAAAACCTCAGATATCAAACATAACATGGAATGCGTCTGTGCCTATGGTGGGTAGGATAGGTGGGATTTCAGATATTCTCGGAGATATTCTTTCAGGATACCTTCAAGGAATGCTAAGAACCCGCGTTTCATTCCCGCTGAACATAACAGATGCTCTGCATCCAGTTATTAAGTACATAAGACCTGAGGGACCGGACGTTACAATAGATGAGTTTCCAAATACAACAAGCTGGCAGCTGATAGAGTCAAAATATTCCTGGGTAGTCACGATGCCCGATTATTTAGCTTTATATGTTGGATGTGTTGATTTCAACCAAAATGGAGTTGTAGATCCAATAGTTGAATGCAGAGATTATTCAATACTTGGACCACTTGATTTGGGTCTCATTCTTGATTTGCTGGGAGGAGGATTTCTTGCACCAACATACAAAAACGGAGATGGAACAAAACCCGAGAGCCACAATGCCCTTCCTTTATTTGAAGTCATAGTTGGTGATAAAAGATGTAAAGCTGGTCAGGAGTGCTATATAGACTATGAGGATGCAAAGAGATATTTTGGTGACGAGGTTGAAAACTATGTTCAGGTTGTGTATGGTGGTGTGCGCAAAATAACTTTCAGAAGAGGAAAAACTATATGGAAAGTTCCTATACCAATTAATTCATATTCTGGAGATATAAGAATTAACACTGGTATTTGGTTAGACGGAGAAAATGAACTTTCTTTTCTTGTGATAGATGAGAACAATGTGGGTTGGGAAAATATAGTGAAAGTGAAGTTTAGGTTAGATAGACTTGAACCTTTTGTTTGGATAGCTGGTGGCAACAGTGAAGTAGATAATAAACTAAACATGAGAGTTTTCCATTCAGATAAGAATCAGGTTGTGATTTTGAAGAAGAATGATAATTTAACTGATCCAAACGATATTTTGATATCATATTCAGTTGGGTATGGGGATGTAAAGTTAGAGAGAAACGGATCTTTAGAGAGAAACGGATCTTCTGGTAGCGGTGAGTGGAGCGAGTGGCAGAAAACAGATAGAATAAATCTATCTCTACCAAGGGGTATATACAGATTGGCCATTCGTGCCAAAGACCTTGCGGGTAACGAATCTGAGTTCAGCGAAGTCATATACGTCAAAGGTGATGAGGTTATGGGATGCCCAATTATAGGTTCTATAACTCAGGATGATGTGAAGATAGCTTTTGGTATGCTGAACGCTTTGATACCTATTAGTATTGTGATTTTTGCTATTTACATTATGAAAGCAATGAGGAACGGATCAAATACAAAAAACGGTAGGAAAGATACGGAACACCTACAAACTTAAGGTATATTTGCAGCTTTATTTGAACTACACAGAGATTCTAAGTTGTCTGGTAACACCTTTCTGATATACAAGATAGATGTAATGAATTTTTAATTGTTTCAATGAATTTTTTATTGTTTCAATAAATCGTTTCTAATACATTCCTTCTTCTTTTTTGATTTTTATATCCTCCTGAATTTTCTGTTCCATTATTTCTTCTATTTCTCCTTTTTTCCATATGATTTTGGGGTTTATGAAAATAAGGAGATTAGATTTTTGACTTCTTGTTTGTGAGGAGCGGAAGAGAACGCCAATTACAGGAATATCTCCAAGTATTGGAACTTTTGCTCTTGCATAAGATTTTCTGGTCCTCATCAGACCACCGATTACTGCTACCTGGTTATCATCTATAAGTATTGAAGTTGATGCGGAACGTTTGATTGTAGCTATTCCAAGTTGCTGAACTGCAAGTCCAGTTGGAGCTTCTTCTGCTACATCTGAGATCTCTATGTTTATATCCATATAAATTCTCCTCTCTCCTTCTATTACTCTTGGTGTTATCTTTAGGATTATACCTACATCTTGTCTCTGTATTGTTATTGTTGGAACTGCTGCGCCGCCTGCTCCTGCTGCTGTTATGATTTGACCTGTTGGAAATGGTATGTTTGTAGCTACCCTTATTTCTGACTCCTTGTTGTCAAGTGTAAGGAGCTGGGGGGTTGAAAGTATATCTACTGCTGTATCTGATGCGAAAGCGTTCAGAACAGCCGCAAGAGGTGGAACTGATATTTTCTGATCTCCAAGTGTAATTTCAACTGGCGGAAGGGAGAATCCAAAAAGAAGTCCAGATATTGTTGAGATTGTTCTCGGATCTATTATAGCAAATGGTAGGGGAGCCCCAACAGATTCTCCAAATATTCCTATACCTTCTCTGCCTTGAAATTTCACTTTGGTGCCCGCAAGAAAAGATAAACCGTATTGGTTGAGTCTTGAAGTTGAAACCTCCATTATTGCCGCTGAAACAAAAACCTGTCTCCTTTCTATGTCAATCTTTGAGATGATCTCCTTTATTTTCTCAAAATCCTGTGGTGAAGCTATTATAATCAGAGAGTTTGTAGATTTATCAGCTGCGATTCTAACAGGAGCTTGAACAACCTGTGCTTGCCCCGGAGCTCTTATTCCTCCTGCTCCTACTATGTTCTGCATTACAGATGCTACTTCCTCTGCTTTCGCATAATTCAAATATATAACATTCACTTCTCCAACTTCAGATGGAATATCTATCTCAGATATTATCTTTTTTATATACTCTATATCTTCTTTCTCAGCGGCGATAATTATTGAGTTTGTTCTTGGGTCAGATATAACTCTGGGTTGAGCTTCGGGAGGTCTTGTTGGTTTTCTCTGAGCCTGAATTATCTGTGTGATTATACCAACTACATCTTGTGAGTTCGAATGCCTGAGTTTCACAAGCTCAATTGTAAATGTGAAAGGAATTCTATCTAGTTCTCTGACTATCTCTTGTATTCTCTGTATATTTACTTTTGTATCAATTATTATTATAGTGTTTGTAGGTTGATAAACCTGCAAGAAAGCATTTCTCGAAAGAAAATTTCTGATTATGGCGGAGATCTGATCTGCGTTAGAAAATATAGGCGTAATTATTGCAGTTGCATACTCTTCAGATGGAAGCAATTTTTTTTCCTTAACAATTTCTGTTGGACTCTGTCTTACCTCAGCAGCAGGAACTATTTTTACAATCTTTCCAACCTCAACCATCGCTAAATCATTTGCATACAGTATGGAATGAAAAATTTCCAGAGCTTCTCGTATTGTAACCTTTCTTGGTGAAATTATTGTCACTCTTCCTCTTATTCTCTGATCAAGAAGATAGTTTTTTCCAGTCCAATCAGATATTATTCTTACAAGCTCAATTATGTCCATATCGTTGAAGTTCATAGAGACAAGTTCTTCCATTCTTCGTTGTCCATTAGCATTTATCGGTAGCAGTGCGGTTGTAATCAATATAATTCCGCCTAAATATTTCACAGATTTTAGAAGTTTCAGCATTACATTCGTATTTATTTTCTTATTATTTTTCTTATTATTATACAATTCGGTTTTTCAGCCGTTTTTGATGAGATTTTATTTTCAAAAAAATTAAAATTTGATTAGATGGGGAGATATGATATATCATTCAAGGAGCTGATATTGGGAGCTGAAAGAGAGCTTCTGAAAATCTTTGGAATTGATGTTTCTGATATACAGATGCTGAACGTAGAGTTTCCATCTGTAAGAGAGAAAAGAGTAGATAAGGTATATCTATGCGTTATAGGTTCAAAAAGATTTATAATTCAGATAGAGTTTCAACTTTACTATGAAAAATATTTTACAATAAGGATGTTGGGATATTGGACTGATTTAAAATTCAGTTTTCTGGAGTACCCAATAATGCAAATTGTTCTGACCTGCGGTAAAAAGATAAGAGATTCAATTGAAGAGGAAATCAGAGTGATGTCAGGAGGTAATGAGGTTTTATTCGGATACACTAAGTTCAAGTACACATTGGTAGATTTAAGTGATATACCGTTTAAGAGATATATGGAATCAGTTAATCCGAACATAAATTCATTTGGGATTTTGAGTAAGGATTGTGATGTGAGGGAATTGATTAACAAGATACTTGAATATGAAATTGGTAAAGAACAAACTTTATCTTTGATAACTAAGATATACATATTAAGCAAGCTGACAGGAAGAGATAAGGAGGTAGAGAGAGTAATGGAAGAGACGCAGAAGATAGACCTGATGGAATACGATCTTTTTAGGAAGGCGATAGAGAAAGGAATGAAGGAGGGACTGGAGAAAGGGTTACAGAAAGGATTACAGAAGGGGTTACAAAAAGGAATGGAGTTGGCAAAGGAAGGAATAGAGGCAGCTCTGAGGGCAAAGTTTGGGAGCGCGGCATATAGATTGATAAGGAAGATCAGGAAGGTAAAAGATATACGGAAAATTCAAGAGATAGCAAGAAAAATTCCAAAGGCAAAGAATACAAGTGAAATAGAAAAAATTCTTGACTCACACAATTCATAGCTTTATCTGAATTCTTAGCCATTTGGAATTATGTGTATGTATTTGTGTTTTTCAATGTTAAATTGGGGTTTCAGATATTTTGTTTATATCGGATGCAACAATTGTTCCGGTTTCATCTGAGAAAGTACTTCTGACATGGATAGGTAGGTTAAATCTTGCGGCGATCTCTACGCTTCTTATTTGCAGAACCTTTGCTCCAAGTGAAGCGAGTTCTACCATCTCTTCATAAGATATGAAATTGATTTTTCTTGCGGATGAAACTAGATTGGGGTCAGTTGTGAAGACTCCCGGAACATCTGTATATATTTCGCAGACCTTAGCTTTCAGTGCCGCTGCTATTGCTACTGCTGTTGTATCTGATCCACCTCTTCCAAGGGTTGTTATTCTCCCATCTGGGGTGACACCTTGAAAACCCGCTATTACTGGAACTATTTTCTGTTGTATATCTGAAAGTAGTTTTTCTGTTTCTATCTTGATTATCCTTGCGTTTGTGTAGTTGCTATCTGTGATTATTCTTATCTGGTGTCCAAGATACGATTTCGATTTTATACCCATCTCACGCAGTATCATGGAAAATATGGCGCATGATACTTGCTCTCCTGTTGAAACAAGTACATCCATTTCATCATCATATGTGCTTTTGACTGCGGATCTTCCAAGATTTATCAGTTTATCTGTCTCTCCTGCCATTGCCGAAACTACCACAGCAACACCGAGTCCCTTACTATAAGCTCTCTTGACATGCTCTGCGGCTCTTCTCATCCTTTCAAAGTTTGCAACAGATGTTCCTCCAAATTTCTGAACTATTATGTCATCTTTGCCCCTCATGTTTTATTTGTTCAAAGTAGTTATAATGCCTAATCTTGAAAGTTCTTCCAGAAACTTTTCAATGTCTTTCTGAACTTCTTCAACTTTTTGTTTTCTTATTTTTGCGATCTCTTTGCATATTTGATGTAATGGTATCTTATCTATATATTTCCATATAGTTGCTCCCTCTTCGTTGAATTCATAGATTTTTTTGTCTTTTAGAACAATTATTTTATCTCCGAGTTTCTTCTCAAAATCAACATTTTTTTTGATCTTTGTTTTTTGCAGTTTTTTTCTTACACTTTGGCTCATTTGTTAATCTTTACCTTTTTGTTTCGCCTATATTTTCTGTTTCAGTGCAACTTCTCTTATATAAAGATAACCGAAGAAAAGAACGAGTAAAAAGAACAAAACTTCTGCAATTCCTACGATCCCAAGCTCTTTTACAATAGGTATATAAGGAATAAGTAGGGCGACTTCTATGTCAAATATAAGGAAAGCGAGTGCAAACACATAGAATTTTACAGGCAGTCTTCCGCGGGCATCATGAAAAGGTATCATTCCGCTTTCAAAAGGTAGAAACTTTTGTGGGGGGCTTTCTTTCGGCTTTTCAGACAAAATAAGATGTATAAGGATGATTCCAAGACCTATGACTGATGCTAGTACAAAGTAAATAGCTACATAAAATACCTTTTCCATAGCATTTGTAATAAATATTGAAAAAAGTCTTTTGAAATTTTCAAGAAGACAGAAAACTCTGTACTTATTGATTTAAACTGATTATATGATTAAAATAAATAGTAAAATCTTACATTTAAGTTACCTTACTTGTTAGAGATAAAATTGTTAGATGTAAAATATGGCAGATGACAAAAATGAGATTGAAGGCTGGGACGAGACTTTAAAAGAGTACATATCTCAGTACATAGCAGAGGCTAGAGATATAATCCAGAAGATAGAGGAAACGCTATTTGCAATAGAAAAAAAAGAGGGTTCCCAAGAAGAACTTGTAAATTCACTCTTCAGAAGCTGGCACACAATCAAAGGTGCTGCCGGGTTTTTAGGACTTGAAAAAACTGTTGAACTCTCTCACAAAACGGAATCTCTTATGGCAAAAATAAGAGATGAAAAAATCTCGTTTACCGAAGATATCATAAATACTGTTTTTGATTCGCTTGAAAAACTCAAAACTCTTACAGAAAATATATATCTTTCCGGTGCAGAAGGAGATATAGATATATCTCCGGAAATATCGAAAATAGACAAAATAATGAGAAGTATTTCTGGAATAGATCAAACGAGGGAAGTAGAAAATTTAGAAAAGAAAAAAATAGAAAAAACTGAAGAAGAGAAAGCAGAAAAAGAATGGGTCATTGAAAAGGAGGAGGGAGTTCCAAAGATAGAAGAAAAATTAGATCTGCGTGAAGGTGTGTCTTTTTATGAAAAACAGAAAACCCCCGAAATCAGATCTGAAAAATTTGAAAAGAAAACAGAAGAAGAAGCAGAAGAAAGGAAAGAAGAAAAAGAGGAGAAAAAGACTACACCGGAGGAAGATAAGAAAAAAAAGAAATTTGCCTATGAAACAATAAGGGTTGCTACTCAGAAAATAGACGAGGTTTTGGCTCTTTCTGAGGAGCTTATTCTTGAAAGGAACTTTGTACTAAATGTTCTGCCGAAGGTTGAGGAAAAATATCCAAGAGATGCAGATGTATCGAGACTTTCCGAAATAGTCGCTAATATGGATAAGATAATCTCCATGCTTCGTTTCTCTGTGATGAAGATGCGTATGATACCTCTGAAGACCCTTTTCTCAAAATTCCCCGGAACAGTTAGAAACCTTGCAAGACACTTCGGCAAAAAAGTTGAACTTGTTATACAGGGAGAGGATACAGAGCTTGATAGATCTATTGTAGATGAGCTTGAAGAACCACTAATTCATCTTATAAGAAATTCAATAGATCACGGAATAGAAAGAACAGAAGAAAGAATAGCTTTTGGAAAATCACCTGAAGGTAAGATATATCTACGTGCGTACTATGAAGGTGACAATGTTGTGATAGAAGTTGAGGACGATGGTAGAGGTATAGATATAGAGAAGATAAGAAAAAAAGCTCTTCAAAAAGGTATAATAACTCCGGAGCAGCTTGAGTCTATGGGCGAGAAAGACATAATAAATCTTATTTTTATCCCCGGTTTCTCTTCAAAGGATGAAGCTACTGAACTATCTGGAAGAGGAGTCGGGATGGATGTTGTGAAGGGTAAAATAGTGGAGCTCAAGGGAACCCTTGATGTTCAAACCGCTCTCGGTGAAGGAACGAAAATAACAATGAAGCTTCCTCTTACCGTTGGTATTATGAACACACTCAAGGTTGCCTGCAACAGCTCTCAATTCTTTATACCTCTTTCATCTGTTGTGGAGATAACAAGGATTTCAAGATCAGAACTCAAGTACGCGAGCGGTCAGGCCGTTATAAATTGGAGAAACAATCTCCTACCAGTTGTTTATCTTGGTAGAATTTTTGGTATACCTGAAAATGGAAGTTCAGATATGTATCATTTGGTTGTAACAGGAGTTGCAGAAAAGAGAATCGGTATTCTTGTTGATTCTGTTGTTTCATCTGAGGAGATCGCTGTAAAAACAGTAAGTGGAGTGAAAGCTGTTGGTATTGCTGGTGCAACTATTTCTGCTGAAGGAGAGCCTGTTCTCGTTATAGATATATTCTCTATATCAAAATATCTTGAAGAAAGAATGTAATCTCGTATAGTTTTAATACTCCTATACGGTGTTGTTTTGGCTTCAGGGTGAATCTTTGTAAAGGAAATTTCATATCTACAACAGAGTAAATCCAATGTTAATTTTTTAGGTCATTTTTATGTTTCCTAGGATGTCCAAGTTCCGATAAATCTTGTTTTATTATACTTGTTTTATTCTATTATATAATCGATCACAAAAAGATTCAATAGATTTTTGATTATTAATTTTTTGTAAAAAGTGTAAATTGAAACTATACACTTTACTTTTTATTGGGAGGAAGAAAATGAAAGTTGGTCTATTTTATCTTTTTGAGACACTCGGTGTAAAGACACCAGGGCAGGCATATAGGGAGGCGGTCGAAGAGGCTGTATATGGAGAAGAATTAGGTTTTGAAGCTGTGTGTCCAGCTGAGCATCATTTTTCTGCTCACTACGGAATAATGCCGGATGTACTTGACTTTTTATCTTGGGTTTCTGCCAGAACAAAAAAAATAAGACTTTGGCCTATGGTTGTAGTCTCACCTCTGAATGAAACCATAAGACTTGCTGAACGGGTTGCGATGCTTGATCAGTTCTCGGAGGGTAGAGTTGTTTTCTCAGTTGGCTCCGGATATAGATCATACGAATTTGAACCATTTGGTCTCAGTATAAAAGATAACTGGAAAATAATGAGAGAACAAATAGAGTTTTGTGTAAAATGCTGGACCGATGGCAAGGTTGACTATGAAGGTCAGTTTGTTAAAATAAAGGGTGTTGAAATTCAGCCAAAACCTCTTCAGAAACCCCATCCACCAGTATTCATAACAACTGCAAGAGATGACCAGATAATTTGGGCGGCCGAGCACAATTTCTGTGTAATCCCAGCAGCTGGATTTTCTCCGTATGAACTTTCTCATGTGTTTGAACTATATGACAAAGTTGCACAGGAAAACGGCTTTGAAAAAGCAAAATACAGAATATTTTTCAAGTGGATATATGTCGATAAGTCTGATAAAAGAGCCAGAGAACTTGCAGAAAATTTCTTTATGAAAACAGTTATGGCTTTTTTCTACGGTGGAGAGCATCTTTACAAACATCTTGCAAAAAAGATTATGGAAACTTGGCCAGAGGACAGAAGGCATGAGATAAAAGAGAATGAACCCATAACATTTGAAACTCTGTGCGGAAACCCAAATTATACTCCACTTGCGTGGGGTGATCCAAAAAGAGTTATAGATACACTTTCTGTGTGTAAGGAGACCGGAGCTAATTTCTTTATTGGTGGTTTCAACATGGGAGCTATGGATACCGCAGAGGTTAAAAACTCAATGAAACTCTTTATGGAAAAAGTTATACCTTATCTTTAATGGGAGGATATATATGAAAAAAGGAAGAGTTGCAGTACTTTATGAAGTAGGTAAACCACTTGAATTCAGGGAGTATCAGGTTCCAGATCCTCAGGACGGAGAAGTTGTAATTGAGTGCCTGAGAACAAATATATGCGGTTCAGACATACACATGTTCAAAGGAGAAGCCTTTTCAGCTTTTGGAGGACTATTTTATCCGATCGTTCTTGGACATGAATTTGTTGGCAGAGTTTTTAAAATAGGAAAAGGAGTAAAAACAGATAGTCTAGGCAATCCTATATCCGAGGGCACGATTGTTTCTCCCGTATATTATAAAGGTTGTGGATCTTGTCACCTATGTTCTGATGGGAGAGAATATGCTTGTTTTAGATCTCTTCTTTCCGTTCTGCGAGAAGCCGAAAAACCTCCCTATTTTGTCGGTGCTTTTTCTGAGTTTTATGTTATAAGAGCTGGACAGAAGTTCTATGCTGTTCCTTCAGATATCCCTGTTAAATATGCATCTGCTGTGAATTGCGCTCTTTCACAGGTGATCTTCGGACTCAATCAGATAGGTTTAAGATATGGTGAAAGTGTTGTCATACAGGGCGCAGGAGGGCTTGGACTTCTTGCTACAGCTGTTGCAAAAGATATGGGAGCTTCAAAAGTTGTTGTTGTTGACTCTGTTGAAAATAGACTGGGGCTCGCAAGAGATTTCGGAGCAGACTATACTGTAAATCTTAACGGAGATTTTAGGGAGAGAGTATCAAAAATAAAAGAGGTAACCGGAGGGGGAGCAGATGTTGTTGTAGAGCTTGCTGGAACGCCGATAGCTATAAAAGAAGGAATGAAGTACATAAAAAGAGGTGGAAGATACTTAGTTATGGGAGCCGTGAATCCAAAGCAAAAATTTGATGCAGATCCTTCTGTTTGGATTGGTGAGAACATAACTATAAAAGGTGTTTCTCTGTATAGTTCTCACAGTATTGTTATGGCATACAACTTTATCCAAAGAAACAAAGACAAATTTCCTTTTGACAAAATATTTGCTGTGTTTGAATTTGAGAAAGTAAATGAAGCTATAAGTTCGGCTGTTGAAAAAAAATATCCAAGAGTTCAGATATTGATTAATGATACATGATTACGAAAATTGATAAATTGTATGATTGAGTCTATGTGTAATCTCACAAATATAGAATTAATTTCGAAAAAATATATGGAGGTTTCGTATTATGATAAGTTTTGAGTTATCTGAAGAGGAAAAGATCATAAAGAAAACAGCGGAGGATTTTGGAAAGATTCTAAGAGAGCAAAGTAGGAAAGCAGAGAAGGAAGGAGTCAGTGATCAGATAAAGAGAAAATATAGCGAACTTGGTTTTGGATTAATGGATATATCAGAGGAACTCGGTGGCTTTGGATATGGATTATTCAGAAAAGTTTTGGCCTTGCAGTGTATGAGCTGGGGTTGTGCGGCAACAACCCTTTCTCTTGAACTAAGTCCCGTAAATCTTCATCTCATCCAATCAATTGATGCAGATAAAGATACAAAAACGAAATTCAAAGAAGAAGTTATGCATAATCCATGGGGAATATATATAGATTTTGATGGAAATTTTTCTATAAGGAATCAGAAATTCTCAGGCAAAGCGTGGGCTGTTTTAGGCAAGAATATAAGTAAGTTCGCTCTCATCAAAGGAGATGAATTTTTTATTTTTGACGAATTTGACATTGTATCAAAAAAGCCACTCGCTTTAGATGCCGTTGGGTTGAATGAAGTAAATCTTGAAAATTCGTCTCCTCTTTATTCTTCTCGTATAAACTATAAGAGATTTGTAAGCGTTATCAGGGTTTATCTTACCGCAATTCTTTCTGGTATTCTGAGAGCTTCTTTTGACTATGCATCCCAGTATGCTGTTGAACGGGAAGCTTTTGGAAAGAAAATAGCTCATCATCAAGGTTTGGCTTTTGCTCTTTCTGATTTTTCCATTTCAGTTTCAATAGCAGATCTGTGTGCTTGGAGATCTGCTTGGTCCTTAGATTCTGGCCAAGAAAATTTTGAGCAGATATGTGCTGATTCATTTTCTTATACCGCTGAGCTTGCTGAGAAATTTACCGTCTGGGGGGTGCAAATTTTGGGAGGACATGGTTTTGTTAAAGATCATATGGTTGAAAAATGGATGCGAGAAGCTAAAGCTATTTCTCTTCTTTTTGGTGGGAAATATTACGCTGATCTTGATTCCTTCGGATTAAACCAAGGAAATTTATTAGACCAACAACAGAAAGTATAGATAAAATCGGCTCAACTGTATAAAATCTTCTTGGCTGAGCTGACTCAAAGGTTGTCACAATAAAAGTTCCATAAATGAATATAAAAAGCAAAATTACTGGCTTCATTTTCGGTCTTATGATTGAAAGAAAAGATAGAATCAGTGTTGATATTCTTATGAGCCAACCAAGGGTGTAAAATATCCAAAGTTTTAATGGAAGGAGCTTTAATCTCTTTTCTCGTATTTCTTCTAATGTTTCTTTTATTTTACCTTCAAGTATGTTTGGTATTATATATCTTGTCATTTCTTGTGAGGATGGTTTTATGTTCCCTGTAGTCATGTAATAAAGTTGAGCTATACCGAAGGGTGGAAGTAATCTTATAAATCCTGCGATATGTATTTCAATTGGGTATTTCCAGAATTTTTTAACAATCTCTTCTCTACATATGTTTGCTATTTGAGTTTGTTTTGTGAGATCAAAGTTATAATTTTGTACTTGCTCATCGTTTTCAAATTTAGTGTTCCATCCAAATCTTTCGGAAGCTTTGTTTAGGATTTCAAGATCAAATTGTTGTCTCTCAAGTTTTATCCATTTTCCTTTATACATTTTATCTCTTATTTCACAGAAGAAAACATGCGCTCCGGGGCGAAAGATCGGAATTTTCCATATCATATAGTTCCTGATTATCCAAGGTGAGATTACCAGAAAAGCTGCAATCCCACAAAATATAAAGTTTTTGATTTTTCTGGAGAGGATTAAGGTTAAAAAGGGTAGTGCGATAGAAAAGAAAAACCAAAGAGGGTGGAGTAGAGATAAAATACCAGATAAAAATCCTGCAAGCGAAGACTTTTTTACTGAAATATTTCCGGATACTAAAATAAGCACGATCATCAATAAGAGGAATCCTTGAAGTGTTTCTGTCATAAATGTCTGAGTGAAAACTGTCGCTGAAGGTGAAACGGCGTATATTATAGACGGAACAAATGAGTATATTCCTACCAGGCCCAAATTCTTTGAGATCAGGTATATAACAGGTATTTTCAGAGAATCTACAATGTTTTGAGAAAAGATAACGATTTCTCTTCTTTCTCCAAATAATATGTAGTGTATAGCTATAAACAGTGGATATATGGGTGGTCTGTATATTTCTGGTTCATTTGATGGAACACATTTTTCGGGGAAGTCCTCTGGAATTTCTCTTGGACAGTCATTTATATATTTTTTCTTCTCTATAAGATTTATAGCTGGAAACTCATATGTGTAAGAATCTATTGTGTAAAACGCTCTTTTAGGATCTTCCGATATATAGGAGAAAAAGAAAATAATTCTTATCAGAAATCCGAGACCTGTAATTATTAGTATATTTTTCACCTTTCTCGCTAGGTACCTAATTACTGTATAGTTATAGAATCCTTTGAATTTGTTTTGGTTGGAATATTTCAGATGACATATTTTCATTGTCGCACTATAAAAAATCAGAAATTCGCTTGCCTGTTATCAGAGGAGATAAGAAATACTTATGGAGTTTGAGGAAATTTTGGAGCTTTGTGCTCTTGATATTCCTTTAGATAAAAAAGAAGATTTCAAAAGGCAGGTGGAGAAAATTATTCAGTTTTACAATACTTTGTCTGAGCTTGATCTTGGGGATATAAAACCTACAACGTGGAGATTTGAAAGCAAACAGGAGTTCAGAGACGATATACCTGAGAGGTTTGAAGATGCAGATATGATAGTCAAGGGGTTTCCAAGAGAGGTTCAAGGATTCTGTTTCATACCACAAGTTCTTGAGTACAGAAAGAAGTAGAATCTGCTTTGATCTTTATTTTGTTTCAGAAATTTCAAGATTTTCATTCTTGTTTTTCTGTAACCGTGATTTTTTATGTATTACTAATTTGATATTTTATTATTATCAATTTGATTTTTTACTTACTTTCTTCCGTTAAATATTTTTTCAGATTTATGTCTTGGAATGCTTTGTTAATTATCTCTGGTCTAACAGATGAAGCTGCGGTGAGAAATTCTATTGCTCTTTCTTTTTCTCCTTTTGCGGCGTATAGGGAAGCTAAATTGAAGAGTTTAGCTGCTTTTTCGTTATCATCTCTTGGCTCAAAAGAGTTCAGAATTTTTTCTGCTTCATCAAATTTTCCTTCGTTTATATAAAGTGTTGCGAGATTTATTATCACTCTCGGATTATCTGGTTTTATTGAAAGAGATAATTTTAGATACTCCTCTGCTTTATCATAGTTCTTCTTTGCTGTATAAGCTGTTCCAAGAACAAAGTATGATAAAAATCTTACTTCTGCTTCATTGAAAACAATTTCGGGTACAGATAAACCATATCTTTTCTTAGATGGAGAATTATCTATTTCATAAATTGCTCTCTGTGCATATTCAATTGCTTTATCATAGTCTCCTTTCATTATATATGCGTTTGCTACGGTGGAGTATGCTTCGGGAATATTTGCTGGATTCGAATCAGTTGATCTCAGAGTATATTCTATACCTTTATCTATCTGCCCTATCTGTATATACATTTTTCCGAGTTCTCTTCTTCCTTTACCGAAATATGGCACAAGTTTCAAAGTTCCTTCAAGAAGATCAAGTACTTTCTGATCTATAACTCCTCCATTCATAGCGAGGTACAGATAAGCCATATCATAGTATGTTCTTTCGGCTGGGTTTTCATAATTCAGAGAAGCGATATAAAATCGCTCAGATACAGCAAAGTTTCTCATTCTTTTGTAGAATTGACCGTATCTATAATAAACCTCCGCAAGTGTGAAGTTTCTTGCAGTGAAGAATCCAGGAGATATTCTGCAGATTTTTCTCCACAAGCATACTCCGGACTGGCATCCAGGTATTCCATCTTTGCACGGAGCTCCCAGAGAAGCTACTATAAAAAACAAACCAGGGATCAAGTATATTATTTTGTTTCTTGGAGATAATTCTATCTTCTGCTCATTTTTTACATCAGACCGTATCACTTCAAGAAAGCCAATAAAGAGCCAAAAGTGTGTAACAGAACCAGGCCACTGTAAGGAAAAATTGAACGAAGCTCCCGCTAATGTAGAAACTATTCCAAGTATTATGCCAGTTGCTACAAAGAAAGGATATTGTTTATTTTTTTCTCCTCCGTCTCTAAAAATATCTAAGTACAATGAAAAAACTATGAAGATTATTCCGAGAAATATTGAGAATCCAACTATTCCCAAATCCGCCATTATTTGAACATATTCGTTGTGAGCTTTGTCCACTCTTGTATTTGTGAACATTGTAGCTTCATCAAGCAATCGTGGAGCGTATTTCCATGAAAGAATTTCGTAGTTCCCTGCTCCAACACCAAAGATCGGACTATCTTTCATCATCTCGTATGAAGCGTTCCACGCCATCAACCTCGTTGTAACAGAAGACCCAGGACCAACCTGAACGAATGACTTTAATCTTCCAGATATCTGCTTACCATAATCTGTGAAATTCAAGAATGCAGCAAAAAGTAAAGCTAAAATTACCAGAGTGGCTCCGGTATATCTTAGAACCTTTCTTACATCGGTTCCATATCTTATTTTCTGTAAAGTGTATATTAGAGAAAAACCTGCCAGAATAGTTGCCATACCAACCCATCCAGCTCTGTTCTTTGCCCCAAATATATAGATGAAGTTTATTAAACTTGAAGTTATAAATAGATACTTCATCGGACCTCTTTCGGCAAAGGAAAAACCAATGACTAGTGAAAATGCCAAAAGAAGATACTCAACAGCAAAGTTGGAAAGCCCAAATGTAGTTATAGGATTCGGGTTTCCATACTGATCTGGTGGCATCGGGTAAACACCGATTAGTTGAAGTATTCCGTATCCAGAAACTATAGCAGATGTTATTGCTATAAAGATTGATATGATCCTTATTTCTTTTGAGTTCAGAGTTTGGGAAGCAAGATATGCTAGAATTCCGGGACCTATCATAACTGCAAGGTTCTGTGTTTTGTAAGGATTTGTTGCCCAAAGGGCACTTAGAACTCCATATATAAGAAAAGCAAAGACTAATAAAAATGTTCTTGGAAAATTGAAAAATATATTTTTGTTCTTCCAGTAAATGTATGTTATAACTGCTCCAAAAAGCGCCATAGAAACATAACCCCAAGCGATCTTTGACCAAACATATTCTATCTGGTATTTGTAAAGGGGGATCATTACGACATAAAGTATGAATGGAATTATCTTTAATACTGAATCAATGTTTAAACCATCTGATTTATCATCTGCCATTTCGACTCTCCTGATTTTCTCATCTGATCTCTCTTCTCGCCTTCTTTGTTCTCTTCTGATTTCCTTTATTCTTCTTTTATCTCTTATATCTGTTTTCCTCTGTTCTTTCATATCGTTTTTTAAACATTATACAGCAAAATGTCTTGATACAGATTTTTCAAAATGTAACTATATATGAAATATTTTCCCCAGTTTGATTGATTTTAAATTTGAAGATTTCTTGTTTCAGTTGATTAGGTTAGCTGTTTATAGTATTCTATAAGAACCTGTGATATATCAGAGCGCATAAATTCTTCGGATGGAATTTTTCCTTCTGAAAACATTTGTCTTGCTTGAGTTCCAGATATACTTACTCTCTGAGATTCGTCGTGAGGGCAAACTTTTTCTGATGTCATACTTCCGCAAGATCTGCACCAGAAAGAATTCTCAAAAAATAAGATTTCTATTCCCAAATCTAAATTCTCAAATATCTTGTGTGCATCGTAGGGGCCGTAGAAATTCTTGTATCCAGCGTGATCTCTTCCTATTATAAAGTGGGTGCATCCGTAGTTTTTTCTCATTATAGCGTGATGAACTGCTTCCCTTGGACCACCATATCTCATAGCTGAAAGCAGAACTCCAAGGAAAACTCTATCTGGTCTGTAGTATTTCGAAACAAGTATCTTATATGATTTTATTATCACATCAGCTGGAACGTCATCTTTTTTAGTTTCTCCAACCAGAGGATTTAGAAAAAGACCGTCGCATATTTCTAAGGCGCACTTCTGAATATACTCGTGTCCTCTGTGCGGAGCATTTCTTGTCTGGAATCCAACGACTTTTCTCCATCCTCTTTTTACAAATTCGGTGCGTGTTTGCTCAGGTGTGAAGAAGAGATCCGGAAAACCGAGATCATCTAATTCAAAAAGCTTTACTTTTCCACCAATATATCTATCTCCGATTGACTTCAAATATGCAACAGATGGATGCTCTTCCGACTGTGTTCTATATACAAGCAGAGATTCTTTTTCCTTATCTGCCTTGTAGATTTCCTCTACTTCAACAGAACCATAAACTTTTCCATTGTAATAAAGATAGATTTCGTCTGATTTTTTTATTCTCTGATAATCTTCATCTTTCACAGAAAGTGTTATGGGAATACTCCAGATTATTCCATTGTGTAATCTCATATTTTTTATGCACTCAAAGTAATCTTTTTTGTTCATAAATCCTTCAAGTGGACTCAGAACCCCGATTCCCATCATCTGTAAATCACACCACTCCCGGCGAGTTATCTGAATTTGGGCGATGTTTTCTTTTAGCTTGTACTCAGGAAAATATCTCGATTTGAGCTTGCCGCCATGAACAACCGATGGAAGCTTGTTTATATATGATTTTTTATCTTCAACTCTTTTCTTTTCTTTTCTTTTGTTGTTCTCTTTCATAATCCTTTATATGTAGGAAAATCTACATCATCGTAATGAACTGCAAGATTTTATATCTTTCTTTTTCCCTTTTATTCTTGTTTTTTTAATTTTTGGTGAAGCAAGTAGAAAATTAGAATTCATTTTTATCTTCCAATTAATATAGATTGGTATGAACGAGGAGGGTAAATATGTTTGGTTTCAAAGAAAAATCTGCTTGTGGGGTTGGATTCGTAGCTGACTTATCTACAAAAGCATCCAGAAAAATCTTAGATATAGGTATAGAATCTGTAAAAAATCTGGTTCACAGAGGAGCTGTTTCTGCTGACGGAAAAACTGGAGACGGTGCGGGGATACTTACAGAGATACCAAAAAAAATCATCAAAAAAGAAGTTAAGAAATATAACTTGGATGAAAACAAAATTGCTGTCGGAGTCTTTTTCTTCTTCGGAGGTTCCGAAAAATTTCTTAAACCAAGCATAGAAGATTTTGCAAGAAAAATCGGATTAAATCCAGTTTGTTGGAGAGATGTTCCAGTAGATGATTCTGCTCTCGGAGAAATTGCTCTTTCTTCAAAACCGAATATAAAACATCTTTTGCTCTCTTACTCTGAGCAGAACTTAAAGGAAGTTGAGAGAAAACTTTTCATTCTCAGAAAGTACGCTGAAAAGATAGCGAGAGAAAATAGGCTTAAAGTTTATGTGCCATCAATATCCGCCAAGAAGATAGTGTACAAAGGACTTTTTATTTCAACCCAGATAGATAAATTCTACCTTGATCTCCAAGATCCAGACTATGAAACAAGTTTTTGTCTTTTCCATCAAAGATACAGTACGAACACCCATCCAAGATGGGATATAGCTCAGCCTTTCAGGTATATTGCTCATAACGGAGAAATAAATACTCTTTTGGGTAACATCAAATGGATGGAATCAAGAGAGAAAGCTTTGAAAGAATCAAAATTCTGGAGCAAAGAAGAAATAGAACTTCTAAAACCAATCATATGGAGTGAAGGAAGCGACTCATCTATGCTTGACAACGCAGTTGAGATAATCTACCTTTCCGGAGCTGATATTGTTTCTACAATGTCTATGCTTGTTCCAGAACCTTATGAAGTAGTTCATGATATGAGTGATGATGTTAGGGCTTTTTTTGAATATCACGACTATTTTCTTGAACCTTGGGATGGTCCAGCCGCTCTTGTATTTTGTGATTATACAGGAGTTGGTGCTTGCCTTGATAGAAATGGTCTGAGACCAGCAAGATATGGTATAACTGATTCTGGTATTCTCATATTTGCCTCTGAGCTTGGAGTCTCTGAAATTCCTTATAAAAATTTTGATGAAATCGGAGGACTCGGACCCGGAGAAATGCTCTTTTTCGATTTCAGTGACAAAAAAATATACCGGAATAAAGAGATAAAAAAGAAAATTGCTGGTGCAAGAAAATACGTTGATTTCACCAAAGACGTAAAGAAGATAAAAACAGATGTCGAGGTAGATTCATTTCCTTACTTGCTGACAGATGAGAAAGAACTTCTGAGAAAGCAAAAAGCTTTTGGATACACAGAGGAGGACATAGAAAGATTCGTGAAAGATATGGCTTTCAAGTCACAAGAATCAGTTTACTCTATGGGAGATGATACCCCGTTTGCATTCATGTCGAAGGTTCCGAGAAATATATACTCTTATTTCAAGCAGAGATTTGCTCAGGTTACAAATCCACCAATAGATGCATATAGAGAATCCATAGTCATGTCTCTCACAACAACTATTGGTGAAAAATTGAATCCTATTGAAACTGATCAATTTGATACAAGAAATTTAGTCAGGTTAGATAGTCCAATAATAACTGAAAAGAATCTTGAGGAACTCAAGCAGATCTTTTCGTACAGAGTTTTTGAGATGACCTACGATGCTTACGATAGGAATTCTCTTGAGGTGAATCTAATGAATCTTGTTTCAGATGTTGTGAAAGCTGTAAGAGACGATGGAGTAAAGCTCGTTATACTTTCAGATAGAGCTGCTGGTGATAGAGGAAAAGCTCTTATCTCTCCTTTGCTTTGTGTTGGGGCTGTTCATTCAACTCTCATAAAGGAAGGCTTGAGGCTCAAATGTTCAATAATTCTTGATACCGGAGAACCAAGGGAGGAACACCACTTTGCCTGCTTGCTCGGATACGGTGCCGATGCTATACTTCCTTATCTTGCTTTCTACACCGCTTATAACCTCAAAGAAGAACACATTGGGAAATCCGTTCAGGTAGATGATAAAATGAAGCTTATAAAAAACTACAAATCAGCTGTTGAGAAAGGTATAAAGAAAATAATGAGCAAGATTGGAATCTCTGTTCTCTCAAGCTACCGAGGAGGAAAGATTTTTGAGATAATAGGTCTCTCACACAAAGTAGTTCATACCTGTTTTGATGGAACCCCAGCTTGGTTTACTCACGATGGTCTTGACTTTGAACACATAGCGAGGGACTACTCTGAGTTCTATAACTGGAGCAAGGATACAAGTCCAAGACTTGTTAATCTTGGTTTCTTCAAGTTCATAAGAGACAAAGAATATCATATGAAAAATCCTTATGTTTTCAGACCTCTTCACAAGTTTACAGAAACGGGCGATTACAACTACTACAAAGAATTCACTGAGCAAGTCTCATCGCGAGAGCCATCGAAAGTCAGGGACTTTTTTGATGTTTTGCCTGTTGGTGATCCAATTCCGCTGGATGAAGTTGAGCCAGTTGAAAGTATTCTGAAAAGATTCTATGTTTCATCAATGTCATTCGGAGCTCTTTCACCAGAAGCTCATGAGACGCTTGCAATAGGAGTAAACAGAATAGGTGCTAATATGGGAAGTGGAGAAGGTGGAGAAGATCCGCGTAGATTTGAACCTTACGAGAATGGAGATTGGGCAAACTCTTCAATGAAACAAATTGCTTCTGGAAGATTTGGAGTGACAACCGAGTATGCTGTAAATTGTAGGGAGCTTGAAATAAAAATAGCTCAGGGTGCAAAACCCGGGGAGGGTGGGCAGCTTCCGGGGATAAAAGTAAACGAGACTATTGCTAAGGTAAGAAGAACGGTTCCCGGAATATCTCTTATTTCTCCACCACCACACCATGATATATATTCAATAGAAGATTTAGCTCAGCTTATATACGACCTCAAAAAGGTTAATCCTTTTGCGCGGGTTTCTGTGAAACTTGTTTCAAGCGCTGGAGTTGGAATAATTGCTTCCGGTGTTTCGAAAGCATACTCAGATACTGTACATATAGCTGGTGATGAGGGTGGAACCGGAGCTTCGCCATCTAGCTCAATAAAAAATGCGGGAAACACATGGGAACTTGGGTTGATAGAAACAAACGCTATTCTGATATGGAACAACATAAGAGATAGAGTAAGAATAAGAGTTGATGGCGGACTTCTGAACGGCTGGGATGTTATAAAAGCAGCAATTCTTGGAGCAAACGAGTATGGGTTTGGAAGCTCCGCAATGATAGCAATAGGATGCATTATGGCTCGTCAGTGTCACCTGAACACATGCCCAGTTGGTATAGCTTCACAAAGAGAAGATCTCAGAAAGAAATTTCCGGGTTCGCCAGAAAGAATAGAAAGATACTTCATTGCTGTTGCCGAAGAGGTAAGACAAATTCTTGCTAAACTCGGTGCTAGATCACTTGATCAGATCATCGGGAGGATAGACCTTATAAAACCAAGGGGCGTAAAGGTTCCAAAAAGCTCAAAAGAAATAAACGTAGATTATCTCAAATCTCTTTATCTGAGAATAGCGGAAGAAGGTGAGAACCCATTCATAGTAGAGATGCCAGAGAATGGAATATCTGATAAGCTTGATGAGAGAATAAGGAAAATTTTAAGTTCTGTATCTCACGAACCTAAGGGAAGAAACGATAGACCAGAGAATCCAGAAGAAGACCTGAACTCTAAAATAGTAAAAGATGCTCTTCCTCTTCTGGAATTAGGTAGAAAGGTTAATCTGAAGTATCAGATAAGGAATATTCACAGGTCTGTTGGAGCGACTTTATCTGGAATAATAGCGAAGAACTGGGGTGATGGAGTTTCTATAAAGAAAGGTCTTGAACCGAACTCAGTTGTTATTGACTTTGAGGGATTTGCTGGTCAGAGCTTTGGAGCCTTTCTTGTCAGAGGTATAAAATTCAATCTTTACGGTGTGGCTAACGACTATGTCGGTAAGGCAATCTCTGGAGGACATATAAACATAATACCTCATAAGGATAACCTTATGGGGATAGGAAATGTTGCGATATACGGGGGAACTGGTGGATACCTTTTTGTAAGGGGTAGAGCAGGCCAGCGTTTTGCTGTCAGAAATTCCGGAGTCTTTGCAGTTGTTGAGGGAGCAGGAGATCACTGTCTTGAGTACATGACAAATGGAGCTTCGTTGATTCTTGGTGAAGTCGGAAAGAATCTCGGTGCTGGTATGACTGGCGGAATTGCATTTATAATCAAAGACAAATCTCTTAAAAAACTTATCAACCCTGAATTTGTCTTTCTTAAAGATATAGATGAAGAAATTGAGAACATCTTTATTCAAATGCTTCTTAAAGTTCACCAGATGGAAACTAAATCAAAGATTGCAGAACAGATACTCAATGGTTCTATAAGCGATAATTTCTATGTTATAGTTCCAAAGGAATTTCAGAAGTATAAAACTTCATTCATTGAATCCGCAATAAATAGATTGAAAAATGACTTTCAATATTTGGCATAAAATAGCTTTGAAAACTTGGATTTATGTGTTGAATTTTATGAAAACTGTTCTTTGAATTTACCTATCAACTTGAAAGCTCTTCAATCCTTCTCTTTTGCTTTCATCAAAATCTTCAGTATCCTGTATGTTGCTATTATACCTATAGCAAGTCCCACCAGTGTTCCAACAGCTTCTCCAACTCCTGATTGCCATCCTAAGAACTTCCCAATGAGATGGCCAGCAAAACTCCCACCAAGAATAAGTCCAATGAACTCAAATCCGAGTGCAAAGATAAGTAATATTTTTGTTTTTCTTCCTCTATTTTTACCTATCATCTGAGCAATATTTTGTAAAAATTTCTGTGTTTGTATATCTAATAAAATTATCAAAGATAGTGTTGGTTTTGTGTTGATTAAGAATTGAAATTAAAAATAGACGAATTTTACTAAACATGAAAGGAGTTTGAATTTATGCAGAGGTTTTTTGTTGGAACTGCAGGTATTCCCCATTCAACTGTTCCAAAAAATGGAGAGGATCCAACATCTGCTGGAATAAGAACTATAAGGGAATTAAAACTTGACGCAATGGAGCTTGAATTCGTAAATGGTGTATATCTGAAGCCAGAGAAAACCATTTATGTGAAGGAAATGAAAGATAACTACAATGTAGTTCTCACAGCTCACGCTCCTTATTTCTTGAATCTTGGAAACCCAGAAAAGGTTGAAATGTCAAAATCTGTTCTTATTCACACCCTGAAAATAGCTGAACTTGCTGGTATAAAGTCTATCGCGTTTCATCCAGCTTATTACTTCAAACAAAATCCAGAAGAAACTTTCAAAATAGTCAAAAAAGCGATCTCAGATATTCTAGAATTTTCAAGAAAGAATGGGTATAAAGTAGAACTCAGACCAGAAACTGCTGGAAAAACATTTCAGTTTGGTTCAATTCAAGAGCTTATAAAACTTTGCAAAGAAATAGAAGGATTGAAGATCTGTATAGATTTTGCTCACATCTATTCAAGGTCAAGAGGTGAGGTAAACGGATATGATGGTTTTATGAGAGTTATTGAGAACTTTTGGAAGGAGCTTGGAGATTCTGCTCTGAAAGATATGCACTGTCACGTTGAGGGGATTCAGTTTGGGAAAACCGGTGAGATAAGGCATCTTAACTTTTCTGAGTCTGGATTTGATTACAGGGGATTAGCCCAGGCGCTGCTTGAAAGCAGAGCAGAGGGAATAATTATATGTGAAAGCCCATCTCTTGAATCAGATGCCATATTACTAAAAGAGCTCTTATCATAAGCTTTTATCAAGGAACCCAGAATCAAAAATCTCGCTATTCCGATAATTTGTCAAAATTCATAATTTGTGGATTTCTATATTCTTTATTGTTAATTTTTTACTATGTCTGTACACAAAAGAAAAGGTTTATTTTTTCTTGTTTTCGTCGTAGGCTTTTTGTTTTCTTGTTCCAAGAAACCAAATCTTTATGTAAAAGATAAAATATATGCTGATGATGAAGTTTCTCTCTATTTTCAGGCACAATATGATATTACTTCAGGAAGACTGAAACAAGCTGAGGAGAAATTGGAGTTCCTGGTAGATTACGCAGAAAAGAGCGGGAAGAGTCTTGGTTTTACACCTTATTACGATTTAGCTGTTTTGAAATTCAGATTGAAAAAATTAGACGAAGCAAAGATTTATACCGAGAGACTTACACTTTATGTTTCAAATCCACGGGAAGCTGAAAAATCATTTTATCTGTTTGTAAGATTAGGTGAGCAGAAAAGAGCAAATGATGTGATTGAATACTATTTTTCAAAGTTTCCATCTGACGAAGATCTCTTTCGTATTATAGTAATGAATTATATAAGGCAAGGAAATTTACAGAGAGTCAAAGATATTTGTGAAGTTTTTCTATCTAAAAGACCGAATAATCTCTTTGCTACAATGATATATGGCAATGTTTTGAAAAGTCTTGGAGATAAAGAAAATGCAAAGAAACAATTTGAGAAGATTGTAAAACAGGGAGTATACGATGAAGCTACTTTGAAAGAACTTGTGGATATATATAAGGAACAAGGTGAGAATAAAAAAGCTATAGATATACTTAAGGAAGCAGATAGAATTAATCCTTCTATTTCAATAAAAAGGGAGCTTGTAGATTTCCTTCTTGATGAGGGAATGAATGATGAAGCAGTGGACTATATGGAGGAGATAACTCGTGAGCTAAGGGAACCGGAAATTCTTTTTGATTGGATAAGAGTTCTTTTCAGAGCAAAGAGATATTCAGATATAGTCAGTAATGCTGATTCGGTAAGGAAAGTTTTGAGCGATAAAAGGGCTTCTGAATTGATTTCTCTTATGAAGGCTATGTCTTTGCACGAGCTTGGGAAATTTGAAGAAGCCTATGAAGAATACAGTAAGTTTGATGAGAAATCTGATTTTTATGCTGATGCTATAGCAGGGAAGATAGACGCACTTAAAGAAATGAACCCGCTCAAGGCCATCGAGTTTATTGAGCAAATAGATAAAGATATGATAACTCCGCAAATTGCCCAATCAATAGTTTATGTATATAGAGAAAAAGAAGATTACAATTCTGCTCTGAAACTATCTGAGGACTTTGAAAAAAGATTCGAAAGTAAAAGAAACAGTTTCATTTACACAAAGGCTATTTTATTGTATGAATCTGGTAAAGTATATGAGGCACTTATGGAGGCAGATAAACTCCTTCAGGAGAACCCATCTGACCCAATGTACTTGAATCTCAAGGGATATATTTTATGCGAATATCTCAGAATGGAGAGTGAGAAAACAGGAAAGATGGATTACGAAAGGCTGGAAGAAGCAGGGAAACTTATTTCACAGGCCCTAAAGATAAAACCAGACCCATATATAAAAGACAGTATGGGATGGTATCTTTTCCTAAAAGGTCAGATTGATGAAGCAGAGAAATACATTAGAGAGGCTCTCGCAGCTCTGCCAGACGATTCTATTTTGAACGAACATCTTGGAGATATAATCCTTAAAAAAGGCGATATGGAAAAATCTCTTGAGCTATACAAAAAGGCTCTTGAAAAAGGAAAACCAAAAGGTTTAGATAGAATAAGAATTGAAAACAAAATCAAATCACTCACAGAAAAACTAAAGATAAAGAGAACTGGAAGGAAATAAACTCCTTAAATTTAGAATTTTTTTCGAGAATCTTTGATTTAAATCTTAAATCCTAAAATCCATTAATCTAGATTCCGAATCCAATAGTCTGTATATATATACTTGATTGCTCTTTTCCATCAACTCCGATGATTTTGTTTATTTTGTTCTCGTAGAAAGCCCCAACTACGCAGGAGGAAAGTCCAAGAGAAACACACTGTAAAGCTACATTCTGAGCGATGTGTCCAACTTCAATGTAGATATACATATATCCTCTTTCTCCGTACTTAGATGTTGTTCTTCTGAACACAGCTGTATAGATTATTGTGAGGCTACTGGTCAGGAACGTTTCCTGTGAAAGACAAGCCTTGAGGATCTCTTCTCTGAAGTTTCCCTTTTTTATAATTTCAACTGAATGGTTCTGAGGGATGTAGTGGTAAATTCCTTCATTGATTCCTTCTATGTTATGTGCTGCGAAGTATATTTCAATTGGATATAGAGCTCCGGCAGAGGGTGATGCTCGGAGTTCAAATCCGTTTACAATGTGTGTGATTCCATAGGCAGAGAACAATATATGAGAAACTTCTGATATACTTAGTGGTTTTTCAGAGTATTCTCTTACGCTTCTCCTTTTCAGTATTGCCTCCTCAACAGATAAACCCCTGAAGGAGTATTTGGGAAGCTTGATTTTCGTGTTTTTGTCAGTTTTGCTGTTTTTCATCATTCCAACTATCTGGTTCTATTACTTGTTTATTTGCTTATAGATAATGACTCAAAAAGTTTCTTTCTGAATTTTTCTTCATCTTCTATCTCAAATTCAACGCATACTCCGTACAATGGTAATTTTGTTCTGTTTGTGATTTTCCAGAAATCTTTTTCTGTAGATACAACAATATCTGCTAGCTTTTTGTTGATTTTTTCTCTTATTTCAGTTATAGTGCTGAAAGGTATCTGTGAGTGATCTGGGAGATCAAAATGTTCTACAATGTTTATTCCAATTTCTCTTATCATTCTGCGGAATCTAGATGGCAGAGCAATTGATGAAACCAAAACTGCTCTTGCTCCGGAAATTTCTGATGTATTTTTTTCCGATATTTTATTACCATCTGAGTAAATGAATTTTTGTATCTTTGAAATGAAATAAAATGTTTTTTTATTGAGTTTTTCTATCTTTCTTTTGAAAGAATCATTTATACCTTTTTCTATAAATACCATATCAGTCCAGAGAGCAGATATTATTGGTTCTCTCATGGGACCAAAAGGGAATACCAGTGTATTTCCGATACTCTCCTTAGTGAAGGTGAGAATTTTTATTTCAGGTTCAAGTAAATACGAAAAGAAGTCATCAAAAATAAGAGCATCTGCTATTTTTCTCAGTGAATCCAGAGCTTTCTCTCTTTTTTTGAAACTTGCACCTATGAAGTTTCTCTTTAAAGCAAGAACAGTCTCATCGCAAACTCCGTCTAAATTTTCTGTTTCCGGCATGAATACACCTTCTTTTTTTCCTCCGAACCCACTATGGATTACTGCTGGTCTGATTTTATTTTCGGAGAGGATTTGTGCTATCTTCAAAGATAAAGTTGTTTTTCCAGCTCCTCCCAATGCTAAGCTTCCAACACCAACAGATGGGAAATCCAAAACTTTTTTCTTACCAAAAATTCTTCTCAGCAGCATTGCGAAGGATATTATGTGTGACGGTAGACTAAAGACTAAATTTGTTGGATGGTACTTGCTGTAATACCAAAATTTTGGGGGCTTCATATTCATATTTTATACATTTGATTTTGCGGTTTGTTCTCGCGGATAAATTCGTTTGACCATCTTAATCTCAAAGATACTTTTATAGATAAATTCATTTCTTTATAAAAAATTTTTTCTATCATAAAATCTTTTTGATAAAATTATGTGTAAAATCAAGTTCATTAATTTTTTAGCGAGGAGGTTGTAGAAAATGAATAACAAAAAATCAGAGGGAGAAAACTTTGTACCAAAAGGGGCTTTAGCCTTTTTCATTCTTATGGTTTTATTCTACGGTTTTCTATGGGGAGTGATTTGGCTCATTATGATATTGAGAGGTTAAGTTAAAAGGAGGTGGTTGTGCTATGGAGAATGAGAAAATTATTCAACAGCAAGAAAAGAAGGCACTTTTTATTTCAATTCTCCTGATGGCTGTATTCATATCAATGATAGTATATGGTATAAAGGGAGTTGGAGTAGATCTACCAACATGTATTTCAAATGTTCAGCCTTATGAGACTGGAAAAGTTGTTCAAGTATCAGATAAGGAGTATGAAATATACTATGTAGCTCGCATGTGGTTTTTTGATCCACAGAATGTAGAGATTCCGGTCGGTTCAAAGGTTAGAATTTATCTTACAAGTTTGGATGTAACTCATGGGCTTCATATATGGGGTACGAACGTTAATCTTATGGCTATACCAAATGCTGTCAATTATTATGAAGTTAAGTTCAACAAAGAAGGGGAATATATAGTTAGTTGTCACGAATATTGTGGAATAGCTCATCAGAACATGATAGGTAAGATAATCGTCAAGAGCTCAATTGAAAATTTAGGGCAAAACATAAACAACATTCAAACAGCTGCACAAGTAGGGGGTGAAAAAACATGGTAGAAACTCAGGAAAGAGGCGAAGGACTTAAAGTAGAAGGTTGGCTTAGGTTCATCACTCTTTTTGAATTAGTTTTTCCTACTATTCTTCTTATTCTTGGAATATACAATGGTCTTCTTCAGGTTCTTTACAGAGCTGGGATAATAAAATCAATGTCCTTTCTGGGAATATCATACTATCAAGGATTGACTTTACACGGAGTTATAAATGCTATTGTCTTTACTACATTTTTTATTGTTGCTTTTTCTAATCTTGTTATGTATTACTACACGAGAATTCAGCTTTCAAAAGGGCTAACATATATAGCTTTTGCTCTGATGGTTGTTGGTACGCTACTTGCTGCTATTCCTATGCTGATTGGTAAGGCAAATGTTCTTTATACATTTTATCCTCCTCTGAAAGCTCATCCTATGTTTTATATTGGAGCTGCTCTTTTAGTTGTTGGAACTTGGGTAGCATTTTTGAGCTATATACTGGTTTACCTGAAATGGAAGAAAGAAAATCCACAGAAGGGTGTTCCTCTTGGAGTAATAGGTGTGATGTCAACTTTCATAATATGGTTTGTAGCAACTGTTCCGCTTGCTTATGCTGTTTTATTTATGCTTATTCCATGGTCTCTTGGAATTGTAAAAGAAATAAACATAATGGTAGAAAGAACTCTCTTTTGGTTCTTCGGTCATCCTCTTGTGTATTTCTGGCTACTTCCATCTTATATTATGCTTTATGTCGTTTTGCCAAAGATAGCTGGAGGTAAGTTATTTTCAGAAAAATTTGCAAGGCTTGTGTTTATGCTCTTTATAATATTCTCTATTCCTGTTGGTGTTCATCATCAGTACTCTGATCCATCAATTGGAACGAGTATGAAGTTTCTTCATGGTGTTTTAACTTTTGCTGTTGCAATTCCAAGTTTCCTCACAGCTTTTAATGTTGCAGCATCTTTGGAGTATGCTGGAAGAAAAAATGGAGGAAATGGTATTTTTGGTTGGTGGAAAAAACTTCCTTACACAGATCCGAAAAAATACTTATTTGCCTATATGTTTGCAGGTCTTGTTCTCTTTTTATTTGGAGGAATCACAGGAATAGTAAATGCTTCCTATAATCTTAACTCTGTTGTTCATAACACAGCGTGGGTACCAGGGCACTTCCACACAACTGTTGGAGGTCTTGTTTTCCTCTCATTCCTTGGTATGTCTCTTTATCTTGTTCAGAAGCTTTTAGGCAAAGAGGTGAAGTTTCAAAGACTCAATGTTCTTGTTCCATATATGTGGCTCATCGGAGTTATACTCATGAGTACTGGTATGTCTATTCCAGGAATAGAGGGTATGCCAAGAAGAACAAATATAGGGCTTACATATCTTAATCCAGAATCTGAATTTTTCAGACCAGGCTGGGTTTTTTGGTCATATCTATCTGTTATTGGTGGAACCATTATGTTCATTTCAATGTTTTCCTATTTCGTGATTTTCTTCTCTACGCTTTTTTCAAAGAAAACAAGTGAGGCAGATCTGTATATACCAACTGCTCAGTCACTCGATGATGCTGGAACATCTTTTAGTTCTTTCAAACCTTGGATTGCTATTCTGATTGTTCTCATACTTGTTGCATATATCCCAACATTCTACGATTTATCAAAAGCCACTTTCGGTGGTGCTCCTCCGTATTCTCCGGAATTACCTGTTCCAATGAGATAGATTTCTGATTTATTCACGATCCTTATTTAATCTATCCTGGCACTGCATTTGATCTCTATGAGATAATACCTCAACAGACCAAAGATTTATATGAAACTTTGGAAGATATGCCAAAATACAATTATTTGTAATAGTGTGGGCGCAAGTTACTCAGACAGGAATATAACAAAGGTGCCGGAGAGTTCCCAACACTGCTTGTGTCTTTTGAAAAACTTTCAGCATGAATCAGACGTAATTTTTTGTGAGGTAGGTTAAGGTAATCGAAATGGAAATTCAATGCAAATTACTATATCAGAAAAGTACAAGGATTTCTGATAAATACAGAGAAATATTGTTGTAGATTTTATTTCAGAAATGAAGAAATATAGTATGAGTAAGCAAAATTTTTTAAATCTCTTATTTGGTATAGAAATTTCAAAACTGAAAAATTCATATCTTATATCTAAATGAATAAAAGGTTTTTATTGCATGTATAGAGTCGTATTAACGGGGATATTTATTTTTACTGTTTCCATTTCTTCGTTTTTCAGTACAGCTTCTGCACAGATACAAAGACCAGATGAGATGAAAGTTATTGGTAAGAAAGTTCAGGATGCAACTTTCTTTGATCATGAAGGGAAATATTTTAATGTATACTCTATTTTTGATGGCAGCAGAGTTGTTATTGTAAGTCCAATATTTACCAAGTGTCCTCACACCTGTCCTCTTATAACAAGTAGTTTGAGGAAAGTTGTTGAAAAGATATACTCAAGGGGCCTGACAAATTTCAAGGTTCTTACAATTTCATTTGATGATACTGATACTCCAGAGGATCTAAAAAAGTACATAGAAAAATTCAATCTTGGAGAGTTTGTTGAAAGAGGTATTTGGATATTAGCTTCCGGCAAAAGTGACCAGATAAAAGCTTTTCTGAACTCTTTTGACTTCAGATATATCAAACATGAAAATGGGCTTTTTGATCATCCAAATCTTATAGCTTTTCTCTCTCCTGATGGGAAACTATCAAAATTTATTTACGGTTTTTCATATCAAGAGGAAGATGTTATGAATGCTATATTAGAAGTAAGAGATCCCAAGATTGGTTTGAGAAAATTTTCAAAGTTTATTTTGTTCATCGGCGTTATTGGATTTATTGCGACATCAATTTTTCTTATATATAGAAATTTTGGGAGATCTAAGTAAATTTTGTTTCAGGTCGATTTGCTTTTCTTTTGCGTATCAAATCCTCACTTGCTTTTTTATTATGTCTCGTTTTTTATGATTTCCTTTTTTGGATATTATGGATTTAAAATACTCTTACCTTTACTCCTTTCTCAAGAACCTGTTGTAATTTTTCAAGTGTTATACTTGTTTGAGTTACAAGCTTTTGGAATTCCGGAAGCATATTGTTGGCAAAATTGCTTATTTTTATTACTCCCTCAAGGACCTCTGGTAGCAAAACGGTTGTGTATGTTATGCTATCTTGATAATTTACCATTGTAGATATGAACATGTTTCCATCTTTTAGTGTTCCTGATACATTACTTATGAGGAAATTCATATTGTTTATTAGATTTGGTAGCTCAGATAAAGCTATGCTTATTGATTCAGAATTCTTGGAAAACACATCAATAAGTTTGGCAATTTCGTCTGAATACTCATAGAGTTCTTTTGTTATTGCTTTTAATTCCGGAGTTATTTCGTTTAGGTTTTTGACCATATCTGCTGTGTTTTTGATAAGGGGTTCGGTTGTTCTCACAAGATCTGTTATGGTTCCGGTCATTTCTTTTACAACATTTGGATCAAGCGCATCAATAAATGGTTTCAAAGATAGAATAAGCTCATCGGGTTCAAAGAGTGTTTTTGCTCGTGTTATCCTGAAACCCTCAGGTGCTTCTTCAAGATCGCCTTCTCCAGTAGGTATAAGTTCTACATATTTTTCCCCAAGCAGACTTTTCATTCTGATTTGAGCCTCAAAATCTTTCCTTATAGGAACGTCATTTTTGACCTTTATTTCGGCTTCTATTTTTATATCCTTTTTATCAAGAAGTATTCTCATCTTATCAACATATCCAACTTTTAATCCTCCAAGCCTAACATCTGACTTTTCTGCAAGACCTTTTGTGTTATCGAAAACGATGTAATAGGTTTTGTACTCTCCAACTCCTATTTTCCCAACTTTGACGAACATGTAGACGAAAGCTGCAACAGATAGAGCTGTTACGACAACGAGGTATATAACATTCTTCTTTCTTTCCATACATACATATTACTTATTGCAAAATCTTTTTTCTGAAAAAAGCGATTTTCTTTGATTTTATATTTAAAACAAAGCCTATGTCAAGGATTGGTAGAATACCTATACAAATACCAGCTGGTGTTTCTGTGAAAGTACAAGACGGAAAAATTTTTGTAAAAGGTCCAAAAGGAGAGCTTTCAATGAATCTGACTCCGCCGATAAGTGTGAAGATTGAAGATGGAAAGATTTTCGTAATGAATCCAAAACCAGATGAAAGAAAGGCAAAAGCTCTTCACGGAACAACCAGAGCTCTTATAAATAATATGATAAAGGGTGTTGTGGATGGATATAAAATAGAACTTGATATTGCTGGAATAGGATACAGGGCAGATATGCAGGGTGACACTCTGGTTTTAAAAGTTGGGTATTCTCATCTTGTTAATTTTAAACCGCCATCTGGTGTAAAGGTAGGTCTCAGAAGTCCTGTTCGTATTTTTGTTGAAGGTATAGATAAACAGCTTGTTGGTCAGGTTGCTGCAGATATAAGAGCCATAAGACCACCAGATTCATACAAGGGAGCTGGTATAAAATACGAAGATGAAGTCCTTAATCTGAAACCCGGAAAGGCAAAAGGAAAGAAAAAATAAAAACTCTCAAATCAACAGGTCTTTTTAAAGTCTATTCAGTTTGTTGGGGAAGATTTAACTTGCTCTAACAATAATCTATACCTTTCTCAATTGATAGTTGGACAAGATTTTCTGTAATATGCTTTTTCATCTATCTCTGGTCTGATGTATAAAAAATTTTCTGAAAAATTCCATTTCTTAACATCTTTGATAAGCTTTTCAGATTGCTATACAAAAAAACAATTGCTTCGCGGATCATTTCTCAAACCTCAAAACGCTGTATTTGCATTTTTATTGATACAATGGAAATTTTCACAGCAAGGAGGTTTTTGTTATGGTGGCTTTCAAAAAATTAGGAATATCAAGAATAAGAGGCAAGCTTTTTCTGGTCATTCTCCCATTACTTGTTCCAACAGTTACTGCTTACATAACTTATATTATTGAGAAATCATACGATATTAACTTTGCTAAAAAAGAAATGGTGGGTGCAAAATATGTCAAAAATATAAAAGATCTCGTATTGTATGTTCAAACACACGAAACTAAAACATACGAATATAATAATGTTTTATCTGAGGAAAAAAGATCCGAGGTCATCAAAGAAATAACAGAAATAAGAGAGAAAATAAGGCAAGTCATGAAATCAATGGATGATCTTGTATTTCATTTTCCTGAAATCAGTGACGTATGGGAAGGTATGAAGAAGGAGTGGAATGATATTGAAGCTAATTCTTTGTTATCTGATCAAGGTTTATCTTTTGAAATGCATGAGGATTTTATAAAAGATCTCATATTGTTGGTGCAAGATATATCTGAGATTTCGAAGCTGACGTTTGATCCGGAGTATGTTTCATATTATCTGCACGATATTTCTGCGAACATCATTTTACCATTTATTAAGGAGGTTGGAAGGTTAAGAGCTCTTTCATCCGGTGTTGCTGCAAAGGGAAAGATAGATAGGGCTGAAGAATTAAACGCTGTTTATGTTGTTGCTAAAATCAAAGATGACTTCTATTTGGTTGCAAACAGAATAGAAAAAGTATCATCAAAACTCCCATCAGTTCAAAGTGAGCAGATACAAAATAAGTTTTCAATTTTCAGAGATGATCTTATGGGAAGCCTTAGGTCTGTTGAAGGAGATCTTCTTGATGGAGACGAATTTATTTTACTTGATAGTTCTTTTATATACGGCTCTTTTACGAGAGTAATTAATTCTGGATATGAACTTTTTGATCTTGCTAACGGTATGCTTCTATCGGAGATCCAAAAGAGATTAGATAACACTTATTTTGGGTTGGTTACTTTTTCTCTTCTGAATCTAGTGCTTCTCTCAATAGCTTTGATTTTAGTTTTGTCAGTTGCCGGTAATATAACATCAAGAATACACTATATGGAATCAGCTTTCTCAAGAATATCGAAAGGAGACCTAACAGTTAGACTTCCTGAGGATTCATCAGATGAGCTAGGAGATTTGGCAAGGCATTTCAATAATTTTATAGAATCATTCGTTTCGATAGTGAAAGTTATAGTTGAAACATCGGATGTTTTGAATGAGGTCGTACTGAAAGTTAGAAAATCATCGGATAGGGTTTTCAAAGAAATAGAGACAGAAAGTCAGATGATCTCGATGTCTTCAACGGCGATGGAAGAGCTTTCAGCTACATCTTCGGATATACTGAAAAGCGCTCAGAACATACTGAGTTTTAATAGTAAGATGGAGAAGGAAAGCAAGGAGGGTATAAAAATAATTCAAACATCTTCGGAAGGTATACTTAAAATGTCTGAAGAATTCCCGGAAATAGTCTCAAAGATGGAGAATATTCTCAACATGCTTGAACAAGTTGGGAAAGTAATAACTGTAATAGAAGATATTGCAGATCAAACTAATCTTTTAGCTCTGAACGCTTCAATAGAAGCTTCTCGGGCGGGAGAACAAGGTAAAGGATTCTCAGTAGTTGCAGGTGAGGTGCGAAATCTTTCTCAGAGAACTCGTCAGGAGTCGGTCTCTATAAAGAAGAAAATAGAAGGGTTCAGGAATGTTATGAAGGAGGTTGCCGAAAGAATAAATTCATTTAACTCATCTATAAAATCTTATTATAGTAGTGCTCAGTCAAGCATAGGGAAGACCAACGAGATTTTAAAACATATATCAGATTCAGCAAGAAATGTCTACTCTATAAGTTCAGCTCTTGAGCAGCAAAACAAAAATGTTTCAGAGCTTGCAAAAAATATTTCTCAAATAGTCAATATATCACAAAGTGTCAAAGAGCTCATAATCAATATGAATAAAGACGTGTCATCTCTGTATGATTACTCTAACAAACTGAAAGAGATATTCGAAAGATTTAAGTACTAAAACTTTATATTTTGTTTGGATACCAATTTTCGTTCTGTGTAGGTGATAGAAAAATTTATTTGGAAAATTTATATTGGAATTCAGTTATTTTATAATAGAAGTTTATATTGCCGGGAGGTTTTACCTATGGTATCTGAGCTATTTGAAAGGGAAAAGAGACGAGAAAGAAGAATACTTCATAATAGAAAAAAGATTTTTGGAACTACCGAGAGACCGCGTATTTCGGTTTTCGTATCTGGCAAGCATTTTTATGCTCAGGTTGTAGATGATACAAAGGGTAATACCATAGTTTCCGCTTCAACGCTTGAGTTCAAAGATAAGATAAAAAAAACATGGAACATTGAAGCAGCTAAGGAAGTTGCAAAGATATTAGCTCAGAGAATGATTCAAAAGGGTATTAAGAAAGCTGTGTTTGATAGAAGATTTAGAAAATATCATGGAAAGCTCAAAGCATTTGCTGATACACTAAGAGAAGGAGGTGTTGATTTCTAATGGGTAAGTGGGGTAAGAACGGAAGAATGTACGCAGGAGAAGCTTACAAATATCTTGAAAAATATCTCCCTACACAAGACGATGAGATTGTAGAAAGAGTCATAGAAACTAGCAGGGTCACGCGTGTTACAAAGGGAGGAAAAAGATCAACATATAGAGCATTTTGCATTGTGGGTAATCAGAAGGGTGCTGTTGGATATGGAATTGGGAAAGCTCCGGAACCTGCTGATGCAATAAGAAAAGCTGTAAACAGAGCTAAAAAAAATATGTATCTTGTTCCTATGGTGGGCGGGACTATTCCACATGAGGTGGAGGGAAGATTTTCTACATCTCGTATAATAATGAAACCAGCTGCTCCGGGAACTGGAATAATTGCCGGCGGTGTTGCAAGAACTCTACTTTCTGCTGCTGGTGTTAAAGATATACTCACAAAATCAATTGGAGGGAATAATCCTATAAATCTAGTTAACGCCATGTTTGATGCTTTTTCAAAACTCAGAACTCTATCATTTCAAGCTAAACTGAGAGGAAAGAAAACAAGAGAATTGCTTTCTTCTTCAACATCGTAATCTCCACTGAATTATACAAAAATTCTTTATAAAATAAGGAAGCCTAATGCCCAATTCTCTTCTATTTAGATTGTATATTGCGATTCAGTTAATATATAAACGCAATATATTTTCAAATTTGCGACAAATTCAGATAATTTCAATAAATTGAAACTTCTTCTGATATGATCATCTTTCTTACCGGATTGCCCGGAGTTGGAAAATCAACAGTAGGTAGGATTGTTGCTGAAAAACTAAAATATTCTTTTGTAGAACTTGATCAACTCATAGAGAAAAAAACGGGTAAATCTATACCGGAGTTGTTTTCGGTTGACGAAAAGTTTTTCAGATTTTGGGAGTCAAAAGTCTTGAAGGAAGTTGTGGATGGTTTATCAAACTCTGTTGTATCCCTTGGGGGAGGTGCTATCATTCTCAAAGAGAATTTAGATTTGATAAGACAAAAGGGCATTGTTGTGAATCTAACAGCGCAAGTTCAGCAGATACTCAAACGTATTGAATCAGATACATCAAGACCAATTTTGTATGGAGATAAGAGAAGTAGACTTGAAACTATTGCATCAGATAGAGAGAAGCTTTACAGGATCTGTGATTTCTCTGTGGATACATCAGATATTTCACCCGAAATCGCTGCTGAAAGAATACTGCATTTTCTGAGTGAGTTTTCTAATATCAGATCTATTAGGGTAAACCTTTATGATAGATCGTATGATATTCTTATTGGTTCAAATCTACCAAAATCAATAATACAAAATAGGGTAAAGAGAAATCTTCCGGACCTGAAGAAAGTTGTCATAATTACATCTCCTTCTATAAAATATGTTTCATTGAACGGGGTTTCATTATATGGTCGTGTGAAAGCTATTTTTGAAACATCAGAGGTTGTTGAGGTAGATCTTCCGGAAGGTGAGCAGACAAAAGATATTCTCTATGCTATACATCTTTGGAACAAATTTACAGAAAAAGAGATCAGAAAAAGTGATCTTATCGTTGTTGTTGGAGGTGGAGTTTTAGGAGACCTTGTTGGTTTTGTAGCATCTACTTATCTTAGAGGTGTCAAATATATAAATGTTCCAACAACTCTTCTTTCTCAGGTTGACTCTTCAATAGGTGGAAAAACAGGAGTAAATACAGAAATAGCAAAAAATATGGTTGGCACTATATATCAACCATTTCTGGTTTTGAGTGATATAGACTTCATAAAAACTCTTCCGAAAAGTGAGTTTTTCTCTGGTATGGGCGAAGTTCTAAAATATGCTGTATCATCTGATAGATATCTTTTTGATTTTGTTTCAGAAAGAATAGATGATATAATGAACAGAGATCAGGATGTTATAAAAAATATGGTTTCTCTATGCGCAAAGATAAAAGGAGATATAGTTTCTGCTGATGAATATGAGGAAAAAGGTTTACGTTTTGTTCTGAATTTTGGACATACAATAGGTCATGCCATTGAATCTGCTAATAACTTCAAGATACCACATGGGATTGCTGTTGCCAAAGGTTCAATTTTCGAGACAAAAATATCAGACAAAATACTTGGAAAAAATCTTTATCCACAGGTTCTTGATTTCGCGAGAGCTCTTGGATTTGATGAGCAATTTGAAATCAAGGATGTGAAAAGGTTTATTTCTGCTCTAAAAGTTGATAAGAAAACCAGAGCAGAATACATAAACTTCATACTGATTGAAGATATAGGTAAAGGCAGGTTGGAAAGAATAAAGATCAGCGAATTTGTAAGTATACTCAAAGAGGTGCTGAAAATAGATCTATAAACTTCTTGGAGTTTTTTTATAATTATATTTGTGTTTCTATGCCCGTTCATGAGATAACAGATGCTACTGATATAACTCAGATAAAGAAAGAAGATAAAGACTCTGAAAGAGTAGCTGTTTTAGTAGTTGAGAGTCCGCCAGATCTTATTGGTAGAGAGTTTTTAGCAGATTCGGTTGGAATAATCGGAAGATCATCTAATGCAAACATTGTTATTCCGGAAAAAAGTGTTTCAAGAAAACATGCTTTCTATGAATTTGATCCAAGGCTTCAGAAGATTTTCATAAAAGATTTGAATTCTACAAATTCAACATTTGTAAATGGTAAGAAAATAACATCTGCGTATGTGAACGCGGGGGATAGGATCAGTTTGGGAAAAGTAGTCCTGAGATTTGATTTGAGAACAAGAGCTGAGCAGAATTTGAGAGAAAAAATCAAAAAACAAGCCGTATATGATCTTCTTACAGGTATTTTGAACAGAAGCGCACTTGAGCAAGAAATCAAAAAACTTATTATGAATTCAGAAAATTTTTGTCTTATCTTTATAGACCTTGATAACTTCAAGCAAATAAATGATACATTTGGACATCAGAAGGGAGACGAACTTCTCAAATCTTTTTCATCTATCTTGAAGAATTCAATAAGAGAAACAGATATAGCAGGGAGATATGGTGGAGATGAGATTGTTTTGGTTCTAAGAAAAATAAATTCAAATATCGCAAAAGATATTATGAATAGAATCAGAGAAAATTTCAGAAAGCACTTTTCAGAATATGAAAAGATAGGATTTAATTTCTCTTATGGTGTTTCTGAGTTTCCAAAAGATGCAGAAACAATGGAAGAACTAATAATGAGGGCAGACCAGAGACTTTACGAAGATAAAAAAAGAAGGAAAAAGTGAAACAGATCAATTTACTTGCTTTATACTGAATTCTATATTATGTGTTATCAGCATCTTCCAAATTTTTTTTCGAGTTCTTCGATATCTAACTTTATAACAGCTGGTCTTCCATGCGGACATCTTTGATCTACATCAAAATCTTGTAGGATTTGTAAGATATCCCAGTGATCTAATTTATCTCCGCTTCTTATTACGGTTCGGCAAGCTACGCCCGCCAGAAAGTTTTCTATTTTTTTCATCTCAAATCCTTCCGAGAACTCCATCAGAAAATCTGAGAGCTCAAATCCAGAAAGATAATATGGTATTGAAGATATTTTTATCTTAGAGTTTTCAATATCAGCTGAAATGTTTAGTCCGATCTTTTCAAAATCTTCTTTTCTATCAAGTATCTTCATTATCACATTTTTCGGAAGAGTTACTTCAAATGGTATAGCAAACCTCAGAACTTCATTCTTTTGTATTTTCTGAAATTTCTCTTTGAGTTCTCTGAAATATCTTCCTTCGTGGTATGCGTGAAGGTCAACAAAATAAATTTCACCATCAAATTCAACTATTGAAAAAATTCCTTTTATAACTGCCAGAACTTTTAATGCTTTTTTGTGTTCAAATATTGAAGTGTTTGTTGTCATCTGTGCTTGTGTTTGAGATTGACTTATTTGAGTTTTCTGGTTATCTTGCAAGCCTATATTTTGCTCTTCTGTTATGTATTTTTGTGTATCAGATGTTTCAATTCTCGCTAGGTATCTGTGTCTTATTGCTTCTTCAATAGATGTTATTATGAGCTCTTTTATTTTTGTTGGAGCTCTCCATCTCACTTCTGTTTTTGTTGGATTTACATTGACATCATACATTTCTGGTGGGGCATTTATAAAAATTATGTAATCAGAGTTTTTCAAGAAATTGAATTTTGATATGGCTGAAAATACAGTTTTGTCTCTTATATATCTTTTGTTAAGAAATATCCATTTTCCTATGCCAGTTTTCTCTCCCCAGATTATTCCTTCTATTCCTATGTTCCCTACATGAAAATTGATATCTATTTTGCTGCTGTTTTTGTTTTCTCCGAAAAGTGATTTTATTGTTTCTTCAAGACTTCTTCTAGGTTTCAGATTCAAAACTGTTTCTCCATCTCTTGTAAGCTTGAATCCGATATTTGGAAAAGCCAGAGCGTATCTTGATACAACTTCTGTGATATACGAGAATTCAACCTGATCTGTTGATAGAAACTTTTTTCTCGCAGGTGTATTGTAGAAAAGATCTTTTACTATAATTTGTGTTCCTGGTTCAATGTACAGCTTTTTCACATGTGTTATTTTTCCGCCTTCCGCTGAGACCTCCGTTCCAAGTTCCTGATTTTTTGTCCGCGTTCTTATTATGATTTTTGAGACCGTTGCTATTGAAAAAAGCGCTTCTCCTCTGAATCCGAAGGTTGTTATGAAGTTCAGATCTTCTTCTTTTGATATTTTACTTGTTGCGTGTTTGTGAAGACACAAAACAGCATCTTTCTCACTCATTCCATCACCATTGTCAAAAACAGAAATAAAATCTTTTCCTTTTACGTTTACGTCTATCTGTGTAGCGTTCGCATCAATGGAATTTTCAACAAGTTCTTTTACTACGGCGGAAGGTCTATCTATAACTTCTCCCGCTGCTATCAGAGAAGCAACTTTTTCGGGAAGTATGAAAATTTTCTGTTCATCTGTTTTCACTAATTATGATATATTATCTTTCTTTCCTTTGTTGGTAAATTATAATTTGTTTCAAGTTATTCATAAATTTTTATTTATTTTAAGATGCAATCTGATTCAAAGATAGTGGTTTTCGGAGCAAGTGGTCTTGTTGGAAATTCAATATTAAAGAAGCTAATAAACAGAGGATACAAAAATATTGTATCTGTTTACAGAACGAAGCTACCTGAGGTAGATGGGAACACTAAACTCGTGAAATTGGATTTGATAAGACAGCAAGAGGTAGAAGATTTTTTTCAGAGAGAAAAACCTGAATATGTTTTCTTTGCGGCTTCTCGTGTTGGTGGTATTTACGCTAATAGTACCTACAAAGCTGATTTCATTTATGAGAACATAATTATTGCTGCGAATGTGATCCACTCATCTTTCAAATTCGGGGTCAGAAAGCTTCTTAATCTTGGTTCATCTTGTATATATCCTAGGAACTCTCCTCAACCAATGAAAGAAGAATATCTTCTAACGGGGATGCTTGAAGCAACAAACGAACCTTACGCAATAGCAAAAATATCAGCAATAAAACTTTGTAGGTACTATAATGAACAATATGGGACAAATTTTATTTCTGTTATGCCAACGAATCTGTATGGTCCAGGGGATAATTTTGACCTGATGAATTCGCATGTTCTTCCTGCACTTATAAGAAAATTTCATCTCGGAAAACTCATCTTGAATGAAGACTGGGAAAACCTATATTTAGATATCAGGAGAAGACCCATAGATTCTCTTGATAGAAATTCAAAAAGAGAAGATATTTTAGCTGTTCTTAGAAGATATGGTGTAGATAAAGGTACTGTTTATGTATGGGGAACTGGGGAAGTTTACAGAGAATTTCTTTATGTTGAAGATATGGCTGATGCTTGTGTTTTCCTGATGGAGAAAATAGATGCAAAGGATATGAAAAAAATATCCCCAGACTTTTTTGTAAATGTTGGTGTTGGAGAGGACATAAAAATAAAGGATCTAGCAAAAATGGTAAAGGAAGTTGTTGGTTTTTCAGGAAAAATAGAACATGATCTTACAAAGCCAGATGGTGTTCCGAGAAAGCTGCTCGATATAAGCAAGATCAGAGAACTTGGTTGGGAGCCAAAGCTCAAAGATATAATAGAGGGAATAAAAATAACTTATCAGTGGTATTTGAAAGATATTCACTCATAACTTTCTGAGAACTGCTGAAAGGATTTTTTCAATTTTTAATTTTTTGTATTTGTGGGCCGAGGTGGCGGAATTGGCAGACGCGTAGGACTCAGGATCCTATGGGGGAAACCCCGTGCGGGTTCAACTCCCGCCCTCGGCACCAAATGCAATAGAATTCACCGAATAATTAAATATAAACAAAGATAATCCTACTCTGATGCAAACAAAAGGTCTAGCCAAATGAGATAAAGAAAAAATCAAAGCTTCTCTGCATATAAAAAGGAGATTTCCTACGATTTAGATACCTGTAATCTATAGGGCAAAAAATCTGAATTTACAAATATATTTTGCCTTTATAAAAAATATATAAAAATATGGCAAAAAGGCGTATAGGTATAACACATATACACTCACCTGATGAGCAAGTTCCTTTTGAGTTCCTTCCAGCAGAATATGGTGTATATAAAGATAATCTCAAAGAATGGGCAAATGAACACTATATTGCAAAAAGATTTCCTAAAAAGGGAAGTATAACAGAGGAAGAAAAAAACAGGATAAAAAGTTTCTTTGAAACAAGAAGAAAGGAATTCCCAGACGGAACATCTGCTTTGCTTCCGGTTCTGAACGACATAAAGAAGAACTACGGTGTAGTTTATACAGAATATATGGATGAGGTGGCGAACCTGTTTGGTGTTCATCCGTCTTATGTTCTTGGGGTTGCCACTTTTTATACAATGCTTGAAGGCTTTGATGGAAAAGCAGAAATATATGTATGCAATTCTCTTCCTTGCTATCTTCAAGGTTCAGAGGAAATTTTGCAAGAGTTCCTGAGGAAGGCAGACGATGAAGTAGAAATAAGAGAATGGGTTTGCCTTGGAAGATGTGAGTTTGCTCCAGTTGTTCATATTCCATATACAGAAAAGTCGTTTGGGCACGTTACCAAAGAAGATGTTGAGCAGATAATAAAAATATCTAAGGAAGTTTGTCCTTGGAGGAACAAAAAATAAATTTCTTTAAAAATGTTTCTGTACTGAAACTTAAAAGGAATTTTTTTGAAACATCACATTATGATTGACTATAAATCCTGAAAATAAAATTTTACTTTCGAGTAGGAACAAAATTTGCAATAATTGTTGAGGAGGTACGAAGTATGGATAATGTAAGATATGCTTTGAAGGAAGATCAAATAGAACAAGCGGCTCAAAGTTTAGAAACAGCATCGGCGGAAGAAATAATAAAGTGGGCTGTTCAGAATTTTGGAAATAGGTTGGCAATTGGTTGTTCTCTTGGTGCAGAAGATATGGTCATTATGGATATCGCTGTAAAAATAAAACCAGATGTTCCATTTCTTTTCTTAGATACAGATTTTCATTTTGCAGATACACTCGAACTTCTTGAAAAAGCCAAGAGAAAGTATGGAGCTAATATAATTGCACTCAAATCTGAATATACACCGGAGGAGCAAGCAAAGAAATTTGGTCCTCAGCTTTTTTTCACAGAACCGAATTTATGCTGTACTTTGAGAAAAGTTATGCCGCTTAAATCCGCTCTTTTAAATTACGAAGCTTGGATCACCGGGATAAGAAGAGAACAAGCTCCAACCAGGCGCAATGCAAAAGTTGTTGAACAGGACAAAGTCTTTGGTCTCATAAAAGTAAATCCACTTGTCAGATGGACTCATCAGGATGTTTGGGACTACATAAAGAGAAACTCAGTTCCGTACAATCGCTTGCATGATATGGGATATCCTTCAATTGGTTGTGCTCCTTGCACTCAACCTGTAAAACCGGGGCAAGATCCAAGATCTGGTAGATGGGCTGGAACAGGAAAGACAGAGTGTGGACTCCACTCAGAAAAAGATATTGCAAAGCTAACATAATTTGCTTGTATCTTAATGTCACAATTTGATGCTAAAGAAAGAATATTACAAATAATAAAGCAGAAAGCTGTACTGAGGGGTAAATTTATTCTATCATCTGGGAAGGAATCAGACTATTACATAGATATAAAAAAGGTTTCTTTTGATGGTGAGTTTTTGGAACTTGTTTCAGATATTATAGCTGATCTGATATTTAGCAATTTCAAAACTTGTGATGTTGCTGGTGTAGAGCTTGGAGGAGTTCCTCTTGTTTCTGCTACTGTATTGAAGATCAAACAAAAGGGATTTGATTCAAAAGGTGTTATTATCAGAAAAAATCCGAAAGAATACGGAACACAAAAATGGATAGAGGGACCGGACAACATCAGCAAAGTTGTTCTTATAGAAGATGTGATAACTACAGGTGCAACTACTCTTTCTGCAATAGATAAACTAAGGCAAAACGGAATAGAAGCCGAGGGGGTTATATGTGTTGTAAACAGGGGTGGGCTTCGAAACATAGCTGATAAGAACATCAAAGCAATGAGTATATTTGAGTTGCAAGATATAATCTCATGAGCTGGTTTGAACTTTATTTTGTTTTCATAAATGTTTTTGTGGATAAACTTTGAGAATATCATTCTTGTTCCCAAATATGCAAAGCTATCTTTCAGAGATTGCTGTTTGTGATGTTTTCCAAAATATTTGAGATTGAGCAAATACATCAGTATTATTGCTGAAAAATTTGTAATTAATTTTATTAATCTCCATTCTTGACGTATTGGAATGTCTTACTATTTTAGAACTTTCAAGATAAAATTTATTCTCTTTAATCTTGTTCTATCATCTGTTTTTTTATACAAAGGTAAATTGAGAGCCGATGATTTACAAGAAACAGAAAGGATATTTCATACACTCTGTTCAACTTGTCATGGAAAAGATGGAGGAGGAATATCAGATGAAGATGTTCAAAAGCTTGGTTTAGATAAGGCTCCAGCGAATTTTAGAGATGTACAGTTCAGTTCAAGAGAACCGAAGTATGTTTGGAAAAGGGTTATAAGGGATGGTGGGGAAAGACATGGTTATTCCAGGTATATGCCATCTTTTGGCAATGTTCTTTCAGAAGCTCAAATAGATCAAATTGTTAGATATATCAAGGGTTTGGGTTACGATCCAAGTTATCCTCAGGGAGAGCTGAATTTTACTCGAGCTATATTTACTGCGAAGGCTTTTCCGGAAGATGAGTTTATATACATAGGAAACTATACGAAGTCAAAATTGGTTTCTTATAAACAAACTTTTTACTTTGCAAAGAGAATAGGAAATGTCTATCAGGTGGAGTTTAAAAATTCATTCATACATTCTTCAGATTTTTCGGGAGAATTTGAGACAGGGGTAAAATGGAATTTTCTGCATCTTGAACATAATCTGATTATCTCTTCATTTGGCTTTGAGGTTGCTATACCTTATATGTCTGATGAGAAATGGGTCTATGCTCCATATCTTGCATTTGGAAAGGGCTTTGGTAATCGTTTCAGTTTTCAGATTAGCTCAAAGTTGATGCATAGTTTGGTCTCCAAAGAAATTAAACTTAATCTGAGCTCTGCTTTTCATTTTATTCCAACAGTAGAGGTTGGACGGACAATCATTCCAGCTCTTGAATTTTTGGCCGATTATTCTCCGAAGGAAGATTATTTAGTGCCTTATTTGGTTCCTCAGCTATATTTCTCTATATCAAAAAGGGGTCATCTCGCTTTGAATATTGGTTTCAAGCAACCATTGAGAACATCAGATGAAAAATTCTCTGTTGTAGGTTTCCTGCTGTGGGAATATATTGACGGATGGTTTTTTGAGGGACTATAAGTGATGCGGAGTATCCCAAACAGATAAATACTTTGTATTTCTTTTATTCAGTCTTTTGAATAGATTCAATTTCAAATTTTTAAGTTTTGGATTTATGAAGGTTATAGTATTTGGCTATGGAGGACAGCTCGGAACAGATATTGTAAGGTGTATTGAGGGGAAAGCGAATTACAAAATTTTTGCTTTCAGACATCAGGATTTAGATATAAATGATTTTGAAAAAGTCAAAGAGGTTATCTTATCGATAAAGCCGGATATTGTTTTCAATTGTTCTGCTTGGAACAAAGTTGACGATGCAGAGTTTCCGGAAAACTCAAATTTAGTTTTCAGAACAAATGCTTTTGCTCCATCAAACATGGCTCGTGTGTCCTCAAGAATAAAATCTATATTTGTAAATATATCCACAGATTATGTATTTGATGGAAGAAAAATGATGCCTTATGAAGAAACGGATGATGTTAATCCTTTGAGTGTTTATGCGCTCTCTAAGCTACTTGGAGAGCTTTTGGTAAAAAAACATTCTGAGAGATACATAATAGTTCGTTCTGGTGGACTTTACGGGATATCTGGTTCGTTTGTATCTCAAAGAACATATAGAAACTTTGTTGAAAGAGTTATAGAAAATGTATCTGCTGGCAAAAAAATGAAGATAGTGAATGATGTTTTCTCAGCTCCAACTTATACTTTTGATCTTGCGAGAAAAATATGCGAGATTGTTGAGGACGGTTTTTTGGGCATTATACATATAATGCAAAATGGTGTTATTTCATGGTTTGATTTTTCAATACAAATTTGTAAGATGATGAGATTTGATGAATCTTATATAGAACCTGTGACTTATGATCAACTTAATCCAATAGCAAAGAGACCAAAATTCTCTGTTTTAAAAAATTCAATACTTGATAAACTTGGGAAAAATGACCTGATGGATATTCAAGAAGCTTTGGAAAAATATCTGAAAGAAAGATCAAGATATATTTGACGGAAGAGTTACTGTTAATGTAGAGGCTGTGCAGAGAAAAGAATTTCATATTTCAGAAAATTTGTAAATTGAATTAATTCCTGTAAATTTACACATAAATGTTTCTCATTCTCTTGGCAATAACTGGGACTTTACCTTGGGTCATAACAAAGTTTGTGTTTGGGCATGTTGTAAATTATATCCAGGTTGTTTTAACTGGTATATGTATCATTTCGGCAGGTTTTCTTTTATCTTGGGCTTCTGATGCTTCAAGAAAATATATATCTGGAGCACTTTCCATAGCTATTGTTGCAATTCTTGCAGTTTTGCCGGAGTATGCTGTAGACATTTATCTTTCATACAAGGCAGGTATAGATGAGCAGTATTCACATTACGCCGTTGCGAATATGACGGGAGCGAACAGGCTTCTGATAGGTGTTGGATGGCCAGCTATACTTCTGGCTTTTTTGGTTTTCGGAAGAAAAGGAGCCGAGATAAACCTGAAATCAGGAATCGAATTTGATGAAAAGGTTAGAAACGAAATATTTTTTCTCCTTATTTCTACAATATGGAGTTTCAATCTGTTTATAAAGAAAAGTATATCTCTTATTGATTCTCTTTTTCTTATTCTGATTTTTGGAATTTACATATATAGGGCTTCTAAGGAGGAGACCGAGGAGCTCGAAGAGGATTTTGAGCCAATCAGGACCATAAATCATCTGAAAAAAGGTGTTGCTATTCCTCTTATTGTTTTTATGTTTGCTTGGTCTGGTTTTGCAATTTTCATCTCCGCAGAAAGTTTTGCAGAAGGACTCATTTCTCTTGGAAAAGAATTTGGAATAAATGAGTTTTTACTGATTCAGTGGCTTGCTCCCTTCGCTTCTGAATCTCCTGAGTTTGTGATAGTTCTCATATGGGCAGTCAAAGCTCGTGGATCAGATGCTCTAAGAGCTCTTGTCTCTTCAAAGGTTAATCAGTGGACTCTTCTTATAGGCTGTATACCACTTGCTTACAGTTTTTCTAAATTCATTCACGGTAAAGAGAATGTTCTCGGTGCTCTTGCTCTTGATCACAGACAACAATGGGAAGTTTTTCTAACCTCAGCTCAATCGCTTTTTGCGTTTTTCTTGATATATGACCTGAAATTTTCTCTCAAGGAGGCGCTTTTGCTTGCTGTTCTATTTTTCGCCCAGTTTTTCGTTGAACATCTGAGAGAGGAGATGACATTTGTATATTTCGCTCTGTGTATTCCGTTTTTTATCTTGAAGTATTATAAAAAGGTCTGATTAAGAAGATGGCATAATACAAACTTTTTCAAATTCCTTTTATCTCATGAATTCCGTTATTTTTCTTGAGATGTGCTTTATGAGTGCGTCTGGATGAAGAGGTTCAATTGGTAAGCTCAGAATTTGTTTTGTAATTTCTTCGGTGTAGAGGTTGTCGTAAACTTTGCTGTTTCTTGCAATTGATGGAACTTTATGCATTGGGTATGGATAATATACTCTTGTTTCAATGTTGTTTCTTGAGAGAAAATCTCGTAGTTCATCTGCCTTTTTTCTTTTCAATCTTATTGTGTACTGGTGATATACATGGAACCTTTTTGGTGGCTCATACGGCAAAATTATATCAGGGTGATTTATTTCTCTGTTGTATATTTCAGCTATTTTTCTTCTCCTTTCCGTAAAGAATTCTATCTTATCGAGTTTTTTTAGTAGAAGACTTGCTTGTATTGTATCTAATCTTGAATTCATACCTATGTACTCTGCATAGTCTCTTATCTTTGACCCGTGCTTCCCGAGAATACTTGCATACTCATATATTTTTTGATCATTTGTTGCGATGACTCCTCCATCGCCATGCCCACCAAGATTCTTTGAAGGGAAGAAGCTGAAACACCCGACATCTCCTATTGTACCGGTGTATTTTCCATTGAACTTTGAGTAAAAACTCTGCGCGCAATCTTCAACTACAAAAAGGTTATGTCTCTTTGCTATATCTAATATAGCATCCATATCTGCTGGTAATCCGTAAAGATGAACAACAACAATACCCCGAGTCTTTTTCGTTATTGATTCTTCTATTGATTCTGGAGATATTGTGTATGTTTTTTCATCAACATTAGCTATAACAGGTGTTGCTCCAGAAAGTATTACGGCTTCGGCAGTTGCTAAAAAAGTGAGATCTGGAACTATTATTTCATCTTCTTCTTTGGAAAAAAATTCTTTGTTGAATCTTGAGAGCGCTATGGCTCTCAGTCCAATAACAAGCGCGTCTGTTCCAGAGTTTACTCCTACAGAATATTTCGCTCCGATTTTTTCACATGTAGCTTTCTCCAATTCCTTTACTTCTGGACCCAAGATCCAGTTGCCAGAATAAAAAGACTTCAAAAGAGAGGACACAAGTTCGTCTGAGAAATATCTTACCTCCTTGCTCAAAGAAAGCATTCCGATATTTCCAAAGTCTATTTTTTCCTCATTTATCTCAAGGAAATTTGAAAGGAATTCTTCTGGTGTCAGGTGGCTATTTTCTCTCTTCTGTCTTGTTATTATAACAGGGTTTTCTCCAAAAACTATCCATGGGAGAATCTGATTTATACCATCTATTTTTTCATTTTTATTGTGCCATATTGGTATGAAAAACTCTTTTGCAAAAGAAACTATTTGCTTTAGAGCGGGATTCGAATTTATTTCACCTACTATTTCTTCATCAAAGATTATGTCGCTTGGAATTCTTATTTTCTCTCCCATTATGTTTAAAGATTTTGATTCTGCCAATGGGTATAATTTTTTCTGCTTTCTTTTTATTTTTAATGCATTATTTTTTATTTTGCTTGAATTTACTAAGAGTCTCCTCAAAAGATCTTACCATCTCTTCATCAATATCAACAAGTATTACCTTTTTGATGTTTTTTGGTTTGAATTCTGATATGGCTTTTATTATAAGTTCTGCTGCTGTTTTTTTATCGACTCCACCAACTCCTGTTCCCATCCCGGGTATAGCTATCGATTTTATTCCGTTCTTATCTGCCTCTTCAAGAGCGCCGTAGGTTGCTTTGAAAACATTTTCCGCAGGTATAGACATGCCAGGTCTTTCCATTGTTGGAGCATGTATTATTCCCTTGAATTTGTGTTTAAGTTTCCCGGCAGATGTTATGATTGCTTTCCCAACGGGTATCGGAGCCTTCTCAATAGCTTCTTTTTCTACTTCATCTCCACATGTTCTTTTCAGAAAGCCAGCTACACCACCGCCCATATATCCATAAGAGTTCGCTGCATTTACTATTGCCTCTGCCTCAACCTCTATTATGCTTCCTTTTTTTATTTCTATCTCTATCATTTTTATTCTTTGCGTTAATGTAAGCTATTAAATCTACTCTCCGATTATTTCTTCTTCTGTGAGTGGTGGGCAGAGTAAGAAACCCTGTGCCATATCAAATTTCATGGATTTTGATATTTCCATTTCTCTTTCAGTCTCTATACCTTCTACTACAACCTTGCGATTTAATTTGTGAGATATATATATTATACCGTTGGTTATCAATTTGAAAAACTCGTTATCCTTTTCGATTTCCTTTATTACTTCTTTATCAACTTTTATTATGTCGGCGGGTATATCTTTTATGTGTGCAATCAAAGTTTGAGGAGAACCATAGTCATCAAGTGCTATCAGAAAGCCAAGTTTCTTTAGCTCAGAAAATCTTTCCTGAGCCTTTTCTATTTCTTTCTGATCTGACCTTTCGCTAATTTCGAAACATATTCTACGCGGATCTATTCTATATTTTTCAATGTTTTCAAGTATAGTCTTGAAAAATTTCTCCTCCAAGATAAAGCGAGCTGTTATATTGAATGAAAAAAAGTACTTTGGAAGTTTTCTACATATCTCGGAAATCCTCTCGAAAAGAAATTCATTTATATCTCTCAGAAGACCGATTTCTTCGCTAATTTTGATTATTTCATCTGGACTTATCTCTTTTTCTTTCCATCTTATAAGCATCTCGTATCCTTTTATCCTCATGTCTTCCAGAGAAAATATAGGTTGGAAAACCGGGTATATTTTGCCTTGTTTTATTCCATCAAAGAGCTCTTCCATAAGATAAGTTTTTTTCCATAGGGTAGTTTTGAGTTCCTCTGTAAATATATCAAAAGTATTTGATCCTTTTTTTATACTCTCTTCAAGTGCAAGCTCACTTGCTTTCAGCAGCTCTACTATGTTGCTCCCATCATATGGGTAAACGCTTATTCCCATGCTTACGGAAGCTGAAATTTCTTTGCCAGATATACTGATTTTCTGTTTGGTGATGTTATCGATTATTGTATTTGACACTTTTTTTATCTCTTCTTCTAATCCTTCTCTTCCGTTTTGGGTTGATTTTATCTCATTTAAAATCATGAACTTTCTATCTGATACTACACCTACAACTATATTTCTTTTGGTTTCTATATCTTGTCTGAATATGTTGATAATTTCTTCTAAAACGAGTTTTGTGATTATTTCCTGAATCTCATCTCCAAAATGTGAGACGAGTGTATCAAAATGCCGAATCATTATATTGTATAGGACGAATGTTTTGTTTTTATTCTTCTCTATGATTTTCTTTGCGGAAGATATAAAATCCGCTCTTCCGCTAATTATTATATCCCCATCTAATATTTTGCTTACTTGTCTTAGTTCATAATCGTGTAAGTTATCTACTATTTCAAAGTTCTTCCCGAGTCTTTTTTTTATAGTGTCTATTTCTTTACCAGATAGCCCAAGAACTATTATCTTTTTCTTTTGTATTTGTTCTGTTTGTATTTGTTTTGAATGTATGCTGGTTTTATCTACTATTCCCTCTGATACCTCGTCTGGATTTTTCATCTCAAACATATCTTACCTCGTATATTTAATACATTAATACATTCTAATTTTAATGACTATCTTTTATTTCCAATTTAGTGTATGGCAACTTTAATATTAATTCATAATTTTATCTTTTTGTTTTTTCTGTTATATTTTTATTTTCTCCTTTTGTTGTTTTTTTTTTATTTTTCACATTCTTTATTACTTTTCGTTTATGAAAGACAGATTTTTTCTGATAAAGAGCTCTATAGAGGAGAGTATAGAAACTTTAAGGTCTTTGTTTAATTCTGTAGAGGATATACAGAAGGCGGCATTTTTGATTACAGAGAGCTTTTTAAGGGGTGGGAAAGTTCTTGTGTTTGGAAATGGTGGATCAGCAGCAGATTCTCAACACTTTGCTGCTGAACTCGTTGGGAAATTCAGAGATCAAAAAAGAAAGGGATTTCCAGCTATTGCTCTTACCGTAGATACATCTGCTCTAACAGCTATAGCTAATGATTGGGAGTTCGGATATGTCTTTGAAAGACAGCTTGAAGCACTTGGGCGTAGCGGAGATGTTGCTTTTGGTATCACTACCTCCGGAAGATCGCAAAATGTTCTAAGAGCTCTTGCAAGAGCTAAGCAAATCGGTATGAAAACAATTTCTCTTGTTGGGAGATATACCGATGAAGTGAAGCCGGTTTCCGATGTTGTTATATCTGTTGGTTCATCTGATACACAAAGAATTCAGGAAGCTCATTCTCTTATTATTCATATAATATGCGAGATTGTGGAAAGGGAAGTTACAGAGAGATAAAAGGAATGCTCGTAGGAATACCCGAAAAATGTGTTGTGCGGTTTGAATTTTTGTTTCCTATATTATTAGATCAAGATATAAAGAAACGACTTGCAGCGACAGACTTTAGGAAACAAGGAACTTGTTCCTAAGCTTTTTTCTCATCTGTCTTTTGAATCTGTGATATAAATCTGAAAAGTTCTATTGGGACTGGTAATACCAATGTTGCTGTTTTTTCTGTTGCAAGTTCAGAGACTGTTTGCAGAAAACGTAGCTGAACTGTTATTGGGTTTTGTGCGAGGGTATCTGCTGCTTCTTTAAGTTTTTGTGCTGCTTGAAATTCAGCTTCTGCTAATGTTATTTTTGCTCTTCTTTCTCTTTCTGCCTCGGCTTGTCTTGCCATAGCTCTTTGCATCTCTTGGGGGAGATCTATATGTTTTATCTCAACAGCTGAAATTTTTACTCCCCATGATTCCGTTGTTCTATCAAGTATTTCCTGTATTGTAGTATTTATTTTTTCTCTGTGAGCCAATATTTCGTCAAGTTCAACTTCTCCGCAAACTGAACGCAGTGTTGTTTGAGCAAGCTGACTTGTTGCATAAATGAAGTTTTCAACAGATACAATAGCTTTTCCTGGATCAACTACTCTGAAATATACAACTGCATTTATTTTGACTGAAACATTATCTTTTGTTATTACATCTTGTGGAGGAATATCCATTGTAATTATTCTGAGTGATACTTTTTGGAGTCTATCTATTATGGGTATTATCAAAACAAGCCCAGGTCCCCTTACTCCTACAAGTCTTCCAAGTCTGAAGACAACGCCTCTTTCATACTCCTGAAGGATTTTTATAGCCGATGAAAGTATGAATGCTCCAATTATAAGTATAGGTAATAAGACAGATAGTTCCATTATTTGTTTTAGGCCGTGCGGGATTCGAACCCGCGACCCCCGGCTTAAAAGGCCGGTGCTCTTCCGTCTGAGCTAACGGCCCAATTCTTATTTATCTTTAAAACTCTATGTAGGCCAAACACTAAAAACAGAATAAAATATGTTTTTTATTCCTCTGATTCTCTCATGTATCTTTGGCGGAGTGAACTCTCTTAACTTGTCAATCCAGGGATTTTATGCTATAGTTTATAGATAATTTTTTAATCTTTGAAATCCTTTATCATGTCAACAAGTTTTTTTGAATATTCTTTGAGTTCTCCTATTTTTGATCTTAGGTTTTCAAGATTTCTCTTTGATTCGTCAAGTATAGATGATACTCGTGTTATTGATCTCGCAATTTCTGAACCAGCTCTTTCTTGTTGTGTGAATGCTGCTGCTATTGCGCTTATCTGATCTTTTGTCTTTGAAAATTTTTCCTGTATTTTTGTCATGGTTTGGGCGCTACCGGCAGCTAATTTCGTATTCTCCTCTACCTTTTGAGATACTTTAATTATGTTTTCTGTTGTTCTGGATACCGCACTTCCAAACTGTGATATATTTGAAGATATTTCTTTGGCAAGCTGAAAAGTTCTCCCTGCCAATCTCCTAACTTCATCTGCAACAACTGCGAATCCCTTTCCATGTTCCCCAGCCCTTGATGCTTCTATTGATGCGTTCAAAGCTAAAAGATTTGTCTGATCAGTTATATCTGTTATAGCAGATACAAAACTTTCTATTTTCTTTCTCATCTCTTCAACTTTATTTATCTCAGATATAACATCTTTTAACCTGTTTGTAAAATCTCCTATTGTGTTTAGAGATGAGTTTATAGTTCTTCCGCTCTCTGCTAAAGCATGGTATGATTCCTCTGTTGTGGAAGCTATTTTGTTCAGGTTTGAGGTGGATTCCGAGATAGTTGATGAGAATTCCTCTGTTGCAGTTGATATTCTCGATAGCTCAAGTATCTGCCCTGATATTTTCTTTGAAAATTCATCTATTAGCTCGTATGTTTTCTCAACGAACTCATCTACCTTTCCTGCTGTTTCAGATATTTGCCGAATTATTTCTATAAGCTTTCTTAAAAACTGGTTGAAATTCTGGCAAAGTTCTCCTATTTCATCTCTGCCCTGATAATTGATAAATTTTCTCAGATCAGTTGCTCCTTCTGATACTTCTTTGAGTCTCCCAGAAACTCTCTTTATGTTGTTGTGAACCTGTATGCCGTAGAGTAATCCTATAATTGATATGAAAATCATAGAAAGCAATATAGATGCGATAACTGTTATGTTCTGGAAGCTCACTATACTTTCGATTCTTTTTGCATAGTTTGTCTGTAAAGTAGGAAATGCTTCGGAAAGTGTAACAACAAGATCTGCCAGAGTAGCTACATCTTCAGAGGAAAACTCAGAAAGCTTTGATGATTTCTGAACTACATCTTGAAGTTTCTTAGTAGCACTCTCAAAATTACTGATATCTACCCCAAGAGATTTCATCTTCTGTATTTTACCATCAATTTCTTCAAAGACAGGAATTATATTGCCAAGGACATCAGGAGAGGAAAATTTTATTGCTTGATCAATACCACGAGATATTTCCAGCATCAACATTTTTACTTCTACTAACTCTCCGTAGTTTACAGCTATTTTTGATATTCTCTGCCCCCCAACAAATATCACGATTCCGGCTACGAAAAAGAATAATGAACCAAGGATAAAGCCAAGAATTATTTTCTCTCTTATCCCTATCCTTATCATAATAAAAAATTTAGTAAGATTTCTACAAAAAAGTTGTTTTTATTGTGTTTGAAAAAATTTTCGTTTAGATGATAAAGCTTCAAGATCTTCTGAGCCATAATGAAAAGATATGTGTTGTTGGTCTAGGTTATGTTGGTTTGCCGCTCGCTGCGGCTCTATCAAAGTATTTCAAGGTTATAGGTTTTGACAAGAATGAAAAAAGAATAAAGGAGCTCAAAGATGGTGTAGATAGAACTGGCGAATTTACAAAAGATCAGCTCAAGAGTTCGGATATTTACTTTTCATCAGACCCATCTGTTATTTCAGATTGTAGGTTCATAATAGTAGCTGTTCCTACTCCGGTTGATAATATGAAAAATCCAGATTTCCAATTTCTCAGAAGCGCTTCTGAAACTGTTGGAAAATATATGAAGAAGGGAAGTATAGTTGTTTTTGAATCAACTGTTTACCCCGGAGCTACGCGGGAGATATGTGTTCCCATTCTTGAGCGAACAAGCTTGATGAAATGGAAGAAAGATTTTTTTGTAGGATATTCTCCAGAAAGAATAAATCCGGGAGATAAGGAGCACACAATAGATAAGGTTGTTAAAGTTGTTTCTGGTGATACTCCTGAGACACTTGAGGTTGTAGCCGGTGTTTATGGGAGAATAACGGGTATTCACAGGGCAGAAAGTATAGAAGTTGCGGAAGCTGCAAAAGTGATAGAGAATATACAAAGAGATATAAACATAGCTCTTATGAATGAGCTTTCTCTTATATTTCACAAAATAGGGCTAGATGTAAAATCTGTTTTAGCTGCTGCAAGAACCAAGTGGAATTTTCTCCCGTTTGAACCCGGCCTTGTTGGCGGACACTGCATACCTGTTGACCCATATTATCTTGCATACAAATCTCTTGAAGTAGGTCACGTCCCAGAACTTATTTTAGCTGGCCGAGGTATAAACGAATTCATACCAGTTTATATAGCTCAGGAGGTTATTAAACTTCTGATAAAAAATGAAAAAAAGGTAAAAGGTGCAAATGTTCTTGTGCTTGGTGCAACTTTTAAAGAGAATGTTCCGGATGTAAGAAACAGTAAGGTCTTTACAATGATAAAAGAACTGCAAGAATTTGGAGTATCAATTTTTATATATGATCCTGTTGCAGATAAGGAAGAGATGTCAAAAGAATATCAAAAAGACCAGTATAGGTATGAGGTGATTGATCAGGTGAATGGTAAATATGACTGTGTTGTTGTGGCTGTTAAGCATAAGATGTTTTATGAAAATATTTCGGTTGATTTTGTAAGAAGTATTTCAACAGAACCGCCTATACTTGTTGATGTGAAAAGTATGTTTGATAGAAATCAGTTTGAGAAGATGGGTATAATATACTGGGCCCTGTAATCTTGTGCCAAGTTTTTATCAGAGTTATTATCAGAGTTAGTATATGTCATTTACCGTTTCTCCTGCATTTTGTCGTTTTCCTGGGATCTGTTGCAATACTGTTTGAGCTTTCAGATCTTATACGGTGGTGTATTTTGTGTTTGCAACTTTTCTCGGATTATTCGTATTTTGAATCGTTTTATTTTTGCAACTGGTTTGTTATCTTTCTATCGTTTGGCATAATTATCGCCATTATGAAGGCAAGGGATATGGGAGCGATTAGGAAAGTAAAATATTCTTTTTGAGATGATATAAATCCAGAGGCAGATATTGTTAGTATTACAGCTATTACTCTGCTTATGAGTCCAACGAAGCTTGTAGCTTTTGCAAGATGTTCTTGTTTATGAAATCTTCCTATCCAATCCATAATTATTGGATATGCGGGAAGCATAAGAAATCCACTAACAGAAAGCGATATCATGACAAAAGATGCACTCGCTTCTGTTCTAAGTATAGCGAAAAATATAGCTATTGCAGGTATTATTGTTCTGAGGTAGATTGTTCTTATGTTATTTTGACAGATTTTTTTTGGTAGAAAAGTTATCGCTATGAGTCCAGATATTATTGATACTGCTACGGATCTCCCAGCAATATCTTCAAGTCCCTCTGATTTTAGAACCGGCTCAAGCCATGTTGCAAGGTTGTCAAATGTTGCAACACCTAAACCTAGTATTGCTCCTATTATCAGTAAATCTTTACTTCTGAGCAAATATCTGAAATCTTCTTTTATTTGTAGTTTTGGAGTTTTTTCTATATCTTTTTGTTCGTTTTCTTTAATTATCTTGTTTGAATAAAGAAAAAGTATAAATCCTATTAGCGAGGTTATTATTGATGGTATAGATAAACCCCTTGTCCCACCGATTTCATACATTTTAACGCCGAAGAACAAAGAAAATACTGCTCCAAGATACATCACTAAGCTCAAAATGGATATTATTTCTGTTTTTTTCTCTGGAAATATCCTTGATGAGAATGGAACAAATGAGTTTAGCAGAAATGGCTGACCAATTGCGCCACAGAGTTGAAAAGATAAAATCCACCACCAGTTGTTGTATATAGGTCTTCCCAACGAAGATATTGTGGTCATCAATATTCCAAAGGTCAACCACTTTTTGAAATCTTTATCAAGAAGGATTCCACTTGGTATAGTCAATATAAGGAAAAGTATAGGGTATGTTATTGCTAAAAAACCTATGTTTTTCACATTTGTGTTTATTTCTTCTGAAACTTTGGTAATAACTGGTGAGTAGGTTACCCATATAGCTTGAGACGAAAATATTAAGAGCGCAAAGCCTATAAGAAGTAAATATTTCAGATGATTTTTTTCTGATTCCATTAAAGAGAAATTAGCTAAAAATTTTAAAAATATGTGGAGCAAGAATTTATGTCTTTTATTTACTTTATCATAGGATGTTTTGCTTTGGTGAGAACTGTGTAACGGAAGATTTTATCTTTTTGTTGTAGTTATCTTTAAAAAATCAACATATTAATATAAAGAGATGGCAGATATAAAACAAGATATTTCGTCATATTCATTGCCTGAGCGAAAAACAGAGGAAAAAAAAGATAAAATGAGAATAATTTGCTTTTCTGGAGATATGGATAAAGCATTTGCAGTTTTGACCTTGGCGTCAACTGCGGCTTCCCTTGGTATGGATGTAGCTATATTTTTTACATTCTGGGGTCTATCATTAATAAAGAAGAACAGGAAACTCAAAGGTAAAAACTTTCTCCAGAAGATGATGGATATTATGATGCCGTCCGGTCTTGATTCATTGAAGCTCTCTAAAATGAACATGGCTGGTCTTGGTCCATTTTTTATGAAAATTCTTATGAAGAAGACGAAATCTCCTGATTTAAAGGATCTTTTTGAAGCTGCGAAGGAATCTGGTGTAAAGTTTTATGCTTGTTCTACATCTTGTTCCATTCTGGGTATAGATAGGTCAGAGTTTGTTGATGAAGTTGAAGAGATTGTTGGAGCTGCGACTTTTATTTCGGAAGCAAAAGATGCAAAAATATCACTTTTTATATAGAACTTTTACTAATTTTTTGTTTTATGATTAAGGTTGATGCCGAATTTGATGCACGCGGGCTCAAGTGTCCGATGCCTGTTATAAGAGCCAAGAAAAAATTAGATGATCTTTCATCTGGTCAAGTTATACTCGTTATAGCAGACGATCCGGGAGCTAAGAAAGATTTTCCTGCTTTTTGTATGCAAACCGGGCATGACCTTATAGATTTGAAAGAAGAAAATGGAGTTTTCAAGTTTTATATAAGGAAAAAATAATGGGGCTGTAGCTCAGAGGGAGAGCGCCGGTATGGCACGCCGGAGGTCGGGGGTTCAAATCCCCTCAGCTCCACCAAATTTCTGTGAAAACCGTTCTATTTATAATCCACACAGATGATCAAGAAAAAATAGAGTTTGCAAAAAAATTCTCCCAAGCTCTACTGAAAAAGGGAGCAGATGTTGAATTGTTTCTTATGAGTAAAGGTGTTAAGTTTGCTTATGAACTCAAGGCGTTTGTGGATAAAATTTCGCTATGTTCAAGAAATGCTCAGGAACTTGGAATAAATGAAATCCAGGGCATTGATTTTGCAAGCCAATACAGATTGTCTGAAATGGTTCAGGATTCAGATCTTATTATCCCTCTGATATGAAATTGTTTTAAATTTCTTATAATTTATCCTTGTTTGACAATTTTATCTATCAATGGAACCTTTTATAGTGGGGGATGATAAAGTTAGGAAATGTCTGGTCGGTGGAGGGAATCCTGTATTTATAGCTGGTCCGTGTGTCATAGAGAGCGAAGAATTTACTTTAAGTTGTGCTGATAAGCTACATAAGATTGCCGAAAAATACAATATACAGCTTATATTCAAGGCTTCCTATGATAAGGCAAATAGAACTTCTGTAAATTCATTCAGGGGACCAGGATATGAGAAAGGTCTGAAAATTCTCGAAAGGGTGAGAAGAGAAATAGGTTTGCCTGTTTTGTCTGATGTTCATTGCAAAGAAGAAATACAACCCGCTTCCGAGGTTCTTGATGTTATCCAGATTCCAGCATTTTTAGCGAGACAAACAGATATGCTTGTTTTTTCTGGGAAAACTGGGAAACCTATCAATATAAAAAAACCGCAGTTTGCTTCTCCTTATGATACCAAATATATGTTGGAGAAAGTTATGTCTACTGGAAACAAAAAGGTTATGATATGTGAGAGAGGAACGGCTTTCGGATATAGAGATCTTGTTGTAGATTTCAGAAGCATTCCGATTATGAGAAAATGGTCCTTTGTGATTTTTGATGGAACTCATACAACTCAAAAACCGTCTGCCGGTGACGGAATTTCTGATGGAGAAAGGTGGCTTTCACCATACCTTACGAGGGCGGCTGCATCTGTTGGTGTTGATGGATTTTTTCACGAAGTTCATCCAGACCCAGATAGAGCTCTTTCCGATCCAAAAACATCAATAAACTTTCAGATGTTTGAGATGATTATCAAACAGGTCAAAAGAATAATTGAGATAAACCTAGATTCACTATAAATTCTATAATATAAGTATTTTCTGCACTTGTGCTAATCTCTGGAGTAATTTGTTGATGTTATATTTATTATAAACTTTATTCGGACTTGTAAAAATACAATGTGTAGCTATTGAAATCTTTGAACCTTGAAGAATCAGGATTCGGTTTATTCAGGGTGAAATTTTGATAAGTTTTTAACAATTGAAGATAAATTACCCTTCATATGTTGAACTTAAGATAAAATTTTTAGCAAAGTATTAAATTGACCGTGTAGAAAGGTATTTAATTGATCAGTTTAATTTCTACATGAATTTTGGTGAATTCTAAAAACGGAGACATTTTTGAATTATTGCCAAAGTATATTAGATGTGGCTTATGAGTCGTATTAGTAGGTGTTTTTTGGTCTTTTTTTTATTTCCGTATTTTATATTAGCACAGGCAAATGCAGATGTTCAAACATTTCAGATTCGGGAGAAGCTTCTTAATCATCAAGAGAGAATAGGGCAGGTGTTAGGATTTTGGGCCCTGGGAAGCATCGGAGTTGGTATATATCAGATTACAACTGGAAAAACATTTGTTCGATTTATGGGATATCAGAATGTTGCTTGGGGAGCAATTGATGGAGCGATTGCGCTATATGCGCTTTGGGACCGGAGCCGTAAGCATAAAGCAGATCCTGAATCTATTGATTGGAAGCGAGAACGGGATTTCTTTGCACGCATACTACTTATAAATGCTGGACTAGATTTACTCTATATCAGTGTTGGAGCTTTGCTTCTTACGCGTAGCAAAGATGTACGCTGGCGAGGCACAGGGGCAGGTATTCTTATACAGGGAACATTCCTTCTGCTTTTAGATAGTATCGGATACTTGCTTCTACCATAGTTATAGCTGTTGGATTATAGATCTTAACTTCTTTGCTGAAAAACTCTGTATCAGCTATGCAGAAGTATAACTGAAATACTGAAGAGAATTGAAAGCTTTAGCCAACAATTATAACTTTTGTTATTTCTCTTATTTATTGCAAATATTTTGTCTGCTATTTTTTATTTTTTTAAGCTTTTGTATAAAAAATAGATTTATGCCCTACGTCACATCTTTTGATGGTACCAAAATACATTACGAAGTTGTTGGAAGAGGAAAAACTCCTTTATTCCTTATAATGGGTCTTGGTATGGATAAAAGAGGCTGGATTTTCCAGGTTCCATATCTCTCTGATGATTTTCTTATTTTTCTTGTCGATAACCGAGGGATAGGAAATTCAGACATACCGGAAGGTTTCTTCTCTACCGCAGATATGGCTCAAGACATATACGAGATAATGAAAAAGGAAGGTATTCAAAAAGCAAACTTTGTTGGTATATCTATGGGAGGTATGATTTTGCAGAAATTTGCATCAAAATACAAAGACATGGTCAACAAACTCGTTCTTGTTTGCACACTCCATAAGCTTGATGATCACGAAAAACAACTTATAAGAGATGGACTCAAATTTGCAAAAGGAATTGAGGTTGATAAAATAGATGAGAATATCTTGAAACAATACATTAACATGCTTCTTGATACAGACCCAGAAAGAGTGTTGAGATACATTTCAAAAAATCTTTTCTCAAAAGAATTTGCAAGTAATAATCTTGATTTTGTATTTGATTTCTTTGCTGACTACATAAGAAATGGTTTCAAAGTTAAGGGTTTTCTGAAACAACTTTACGCTGTCCTGGAGCACGATTCAACGGAAGATCTGAAAGAAATAAAATCAGATACTCTGGTTCTTACAGGTGATGCTGATAGGATGGTTCCTGTTTGGAAATCTGAGTTTATAGCAAAGAACATTCCATCAGCAAAACTCAAAATAATAAAGGGTGGTTCCCATGCTCTTAATTTTGAGAGATATGAAGAGTTCAATAAAGATATCAGAGATTTTATTCTTTCATAAAATTCAAGGAAGTGCGTTATGTTTGTCAGATCTGTGGATTCGTTTCTCCACGCTGGTTTGGAAAATGTCCTAACTGCGGTAGTTGGAACACTTTTGTAGAAGAAATAGAGGAGCGTAGGACAACAAAAAAACAAAAATCCAGTAAAAGTTCAACAACACAAGAAAACAAGATCATTCCTGCAGATAAGGTAACGCTACTTCCAGAAGAATTTAGATTAAAATCAGGAATTTCAGAGTTTGATAGAGTTCTCGGCGGAGGTATAGTCCAGAGCTCTGTTATACTCATAAGTGGAGAGCCAGGTGTTGGAAAATCTACACTTCTTCTGCAAGTAGCTTCAAAAATATCAGATAAAGGAAAGGTTATCTATGCATCATCAGAGGAATCACCTGTTCAAATCGTTTCACGTCTGAGAAGATTGAAGGAAAAATTAAATAGCAACCTTTATGTGTGCTTTGAAAACAATGCTGAAAGAGCTTTTGACCAAGTGTCAAGTTTAGGTGATGTTTCATTTGTGATACTTGATTCAATCCAGAGTTTTTATTCTGATGAGCTTGAATCTGCTCCAGGAACTGTTTCTCAGGTCAGACATATTGCTATAATGTGTCAGGAATTTGCAAGATCAAAGAAAATCCCAATAGTTATAGTCGGACATGTAACAAAAGAGGGTGTGGTTGCTGGGCCGAAAACACTTGAGCATATTGTTGATGTTGTTTTGTATATTGAGCCAGAAGGTATGTGGAGAGTTCTCAGAGCAACGAAAAATAGGTTTGGTTCAACAGGTGAGATCGGGTTTTTCGTTATGTCTGAGTCCGGACTACAAGAAGTGCAGAATCCAAATCTCTTTGATTTAGATATTCTTTCAATTCCCGGAGCAAGTTTATCTTGCGTTATGGAAGGAAGCAGACTCTATGTTGTTGAAGTTCAGGCTCTTGTTTCTAAAACACATTTCCCTGTGCCAAGAAGATCTGCTCAAGGTTATGATATACTGAGACTAAATAACATAATCACAGTTCTTGAAAAATTTGTTGGACTTACACTCTATGACAAAGATGTTCTCGTGAACATTGCAGGAGGAATAAGAGTCTCAGATGTATCCGTGGACCTTGCTGTTGTATCTTCAATTGTCAGTTCATATTATGGAATACCGCTTGGAAGGCGCGTTTTTTTCGGAGAGGTTGGGCTACTCGGTGAAATAAGATCTTCCGAATTCGCTGATCAGAAAGTATCAGAAGTTGCAAAATTGAAACCCACTGAGATAATTACTGGTAAAACAAATTCGAAGTTGGTAAAGGTTTTCTACAATCTAAAAGATTTCTGTGCATATATTTCAAAACTCCCAAAAATTTCGTAATGTTTATTCAGGAGCTAATCACATTGATTTCTTTGTTCTGAACATTTTGGCTGTTTGATCTGAGACTCTTGAAAATTCCATACTCTTCAAAAACTTTGTCAGCGATGTAAGAGCTTCTTACATTTGGACCAACTACTGCGAAGAATCCAAGAGATTTACAGTAATCTTCTAAATCTTTCCACTTATCAAACATTTCTATGACATTTTGGTTTCTTGATTTTGTTGGTTGAAAATATTGTCCAACAGTTATTATGTCACAATCTGATTCAAGCTTTATTATTCTTACAGCTTCAAGAATTTCACTGTATTCTTCACCAAGTCCAACAATCAAAGATGTTTTTGTTATAAAACCTTTTGATTTTGCGTATCTGAGGAGCTCAACTGATTTTCTAAAATCTCCCCAAGGTCTTACACTCGGATATAGCCTTGGAACTGTTTCTATGTTGTGCGCGAAAATTTCAGGTTTTGCATCAAGAACTATATCTATTTTGTCTTTATGGTAGTTCAGATCTGGTGAAAGTATTTCTACTTCGCATCCGATACTTTTCAAAGACCTTATACATTTTGCAAGGTGATTGGCTCCAAAATCTTCAAGATCATCTCTGTTGACAGATGTGAGGACTACGAATTTGAGACCCATCTCTAGGACAGATTTTTTGAGTTTTTCTGGTTCTTCTGGATCCAAGGGCGGAGGGTTTTTACTAGTTCTTATACCACAAAAAGAGCAGTGTCTTGTGCAGAAACTTCCCATAAGCAAAAATGTTGCTGTGTGATTCCCACCGAAGCATTCAGATATGTTTGGACAAAAAGATTCTTCACAGACAGTATGAAGATTATACTTTCTCAAAATTGTTTTTATTCTGTGTGTTTCTTTCAAGTTGAGTTTTGGTTTTATTGAACTGGAGAGCATAGCCATACTATATTCTCATCATTTTATCTTTTTTAATTATGTTGTGTAAATTCGTAATTTACGATTTGTTTATGGAGGGAGCATTAGAGGTTTTTTTCGTAAATTCTAATTTTTCAGACCTTGAAGTAGATACTGTGTTTGATGTTGTTGAGTCCTTGGGCTACACACCAGAGGATAAAGGGTATATAAGTCTACCACGAGATTCTTATTCTTCTGAAAGAAGTCAATACAATGCAGGCATGATTTTGAAGTATGTTTCTTATCTGAGGAAAGGGAAAGCTCTTGCAGTTGTAAAAGAAGATATATATTTTCAAAACCTTAATTTCGTTTTCGGTATCGCATCTCCAACTGCGAAAATTGCTCTTGTTTCTTTTGTTAGGTTGAATCCTGAGTTCTATGGATATCCTTTTGATAAAGATAAATACGTCATCAGGATAAAGAAGGAAATTATTCACGAGCTTGGGCATCTTGAAGGACTTGTTCATTGTAATACTTCCGGATGTGTTATGAACTTTTCAAATTCCATATCCGATGTTGATCTGAAATCAGATAGATTTTGTGCCACTTGCCTGAAACAACTTGGTAAATCGTATTACTGATCTTTGTGTATGTATAATATCTTCATTGGGCGTGTAGCTCAGTGGTAGAGCGCTGCTCTCACAAGGCAGAGGTCGGAGGTTCGATTCCTCCCACGCCCACTAAACGAAACTGCGTTCATCAAAATTCTGGCAAAAATTCTTCTCAGAACTATATAAATCTGGAAAGGATTTCTACATAAGATCCGGCTACGGTTCATTATCTTCTTTGCAATACAGGATACAAAAAGTGAAAGATATAAGAGAAAAATTCTGTTTGTATGGAAATATACTTGATGTAGGATGCGGTATAGGGAATTTTGTTGAATGTCTTGATGGAAAATATTTTGGAGTTGATTTTTCGTATGATTCCGTAAGGGAACACAGAGGAAAGCACAGAAAACCAGTTGCTGTTGGAGATGCTCAGAATCTTCCTTTCAAAGAGAAAGTTTTCTCATTCGTGAATGCTGTTGAAGTGGCACAATATATGGAAAACCACAGAATTTTTATCAAAGAAATATCAAGAGTTATGAAAAATGATGGAATTGCTATTGTGATCTCACCAAATCCGGACTCAATATTCTGGATCGTTCGTCAGAAAATAAGAGGCAAATCCCCACTCAACTTTGTTAAATTAACAGAAATTATTGAATATGCGAAAAATTCATCACTTGAAGTTGTGTATATAGACGGAATATTTCCTATTCCATTCTGGAAGATTTTTGATAGATTCTTTCAGATTTTTATCCCGAAATTCTTGAAAGTATATTTTGTTGTGTTTTTCTCAAAATCATTCGTTATGGTTTTTAGAAAAAAATCTTGAAACCTTTTTGTATTTCAAGAAAAGTGATCATTGCTGGAAGTAAGAGACAAATTATTTGAATATTTTGTTCAGAAGATTTTTGGATAGTTTCTTCAAATTGTCAAAGACCTCATCTTTTTGATTTTTGAGATTTTCTGTTGATATTCCTTCATCTGCAAGTTCTTTTTCATATTCCTCTGCCCAATGCTTTATCATTTTCTTCCCGACTTCAAGGTGAAACTGTATTCCCACTGCTTTTCCAAAAACAAAAGTTTGGTTTTCATATAAGGAAGACGAAAATACTCTCTGTGCTCCTTTTGGTAGATCAAATGTATCGCCATGCCAATGGAAAGCCGTAAACCTCTGAGGAAAATCGTCAAATAATTTGTGTTCACCGGTCTTAAAGACATCATACCACCCTATTTCTTTTTTGTGTCCCTTGAATACTCTTGCTCCAAGAACATAAGCCAGGATCTGGGATCCAAGACATATACCCATTATAGGTTTTTCTGTTTCCAATGAGTATTCAGCAACAAGAAAACTATTTTTTAGAAAAGGATATCTTTCATACTCATACACGCCCATATATCCTCCGAGTATAATGAATCCATCGAAGTTTTTGAGTTGTGATTTCTCAATATCGTTTTTCCATACATCAAGATATAAGAATTTGAGCCCGATTTCATTCAAGATTTCTTCAAACTCCCCAAGACCCTCTATTTCTACATGTCTTACTGCGAGGATCTCTTTCATTATCAATATTTTTATTGAATGTTAAAGCTTTTGAAAATTTATGCAAATTTTAGATTCGGTAGTTTTGACAACACATTACTTTAAAGTTTATAATTCTATATGATGGTTGAGAAAGAAAGATACCTTGTTTTTCATATAGATGATAAAATATTTGCAATAGATATAGACAGGGTAAAGAAAGTTATAAAAGAAAAAGGAGATAGTTTGAGGATAACAGGACTTGACCAAGCTCCAAAGCAGGTAATAGGAATAGCTGAGGTTGAGATAACGCAGAATGAGAAAAAGCTTATTACATTTATTGATTTCAAAAGTCTTTCTGGTGTAAAAACTTTCCTTCAAGAATACGACAACATCTACGATCAGGATTCGGAGAAAACTAATGATTCAAAAGGAAAGCAATTGATGGATTCTGAAAAAATGGAGGAAGGAGAGAAAATTTATGATATGTTGAGAAGAAGGGTTTTTGTTATAATATCTCATCCTGAGAAAGAGAATTACATAGGCATACTTGTTAATAGGGTTGAGGGTATAAGTGATTTCATAAATGGAAAGAATGCCTATTTTTATGAGGCTCCTAACATAAGGGGGGTCAAAGATCTTTTTACTCATGTTATAATTTCATATCCAACAGAAAAAAAGATATTTGTTATAAAGACAGAGAAGATATTTGAAATGAGCGGAGTTGATTGACTTCTGAAAGATTCATAAATAACTTGTCTTTATATTTCATCTATAATGATTTGTATTGATCTTTTAAGCTATATCTGGTTTTTTCACAGCAAAAAGAAAAGATTATTTTCATTGAATTTTGATTTTGTGGGATGAAGTCGGTTTTTTGTGATTATGAAACTTGTGATGTGAATGATTTGTTTTTTCCGGTCTATGCTTTGATTATAGAAATTTTGACCGACTGTGTATATGTTAATTTTGGGAAAGATATACCACTTAAAAAACTATTGAATGCAGAATGTATGATTGTAAAAACAAATACTTTATTTTGAGACCAGATGATTCGGAGCAAAGGTGAATTAAAATATTGGTAAAAATTAAATTCGTAACTGAAAACTAAATTTTTATGATATGACCGATAAGGAATTCAATGATATAATAGAGAAGTTATCAAGAGTTTGGAGAAAAAGTTTTTCGGAAACTCTGAGAGATCTTTGCAATGAAGCTGGTATAAGTTTTAGACTTATTCTGAATAATGATGAAAAAAAAGAGATAGTCAAGAGAATTTTGGAGAAGAAAGAATCTGAGAGTATAATTCCTAGTGAGAAACATAATGAGATTTTAAGTTGGGTAAATAAGAGGAGGGGAAAGAGGCAATCTGAATAAAAAGTTGAGCTTTGATTCATATCGGAAGAGAATCAGTAAGAAGAATAGAAAGTATGACAGGGAGTATAAGTAAAACAGACAATATGATTCATAAAATTTGAGTTGTGGAAAGATTTCTCAGAAGAATAAAGTCTGCTTTTGAAAATAAGTTATTATATCAAACTTTCAAACTTTCCTATGTGGCAACTTTATCTGTTGTTGTTTCAAATATACACAATCTTTTTGGAACTGTTATGGTTGGCCATGTTGGAGCAGATTCGGTTGAGCAAGTTTCTGCTATGGGTGTCGCTCTGATTATTTTATTACTTTTTTCTTCTCCAATGAATTCCTTCGGTTCAGCTTCTCAATCAATAATTTCAAGGTTTTGGGGAGCTGGGGATAGAAAACAAGCTCTTATCTCATTCAAGTCAGCTATGATTGCTAGTTTTATCGTTAGCGTAATTTTGAGTGCCCTTGTTTTCATCATAGGAGATAAAATAATTGCTATATCATCTACAAACAGTAAGGTCAGAGACTATGCGATGAAGTTTTTGATGATAAGAGTTATAGGTTTTCCTTTCTCAGCTGTTTCTTTTGTAATAAGAGGATTTTTTGACGCTATCGGAAAACCAAAAGAACATCTCAAATTTAATCTATATTCAACTCTTGTTTGTATTATACTTTCTCCTTTTTTTATATTTGGAATATTTTTTCCAAGACTAGAGCTTTATGGTTTTGCTTTAGCTTCTTCTATATCTGGATTTGTCGCAATGTTTCTTGGACTTGTTTATGTAAAAGATTATATATTTCAAAATTTTTCTGTTGATGATATAAAACAGGAGTCTTATTTGAAGATTTTGACTTCTTTTTTATTTAAGAATCTCAAAGTATCAATCCCTGCCTTGGGAGCTCAGTTTATTGCTGTAACTACTTTTATTCTCTTTATGAGAGCTTCTGAATCCGAAGGGGTTGAGCATCAAGCAGCTACTTTTATACTTGTGAATATAATAAGTTTGTTTCTGTTGCCATCTTTTGCCATAGGAACAACTCTTGCTGCATTTTGTGGAAGACTCATAGGTGATGGAAAAACAAAAAAGGCAAAAAAAATCATATATGACGCTGTTATAGTTGTTGCTGTATTCGCTTCGTTTATATCTTTGATTTTCTTTTTATTCTCTTATCAGATCATCGATGGTTTTTCAAACGATGATATGGTCATAGATGTTGGAGGTAAAGTTATGAGAATATTTTCTCCCGGTTTATTTTTTCTTGTATCCGGTATGATCCTTATAAATACTCTTATAGGTATAGGGGATACAAAATTCGTTATAATTCTTGAATTTATAGCTCACTTTCTTATACTTATTCCTTCTCTTATTTTTGTGGGAATATTTTTGAGAGCAAACTCCATTTATATATGGCTTATAGTTTCTCTTTACTTTGCTATCGTTTTCTCTGCTTCCTTCATAAGATTGAATAAATTAGAATTTAAAGAGATATAATGAATTGGGGTATCCGTGATCTCAAATGGGAAACTGAAGCATCTGGAATAAAATTCGGAGAAATTGTTTTTAGCGGAAGCGATTTTTCTCAAAAAGTGAATCCAATTTCCGATTTACATAGATACAATTATATAGTCGCAAGGTTAAATCCAGAAGACTTAAATTTCGTTGAAAAGTTATATTTCCTGTTCTCTGAAAAATTCAGTTTGTCTGATACATTCGCTGTAATAAGTATGAAGATTCCTCGATTTGGAAGAGAGAATTTTTCTAGGTGGAATGATTACTGTATCTTAAACGGAAAAGATTTGACTTCTCGAGAGGAACTTTTAAACCAAGCCATGACTAAAATGAAAGTTTCCAGATACTTTAACGAGCTTCCTTATCAAATAGCAGAAAAGATTTACAGAAGGTGGCTGAATGAAATCATAGATCGTGGTGTATCTTTTGTATTTTTGGAAAGATCAAATTTTAAGATTAAAGGTTTTTTAGGATTCATGGTAGAATCTGGTAGAGCTAAAAACTTTATATTATTCGGTGAAGGTATCAGTTTTGTTTTTCTTATAAAACATTTTGTAAATTTTGGATCAGATCAGGGAATTAAGGATATGGAATTCAAAATAAGTTTGAAAAATCTCAGGGCTCTTAGGGTTATATCAAGGTGGATCAGAAACATAGAACACCAAATAAATTTTGAACTTGTTTTCTCAAAGATAAACATATGAATCTTTTTCTTATTCAATAAGAACCTTTTTTCTTATTTCTGAATCAATTTTCTAAATAAAGCGCGTGATTTTTATGAATAACACAAATATGTCTCAATCATAGAATCTTTTATTTCATCATTTTTGAATTTTTTATTCTGGGAAGATTTGATTTTCTGATAAACTTAACAAAGAATCGTCTTTTTGTTCTTGTACTGTTTCCTTGATTAATATCATTGTTCAGTAGTTATTATTTCATAGTTTTTGAATTTTATTATATATATATCGTTCAGATGAAGTATGAAGAGTTTATCTCCAACATATTCTGCGTAGCATTGACCACCTATGTCTGGAAATTTGAATTCTTGTTTGCCAATAACAGGAACAACTTTTGAGAAAATTTCTCTCTTCCCATCAGAGAATATGGCAAATATTCTGGAAAACTCTTCAGCTGATTCTCTTATTACGCCTATAACAAAGGTTCTTGTCAAAAATATTTCATCGCTGACTATTGCTGGTCTTCCCTGATATATAAAAGTTTCCCCTTTTGTGGGACTTCCTATTTCTTCAAAGTTTTTGGCTCCTTCTGGAACCTCGTTCAGGAATTTTATTTTGAATATCTTGATGTTGGTTTGAGATTCGCAAGTGTTGTATAATTTTGGGAAGCTCCCTGAAAAGGGTGTATAATCTTTCCATGTGGGCTTTAGAGAGAGTATATCAAGATTTGTGCTATCAAGTGGGAATTCAAGTTTTGTCATCTTTGAGCTTGGGACCAGGGAATTCTCAGACAAATTTCCACCCCATACTACTATATTTTTCCCATCTATATTTATTATGGCTGGATCGAGTGAGGAGAACGGATATGTTGTTGCTTGTGGATATATTAATGACCAAATCACTTTATTTCCTTCTACTCTGAATAAAGCTATCTTCTCCAAACCGATTTTTGATATTTTACCTTCTTCTATTGCTATGTCTACTCTTGGTTCAAAAAATTTTACACCACCAATGATTGCAAACCAGTTTCCTAATTTTACTATTTTGTGGCTCATAACACCGTATCCAAAAAAACCATTCGGACCAAACGGGACAATATCTCCGCTATTTTCCATTATCACTAAATTCCCATTGGGATATACTGCGATAGGTGATTGAACAAGATTCCCAGATATGTTTCCTCCTATTGAAATGAATTTTTCACCATCCCAAATAACTCTTGCTCCATGTATTGGGGGAACGTTTGTACTGATAGGATTTATTTTGAAAGATCCACCGATCTCCTCGAGACTGTAGAGTCCAGGGAACATAAGATAGATTTTTTTCCCGTCAGAAGATAGATTGAGGAACGATGAGCTTATTTTTCCTATAACTTCTCCAGAGCTTCCCGGAATATCTCTTGTTGTAAATTCGACGATATTAGAGACATCTGAAAAATTTTCAGATTCATCATAAGTTCTTATACCAACATAATACTTGGTTTTTGGATCCAAATTTTTTATGAAGATTTTGACCTTTTGACCGGCGTACGGTGGATCTGGAACTTCTAGGGCTGGGATTCCCAATTGTTCAAAGTATTTCTCCGGCGAGTTTAAAAAATTCGTATCATCGGAATATCTCACATCAAATTTGAAAGCTTTACCTGAAAATATGTCATCTCCAGGTGCTGTGAATTCAAGCTCAGCTCCGAAATAGTCAACACTAACAACACGAAGATCTTTAATGTTTCCAGGAGGTATTCGATCATCTTCTTGAGTTCCGGTACTACAGGAAAATAAAAATAAATTGATAGCGATTGAAATAAGCGATACAGCGCTGCTATATTTATTTTTTATGTTCATCGCACTACAATATATAAGGTAGTCATATTCTCAGCATTTTACAAGATTTTATTTCTTCTTCCAGAGAGCTTTTCTCTTGTTCTAAATGATATCTATTTCTTATTTTTTCAGATATAAAGTCATTTAACTTCTTAGTATTTTTCGGCTTGAGGCTATGTAATGGATTTGCGGTTTTGTATTATATGTTTTTTATTTTTTTCTTGCTTGTATATACTGGATTGCATCTTTCACGGTTCTTATTTTGTCAAGATCTTCATCTGGAATTGAAACCCCGAATTCTTCTTCCATTTTCATAATCATGTCAACTATGTCAAGTGAATCAGCTCCAAGATCATCTATGAAAGATGCGTCATCTTTTATATCTTCCACTTTCTTACCGAGTTTCTCTGCTATTATACTCTTAACTCTAATTTCAATGCTTTCCATATTCTCCCCTCCGTTCAGAAACTAAATATTCATTGATGTAATGAAATTTGATAAATTTCAGAATCTTCTAATGAAAAAATATTCTTCAAGAAAAAGTTTCGTGATTTTATTAAAATTAAATTAAATGTTGAAGTTTGGAAGAATATTTTGTGCGTTATTTTTTTCTCTTTTGCTTATTAATTCTTCATCCGCTGCTCAGGTTGAAAGTGAAGCTCGGGAAAGAAACGAAGTTAGGAGAATAATAGATGAGATAAAGGAAAGTCTTAGGATAATAAATCCAACAATTTCTGATTTGAGAAAAAGTCTGGATGAAAAAACCTTAGAAGCTAAAACATTTAAAGAGCAGATAACAAAAATAGAAAATGATATAAAGTCAATAAATCAAAAAATAGCAGATATAGAAAGTAAGATAAATCAATACATTGAAAGAAATATGGGATATGAAAAGAAAATAGAAGAAGCAAAAAGAGAAGTTAGGATAAATTCAATGATGGTAAGAATACTTGGGCTGGGAGTAATAATTTCTATAATAATTTCAGTAGTATCTATTATTTATTCAAGAGGTATCAGAAGAAGATCAAGAATGTTTAGATTTTAGTGTAGTTTTTTCATATTGCGGAAGCTGAGTTCTTATATTCTGAAAATTACAACAGGTTGGAGCAAAGACAAAAGATAGAAAGAAACAAAATGAACAAATCAATAAGGATATTTTTAAGCGAGAAACAAGATAAAAAAAGAATATTCGAAACAATACGTATGGCTCTCGGAATAACGCTAAAGGGACACATTGTGGAGCTTTATGTATCTTCTGATGTTCCTCTTGATTCTCTTGAGAAGGAAAAAAGAGAGGAGATCGAAGAATTTCTGCAAGCTATAAAGTATATGGGTGGAAACTACATATTTGTAGAAGATATACAAAAGATTATGTTCGAAAAAATTAGAGAAAAAGGGAAATTTGACATATTAGTTGTATGATTCTTGTAGAATTGACAACATCGAACTGGGAGATTTTTTAGCTTGTTTTTTTCATTTTCACTCATTGTCTTACTCGATTGTTTCGACATATACATCTTGGTTTGAATATATAGAAATTTCTCCGGATATTTCTATCGCTTCTTTTACGATTTGGTCTGCTGTAAGGTTTGTGTGTTTATACAGAGCTTTTGCTACCGCAAGTGCAATAGGTCCTCCAGAGCCAATTGCTGCTATATTGTCATCTGGTTGGATTACATCTCCGTTTCCTGAGATTACAAGTATTTGATTTTTGTTTGCTACTATCAACATAGCTTGAAGTTGCCTTAATGCTCTGTCGGTTCTCCATTCTTTTGCAAGTTCTACAGATGCTTTCAGTAGATTTCCGGAGAACTCTTGTAGTTTTTTTTCGAATCTTTCAAGAAGTGCTATAGCATCTGCTGTGCTTCCGGCAAAGCCCGCAAGAACTTGGCCATTGTATATTCTTCTAACCTTTTTTGTTTTATGTTTGAATATTGTATCACCAAGGGTCATCTGACCGTCTGATCCCATAGCAACTTTATCGTGCCTTATTAGGGCGAGAACAGTTGTCAAAGAGTGGGCTGGCGGGGCTGACGGGACTTGAACCCGCGACCTCCGGCTTGACAGACCGGCGTTCTAACCAACTGAACTACAGCCCCAAGAGAACAATATAAAAATAATCACAAAAAATCAGAAATGCAAAAATCAGAAAATAATAGGATTGAGAGATAAGCCGGTTTCTGTATTTGAGGAACATTTATCTGAGCGACCTACCCGGGAGTACAAGGGAAGCCAGAAGAACTTCCCATGAGCTTGTAGCTCATTTCCTCCCTACTTGGTCTTGCTCAGGGCAAGGTTTTCCTCTAAACTCGGTTACCCGAATTTAGGGGACGCTCTTACCGTCCCTTTTCACCCTTACTTTGTGAGTAAAAACCCACAAAGCGGTATTTTTTCTGTGGCACTCTCTGGGACACTCATCCCCGGGCTCCATCTTTTCTGGGAGATATGCTGGGATAGCTCGTTTATGATTCTGCGGACAAATCGTCCATGCATCCCATCTTTCCCAGAAAAGACTTAACCCGTGCCCTCTTCTGGTTGAGACCGGACTTTCCTTCCAGCAGATTCTTCCCCCGGGTTACCCCGAAGGGTTCCTCTGCTGAACGTTCCTCTCCCTCAATCCTATACTTCAAATCTAAATAATCTCTACAGAATTTACCAAAGGTTCAGAAAATATTAGAACTTTTACCATATATCTATTTTGGCAATATCTGTGTTCTTGTAATTTCAATATTTGTTTATAGGGAACTTTAAAAATTTTCCGTGGAACAATTTGTACGAAAACTCGGGCATTTTTTCTTCAAACGAAGAAGCTATGCATCTTTGCCCATTTTTGCTTTCTTCTTCTTTTTCGGTCGGACATCTATTATTTCTTTTATTTTAGCGCTCTGTCTTATAGCTTTTGGTGAATTCATAAGAATCTGGGCTGTTTCTTTCTCAGGACCTGCTACACGAACAAGAACTATAAAAGCTCCATTTCTGGCAACAGATGGTCCGTATCAGATAATGAGACATCCTATATACTTTGGAAATTTCTTTGTTGGACTTGGTTTTACTCTTTCACTTACTAATAATCTCTACCATATATTAGTCTTTTTAATCTTCTTCTTTATTTTCTATGGATCTATAATATTCGCTGAGGAGGATTTTCTCGAAAACAAATTTCAAGACGAATGGAGAAATTATAAGCAAAAAGTTCCAATGATTATTCCAAAAAAGTTGAGAAAAGTCTCTTTTGGAGATTTGAAGATGTCTTTAAAATCTGAAAGATCAACTTTCATAACAATATCAATAATTCTCATATTATCATCTATCAAAATTTTCGTAATACCTTATGCTCGTATCAGTTTTTAGACCAAGATTTATGAAATATCATGTGCGAAAGAATTAAGTTCAGCTACAAAACAATAAAACGTTAAAATTATTGAATAGATGTAATAGTGGTGTCAGAAACTTTTGCTTGCTATATCGCTTCATTTTTGGCTCATTTTTTCGGTGAAGGACATAGACAAAATATTGTAGAAAAAATAATTTGTTTATGAAATACTATAATTTGGTTATGACAGAGGAGATCTCGGAGGTAAAGCTCCCCTTTGAAGAGAAGATAAAAACAAAGGGTTGGACTTATGTTAGTCCTAAAAAGTATCTTGAGCTGCACAAGGAAACACTCAAAGATGGCTTCTGGCTATCATTAGCTCAAAAGCTGGATTGGTTCAAAAAGCCAACAATTGAAAAAACCGAGGAGAAAAGGTTCTTTTGGAAATGGTTCCCAGATGGAGTTCTCAATATGTCTTATCTTTGCCTTGACTCAAACTTAAAGACACGAAAAAACAAAGTTGCTTTCTTTTGGCTCGGTGAAGACGGCAAAGAAAAAGTTATGACCTATGGAGATTACTATAGGTTGGTAAACAGACTTGCTTATGCTCTGTATCACAAGTTTGGAATAAGAAAAGGAGATGCGGTATCTGTTTATATGCCCCTTATTCCTGAGACTCCAGCTGTTCTCTTGGCGCTTGCAAGAATAGGTGCTGTTTTCTCTGTTGTCTTTTCCGGTTTCAGCTCCCAAGCTCTGCACGACAGAATAATAGATTCAAAATCAAAATTGCTTATAACCGCAGATGGATATTACAGAAGAGGCAAAAAGATACTTTTGCAAGAAAATGTAAGGAATGCAATTCACAATACAGATATTCAGAATATTCTTGTTTTCAGAAGACTAGGGGAAGGGTGGGAGAAGGGCGAAAAAGAATCATTCTCAGATGAAATTCTTGATGACACAAGTCCTTCTATATATTTTGAACCTGAGAAAGTTGAATCATCTCATCCGCTTTTTATACTTTACACATCTGGAACCACTGGAAAACCGAAAGGAATTTTGCACGATACAGGTGGATACGCTGTTTTACTTTATGCAACTATGAAATGGGTTTTTGATGCAAGCGAGGACGATGTATTCTGGTGCACAGCCGATGTAGGATGGATTACCGGACACTCCTATGTGGTCTTCGGGCCTATGATGTTGGGGCTGACAAGTGTTATGTATGAGGGAGTTCCAGATTATCCACATCCGGGAATATGGTGGGAAATTATTGAAAGGTACGGAGTAAGCATATTTTACACTTCTCCCACTGCTATAAGAATGCTTATGAAATACCCTGATGAGTATGTTAAAAGATATGACCTATCTTCTCTTAGACTTTTGCATTCGGTAGGTGAGCCAATAAATCCGGAAGCTTGGACATGGTTTTTTGAGTATGTGGGTGGTAAAAGATGTCCAGTTGGCTCAACCTGGTGGATGACAGAAACAGGTGGGGTTATAATATCTCATACTCCGGGCTGGAAACTCGTTCCTCTGAAATCTGGAACAAATGCTTTCCCTATTCCGGGTTGCAGCGTTTCTGTTTTGAGAGCTGATGGAACTCCAGCTGATGCAGGGGAAAGAGGTTTTCTTGTCATAGATAATCCTTTTCCCGGAATGCTTCTTACCATATACGGAGATGACAAAAGATATGTTGATACCTACTGGTCTCGTTTTGAAGGAAAATTTTATGCCGGAGATTATGCAATAAAAGATGAAGATGGATACATATGGGTTCTCGGTAGAGCAGACGAGGTTATAAAGATTGCTGGACACAGAATTGGTACTTATGAGATTGAATCTTCTTTGGTAGGATACGAGGGAGTTGTGGAGGCGGCGGTAGCAGGTGTTCCGGACGAGGTCAAAGGCGAAGTTCCAGTAGCTTTTGTCGTTCTCAAAGAAGGAGTTTCACCGAGTCAGGAGCTGAAACAAAAACTTATAAACATCGTCAGAAATTCCGTTGGAGCAGTAGCTGTTCCAAAAGATATATTCTTTGTTTCAAAATTGCCAAAAACAAGAAGCGGAAAAATTATGCGCAGACTTATGAAAGCTGTGTTCGTTGGAAAGGAACTCGGTGATGTATCTACTCTGGAGGATGAAGCTACTATTGATGAGGTCTCAAAAGCATTTTACGAATTCAAAGAAGAACTTAAAAGTAGATCTTCTGAGTAGAAATTTTTAGTGTTATTCGCTTTCTAGAACCTTTTGCATTCTTATTAACTCTTTTTCTATGTTTTGAAGAACGCTTTCTCTATTTTCAACATTTATAGGGTTGTTTTCAATGATATACTTAGATACAAGCAATCCAGCGATGTAGCTTCCGTTCTGATTCCAGTGTCCATTATTTTTGTAGTAGAGTCCCTTTTTTGCTCCAAGTGATAAACTTTTCTGAGCAGCTGAGTATTTTTCAAAATCTTGTGTAAGATCTATATACAAGATATTATGTTTTCTGAATACATCTGCAAGTATTCTGTTTGGGAGGTAAAAATCTATGTGATCTATTTTGGGTCTCAGCTGTTTGTATACCTGCTCCTTAGACGGTATCATAACTACAAGGAGTTTTGATCCTATTTGTTTGGCATAATCATTGAATTCAATGATATTTTGAATGTGCTGGTTCCAGGCTTGATTCAACCATTCATACTTATGTTGTTGTATGAAAGGTAGTAGATGTAGCAGATTTAGATTTGCATCCTGATTTTTGTTCTGCTCTATATTTTCTCTTTCTTCTGGTGCAGCTTTATCGGATTTTTTTTCTACGAGATTTAGGGATGCAGCAATTTTTCGAAGAAATTCATTGTTTCTTATTATGTTATATATTATTGAATTTTTAGTAAGCCAAGCTTTTATTTTAGAAATTATTGATTCGTATTTTCTTTTGTGTTCTTCAACCTCTATTGTAGCTTTCTTCACTTCTCTGATGATTTCCTCATCGCTAATAATTTCTTTTTCTCCGGTTTCAAGATTTTTGAGTTTAATTTTTCCAACAAGAAATCCATCTATTACAGTGACTCCCGGGAAAAGCCAGTCATCTGTGAGGTCATTTCTCATAAGATATCCAACTATGATCAGAGAAGGTTTTGCTTGAATTTTCTGTATAACTCTTTTTGCTTTTATCATTTCTTTTTTCGTTCCATATCCTCCGACACCACATTTTATAACTCTTTTTTGAATAGTATCTTCTATTGTCGAACCGATTGTCTTTTCAAATGGAACAAAGCCCCAGGTGAAACTATCTCCAACCAGAACTATTGGTTCCTTTTCTCCTTGGTATGGTTTATCAAAACAACCGAGTTCGTTTGACCACACAGGAAATCTTATTCCCTCAACTGTATAGAAGAATCCTGTTTTATTTTTAGAAATATCGTAGCCTAATTCTTCATCTGCTTCAAAGTAATATCTTAGGGCAACGCTGAAAGGATCAGAGTAATCTGTTATTCTCAGATTATCGTATGGTGTAAATCGCAGAATCAGTTCAACAAGTATAATAGAAAAAAAGAAGCTCAGAAGTATGAACACAGAAGTGAACAAGTATTTTCTTTTATTGTTTTTAATTTCGTCCTTCATATTTATATTGATATATTTGAATTCCAGAAATTTAATAATTTCAGAGATTATGTTAGATCAATAAAACTTGAAACTCTCATCTGATGCGAATTATTTTTGCTCCTGATATGTTTGATTGTTTTTGTAATACTTAATCTACGCTATTTTTATGAGAACACATTTTTTCTTGGCGACCTGAAAATATCTGGTTAAGCAAAGAATTTTTCTGATAAATCTAAATTTTAGGGCGATGGGAAGTGTTAAGGATGTAGAGTTGTTGAGGCCACCCACTGAATCAAGGTCGGGGGAGGGTATATTTTTGTTCTCAGATAGATTTTCTGTTTTTGATTGGGGTGTTATGCCAGACCTAATAGATGGCAAAGGTAAGTCTATTTGCATTATCGGAGCTTGGTTTTTTGAAAAACTTCAAGACTTGGGCTTAAAAACTCACTACATAGGTGTGCTTGATGACGGAAAAGTCAAAAATCTCAAAGATGTCGTATCTCCTCCATACAGAATGCTTGTGAAATTTCTCAGAGTGATAAAACCAAAATTAGATGGAAAATCTTATGACTACTCCGATTTCAAAAAACAAGATGGAAACTTTGTTATTCCTCTTGAAGTAATATACAGAAACTCTTTGCCTGCTGGATCAAGCGTTTTCAGAAGATTGAAAGAAGGGAAAATCTCTTTGGCCGATATCGGTCTTGATGAGTTTCCGAAGGAAAACACAAAACTCAAAAGCCCCATAATTGATTTTTCTACAAAATTTGAAAGCCAAGATAGATACATCTCTCAAGACGAAGCAAAGAGCATAGCTGGACTAAAAGATAAGGAGTTTGAGAAGATAAAAGAATATACTCTGATTGCCAACAAAGTTATAACGGAAGCTGTTGAAAGAATTTCAGTCTCAAATGAAGATGGTAAATTTGAATTTGGTTTTGATGAAAACAGACAGATAATTTTTGTTGATGTTATAGGAACACCAGATGAATGCAGATTTATGTATGATGGAATACAGGTAAGTAAAGAAGTCTTAAGATCATATTACAGAAAAACAGATTGGTATGAAAAGTTGGTTGAAGCAAAAAGCAGAGACTTTGTAAAGTGGAGAGAACTTGTTGGTCAAAATCCTCCCACTTTACCAAACGAAATAAAAAAACTTGTTTCGGAGCTATATATGTCCTTTTGCAATGAGATAACACAGAGAGATTGGTTCAAAGTAAGATCTTTTAAAGATGTGGTAAAAGAAGTGAAATCTTATTTTGGATGAGAAGGTAGGAAAATTTTTCACTGGAACACATTTTGCATCTTTCAGGCGTGGGACTTTCTCATCAGGCTCTTTACATAGGTGCTTCCGGAGCCTATGCAAACCAGAGAAAACTTGAAGTTATATCGAACAACCTTGCTAACACATCAACTCAGGGATACAAAAAAGATATACCTGTTTTCATAGCCATACCAGAGACAAAGTCTCCCATAACTCCGCTCAATCCAAAGCTCTACTTTGATCTCCATAAGGAGCAGATAAGCCAAAGAATGGTCATGTTTGATGAAACCTATATGGATTTCTCCCAGGGTACTTTTATAGAAACCGGAAATGTTCTTGATTTAGCTATAAACGGAAAAGGTTTTTTTGCTGTTGAAACTCCAGATGGTGTAAGGTTCACGAGAGCTGGAAATTTTTTCTTATCGCAGGAAGGTTATATAATCACTCAGGATGGATACAAAGTTCTTGGTGCCAAGGGAGAACCTATGAAGATACCCTTTGATGAGTGGGCTCCGGAAGACATTGTGGTGACACCAGATGGTGGAGTGTTTGTAGGAGTTAGACAGGGAGATTCAAGAAAAAGCGTATTTGTAGATAAAATAGCAGTTTATGAAATTCCACAAGATATAACTTTAACAAGAAAAATTGGGCAAAATCTCTTTGAAGTTTCTGATCAGGAGTATGTACTCGAGGCTCAGCAATACGAGATACTTCAGGGATATCTTGAAACTTCTAATGTGAATCCTATAACAGAAATGATGGCTTTGATAGAAGCTCAAAGAGCTTATGAGATGAACACAAGAGTTATTACTGCTACTGACTCATTGATGGCTACATCTGTGAGAGAATTGGGTAGGGTATAGATTTGTTTATTTATTTTGTAAGTATTTGAAAGGAGGTACAAAGCCATGTTCAGAGCATTGTGGACATCTGCAACTGGAATGTCGGCACAGCAAAAAAATCTTGATACAATATCCAACAATCTTGCTAATGTGTCTACACCGGGTTTCAAGAAATCTCGTGTTGAGTTTGAGGATCTTGTTTATCAGGATCTACTTATTCCTGGGGCAGAAACATCTCTGCAATCAACTCACCATCCAACTGGAGCTCAGATAGGAAGTGGAGTCAGGGTATCGGGTGTAACAAAGGTAATAACTCCGGGTGAGCTTGTTGAAACGGGTAGAGAATTCGACTTGGCAGTGGATAGTGAAGGATTTTTCCAAGTTCTTCTTCCAGATGGAAGCATAGCATACACCAGGGCAGGAAATTTTCAAAAATCAGAAGATGGTGTTCTTGTTACTCCCCAAGGTTATCCTTTGTTTCCAGAGGTCGTTATTCCACAGGAGGTAATTCAGGTTCAGGTAAGTCACGATGGAGTTATAACTGGTATTATACCTGGGCAGGAATCTTCTCCGATAGTTCTTGGACAAATAGAGCTTGCAAGGTTTATAAATCCATCTGGACTCAAATCAATAGGTAAAAATCTTTTTGTGCAAACTTATGCTTCCGGTGATCCAATTGTTGGCATTCCGGGGCAGGAGGGTTTCGGAGAGGTTCTACAAGGATTTCTGGAGATATCAAATGTGAATGCAGTTCAGGAGATGATAAGTATGCTTCTTTCTCAAAGAGTTTATGATATGTGTTCTCGTTCAATCATTGCAGCAGATAATATGATGGCAACAACGGTCAACATAGTTAGATGAGATCCAGTAAAAATTAAAAGGGAAAAATTTTCATAGGAACGGTTTTTGCTAAAAATCAAGAAAGGATAGGAGGTGATAACCATGAATTTCTTGGTAATTATATCTTTGATTTCCCTGACAGAATCGGATATAGTTCAGAAAATAAGGCAGGAGATAAGTTGTGATGATTGTGATATTAAAGTTTTATCTTATCATCTCCCATTTGGAAAAAAAATTGAAGAATTTGATTCAGTCGAGATAATCTCAAAGGATACGAAAGCTTACGGTAGAAAGATATTTACCGCATACTTTGCAAAGGAGGGAAAAAATTTCATAGGAACAATTTTTGCCTATGTTGATAAGATGGTTCAGGTCTTGGTTCCAACCAGAAGAGTTGAAAGAAACGAGAAATTGAGTTTTTCTGATCTTGAAATCAAATTTGTCCCACTCACGCTTGTTCCAAAAGATTTTCTGTCTCCAGATGAGATATCTGGCAGAGAGATTTCCTTGAAAGTTCCTGTTGCAAAGGGTGAGATTTTAAGAAGAGCACACATTGCAGATGAGCTTGTTATTAGGAAGGGTGATAAGGTAAAACTTGTTCTGGAGAATCCAAAATTCTATATTGAGTTTCCTGCTATTGCTTTATCTGACGCAAAGAGTGGGGAAGAAATAAAAGTTAGGAATCTGAATTCAAACAAAGTTGTTTATGGTAGGGCAAAAGAAGGAAGGATAGTCATTGTCAATTCCTTTGATTGAATTTTGATAGTATGGAGGGAAAAAGTATGAATTCTAACATAATTTACAAAAAGAATCTCTGCAAGTTTCTAAGCGTAGCTTTTTTGTTTGCTATATCTTGTGCAAGTAGAGAGACCCCGGAACTTCCAAAAGCAGAGAACGAAGAGATAGAAGTTTCTCAGGAGATACAGAAACAAGAGGGAGCTTTGTTTTATGACAATTCGCCGTTATCTAACATGTATGCTGATATGAAAGCAAAAAGAGTAGGAGATATAGTTATAGTTCGTGTAGTTGAGAATGTTGTTGCTACGAATGATCAGAGAAAGGAAGCTTCAAGGAGATCAAAAATGAAATACGATATTGGGGGAAGTTTATCAAAGACAAAAGGATTGGAGGAATTGTCTATTGGAGCAGGAGCTGGTGGAGAAAACGATTTTTCTGCAAAAGGTGTTCAGAAGAGCAAGAATGAGTTTATAGCTTCGGTTGCAGCTCGTGTTGTGAAAATATTGCCGTCAGGTAATCTTGTTATAGAAGGAGAAAAATACATAAAGCACAACTCTGAACTTCAGAAACTTTATGTCAGAGGGATTGTAAGACCAGAAGACATAATGCACGATAACTCGGTTTTGTCAACCGCTATTGCTAATGCCAGAATAGAGTATATATCTGAGGGGGACTTTGCTACTAAATCAAAACAGGGGTGGCTCCAGAAAATTTTAGATTTTATATCTCCGTTTTAAAGGGAAAATTTTATGTTTGGTGTTGAAAAATCAAGAAAAGTTTTTAGAAATTCAACGAAGGTTTTGATTCTTTCTTCTTTTTCATTGTTTGTTTCTTTTCTGCTTTCTGCTAATGCTTTTGGAGCGAGAATAAAGGATATTGCTTCTGTTGAGGGGGCTCGTTCTAATTTCCTTATTGGTTTCGGTATAGTTGTTGGTTTGCGAGGAACAGGAGATATAATATCTCCGAATCTGACGGTTCAAACTCTTATAAACCTTCTCCAGAAAATGGGAATAAGACCTGATCCTACTGCTTTGAGAAGTTTTGGAATTATGGCACCAAGAACAATAAGACCAAGAGATTCTGCAATATGTATGATCACAGCTGAACTTCCGCCGTATGCTAAGCCCGGAATGAAAATAGATGTTCAGGTTGCAGCTATGGGGGATGCAAGAAGTTTGAGAGGTGGACAGCTTATTCTGACTCCACTTTTTGGACCAGATGGCCAGATCTGGGCTCTTGCTCAGGGACAGGTTATAACCGGAGGAAAGCAGGTTTCTGGATCAACAATTGATGGAGGATTTCCAACTGCTGGTAGAATACCAGGAGGAGGGACAGTTGAAAGAGAACTTCAACATAACTTGAATGATAGAAGATTTATTAGAATATTTTTGAACAATTCTGATTTTTCTACTGCTAAATCTGTTGCTGATTCTATAAATAGCTTTGCTGGTGTTGATCTTTCTTATGTTCAGGATGCGAGAACTGTTTTCGTTGTTATACCGGAAGAGTTTACAGGTAGAGTTGCTGAGTTTATATCTACTATAGAGAATCTCGTTGTCTCTACAGATTCACCAGCAAAGGTTGTAATAAATGAAAGAACAGGAACGGTGGTTGTGGGAAAAAATGTTGGAATTTCGGAAGTAGCGGTAGCGCACGGAGAAATAGTAATAAAAGTTAGGAAAGAACCTTCGCCACTCCCCCCGGAATTCGCTACCGCTATGCCCCAATTTGAGGAAAGAAAGATAAATATTCTTGCACCTGCTGCTACTGTTGATGAGCTTGTAAGAGAGCTCAACAGAATAGGAGCTTCTCCACAAGATATAATATCAATCCTTCAAGCTCTCAAAGGAGCCGGAGCCCTGCAAGCTCACATATCTACTGAATAAAGAATTATGAAAACGAATGATATATTATCTTTAAAGACAAACGCAACAAATAAAAACAAGCCAAACATAGCAAATAAAAACAATGAAATTTACAGTCCCGATTCTTTTACTGTCTATCGTCTCCCTTCTCCAAAAAAGAGTAGGCAAGTTGTCAAGGAGGTTGCAAAAGATTTTGAAGCTTTCTTCATAAGAGAGTTCTTGAAGGATTCATTACAGATATCCGGAGAACTTTCTGAGAAATACGGATATTTCTACAAGGAAATCATAATTGATGTTCTTTCTCGTAGCTCATCTTTTGGAATAAAGGATTTTTTCGAAAAAGCAATAGAGAATCAACTTGAAGCTATGCAGAGAGGTTATATAACTAAGAAAAATTTTGGAAAGTATTAGTTTTTCATTTTTCTTTCAATTTTCGGAAGATTTAAACTTTGGAATCTTTTTGTTCTGTTGTAATCATCATCTATGTGGATTTTGAGGTCTTATATTTTCATCCAGAGAGTTTTGATGTTCGCAACAAAGTAGAATCTTTTATTTTTCTGTTATTTATTAGAAGCCTCTTTCTGTTTTCTTTTTGAGTTCTTCATCTAGTTTTTTGAGCATTTCGTCTGATCTTTCTTTTACAAGTGCTCTGTGCTGTTGTCTTGCTGCTTCTCGCATTTTGTCTGCTAAATTCATAAGAGCATTATTTATTTCCAGTGCTGCAAGACAGTAGTGTATTTTCTTCTTTTCATCTATATATCTATCTATTATTTGAGACCCAACCAGAGTTGCTTCTGTAACTGTTTTTATTATACTTTGAGTGAATTCATCGAGACCTTCTTTCTCTGGATTAAAGAAGTCTCTGTTGTTTTCCATAAAGTCTGTCACGAGCGACGCGACGTATGTGTTCAGAATTTTTGCAAGTTCTGCTCTTGCCCGGGTATCGCATCTGGTTCTATCCATTGCTTCACTTGGAGTTTGATTTGCGACACCAACTCCGTATATTTTCTGTTCCTGCGGAAATGCTCCAGAACCTTTTCTTACCCATTCCGGTTCCTTTTTCGCACAAGAGTAGAGAATAGATCCTAAAATTAAAAAGGAAATAAACGCTGTAGCTAATTTTTCCGTGTTTTTCCTTGTCATAAATTCCTACCTCCTCTCTAATTTAATTTAATCACTTGCGTTGATCTTTGTTATTTTTGAGTCGATATTTGAACATGACCAAAAAGATTTGGAAATATAGAAATGTTTTGTTGTATCAGATATTATTTTGTATAGTAATGAATGATGGTAAACCTAAATACAAAAGAATACTGCTGAAACTTTCGGGAGAAATATTTGGAGGAGAAAATAAGTTCGGATTTGAACCTGATGTTTTCAAACAAATAGCTTCACAAATTATAGAGGCTTATGATCTTGGTGTTCAAATTTCTGTCGTTGTTGGAGGAGGAAATATAATAAGGGGAGTTATTGCGGAAAAGATCGGAATAGATAGAGCTACTGCCGACTATATGGGAATGCTCGCAACTGTTATAAACGCTCTACTGCTGCAGGAGGTCATTGAGCAGAACAAATATGCTTGCAGAGTTATGAGTGCAGTTCATATTCCAGCAGTTTGTGAGCCTTATATAAGAAGAAGAGCTATAAGACATCTTGAGAAAGGAAGAATTGTTATTTTCGCTGGTGGAACAGGGAATCCTTATTTCTCAACAGATACCTGTGCGACCTTAAGAGCATCTGAAATAAAAGCAGATGTTATTTTGAAAGCAACAAAGGTAGATGGAATATATGATTCTGATCCAATGATAAACAAGAGTGCAACAAAGTTTGATTCAATAAGCTATTCAGATTTTCTCAGATTACAGCTTAAGGTTATGGACGCTACAGCTGTTGCTCTTTGCATAGAAAGAAAAATCCCAATCATTGTATTCAATGTCTACGAAAAAGATAATCTGAAAAAAGTTCTACTCGGAGAAAAGGTTGGAACTTTGCTTCATCCCTGAATAATGTAATTTTCAATTTTTGATCAGAATTTTGCTCAAAAGTAAGAAATGCAAGCAATGAACCTAAAAATCCTTTACTTCTTCAAAACCATCTGGAATTGCTATATCAATATTGAAATTTTTATACGATACTTTTTTCACCTTCATTCTTATACCTATTTCTTTTGAAAAAATTTCAACTTTATCAATAGGGAATCCAATCTCTGTTGTATATATCATTATTTTGCTAACATTCTTTATCGAGTTTTCCTTTGGTATAAGTTCATAAACCCCCTTTTTTCTGCTGTTTATCTCAAAGAAATTTATAATCTCATCAGACCCGGATAAAATCTGAATGATCAGATTTTCGGAGACACTATCTGATAACTTCTTTGTATAAACTTTTTTCTTATCTGGAAATACGAACTGTAATAAATTACCGTCTGAGATTATGTAACTGTTCTTATAAGATATTCTGAAAGTTAAAGGGGCTTGGAATTGTATATCGCCAGATTTTCTCTGTATTATTCCTTTCTGTTCAAAAACTTCTTCATCAAATTCAACTTTCCATTGTTTAATTTTTCTGAGATTATTGAATATGTCTTTGAGTTCAGTAGAGCAGAGTAATCTTTGAGGATTTGATATTGAAAAAACAAAGGTAAGTGAGAAAATCAATATGCTTATCTTATGTTTCATTCTGATAAATTTATTTTCCGTTGGAGGAGATTTTGAAATTTCGGAACGGATGAAATGTAGTATTTTGTCTGAAATATTTAAACAGATTTTTTATTGGAGTATGTGTTTAGATTTTTGTCCGAATTTTAGCCGAAGAACGATCTAACACAATTATGAGGTTTATTGCAAAAATTGAAGTATTGTGTGTGTAGATTTTAAGCACTTTTACTCTATGCTGAATAAGGGCTACAGATGATTTGGAAAGGTAATCTTGTTACTTTTCAGATGTATTCTTATGATTTGTGGTTTTGTAATTTCAAGTTTTTTGGGAATGATTTTCTTGTTCGCGCGTTTGCGATTGACTAAAAGAATTGACTAAAAGATTTCTGAAAATTGTGCTATGTGATTGTTTTTTTTTAGCATAAACGATTATGTTTTTTGACATAAGGAGCCCAGTTGCGGAGAAATTTGAAAAATATGATGAGGGCTTCTCTTTTGACCTTTACCTTTAATTTTTTTGATTTTTCTTTTATTTTCCTTTTCATTTTCCTTTTTATTTTTCTTTTCTTCTTTGATTATTTGAGATTTTTTGTTTTAGGAGAAATTTTCGGTCTGAAAAATTTTGGAATTTCCTCAGGGGATTAAGCTCCTCTGGGGGAAAGGAGGAAAAAATATGGTTAGCATCGCGGGAATGATAATATGGAGTATAGTATCGTTTAGCATACATGAATCGGAGGCAGCTTCAGCTGATATCAGGCTCAGAACCCAAGCTCTGTTCACTGTTCTCTTTGAATCACCAAAGCCTTTCGGTGATAAGGAAGGTGTGATAGACAACATACTTCCGAACATTCCAGACTCGAAGTTCTACTATGGGTTCTCAATAAGACGCTCTCGTTTTGATCTTCGGGGGCACACTGTTACAAAGTCTTTAAGATACAGGTTACAAGCAGAGTTTGCTGGGGCATCTGTATCTCTTCTTGACTTCATCATAGACTACAAGTTCTCAGATATATTCAGTATAAGAGCCGGACAGTACAAAATACCATACAATAGAGAGGAGCTAACATCCTCAGGTGAACTTGAGTTCGTAGATAGATCTGTTATAAACTCCTACTTCTCTCCTGCAAGAGACATCGGGATGAACGTAACTCTTGGGCCGGAGATGGTCAAAGTTAATCTTGGAGCATTCACAGGTTGGGGTAGAGGTTATGTTAGAGTAGATAAGACAAATCTCAACAGAAACCTTCTTTATGTTGCAAGAGTTGAGATATCGCCGGTTGGAAAAATGGTATATCCTCAGCCAAATCTCAAAGGTGAGGAGGCTATAAACATTGGTCTCTCTGCTATGTTATTCCCGGTTTCGCAAGTTGAGATAGATAACAAGAAAATATCTGGTAGGAGAGATAAATCAGATGTACTCAGAACAATAGAGAACAGGGCTCAGAAAACAAATCTTCTTTCCTTCTCCGGCGATGCTAAGGTCTGGTCTGGTCCCTTATCTTTTGAGTTGGAGGGACATCTGACAAATCTCTATGATTCAAATATACTTGGAATAAGGATTCAGCCTTCTTATATGTTTACGCAGAATATTGGTCTCGCTTTTAGGTTTTCTTCAGTACTCAATGAGAAAGATAAACCAATATTTGAGCCCGGTATTGCTTTCTCTTACTACTTCAAAGATCACACAAAGTTGCAGGTGGATTACATCAACCAAAGGGGACCTAGAAACAAATTCGCCTCTATTAGGACTCAGTTCCAAATAGAGGTTAAGTAGGGGGGGAGTATAAGGAGGTAGGAAACGTTAACAAAAAATAAACTAAGGAGGTATAAAACATGACAAAAAATAAGCAAAAAACAAAGGTAGAAAATAAAAAAGTAAAGGCAAGTTCACTGCTCCTCTCTGCTCTTATTCTGATTACATTCTCTCAGGTTTATGCTCAGGAGCCTATAATCAAAATAGACGGTTCTTCAACAGTATATCCTATTACCGAAGGTGTAGCCGAGGAGTTCCAGAAGATGAAAAAGGGAGCTGTTCGTGTAACTGTTGGTATATCTGGAACAGGTGGAGGATTCAAAAAGTTCTGCAGAGGTGAGACAGACATATCAAATGCTTCAAGACCAATACTCAAACAGGAAATAGAGGCGTGCAAGCAAGCCGGTATAGAATATATAGAGCTTCCGGTTGCTTATGATGGACTTTCTGTTGTTCTGAATCCGAAGAATGACTGGGCCAAGTGTCTTACAGTTGAACAGCTCAGAGAAGTATGGAAACCTGAATCTCAAGGTAAGAAGTTCTTATGGTCTGATCTTGATCCGAGCTGGCCAAAGGAAGAAATAAAGATATGTGGAGCTGGTTCTGACTCCGGAACTTTTGATTACTTTACCGAAGCGATAGTTGGTAAAGCAAAAGCTTCAAGAGGAGACTATACCGCTTCTGAAGACGACAACGTTCTTGTTCAGTTTGCTGCAAGAGAAAAAGGTGCTCTGTGTTACTTTGGTCTAGCTTATGCAGAGGAAAACAAGGGAAAAGTCAAAACAGTTCCAATAAAGAATCCAAAAACTGGTCAGTGTGTTTCTCCCTCATATCAAACGGTACAGGATGGAAGCTACCAACCACTTTCAAGACCACTTTTTATATACGTGAATGCGAAATCTGCTGAAAGACCTGAGGTCAAAGAGTTTGTTGAGTTCTACATAAAGAATGCTGGTAAAATAGCGAAACAGGTAAAATATATAGCTCTTCCAGACAAAGCTTATGAGTTGGTAAATGAAAGGTGGAAGAAGCGACAGACTGGTTCTGTTTTTGGTGGTGAACCAGAAACCGGAGTAACTATTGATGATCTTCTGAAGAGAGAAACTAAGAAATGACAATAGATATTAAAAAGAAGATGGACTCAGCCGTTCACGTTTTTCTTATGATAGTGGCGGCTGTGTCCATCTTAATTACTTTCGCAATAGTTTGGGTTTTGATTGCTGATACAGTAAAATTTTTCTCTCACGAGGAGGGAGGAGGTTTCCCGTTATCCATCATAAGATTTTTTACGGAAACGGAATGGACTCCTACTTTCTTGAACAAGCAAATAGGTATATGGCCGCTTGTGAATGGAACATTTATGATAGCCCTCATTTCTATGCTTATATCTGTTCCCCTCGGACTCATTGTTGCAGTTTATTTGAGTGAGTATGCTAGCTGGAAAGTAAGAGAAACGGTAAAACCATGGTTAGATTTCCTTGAAGCTGTTCCGACGGTTGTTTATGGATATTTTGCCTTACTTTTTATTACTCCACTGCTCCAAAAAATCCTTCTGAATTTCGGAATAGAGATGCAAGGTATGAACGCTCTTTCGCCAGGAATAGTTATAGGTATCATGATTTTACCATTTACAGCTTCTATGGTTGAAGACTCTCTAAAAGGAGTTCCTCAGGATCTCCGCGAAGCTTCTTATGCTCTTGGATCATCAAGGCTAAGAACTGCTTTTCTTGTTGTTATTCCGGCTGCCAAATCAGGTATAATTTCTGCATATCTTTTAGGATTTTCAAGAGCCATAGGTGAAACTATGGTTGTTGCTGTTGCAGCTGGGATGTATCCACAAATCACAGCAAATCCTCTTGAGCCAATCCAAACTATAACTGGGTATATAGTTCAGGTCGCTCTGGGAGATCTACCATACGGTTCTTTTGAATATCTCTCTATATTTGCAGCAGGATTTGCATTATTTGTTATTACTTTGATTTTCAACTCTATTGCAGTCTATCTTAAATCAAAATCTATGGGGTACTAATATGCAAATAGAGGAGAAAAAAGTAGGTTTTGATATAAACTACTACATAAAGAAGGTCAAGTTCAGCGATAAATCCTTTGAGCTATTCGGTCTGTTTTGTATCTTTCTTGTTATGACTTTCCTTTTCGCTGTTTGCTTGGATCTTTTGCTGGACGGACTTGTTAGGATTAAGGATAAGAATTTTTATCTTTCTTTTCCCTCAAGGTTTCCGCAAGAAGCTGGAATACTTTCCGCGTGGGTTGGGACCATTTATGTTATGGCCGGAGCAACTTTTTGGGCAATAGTTCTCGGTGTTCCAACTGGAATATATTTGGAAGAATATGGTGGAAAAGGTAAAATAGCAAGAATCATAGAGGCTAACATCTCAAATCTTGCTGCCGTTCCATCAATAGTTTATGGACTTCTTGCACTTGGAATTTTTGTGTATAGATTCGGATTTGGAGAGAGCATCCTTACAGCAGGTTTAACGTTAGGAATACTTATGCTACCGGTTATTGTTGTTTCTACAAGAGAATCAATAAGAAGAATTCCTATCTCTATTCGTGAGGCTGCATACGCTCTCGGAGCAACAAGATGGGAAACTATATTTCATCATGTTCTACCTTATTCCATCGGAGGTATACTCACTGGACTTATCATTGGGATATCAAGAGCAATAGGAGAGACTGCACCATTAATAACTATTGGTGCTTTGACGTTTATAGCTTTCCTTCCAACTCCTATTTGGGAAAGTTTTTTTGAAATGCTCAAATCTCCTTTTACTGTTCTTCCAATTCAAATGTACAACTGGGTTTCAAGACCTCAGGAAGAGTTTCATACAAACGCTGCTGCTGCTGGATTTGTTTTACTTGTTCTGGCTTTTCTGATGAACGCGATAGCTTTTTACATAAGGTTTAGGGTGAGGAGAAAGTACCAGTGGTGATCTTTGGTTTGAGTAGAAAATTTTGATTGGAGAAAAAGGAGGAGGTATGGTTAGCATCGGCGGGTTTTTTCTAATCCTTAAATCCTTTTTTCCTCCTCCTTTTTCAGTATTATGATATTTTAAAAATAGTTTTTTGTTTATATAATGAAAATCAAGATATTTTAGCATTGTTTATACTTTTTGTGTTTTGTGGAAACTTCAACCCGTCAGTATATTTTTAACAACTATTGATATGGTTGTCCGGTAATCTTTTCAAAAATTTCTGCATATATTTTATCGTTGGTTCTCTCAACCTGCTTCCAAAGAGTAATAACATCATACAGGAGAAATACAAAAGTTATAAGAAATATAATGAAGCTTGCTTTCAGAATGTCTATAAAATGAAAGAAGAAGAATCCTGAGAGAAAAGATAATATTCCGGCTGAAACAAGAGATATGTATAAAATTCCTTCTGTGGGGCGAAGAAGATAGAATTTGTGTACGCCTGCGAACCAGAAAAATATACATAGTACATAAGCTGTAAGGACATCTTTTTTCCTTCTTGAAAATTCAGTGGAAACTAGTTTTATTTTGTCATCTGTCATGGTTATTCAAAACAAACAGGTAGAACATTTGCTAATTTTATCTTATAATTATTTTCTCAGAGATAGTTTCTCTAAAATTTTCTTTGAGATGCTCTCAAAGGATTCTGAAACTTCTCCATCTTTCTCAAGAACATATATTCTTCCTTCATCTGACATTTTCATAAGATCAGGATCAAATGGTATTTCACCAATGAAATCTATTCCATAGCTTTTTGCAACATCTCTTCCTCCTCCTTTCCCAAATATGTAATGTCTCTTACCACAAGAGTCACAGGTAAAGTATGACATATTTTCAATCACTCCTAAAATTGGAACGGATAGCTTTTTGAACATACTTATTCCTCTTCTGAGGTCCTCAAGTGCGAGTTCCTGAGGAGTTGTTATCATAACCATACCGGATATATCTGCTTCCTGTGCTAAGGAAAGTTGAACATCTCCGGAGCCCGGAGGGAGATCCATAACCAAAACATCTGTGTCTGCCCATAAAGTTGAAAATGTGAGTGTTCTGAAAGCTTTCATCACCATAGGTCCACGCCATATAACTGGTGTATCTCCTTTGGCCATATAACCAATTGACATTATTTTTACTCCAAATTTTTCTGCTGGAGATATGTTTTTTCCATCCGGTGAGTAAGGTTCGTAATCCTGAGTGCCGGTTATTCTTGGAACAGACGGTCCGTGAATATCAAGATCTAAGACAGCTGTGTTGAATCCAATTTTTTTGATAGAGTATGCTAAATTTACTGCTACCGTCGATTTACCTACGCCGCCTTTTGTGGAATATATAGCTATACTTTTTCCTCTTATTGGTATTTTGTTCTTCTTGAATATCTCTCGTTTTCTAACAGATATTTCAACATCTTCTCTGTGTTTCAAGACATCATAAACTTTCTCTCTTATGCTTTCAAATACATCTTCTTTTTCTGTTGGAACTTCTATATCGACAAATACATATCCGCTTTCGTCAACGTCTATTTTCTTGATAAAACCGAATGAAACAATATCTCTTGAATATCCGGGATAATTTACTTTTTTCAGTTCCTTTATAACCTCGACTATTTTTTTTTCCTTTTCCTGTAGGGTCATTCTTTTCACATTTAGTTTATTTTGTTTGATGTTTTGTGAAGTTCAGAAATGCTTTTTTGTATCGTTGGTAATGGAAATAAAGTCAAGGGTAGACCGAAAGTAATCTTATCAGATGAAAGAGATTTTTCAGGTCCTTGATGCAGAATTGCAATTTGATTTCTCTTTTCAAGAGCTTTCTAACAAGATCAAATGATTCCTTATCTATAATTGGTATATGCAGTGGTGAGACTATTTTTATTCTTGAAAGGTTAATGAGATCTACAGTGTTTGCTTCTATTCTTATGTTTGGAGAAAATATTTCACCATCTACTATGAAGCATTTTTTCTTGTTGAATGAGATGCCAACTTTTACATCGGAGTCTACTGCGTATATTGATATGTTTGCTTTTATTGAGAGAGCGTCTTTTTCTTTCCATTTGTTTTTTTCTATATTATCTTTGATCATCTGTGCGAGCATAACGGCCAGACCGTTTTCTTTTGCTTTTTCTTCAAGTTCTACTTCAAACATACAGTCTCCCTCCTTCATGAAGAGATTTCTTTTTCTTTTGATTCTGTTAGCTTATCTATTTTACTTATGAATTCGTTTGTTTCTTTTTCTATGTCTTCAAGGATTTTTCTTTTTCTATCTTCTGATATGTTTTTCATTTCTCTGATTTTGCTTCTGACTTTGTCTCTTGTGTTTCTTATGGATACTTTAAAATCTTCTGATTTTTTTCTGACCATTTTTATTATCTTTTCTCTTGTTTCCTGAGTCAGAGGAGGTATTTTTATCCTTATGTTTTTGCCATCGTTTGATGGAACAAGATCTCTTCCGGATTGTAATATAGCCTTTTCTATTGCGGGTATTGTTGAGCTATCGTATGGCTGAATAAGGAGTGATGTAGATGATTCAAGGGTAATGAGTGCTACTTGATTTAGTGGTAGTTCGGAGTCATAAGCAAAGACTCTTATTCCATCAAGTAAAGAAGGGTGAGCTCTACCTGTTTTTATTTTTTTGAGTTCCTCTGATAATTTTTCAACTGCCTGACTCATTTCGTTTTTCATCTCTTTCAATAGAGCTTGCGGATCTATTTGGGTTTCTTGTTTTTGTTCTTTCATAATAACATATCATTATTTCTGTTGAAAACAAAGAAAAATTAAACAGAAACAATTGTACATTGATTTCATATTGTTCTGATTTAGCAATGGTATGGTGTAAATTGTTATTTTTGTTCAAAGGAAGTTGTGAAATTTTGTTGAAATTTCTGGAAAAATTATTAAATTTATATATGATAACCTAACATATGGAAGGGAGGTAAAATAACATATGGTAGGTAGCAAAATAGAATTTCGTACCAATTCCGAAAAAGAAACAAAACAAGGTAATATATTGCAAGAGAAAATATTTGGTATCTTAGGAGATTTTGAGAAGAGAATTGTAATGCTAATGAACAGTGAAATGGAGAAAAAATTGAAAAAAGATATGAGGAGTGAGTTTGATCCATATTCACCTGATAACATTCCAGTAAGGTTTGAGGGCCTTCAGAGATCTTATGAAGCATCAAAGAAGCAATTTTGGAATGATACAGAAATAATAGATAATCTTATAAAGCAATATGGAGAACCGTCTTTACCAGATGATTACAAAAGAGCGATAATGCATATCTTCTCTATTATATACTATGGAGAAATAGTTGCGATGATTGTTGCAGCTCAGCTCCTTGAAATGGTTGACGATTTTGATGCAAAAAAAGTTCTCGCTGCTCAGGTAATAGAAGAAGCTAAACACGCAACAGCGTACCAAAAATATCTTTCTTATCTTGGAGAATTACCACCTATTGAGCCACATTCAAGGTTTGTTCTTGATGATGTAATGAGGACAAAAAGCAAAGTTCTTAAAATGATCGGAATGCAACTTCTTGTAGAGAATATCGCTTTCTATCTTTTCACAGCTGTAAAAAAGGTGTCAAAAGATCCTGTTTTGAAAGAGCTTCTTGAATATATAGCTATGGATGAAGCAAAGCATGTTGGGCTTGCGAGAAAATATCTCCCAGTTGCTATGAACAAGATATCTTTTCTAGAATACATTTACACTATAATAAAGCAGCTCCAGTGGACATATCACATTACTATGTCTATTTTAAAATTGAAAGGCCATGCAAAGTACATAGGTATAGATGTTGCCAAATGGTTTAAGCTTGCTTTAAAGGATTTCCTTTCTGTTGCGTATGATATTGCGGGAAAAACCAAGTTCGAAAAATTCGTGATACCAAAATCCTTTGCTGAGTGGTTTGGAAACTTTCTAGCAGACTCACTGTTTACATAGTTTTGTAATTTGTGGATTGAGCCTCAGGTAGCTGAGCATATCAAATTGCTAGGAATAATCTTTTTCAAAATCACGAGTGTTGACCGTAACTTTTTTGTTTTCTCTCAAGATTAAGCAGATATATTGCAGAAGATACGGCAGCTGGAGTTCCACCTTTTGTGGAGAGGTTTGTTAGAAATGGTATAATCTGTTTTTCATACAGATACTTTTTCACTTCAAGAGCAGAGACAAATCCAACAGGGAGTCCTATTAATGCTAAGGGTTTGGATTCTCTGTTGTTCTCACAGAATGTTATGACTTCATAAAGAAAAGTCGGAGAATTTCCACATACAACGAGACCAACTTTTTTTTCTCCAAGAACTTTTCTCACAGCAGCTATACTTCTTGTTATTCCAAGTTTTTTTGCCATCTCTATAACTTCTGGGTCATTTATAGCGCATATTACATCTATTCCAAGTGATTTAGCGTAGTTTGAAATACCAGCTTTTGCCATCTCTACATCAACGAGTATGGGAAGACCAGACCTTATTGAATTCAGTGCATTTTTGATGAAATCTTGATGGAATTTCAGTTCCGTTGCGAAATCAATATCTCCTGTGGCTTGAGCAACACGAACTGCTATACCATATTCTTCTTCATTTCTAAAAGTGTTCGGTAGTCTTTCTCTTATTATCTTGTGGCTCAGTTTTTCTATCTCATCTGGATTTTTCTCTATTTCTAACATTCGTATTTAACTGTAATCTTATGAAAAAACTCACAGCAGTGTATCAGAAATATTCAGGAATTCCTTGAATTATTTGTTTTTGTCTTGTTTATTTATCTTTCAAGTCTACTCAATTGTCTACTCAATTCTTTCTGTGCCTTTTCCAATTGATTCAGCAATGTATTTTACTTCCTGTAATCCAGATATATCTGCTGATATTTCGAAAAGTTCTTTTGCTTGATGAAAATTTTTCTCTTTCGTTAGAATTACTCCCATTCTGAATATCTTCTCTGCATTCTGCATATCATAGCTTCCTTTGAATATTCCAGTAGATAATCCAAAAACAAATCCAAGAACGGAACTAACTATGAATATTTTCTTTCTGTTTACTTTTTTGTTTCTAATCCTTGTATTCTTAGATATGTTTTTCGTTAGGTTTTCTGAACCGATAATTCCTGATTCAGATGGTTTTGATTTTGCGTTCTGTTTTTGCTCATATATATTCATTATATCTTTTTTATTTTTCGTGTTGAGATATTTGTAGTATCTCTCATTCTCATAGTTATTTATTTCATGTTTTGGGGTAGCTTTTGTGTTAATACTTACATCTTGGACTGTGCTTTTTGATTCTCTTGATTTTTCGGAGAAATAAACTGTGATTCTTGTTTCCTCCTCAGAAAGTTCTTTTTCTTCTTCTTTTATTTTATCAAGAAAGTACTCAGATATAAACGAGGAGAAGTTTTCCCTATACATCGGTTTTATGTTTAGTTCGTTCATTGTTTTTCTTATATCTTCTTGGAGTTCGGATGCCGATATGTACCTTGATTCAGGGATCCTTGAAAGAGCTTTCAGTACTATTTGGTCTATTTTTTCATTTATTGAATCGTTGATGCGAGAGGGCGGAGTTATATTTCCGGATATAATCTTTCTTTTTATATCCTCTTTGTTTTTTCCTGAGAAAAGCTTTTTTGAAGTTAGTATTTCCCACATAAGGACTCCTATACACCATATATCTCCTGATTGTGTCCACCCCTTCCCAAGTATAACTTCTGGTGGAACATATCCGATTTTTCCAAAAGGATCAAAATCTCCATACTGTGGTAGAGTTATTCCAAAATCAGATAATTTAATATTCCCGTTCCAAGATACAAGTATGTTTTTCGAGTTTATATCTCTGTGAACAAGTTGTCTCCCTTCAAAGTTATGAATGTATATTACAGCGCTTAGAACTTTATCTATTATGTAGAAAAAAATATCCTCAGGTATTTTCTTCACCGTAGATACTAATTCTTTGAGATCAACTCCCCTTATGTATTCCATAACAATGAAGAATTCGTTATCTGTTTTTCCAAAATCAAATGTTTTGACTATGTTTTCGTGGTCAAATCTGGCTGAAATTTTTGCTTCATTCATAAATAAATCGTGATGCTTTTTTGATGACTTTGATGTTTTTATTGCCAAAACTTTTTTGAAACCACCTTCTGATATTTTCCAGGCTCTCCATACTTTTCCCATACCACCTTCGCCTATAACTTTTGTTACGATGTACTGCCCGAATTCTTTCACAAATATGATTTTAAAAAGTTCTGTTTTGTAAATCCTTTTGTTTTTTATTTGTTCTTTTGTTCATTCGTATCGGTTCGAATGTATATATGCACTATTTTAAAAGATATTTTTATTTGAAAAAAATTTCTGTTATTTGTGAATTGAAAAACATAAAATCTAAGATACATATGATAAAATAAAACAAAGGAGGTAAAAAAGTCATGGCTGAGGTAAAGGAAGTAAAAATAGGACAGAAGGTTCCAGACTTTAAGATGACTTATTATGATCCAACAACAAAGGGTTTTGGTAGTATAAATCTTTATGATCTTCTTCAGCAAGGAAAATGGGTAGTTTTTTTCTTCTATCCTGCTGATTATACTTTTGTGTGCCCAACCGAACTCGCCGATGTTGGAGATAAGTACGACATTCTCAAAAAAATGAATGTGGAAGTTATATCTGTGAGTACAGACACCCATTATGTTCATTTGGCTTGGACGAAAGATGAGCCACTTTTGAAAAACTTTAAGTGGAAGATGGCTGCCGATCCAACTGGCTTTATATCAAGAACCTTTGGAGTGTATGATGAAGCAACTGGTTTGGCTCTTCGTGGATCATTCATAATAAATCCAGATGGTATATTGGTAAGCTCTGAAATAAATCACTACGCTGTTGGGAGAGACTCAGATGAGCTCGTAAGAAAAATAGAGGCATTCCAGTATGTGAGAGAACATCCGGATGAAGCCTGCCCTGCAAAATGGGAGAAGGGTAAGAAAACACTCAAGCCCGGTCCTGATATAGTTGGAAGAGTTGGGGAAGTTCTTGCAAAATGATAAACTTTTGCGTAAACGATATAAACTAAAAAGATTATTTATTAACAACCCTCAATCCCCTTCTTACACCCCCTGGGGAGGGGCCTCGTCCCCTCCCTTTTTCAACTTAAAACAACATAACCAAACAACTTACTAAAATAAAACAGAGTGGAGATAAACCTGATTGAGAACAAGAGTAAGTTCAAAGAAGAGGAATACGAATACGATGAGAAAAATTTTGATTTACCTTTTTATACACTTCAGAAGATAGATGGCGTAGTACAAAAAAAATTCAATTACAATTTCATATTTGTAGATGGTGTTCTTGAAGAAATTCCGGCGAGATTATACTTCAAAGACGAAGGTGGAGAGTTTATTGCTCAGATTTTTGTCGCTAATGTTGGAGCTGGATTTGAGAGTGGAAGGATAGCAAAATATAAAAACCAGATCATTGTAACATTACCACAAAATTTGTCACAAAACAGTGATGTCTTGAAATTAATACAAGAAGAGTTGAAGAAATTTGTTCACAATTTTAATAGTGAAACATTTGAGCCGTATATTCTGCCGACTCCGGAAGATCCGAGAACAAAAAGAAGTTTGATTCTTGAATATTTGAGAAAAGAGGAGTTTGTATTAGCAAAGGAATTTGTTAAAAATTCAGTTGATTCATTGGTTATATTTGACGGAAATCTTTCACAAGACGTTTTTGAGATTTTGCAAGATGTTGATATAAAAAGTCCCATAGTGGGAATAGTTAAAAATTTTTCTTGGCCAAAGGATTTTATATCTCAGTTCAATTTGGATGGATCGAAGACAGGTATTATATATACAAATCTTCGTAGCAGACACAGATACTCTTTCTTTCTGCAACTTAAGTCAAACATGAAGGACTCTTTGGTTCGTGTAGATTTTCTATATCCGTCTTCTGATCTGAGTGAGATTTCAGGTTTTGCAGATTACATCTCTGAAAGGATTTTGGGATGGGCTCAAAGCATAGGAGGCAGAGCGCCGAAGAATATAACACCAATAAAAGTTCTTGAAAATCGCCTTAGATCTCTCGTGGGAGATTTAAAGCTTTACATCAGAGTTCTGAGAAAATGCTTTGGTATCAAGTAGCTCACTCATTCACATTTGTAATTTTCTTTCCACAAAAGAAATACAAAGACGCTCCATATCTTTTTTCTGTTATCTTTTTTCATCAAGATATGTTCTTTTAATATTTCCTTTAACATTTCTGTGTTCAGAATGTTATTTGGACCAGAAAAGTAATGATATATTGTTTCTTTTAATTCTCTGTTTATCCATTTTGCCACGGGTATGCCGAAACCTTTTTTGGGTCTGTTTATTATCTCCCTCGGAAAATTTTTCACAGTCATAAGTTTTCTCAGTACATATTTTGTTTTGAATCCTTTTACTTTTAGTTCTTCCGGTAAGCTGTATCCGAAGTCTATTATTTCTGGGTCCAGAAACGGAGCTCTAACTTCAAGAGAATTTGCCATACTAGCTCTATCTAATTTCACAAGTACGTTTTCGGAAAGATAGGTTTTGAAATCTAGAACAAAAAAATTATTTATATCTTCCTCAGGTATAATCTCCTTTATAAAATCGCTCAGGGAGATTTCTGATTCTTTGTATGGAACAATTAAACGTTTCTTTTCTTCTTCGGAAAATGATCCCATCCAGGCTATGTGTCTTTCCCATCCCTTCAATTCTTCTCCTTCAAGAAACTTTTTTATTTTGAAATCAAGACTGAAATTTGAATGAGATACCGGAATTTTAGATGCTAATTTGTGGATTTTACTCCTTATGGTTTTTGGTATCATCTGGTATATATTCATGATTTTGTGAGAGAAGTATGTAGGATAACCACCGAATATTTCGTCTCCGCCGTCCCCTCCGAGTACTACTTTTAAATGTTTTCTTGCAATTTTTGAAACAAGATATGTTGGGATAAAAGATGCATCTCCTATTGGTTCATCTATGAATTTTGATACATCTGGGAAGATCTCAAGCATCTTTTTTTCATCAAAGTTTTCTTCTATGTGCTCTGTTCCTAAGAAATCAGAAACTTTCTTTGCGAACTTTGATTCATCAAATGAAGGGTCGGTAAAAGATATGTTGAATGTTTTTATTTTACCTTGATTTTTTGAAGCATAGTATGTAACTAATGAAGAATCAATTCCGCCAGAAAGAAATACTCCAACTGGAACATCGCTTCTCAATCTTATCTTTACAGATTTATCAAGTAGTTTATCAAGTCTTTCAAGAACCTCGCTTTTAGGTATGAATATTTTTTTCATTGAGAAGTATTTTTTTATCTTGTACTGACCTTTGCTGTAAATCAAGGTATGGCCGGGTTTTAACTTATGGATACCATCTATTATTGAGAACGGTGATGGAACATAGTCAAACGTGAGATACAAGTTCAGAGCTTTCAGGTTTATTTTTCTTTTTACTTTTGGATTTTTTAGTATTGATTTGAGTTCAGAGGAGAAGATAAAAAAATCCGGAAAATCTCCAAAGTAAAGCGGTTTTTCCCCGGCTCTATCTCTTGTGAGAACAAGCATATTGCGGTTTTGGTCATAAAGAGCTATTGCAAACATTCCGTTTAGATATTCAGGAAAATATTCTCCTTTTTCTTCATAAAGGTGAACTATGACTTCCGTATCACTTCTAGTTCTGAATTTGTGTCCCTTTTTTTCTAAAAGTTCCCTTAGTTCAATATAGTTGTATATTTCTCCGTTGAATACTACCACAATGCTTTCGTCTTCGTTTTTAATAGGTTGCTTCCCACCCTGAATGTCTATTATAGATAGTCTGCGTGAAGCTAATCCTATGTTGTTGTTTATATAAAATCCTTCATCATCTGGACCTCTGTGGTATAGAGCATCATTCATTACTTTGAGAATTTCTGGATCAACGCGAGTTTTTTTCTCAATTATGCCGCATATTCCGCACATTATTAATTCTATTCTCCTCCGTATTTTTCTTTTATGTTGTATGGAAGTTTGTTCTGGGATTCAAAATAGTTTCTTACGAGAACTTCCATAATTAGCCCCATTAAGATGAATTGAACTCCCATCGGAAGAAACGTAAAAGCTATGAGAATTTTTGGATTTCTGTGAACAAACACATCAAGAAAAACTTTGTCGTACAGAGTCCAGAAAGTAAATACTACACCGAGAAACAGCAGTATTAATCCTATTCCTCCGAAGAAATATATGGGTTTAAGAAAATAGCTCCCCATAAATTTTACAGTAAAGAGATCTAGAATCACTTTGAACGTTCTTTTTAATCCATATTTGCTCTTTCCGTGTTTTCTTTTGTGGTGCTTTACTGGGAGTTCTGATATTTTCGCTCCTTCAAAGTAGCAGAGAGCAGGAAGGAATCTATGCATCTCTCCATATAATCTTATTTTTTTGATGATCTCAGCTCTGTAAGCTTTTAAAGTGCAACCGTAATCTCTGAGCTTTACCCCAGTTATCAGCGATATAAGAAAGTTAGCTATTGTAGACGGTATAATTTTAGTGATCAGAGGATCGCGTCTATTTTTTCTCCAACCACTTACCACATCGTATCCTTTTCTCATCTCTTCAAGCAGATTTTCTATATCGTCCGGATCATTTTGTAGATCTGCATCTAAGGTTATTATTATTTGACCTTTCGCTTCTTGAAAACCAGCGTACATTGCAAGTGTCTGACCGTAATTTCTGGAAAATTTTATTCCTTTGACCTTAGGATCATTTTTAGCTATACTCTTTATTATTTCCCAAGATTTATCGGTGCTTCCATCATCAACAAGTATTATTTCATAGTCATATTTGCTTAGTGAGTTTTTAAGCTTTGAATAAAGTTCTTCAATGTTTTCTTCTTCGTTGTATATGGGTATGACTACTGAGATTTTCTCATCAGAAGAGTTTTTAACATCTTTATTTTCTATTTCCTCTGACTCCATTAGTTTTAAATTATTAGCAATTTGTTTCTCTTTTGTTTTGTTTCTTGTTTTTATTTTATTTTCTCTTTGTTTTGACGAAAATTTTGTATTGCTGTAATCTTTTTGGTTTTCCATGCGGTGATTTTCCAAATATAAACTCTAAAGTTACAAGATTTCTGTGATATAGATTATTTATAATAATTTTTATCTCTCGATTGTTTGTAATTGTCTTATCTGAGTGTTGATTTTTAAACTTTTGAAAAAAAACTAATAAATGATTATCTGTTTGTTTGTCTGCTGATGTTGAAGGGCTTATATGTTCATGTTCCTTTTTGTTTCAGAAAATGCTATTACTGTGATTTTGTATCAGGTATAAGTCCAAAATCTGATTACGTTCAGGAATATTTTGAAGCTCTGAACAATGAGCTGAAAATTTACTCATATTTATATGATTTTTCCACAATAAAAACTCTGTATTTTGGTGGTGGAACCCCAAGTCTTTTTCCAAAAGAGATTGCAAAGATCTCAGAATTTATTTCAAGATTCAGTAGTATAGAAGAGATTACAGTTGAAGCAAATCCATATTATAACTTCTCACCTTATGACTTTGAATTTGCAACAAGAATATCATTTGGTGTTCAAACATTTTCGGAGAAGTATTTGAAAATTCTTGGAAGAGACCATAGCTCCAAAGATTCTGTAAGATCCATACAGAAAGCAACAGATTTTTTCTCTGTTAATGCTGATCTTATTTTTGGAATGCCTAAACAGAGTCCTGCGGAGTATCTTGAAGACATAAAAAAGCTTCTCTCTCTTGGAGTAGATCATATATCCTGTTATCTTCTTGAGATTCATGAAGGAACTCTACTGTGGAAAATGATGAGCAGTGGGCTATCTTTGGACTTACCAGAGAACATAGAAGATTTCTTTGATGTACAGGAGTATATTGAGGAAGCCGGCTTTGTAAGATACGAGGTCTCAAATTTTGCAAAACCGTCATCTGAATGCAAACATAATCTTTTGTACTGGAACAGGGAAGATTTCTTGGGCGTGGGAGTTTCAGCTTGGTCAAAAATAGAAAACGTAAGATTTTGTAACACAAAAAATATCAGAGAATACATAAATAATCTGCGAGAAGGAAAACTTCCTATTGAGGTGTTTGATAAAATAGAAGGATTCAGAGTTGTAGAGGAGATTATATTTTTGGGGCTCAGAAAGATTCAGGATGGTATAAGCTTGGGAGAACTTTATAAAGAAGGTTTAGATGTATCGGGTTTTCTTGATACTTTGAAATCAATGTACTCAGATTTCCTCATTTTTGATGAGAACAGAATAAGAATAAACAAGCAGCATATACCAGTTATAGATGAAATAACAGCAAGGCTGATCGTTGTTGCCGAGAGGTTTTATAAGTTTAAAGATGGGTTAAACAAGATAGAGCTTTCAAGAAATTACTGACTTTTGTAGATTCTTTTTCCTTATTCATGTTTAATCTTTTTTGAGCCAAGGCATCATTTTTCTTAGTTTTTCACCAACTTCTTCTGCTTTTGTGTTATCCCATTCTCTCAGTAGTGAGTAGAAAACGGGTCTTCCAGCTGAGTTTTCAAGTATCCACTCTTTTGCGAATTTTCCAGATTTTATCTCTTCAAGTATCTCTTTCATTCTCTTTTTAGTGTTTTCGTCAATTACTCTTGGACCGCGTGTTAGATCTCCATATTTTGCGGTGTTTGAGATGAACTTTCTCATCATCTTGAAACCACCTTCGTATATGAGGTCAACTATGAGTTTCATCTCGTGTATGCACTCAAAGTATGCAAGCTCTGGAGGATAGCCAGCCTCGACGAGTGTTTCAAATCCAGCTCTCATAAGAGATGTCAGCCCTCCGCACAAAACAGATTGTTCTCCAAAAAGGTCTGTTTCTGTTTCATCTTTGAATGTTGTTTCTATAACTCCTGCTCTTGTTGCTCCAATACCTTTTGCGTAAGCTAAGGCTACATCTTTTGTATCTTTTGAGTAGTCTTGATACAAAGCGAGTAGAGCAGGAACACCTCTTCCCTTTGTAAATTCATCTCTGACGAGTTTCCCTGGTCCTTTTGGTGCAACCATAAATACATTTACGTAATCTGGAGGAACAATCTGCTTGAAATGTATATTGAAGCCGTGAGCAAAAGCAAGATATTTACCTTTTGTAAGATGTTTACTTATCTTTTCTTTGTATATAGCTGGTTGTTCTTCGTCTGGAATAAGTATCATAATTATATCTGCCCACTGTGCTAAATCGTCTACTTCCATGGGTTCTATCCCTAACTTTTTGACAATGTCCCAAGATTGACTTGATTTTCTCAATCCAACAGAAACTTTTATTCCAGAATCTTTCAAGTTCAGAGCATGTGCATGACCCTGACTTCCAAAACCAACAATTCCTACTTTTTTATCTTTTATCCAAGAAAGATCTGCATCTTTTTCATAGTATATTTTGACCTCATTCATTCTGTTCAACCTCCTTTTGTCTGTATTTTATAACCATATATGATCATTTGTATTTTTTCTGTTTTACTAAGTGCAAGGATCTTCACTTACATAGTTTTTGCTTAATTTGGATTGTCTGTATTTTTTATATTTTCGTATTCGGATATCAAATCAAGCATACTGGATGCTTCTTTAACAGATATAAACGGTGTGTGAAATATTAATTTTTTATTTTCTTGTAATTTATTAGATCAGACAAGCTTATCCTTTATTGCATATATTTGTTCATCGGCTTTTACAACAGACCTAAGTTCTGTTATTATTTTCTGTAAAACAGAGCTGTGTATTGCGACGAAAAGATCTTCAACCAAATAAGGGGTTCTTATTCTACTTGGGGTACATCCAAGTCCTATAACAACTGCTCTAAGATTGTATGCGTCAGCTAAAATTGCACATGTTGGTCTTGTTCTGATCTTATAATTTACTCCCGCTCTCTCAGATGCTGTTGCAACCAACATAGCTTGTTCGGCATTGCAGAAGAATGTTAGAATATCTATGTTACTTTCATTTTCTTTGAGCTGGTCAACAGGAATATATCTTATGATTTTGCTTTTTGGAAGTCTAGGAATTTTGCTTAACTCATCAATTGTAATCTGGTTTATTGATATCAGAAGTTTTATATCATAGTTATCTTTAACTTGATCAGAATCACTATCCATGCGTTATTTTATCTATGCTGCAGTTGTGATCCTGGTACACTGTATGGAAGGCACAATCTATTTATAGTTTCCAGAAGGAACAGCTTGCTGGTGCATGACCTGCGAAAGCTTTTTCAACAGAGGGTTCTTCTTCAAGTCTCATAGCAACTGGAGTTTGCCTAAGCTTTAAAAGTTTTTTATCTCTGATATATCTTTAAGTTCAACTATGGTTGTTTTATTTTTAAGAATATTTTATTAATTAATAAAAATTTTTATATGAAATTTATACAAAAGAAAATTATTACTATTTGTTTGAAAATTCTGAATAATTTTGAAATCAATTTATTAATAAATGAATTTTGTTGTATTTCTCGTTATTCTTGTGCTATTTTTTCATCCAAGTTGTTCAGATAGTAGCAGAGTTGAAAATGATAAAAAAGATATACAGATTGAGATAAAGGATTATATTCAGCTCGTTCCATCAGATTATATACCTTTAGATGTAAATAATTCGAATAATAATCTTGATGTTATAGAATATAAGGGGAGATTTTATCTTGCTTTTCGTACAGCTCCTTCTCATTTTGCCTCAGATAAAACCGAGTTGTATGTTGTCAGCAGAGAAAAGAATGAAAACATCAGAGAAGAATGGGTTTTTGAAAAAAGGATAACTATGGGAACTGATTTAAGGGAGCCAAGGTTTTTTGTTATAGGAGATAGACTTTTTCTTCTCTTTGCTCAACTTGGGAATGATCCCACAAGATTTGAACCAAGCGGAACATATTATATATACAAAGATAACAACGCCTGGTCTGAACCTGAAAGATCTACACTTCCAGTGGATTTTATACCATGGAGAGTTAGATTTACTGATTACAGATCTGATTCTTTTGTTTTGCTTTCAGGGTATTCGGGAGGAGAAAACATATATGACATAGACCATAGTGCAGGTGTAGATCTTATGTTTTTGAAAACCTACGATGGTATAAACTGGGAGAAATTATTTTCTCTAAGAAGTGGATGCTCAGAAACTGATTTTGCAAAAATATCTGATAACGGTTTTGTTTTTGTTTGTAGAAATGAACTCGGAGATCAAGATGGATTTGGTTCAAAGATATGTCTTGTTGAGGATTGGAAAATAAAAAGGTGTGAGATCGATAAAAGAAAATATGATTCTCCTTTACTTTTTACTTTTAAAGATAGAGTTTATCTCGTAGGCAGAAGAAATGTTTCTGAAAATGGATATTATGACCTTGCTGAGGGAAATTCACATCAGGAGAGATTTTTGAAGAATCAACTTGATTACTGGCAGAAGCCAAAAAGATGCTCTTTTTGGGAGGTAAACAAAGATTCACTAACTGTACAGTTCATAAAAGATCTACCATCAAATGGCGATACCTGTTTCCCATCTATTCTCTGGATAAAAAACAATCTGATATGGCTTTTTAATTATTCTTCTGACATAAATGCGGAAGACCTATCTTGGATTCAGGGACAAACTGGTAAAACATATATATACCTTTTCAGCATCTTACTTCAATAATTCTTTTCCTTGTATGTTGTTATTTACTATTTCATGTCTTATCAGATGAAATTTCAGAAGGCTATTGAATAGAAATCTTTTACAACTTTGTGTTTAGATTTTTCAGATTGGTATCTTTCAACCTTCATTGTTTGAATTCCTGCTATTTTGGCTGAATCAAGTTCTTCTTCAACATCAGAAAGGAAAAGTATATTGGATGTTTCAATACCTATTTGTTCTGATATTTTTTTGTATGAGTTGTGATCTTTTTTACTTCCTATTTTCGTATCAAAGAATCCAGAAAAAAGTGGGGTGAGGTCGCCGTACTCTGTATGTCCGAAAAAAAGTTTCTGTGCTTTTACAGAACCAGATGAGAAAACATAAAGAAGTAGTCCTTTGTTCTTCCACTCTATAAGTTTTTCATAAGCATCCTTATATATGTGCCCTTTGAGCTCGCCTTTCAGAAATCCTTCTTCCCAAATATATCCTTGTAGCTCTTTCAGGAGTGGTTCTTTCATATCTTGATCAATCCAAGATTCAAATATCTTTATAGCTTCTTCTTTTTCTATCTTTTTGCCGAACTTTTCAGAAAGTCCTTGCAATATTTTCTTGATTGGCTCATCATCTGCATGTTTGAGTATGAAGTTTTTTAGTTTTGCTTTTGAATACGGGAACATCACTTCTTTCACATATTCAAGGGAAGATGTTGTTCCTTCAATGTCTGTTAGAATAGCTTTTATCATTTTTCTACTCTTTCGTCTACGGAATTTTTCATTTAATTTTCACTTTTTCTTTTTGGATTTTTTGATTTTAGTTTTTTGCTTTATTTGGATTTTCCTTTTCGTTTTTTCCTGTTTTAGAGAATTTTTCATTTTTCTGTTTTTGATTGATTTTTTGGCTGATTTTGCTTTTTTGGTTTCTGATTTTTTGACTGATTTTGCTTTGTTAATTTTTGTTTTTTTGGTGTGTTCTTTTATTTCGGTAGTATCTTCCTTTGTCATCTTGACTATCTCATCGTGTGAAGGTATTTTTTGAGATATGTCTGAACCAGTGAAGTTTGCGACCCATCCATCTGGTGTTGAGAAAAACCTTATTGCTTTGAAGAAGGGTTCGTTTCCCATATCAAACCAGTGTTTTGTGTTAGCTGGAACACTTATAAAATCTCCCTTTTCGCACAAAACAACATAAACTTTGTCATCTGGATGAAGATAGAAAGTACCGCTTCCATCAACAAAGAATCTGACTTCAAAATCAGTATGTATATGTTCGGAGAGAAACATGTTTCTGAGTTCAACCTTCTTTGGGTTATCGGGTGTCAGGCTTACAACATCTATTGATTTGAATCCAAATTCTGAGTTTATTCTGTCTATGTCATTTTTGTATGTCTGAATAACCTCGTTCTGGTCTGCTGACCAGGGAAGTTCTTTTTCGGTTTGCCATTTCTCAAATCTTATACCTATTGATTTAAGTTTTTCCGCTATTTTGTTGTGTTCTTTTATCTTTTCTAGGATTCTTCCTTGTTCGTCAAATATAATAAGTGCGCTCATGCTTGTAAACCTCCTTTCTGTAATTTTAATTCGCAATCAAAAAGAAAATCAAAAGCTTCAAGATTTATTGCCGCTTCCCTTATGCTCTTGCCCCATGTATAGATACCATGGGCTTTAAGTAAAAAACCGTATGTTTTTTTCTTTGTCAGGTAGTCTTTTACGGTTTCAGAAAGTTCGTTCATGTCTTGCGAATTTTCAAATATTGGTACTTCGATGGAAGTCTCGTGGGTGTTTATTCCAGCAAAAGCCTTCAGAATTTCGTATCCTTCAAGTCTTATTTCTTTGTTTTTTTTGAGTATTGATATTACTGTTGAGTTTGGTGAGTGAACATGTAGAACTGACCTTACTTCTGGTAGAGCCTTGTATATAGTGAGATGTAACAAAGTTTCTGCGGAAGGTTTTTTAGATCCTTCTATAAGGTTTCCATCTATATCAATTAATATGAAATCATCTTTTGTGAGATAACCTTTGTGAGCTCCAGATGCAGTGATGCATATTGTTTTTTCATCGAGTTTTGCTGAAAGATTACCGGATGTTGCTGGAACCCAGTTTCGTCTTTGAAATTCTTTTCCAAGTTCAATAAGCTCAAGTATTTCACTATACATAATATTTAATTGAATTATACTTATTAGGGTTCAGTTGATAATTTTTGGGATTGTGTTTGATTGTTTGAGATTTTTTTGTTTGAGATTTTGTAGTTAGACCGTGAGCAGACTTTTTTCAGGTTATAGTGAAAAAATGTTATTTTATCTCAGAGCCCCCACCACCTAGAACAACGGAGAAATAAAAACCAGATAGGTTCAGATCTGGTCCTTTGTTGAGATCAGTTCCTTCAATAGACCATCTGCTATTTACAACGGGAAGAATGTATCCAATCCGAAATCCGGTTATAAAACCTGCTGCTCCTTTTTCGTCTGTTTTACCAAGAAGGTAGTCTCCTCCGATTGCGATGTTGAGAACGAGGCTTCCTCTTGAGAGCTCTGTTTTTCTTGGAAGGTTTTCTAATTTTACAGCTTCATCAATTGATGATGGAATTCTTTTTTTCTCTTCTATACTTACAGAGATAGCTCCTCCTCCTATTCCAACCGTGGGATATAGATTTATTTGTTTTGTTGAAAATATGTTGTATCCTATATTTATGTAACCATATCCCAGAGAAAACGAGGTTTTGTAATTTTGATTTTCACCTGTTCCTCCTGTTATAACGCCTCTTCCTTCACCACCTATTATGATTCTACCGATTATTGCATACCCTCCGCCCCCTATTGATAATGGAAGTGCTTCAAGTTGCGGGTATCCTTTTCTTTTGAGAAATGAGTTGATATCACCAAAAGGAACAATGTGCCCACTGAAAAGAAAATATCCGTTTCCTCCGTATTTTTCAAAAGCGTAGAGATTGCCTATGCATAAACCGAAAATCAAAATAAATGATAAGGCAAGTGCCTTTTTAATCATAATAATCGGACTATATATAAAATCATAGATTTCAAATTTTTCAAAAAATTTTGGTTTTCTGGAGCCTATATGTATGCAGTATGCGGTAAATGAAGCAATAGGTGAATTTTTACAGTATTTTGGTCTTTGCAGTTAGATGTTTTTTGCTTTATTTATGGAATTCTCATTCGGATTTATGTTCAGGTTTAAGATAAATGTAAGGTCGGAGCTTAAATATTTGATTTATGAAGAAAATTGTTTATCTTACAGGGGGAATAGCGACAGGGAAATCCACTGTGGCAAAGATTTTTGAGGAGCTTGGTGCAAAAGTTATAGATGCCGACAAAATAGTTCATAAGCTCCTTGAAGAGGATGAAGCTGTAAAATCTGAGATAGTTAAAATTTTTGGTCAGGATATACTTGAGAATGGGAAGATTAATAGAAGAAAGCTTGGTGCTATAGTTTTTGCGGATAGATCAAAACTCAGCGTTCTTGAAAAGATTACTCATCCAAAGGTTCTTGAAATTATGTCGAAGCAGATCTCAGAATCTGATGAGGAATTAGTAGTTCTTGAAATCCCACTCTTGTTTGAAAAGCAGATGAATTTGAAACCTTCTGTTGTTGTGTACTGTCCAGCGCATATTCAGATAAAGAGAATGAAAGAAAGGGATAATTTATCTGACGAGGAGATACGGAACAGGCTAAATTCTCAGATAGATATTGAGAAGAAAAAAGAAATGGCAGATTATGTAGTAGATAATTCAGGTAGTTTGGAGGAAACTCGGGAGCAGGTTAGAAAACTAATAGATAAACTTTTGACCCAGTGGAGTTTTTGAAACAAATTCTGATCAAAATTCAATTTTTTGTTGTAAGTATCTTGGTTTGGATTTGGAGAGCCATAAAATTTTGGGGGCCTTCTTGTAGGTTTTATCCATCTTGTTCCGAGTATGCTTTGATGTGTGCAAAAAAGTATCCACCTTATTTAGCCATACCAAAAATTATTTGGAGAATTTTAAGATGCAATCCTTTCTCAGGAGGAGGAGTTGATTTTCCATAATTTTTGTGCTATAATTTCTTTGGTTTCCTATATCTTTTCATACTCATATTTGAAATTATAAACTTTGGACTTAGGTTATGTAAAATTTAAAAGGATGGAGTACGGAGAAGAGTATAAAGATATGTTATGGGAGCTCGCTTACAATCTGTGGTGGTCTTGGAACCCTTATGCTAAAAAGCTTTTTCAGCAGATAGATCCCGTTTTGTGGATAGAAACAGAAGCGAACCCGATTGAACTTCTCAGAAAAACCAAATTGCTTGATGAGAGATTAAGAGAACAAAAATTTGTCTCTCAGATAAGATATGTTTATACTATCTATAAAAATTACCTGAACAAACCTTCTATATATCAAGAAGTTTTCAAAAAGCCATTGATATTTGTATCTCCAGAATATGGTCTTCACCACACATTACTTATATATGCTGGTGGCCTTGGATTTCTTGCCGGGGATATACTTAAAGAAGCTTCTGACATGTGTTTTCCGTTGATTGGTATTGGATTTATGTATCCTCTTGGTTATGTGAAGCAAAGAATAAGACCTGATGGATGGCAGGAGGAAATAGAATTTACCAACTCGAAGATGAGCATGCCTGCGAGAAAAATTCAGAACGGGGACGGAAGCTGGATGAAGTGTTCGGTAAAGATAGCAGATCAGGATACATACTATGGTATCTGGAAAGTTGAGGTAGGTAGAACTAATCTCTATCTTATAGATACAGATGTTGAGGAAAATAGTCCTTCATCAAGGAGAATTTCATATCAGCTTTATGATAAAGATAAAGATATAAGACTCAGACAGAAGATACTTTTGGGTTTTGGAGCAGTTGAGCTTCTTGATAAGCTAAAAATTGATCCGCTTGGTTTTCATATAAATGAGGATTATCCTGTTTTTATTCTTGTAGCTTATCTTGTCAAGAAAATAAAGGAAGGTCTGAGTTTCGAGGAAGCTCTTTTTGATGTTTCAAGGAAATCTCTTTTCACCACACACACACCGTTGAGAGCTGGTGTGAATATATACCCTGAGGATTTAGTAAGAAAATACCTTTCTTTCTTGGATAAAGAGCTGGGTTTTGGTTTTTCTCAAAGAATAATAGATTTGGCGAGAAACCCACAGGCTCCGGATGAGGGTTTTAATGCCACTGTTCTTGCTATTCGTCTTTCAAATTATATAAATGCTGTCAGTAGAGTTCATAGGGAAGTCTCTTCAAAGATCTGGGCATTTGTTTCAAGGGAAAATAAATACATCGATTATGTTACGAATGGGGTTCATCTGCCAACATGGATGTGTGATAAATTAAGGGGACTTCTTGATAGATACCTTGGTGAGGAGTGGATTGAAGTTTATGACAGACCTTCTGTTTTTGATCTGATTGACTATATTTCGGATAAAGAAATCTGGGATATTCATATGGAGAACAAGCGCAGGTTAATAGAGCATATTATAGATAGAGCTCGTGTCAAGTGGATGAATGAAAAAGTAGATGCCTCATCAATTATGGCTCAGGGAGTTCTTCTTGATCCGAACTTTCTGACAATAGGATTTGCAAGAAGGATGACAGGATACAAAAGAGCAGATCTGATTTTATATGATCTTGAAAGGTTGAAGAAGATATTGCTTGATCCAGTGAGGCCTGTTCAGATAATATTTGCTGGTAAATCTCATCCAGAAGATATAGAAGGTAAAAGAATTATTCAGAAGATTTTCAATATATGTAAAAATCCGGATTTTGGTGGGAGGATAGCTTTTGTTGAAGATTACGATGAGAGACTTGCTCAATTCCTTGTTAAAGGAGTAGATGTTTGGCTAAACAATCCGATACCTTACCTTGAAGCCTGTGGAACAAGTGGGATGAAGGCTTCCTTAAACGGAATTCTGCATCTATCTATACTTGATGGTTGGTGGGTTGAAGGTTTCAATGGAAGGAATGGCTGGGCTTTTGGAGACGAGATTTACGATGAAGATAGAACTAAAAAAGATGCGGAATCAATATACAAAATACTTGAAGAAGAGGTTGTTCCTTTGTACTACCAGAGAAATGAAGAGGGAATTCCTGTTAATTGGTGTAAGAAGATGCGTGAGGCTATAAAGTCTGTTGCACCAAGTTTCTGTGCAAGAAGAATGTTCAAAGACTATATTTCCAAATTCTACTCAAAGTTCAAATAGTGAGTTTAGAAGATATTTTGAGCAAGTTAGAATAAATTTTTGAAGTCCAGAATATAATTCAAAAGATCAGAACAAAGCTTCCAAAGTTGTTTTGGATTGCGGAATCTGAGTTAGCTCTCTCCGGAAAAAATGTATAAAAATTCTCTGAAAGATAAAAATGTCCAGTATGTCAGGAAAAATATTTTCCCTGAAAATATGATAAAGAATTATTAACGAGTCAACTGAAAGCATGTAAGAAATTCCTGATAGCAGTGTGCATATTGTATTAGTGTTTCCACTGCAGTTTGGGGGAGCTGGTGTCCTCCAAAAAATCAGGTTTTAAGAGATCAGCATGAATGTATTCCTATTCTCAAAAGATAAATTTAGTCTTGAAAATCTGTATAATAGAGAAGTAAATTTGAAAAAAGAGGAGTTTCTTGAACTCACAAAAAGAGTATGTTTTTTTCGTCTGAAATTAAAGGTTGGACATCCGTGTCATTTTCCTATTGAGTTTCCTTATAGACTATAAATCTTTATATATATTGAGATAAAGGTAGTTCTTGATCCATTTATGGGAAGTGGAATAACTGATATTGCATCTATAATGAGCCATAGATTTTATCTCGGATATGAGATAAATGAAAATACGTTAGGATTTCTGAGAAGAGAATAAAGGATTTCTGTCTGAGTTACAAGTTCAAACTATTCTTGGTTGAATACGTATGTCTTGATTTGTCATAATCATATCTGTAAGATATTTTCATCGGAAGATTATGCTTTCCGCAGAAATTTTATTCGTGTAATTTTTTAGTAATTTGGGTTTATTTGAAAATCTGTTGTTTTTGTATTAATATATAATTTCCTAAAAAGTGTTAGAAGGACTTTATATCCTTATATCTCTTACTTTGTTTTTGGTCTTCGCGTCAGCCTTTCTTTCCGCCTCGGAGGTAGTGTATTCTGCGTCAAGGGATGACCTTCTAAAGAATATATCAAAGAACGATGTAATATATGATATAATTCAACATCCAGAAAAATTTTTCTCAGTCATTCTCATTCTTGATAATTTTTCAAACATAGTTGTAACTGCTCTAATAACATACAAAACTATGGAGATTTTCGGTGGCTGGGCTGTTCCAATTTCAACGATACTGATTTCTGCTGTTGTCATATTGTTCGGAGAAATATTCCCAAAGACTCTTGCTGTGAGGTACAGGGGTGAGCTTTCAAGGTTTATACTTGTTGTTTCTGCCTATCTCGTAAAGATTTTAGGATTATTTTCATCTCCTATCTCAAAATTATTCAGTAAGGTTGCTGAGGAAGAAATCAGAAGACAATCTTATTACAGCTATGTACTTCCTGAGCAGGCCAAGATGGTTCAGGGAATAATGAGGCTAAAGGAACTAGAGCTTAGAGATATTCTTGTTCCGAGGCATTTGGCTGTTGTTCTTGATGCGGAAATGAATATATCTGAAGTTATTTCAATAATAGAGAAAACAAAACACACGAGGTATCCAGTAATTCATGAGGGTAGAGTGATAGGCATACTTCTTTCAAAAAATCTGTTATGTAATCTATACGGATTTATCGTTGCAAGGGATGGGAGTGTCAAGCTGAAAGATATAATTGAATCGAATCCGGAAGTTATGAAACCAGCAAAATTTGCTTCACCGAGCAAGTCCCTGCTTGAACAACTTATTGATTTCAAAAAATGGAGAACTCATATGGTATGTGTTATTGATGATTTTGGCGAGTTTTTGGGAATTGTCACACTTGAAGATATAATGGAGGAGATAACAGGAGATCTATACGATGAATTTATTGTTCCTACAAAAAATTTCTGGAAGGAAAACGAATATATATATGCAAGAGGTTCTACTCCTATAAGAGATATAAACAGAGAGTTTGAAACGAATATGGACGAAAGGTTTGAAACAATTGCTTCAACTATTATCTCTGTTCTCGGAAGAATTCCGGAAAAAGGCGAGAAAGTAAATTTTGATGGCTGGGAAATAGAATTACTTGATACTTCAAAAAACAAAATAAATCTGGTAAGAATGAAAAAAATACTGCTATGAAGTTCTTTCACATTGTTTTTGATAAAAAAGGCTATGAACTCATGAAAAAATTTCTGGAAAATAATAAGGAATTGTATCATATTGTAATGGCAACATCTCAATCACTTTATCAGCAGATTAAAAAAGAAATCTCTCCGATAAATGTTGAAGTGATATTCGATTTTGATACTGGTGCTGAAAAAATGCTTTCAGCTGATAAAGTTGTAGTTTGGTAATTTTGTTATTCTGCTTTTGGTGATTTTGTTACACTGTGGTTTTTAGGTCTGAAGATGTGCTGCTTTCGTTAAGACAGCTTCTAAATTATCAGATCTCTCAAAAACATAGGAAACCAAAAGTAAATTAATTTTGAATTTCCAGCAAAAAATTTGATTTTATGGGTGCGAAGGTTTTACAACTACTTGGAACAGAATCTGATTCCGGAAAGACACAGATTCTTTCTGGATTAATAAGTATTTTTAGAGAGCATAGACCGTTTCCTTTCAAGGCTCAAAATATGTCTTTGAACTCCTATGTGAGTTCTGATAATGGTGAAATGGCTTTTGCACAGGCGTATCAGTCTATGGTTGCGGGTATTGAGCCGGTTTCTATTTCGAATCCAGTTTTGTTGAAACCTGTTGCCAGAAGTAGAACAGAAGTTATATTCTTGGGAAAAAGTTCCGGAATATTTGATGCCAAAAACTACTGGTTTGAGATAAAGCCAGATCTCAAGGAAAGGGTTTTTTCAATTTTTGGTGATCTCGTTGCCCAAAAAGATTTGGTTTTTGTGGAGGGAGCTGGTAGTTGCTCTGAAGTAAATCTCAGGAAGAACGATTTTTCTAACTTATCCTTGGCTCGCAAATTTAATATACCATTCATACTTATAACAGATATAGAAAGGGGAGGAGTTTTTGCGAAGTTGATCGGAAGCTATGAGCTTATGACAAAGAAAGAGAGAGAACTTTTCTTGGGAATAATTATAAACAAAATGTCAGGTGATCCAGAAATTCTTAGAGAAGGTATAAAGTTCATACAAAAGAAAACCGGGAAAAAAGTTATAGGAGTTGTGCCTTATGATTTCAGTATAACTCTACCGGAGGAAGATTCTATGGGGTTTTATAGGATCAAGAATCTTGAAAAGAGAAGAACTCAGAAAAAGGGAGTTTCTATAAAAGTTATTATGACAAGGTACATTTCAAATTTTTTTGATTTTTACCCGCTTGAAATTGATTCAAAATATAACGATCAGATAAATTTCTCTTTTGCGAGGTTTCCGGAGGAAATAGATGGGGCAGATGTAGTAATACTTGCTGGTTCAAGAAATGTTTTCTACGATATTTACTTTCTTAGAGAATCAGGATTTTATGATAAGATAGTACAGGCTGTTAATAAAGGAAAATTTTTAATTGGTATATGTGGGGGATATGAGATGATGTTTGAAAAAATTCAAGATATATATGGAATTGAATCAAATGGTGAAACGGAGGGTTTTGGATTTTTCAAGGGAACCATAAGTTTTGAGAAAAACAAAAAGATTTTTTGGGAAAAGATCCATATTGATTCTCCTTGGTTTTCAGGGGAGATCAAAGGTTTTAATATAAGGCATGGAACAGGAGAGTGGAATTTTCTTTCAAGAGATAATATTTTTGGAACATTTTTACATGGTATATTCTGGAATGATGTTTTCAGGGAAGGTTTATATAATTATTTCGGAGTGGATTATACAAACAAATTTCCTCAGATGTTTGATATAGAGATCAAAAGGTGGAGTAATTTGATTTCAAACAATGTTGATATTGATTTTATAAGAAAGGAGATTGGCTTGTAGAACTTGATCAATTCGGAACATTTTTCTTAATTATCGTTTTGGTTATGTCTTGAGCAATCTTGATTTGTTTTTCGGGGGATTTATGAAAACATGAAAATATGGTTCTACACTCTGTTACAAACATCAGGTAATTTTCAAAGATATTATATCATTCAAAAGCTAATTCAGGATGGGTTTATATACGGGATAATAAATTACTATAAAATACATTACTACGATGCGATATATTTGCACTATTTTAAAATCTGTCTTTTTACTCTGTTGAGAAGGTGTAGTATTATCAGAGAGGAATATTAGATATATAATACAATATAACTCTGTGATTACAGAGATCTAATTTTTCTTGCGGATTTAGTATGATCTTGGAAGACCGAGTATGTGCTCTGCTGTAAGGTTCAGTATCATTTCGTTTGATAGCGGTGCTGTTTTGAGAAGTCTTGCAGATTCCATAAGTAATATCAGATGATTGTCTTCGAGAAAACCTGCTCCTCCGAGGGTTTGTATTGCTCTATCAACGGCGGACATAAAAAGTTCGGCTGCAAGATATTTTGAAGAATTAGCGAGGAACATGACTTCCTGAGGAGGAACTTCGTTATCATAAGCCCAAGCTGCTTTGTATACTATAAGTCTTGTTGATTCTTGTCTTATTTTTATATCTGCCAGTGGATGCTGAATTGCTTGATATGCACCTATTGGTTTTGTTCCAAATACGACTCTTTCTTTTGCGTAATCAATTGCTTTTCTCAGGCAGTATTCACTTAGTCCAACTGCTGATGCACCAGCGAGTATTCTTTCCGGGTTTAGTCCGTTGAATAAAACCCATACTCCCTGATCTTCTTGTCCTATTATGTTCTCTGCGGGGACTTCAACATTTTCAAAATTCACAACACACTGGTTCATTCCTTCTATTCCACGTGTGTTCATTTTGGTTATAGTTATGCCTTTTGATTTCAGATCAACCAGAAATACGGAGAGTCCAAACATTTTAGGTAATCCTTTTTTCTCTACTTCTTGGTAAGGTGTTGTTCTTGTTATGAGCATTATATAGTCTGCCACATCTGCACCTGTTATCCATACCTTTTCGCCATTTATTACATAGTATCCATTTTTCTTTGAAGCTATGGTTTTTATTCTGAAAGTATTTGATCCGGCTTCTGCTTCGGTTACGCCAAGAGCACATTTTATTTTTCCTTCAACGGTGGCTGATAGGAATCTTCTTTTAAGTTCTTCGCTTCCATTTCTTATAACACAAGATTGAGCACATATAGTTAGAATAAAAAGTGCGTTACCTATCGCGTTTTTCGCAAGCTCCTCTGTTATTATTGTTGCTCCAAGTAGCCCAAGACCGCTACCCCCATACTGAGTTGGGACTATTGCACCAAGAAGTCCAGCAGCTGTTAATTCATCCCATATTTCATAAACGAACTCTCTTTTCTTTATTTTCTCAAAAATATAGTTTCTTTTGCCTTCAAGATTTTTTCTTATTTTATCTGCTGTTTCTTTTACCATCTGAATTTCCGGCCCGATAGAGAAATCCATTTTTTTACCTCCTTTTATATAAATCTTATTGAATAAAGTTGTCGGATAAAAAACTCAAAAAAATTGAACAATTGTTCGAAAAAAGTTTTCTTCCAAGACTGTGTTTATCAAAATGGAAAAAAGTTTGAAATTTGAAAAAGTACTGCAATGCAAAAATTGAATTAAATTTGTAATAGATGAAATTTGTATATAATTTATTTGAATATCTTATTGGTCATTTAGATTTTTTTGCTTGTCCGTACTGTGCAGCTGATAATGCTGCCAGAAGTAATTCATCTATAACAGAGACTATTTTAACTGGTGCAGGTGTTCTTGTTCTTTTTCTATTTGCGGGAGGTTTTATTCTCTTCTATACTGTTGGTATGGTAAGAAAAAAATCTTGATATAAGAAAAAATAGATGTATGTGTTATATTTGTGTTATGTAAAGTTTTTCTTGATTAACATACTAATAACTCTTTTCAGATGATTATAATTTACTTTATATGAAATATATTCAGTATTTTTCCTTACCTTTTGCAAGATTTTTATCAAAATCTCTCGCTATTCTTCTGTTTGGTATAATATCTCCGGATAATTTTATTTATGTTCTTTACCTTTTCATCTTGTTTTTAATTGAGGGTTTCCTGATGCTAAGGTTCAGGATGCAGTGGGGGGTTGTACTTATTATTTTGTTTTCTTCTATATTCTCATATTTAGTTCCATTGTCTGTGAAAACTTTTTCTATTTTTATTGTTTTCTTAGCGTCTGATATACCTTCTGTTTTAGCTTACTTTAACAGAGTGGTATTTGTTGCAGTTTTAACTCCGGGTTTTTTATTCTTCTTTCTAAATCTTCCTTCAGTACTTTTCACTATGGATGTTGTAAGCGGGAAGATCAAACCTTATCCTGATACTGATGAAAGGATCGATTTTATAAAACTTGATAAATTAGGTGATCCAACAGATCTTGGTAAAATAACTTTTCAGGATTCGGAGTTTATTGCAAAGTTTGCATACGGTAAAGATTTCTTTATGTTCAGGGCCGTTCCTATTGATGATACAAACATTGTAGTTATATCTATACTATCTGCTATTTCGGTTTTTTTTCTGGGAATATATATTTCTCGTTATATAGCGGAAAGGAAAAAAGTAAAAGCAGAGTTTCAGAAAAATTTTGGTATTTCTCAGGAGAGAATTTCAGATTTTGGAGATATAGATAGTAAATCAGCTTATGTTGATTATCTCAGGGAATCTCTCATAAGAGTAAGAGAAAATTTGAAGAAGGAAATAGATGAAATAGAGAAATATGAGAAAATTTTTTCTAAATTTGGATCATCGAAGACAAAGATAGTTGATCATTCTGAAAGATATGTATCGGAGATAAATAATTTTTTTAGGGAAGCTCTTAACAAAATAAGAATTAAGAGAGATTATTCAAACTTGCCGTACAAAATTTTGGAAGTCATATCTTTACTCGAAGATATTCTGTTGCTTTCAAAGACAATTCTATTTAATATTTCTAGTTTTAAAGAGAGAATTGTTTACTATGACAGAACTATATCTCAGAACTTTCGTGAATTTGAAAATTTTTTCCATGAAATTTTTTCTCCTCTTGGAGGTATAGAGAATCAGGTATTATCTTTGAAATCTTTTATAGGCGGTAAAGTTTCAGATCATTATGATGAGATCTTTAAAAAGTGCGATGAAGTTATACTAAATCTCAGGGATTTTTTGAAAAATCTTGGTGAAATATATGAAAGTTTTCATATACTGCACCTGAATTCACAGGTTAGAGCCCATAAGATAAGAGATAAGGTCCCAAGTTTTGAGGTTGTCCCACATGCTATATATATGATGCTTGATAAAATGAAAGAACTTATGTCAAACATAGAATCTGAACTAAATTCGTTCGAAGCCTTGGTTCAGGAACTTAAAAAACCTTATATGGAAGCCTCTTCCTTGAATTTCAATGAAGTTTCATTGGCTATATCTGATGTGAAGTCTTCTTTGGAAAATATAATTTCTTCTCTAAGTTCTATCAGATCTTCTTTTGTAAGCAATATCAAATCTACTGTTGCTGTTCTTATTGAGTTCGAGAATTCTATATTCGCTCTCTCTAATTTATTTTCTTCTATGCTTTATGAAATGAGGAGTATCTACAACTCTGTTTCGTATGCTGTATCACAGGTATATTCCGAGAAGGAAAAAATTAGTAAGTATCTTACCAAAGTGGAGGAGGAAAGCACATGATGGAAGAAAGGACAAGCAGATTATATAGTTATTTTATCAGAAGTATTGTTCCAGTTCTACCAATTATACCTATGATCTTTCTCCCAAAGGTTGATAATCTTTTGTACTATATATCTATTACATTTTTGCTTTTTTTATTCTTTGCTGTTTCCTTTATTTTGATAAGATTTGATAATCTGTTGCTTTTCGGAATTTTTATATTTTTGTATTTCTTCGTTTTAGGTCTGATATTTTTGAGTTTTTGGATCACAAAAATGCATTTAACTTTTATAGTTATTCTTATGATTTCTCTTCTGGTTCTATCTATTTTAGCTTCATTTTTTGTTTGTATCTATGTTTATCCTCCTTTAGGTAGGATGCGAACCTCGAATCAAACAGAAGTCTACTCAAGATTTGAACAAGATCAACAAGAAGAAAAAAGTAGTTTGGATTCAGAAATATCATATTTGAAAAGCAACTTTTCTATAATATCAGATGATATAAGTGGTTCAGTTGAACCAAGATTGAAATCTCTTCTGGACTCTCTGGATCAGGCTAAGAAAGACATAGAGAATGCGTATCATAAATATATCAATCTATCTATGCATATTTCAGAATTATATGATATTTTAAATTTTATGAAGAATAAGCTTAGCTACTCCTTAAATCCTATAAAGAGAACTATATCTATACTTGCGAAATACTCTGATAGTTTTTCAAATTTCAATTTATCTGTAGATAAAATAAAATACTTCTCTTTCTCTCCAAGCTACATTGAAATGTATAAAAGTAATATAGAGGAACTTCGTGAAAGGACTAAAAGATTGGAATCTGTATTGGAATATATATCTAGTTTTGCAAAAGATTCAAATTCTGAGACCAAAGATCTAAATCTATATTTTCTTATCTTTTCGATAAAGCCTTCTATTTTAGAATTTCTAAGAATTCACTATAGCTCTTATGTTGTTTCTCTCAAAACGGTTCAGATAGCAAGTACATCTGGAAGTAGTTTTGTGAGGAAATCCCTTCTTGCAATAATACAAGATATAGATAGTCTATCTTTTAAGTTGAACGTACAGCTAACCAATGTTCTTCAAGCTTTCTCTGAGTTTGAACCTTACTTATCTTTGTTTGAGTTAAGATTGGGAGAAAATCTCAAAAGATCTACTTGGCTTAAATCGAGTATACGCCGTTTGAGAGATATATATTATGGTTCTATTTCAAAAAGATTACCGGTTTTCGAAGACAAATTCTTGAACATTTCAGAAATGTTTATTTCCGGAGGCTCATTTCAGGATATAGAGCAGATAAAGTCAGAAGCAGAAGGATTTGTAGATAGGTTTGAAAAGCTAAAAATTTTCGTTTCATCAATGCTTTCTGACTTCGTTGAAATGGAAAAAGAATTTGAGAATATTCCAAAAGAGATAGATATTGTTATTTCTGGTTTGCAAAAATACAAAGTCATAGTTGATGACACAATTTCAAAAATTGATAAATTAAGAAAAGATATCCCCCGTGTTCCACAAGAAATTCTAACTTCAAAAAGAGTGCTTTCTGATATAAATAAGTTCCTTTCAGAAACAATGATTTGATCGCAAGTTACGAGGGATTTGATTCAAATTTATACTTGTGATAGAACAAAATCAAATTAGTAATTCATAAAATTTTTCGTATGAGAAATGTATTCAAATTATTTTTAATTCATCTGATTTCTGCTTCAATATTTATTTCTTGTAGTAAGGAATCAAGTACAGAAAATGAAGTAATTCAAAGGTTCAAAGAGATCTCATATGGTAAATCTAAGTTGAGCTTTACAGAATTTGCTAGAATGGGAGGATATCAGGATATTCAGGAGACAGAACTTGAAAGATTCACATCTAAGTTTTCAGATTTTCCTTTTGAAAGAGATGATGAGAAAAATTATATAAGGTTTAGAGTTAAACTCAAAGATATTTCTTTTGACTATAGAAACGACGTTCTGCCATTTGCTGAAATATCTGCTGTTTGTGAAGATGGAGAGAGATTCTTTGGTTTTGGTGAATGGGCTGATTATGCAGATGCAACGGGATTGAAAAGGGAAATTTGGACACAAGAACAGCACGCTGGAAGAGGAGATGATCAGCTGACACCATTTCCTTTTGACAGAATAACAACTTACTTTCCCGTACCATTTTTTATATCCTCTGAAAATTATGCTTTCTTCGTTTCAGGATATTCAAGAATGGAGTTTTCCATGTGCCAAAATGAAAAAATATGGAAGGTTAAAGTTTTTTCAGATGATTTTGAGTTCTTTATATTCACGTGGGATAAACAACCAACAGAAGCAATAGAGAAATTTACCTCAATTGTTGGAAGACAAAAAACTCCTCCTATATGGGTTTTTGGTAATTGGACTGATCAGGTTCTCGGACAACAGGAAGTTTATAATACTGCTGTTTGGTTCAGGCAAAATAAAATCCCTGTTTCTGTGATATGGACAGAAGATTGGGCAGGAGGAGTTTGGAGGATTCCAGATACCATATACTCAATAGCTGGTTGGGATATAGAGGAGGATAAAAATTTATATCCAGATATAAAACAGCTTTCCTCAGATCTAAGAAATCTCGGTTTCAAGTTTCTTGGTTATTTTCATACTTTTTTGGCGGTTGACAAAAAGTTTTATCCACAGGCTCTGACTTATGGGATACTTTTGAAAGATAAAAATGGTAATGTAAGGAAATATTTCCATCCTGTTGAGGGCGAAACAACGCTTCTTGATCTACTTAATCCAAGAACATATGAAGTTATGAATGACATTATGAAAATGAAAGCGGGTTTGGGTTTTTCTGGATGGATGGCGGACTTTGGTGAGTGGGTGACACCGGATCTTGTATCCTACGATGGAAAGACCGGATGGGAATTTCATAATTTATATCCTTACCTGTGGGCTAAGCTCAATAGAGAATTCTGGGAAAAATATCAGCCAGATGGAGATTTCGTTTTCTTTTCCCGTTCTGGTTTTACTGGCTCTTGGGTTTTTTCTCCGGTTGTTTGGCAGGGGGATCAAAATACTTCTTTTGAAAGGTTTGACGGTCTTGGTTCAATAATCCCTTCAATGACATCTATTGGTATCGCAGGGGTAGCAAATGTTGGACCAGATATAGCAGGTTATACAACTCTTCTTGGGAGTCCTGCTAGCAAAGAACTTTACATAAGATGGACATCGATATGTGCTTTTGTTCCGGTTTTTAGAACTCATCATGGAACAACTCCTCTTCTGAACTGGCGATTTGATAAAGATAGTGAAACAACAGAGCTATTTCGTTTTTATGCAACAGAACATATGAAAATTGTTCCCTATATCTACAAGTTATCAAAGCTCGCTGAGGAAAAAGGATTACCCGCCGTAAGACACCTGTTTTTGGAATATCCAGATGTGGTAAGATATCTACCGGAGAAAATAGAAGTTATAGAGCAGCAGTTTTTACTTGGCGATTCTATTTTAGTTATACCAATAGTTGAGAAGGGTAAAGATACTCGTGAAGCTTTCTTACCACCAGGAAAATGGGTTGATTACTTTTCACCTCAACAGGAATACGATGGAGGATCTGATGGTAAGTTTTTAGAGTTCAAGATTCCTCTTGGAAAAATTGTAGTTCTTGTCAAAAAGGGTAGTTGTATTGAAATTTTCGAACCTGTGCCTCATACTCTTGTTCGAATTTCACAGGATATAAAGAATCAATATGGCATTTTGGATATTGATGATGTATCTGTGAAGCGGCTTTGTTTTTGATTTTAAGCTGTTGTATGTATTTCAGGTTTGTTTTGAGCTGTTTCATATAATTCCATCCCAAGCTTTTTCAAGAATTTCTATGATCGCTTCTTCCATTATTGCGAATCTTGGATTTGATATTATTGAGGGATCACCAATAGAGAGTTCGGCAATTTTTTTGAAATCTTCCTTCTTTACTATTTTTGTTTCTTTCAGAGTTGTTGGTAATCCGATTTTCTTTATGAACTCAACGATTTTCTCAATGAGTTTTTTTCCTGCTTTTTCCGGATCTGATTCATTTATTCCGATGGATTGGGCAATGAGTTTATATCTTGGACATTCAGGTAGGTTAAAGCTCATACCGTAGGGTAGCATTAAGGAGTTCGCAAGTCCGTGTGGTATTCCGTATATTGCTCCAAGAGAGTGAGCTATTGCGTGAACTACGCCAACTTGAGCGTTTGTAAAAGCTGCACCTCCCATCATTGCTGCAACTTGCATGTTCTGCCGGGCTTCTATATCTGATGGATTTTCAAGAACTCTTGGAAGATTTTCAAAAATTATTTTTATTCCATGAAGAGCAAATGCATCTGATACTGGATTATTCACTGTTGAGTGTATGGATTCTATGCAGTGTGTTAGGGCATCCATGCCTGTGTGTGCAGTAACACTATGAGGCATTGAAATGGTCAAAGTTGGATCAAGTATAGCCACTGATGGCATAAGATAGAAATCTGCATAGACGAGTTTTCTCTTTTCTTCTTCATCTTTTATGACAGCAACATGTGAAACTTCGGATCCAGTTCCAGCTGTTGTTGGAACTGCAATGTGTGGAACTGTTTCCTTTGAAAGTAAATATACTCCGGGATGATCTTTTATTTTTCCACCTTTTTCGTAAAGTATGCATACTGCTTTTGCTGTGTCTATTGATGAGCCTCCTCCAACACTTATGATGCTATCAACACCGTTTTCCTTTGCTATTCTGTAAGCTTTATCTACAATAGAACACTCAGAGTCTGGTTTTACCTCGTCAAATATTATATACTCTCTTCCATCTAAAACCTCTTCAACTTTTGATATTACATTTGTTTTTTCTTTCAGTATCTTATCTGTTACTATCATGGGTTTTTTACTCTTTGTTCTTTCAAGTTCAAGGGGTATTTCTCTTACCATGTCTTTGCCAGAGATTATTTTTGTTCTCAGGAAGAATACAAAAGACTTTTCCATATCTGAACCTCCTTCTTGTTTTTATTTATATTATTTCTTGGATGAAATCATTAGGAATTTTTGACTTAAAATTTATAGTATTGTTTAAATTCTTGGAAACTTTTAAGTTCGGGATATAAGATTCAATAAGATTCAAATTTTAAGGTTCATGTTTCAATTTAAGATTCACTACAAAATATTTACTTCCAAATACTTTCTATTTTGTCTTTTAGTGTAGAAGGTTTGAAGGGTTTTACTATATAGTCTGAGACTCCTTCTTTTATTGCTGTTATAACTTTCTCTTTTTCTGCTTCTGCTGTTACCATTATTACTGGCGTGTTTTTATATACATCTGTTTTTCTTATTTCTCTTAATACATCAATACCCTGCATTCCGGGCATGTTCCAGTCAAGAAATACTAGATCAAATTTTTCTTCGCGCAATTTTTGAAGAGCATGTATTCCATTTTCAGCATCTTTGATATTATTGTATCCAAGTTTCATAAGTATGTCCTTTATGATGTTTCTTATCATAGGAGTATCATCTACTACCAGGATCTTAATATCTTTTGGAGGCATTGGCATATATTCATTAAACAAATTAAATTTTAATTATCTTTGCAGGCTGAAATTTTTTATCAGATTCATTTAATCGTCTTTTAACTAATTATTCTTTATATTCTTAATTTCGTTTATATTTCTTTTATTTATGCTTTTTAGGAAGAACTTTGATCTTGTTCTTGTTGATGGTTCATCTCAGTTTTATAGAGCTTTTCATCAGCTCAGGACACTTATGAATTCACTGGGTATCCCAACCGGTGCTGTTTTTGGTTTTTCAAACATAATACGCAAGATTCTAAGAGAATTTTCCCCGAGATATATTGCAATAGCTTGGGACTCTCACGAGAAGGTAAGAAAGGAGAAGTTTGCTGAGTACAAGGCAAAAAGACACCAGATGCCAGACGATCTGAAGGTTCAGATACCATATTTAAGAAGGCTAATAGATGCTTATGGGATCCCGAATTTTGAACTTGAAGGTCTTGAAGCAGATGATGTTATAGCTTCTTTGCTCTACAAAATGAAAAGCTTAAAGCCAGATATCAGGACTGTTATTGTTACTTCTGATAAAGACTTGATGCAGCTTGTAGATGAAAATACATTTTGCTATGATCCGAGAGCAGATGAGAAGAGTAATCCATTTTATGGAGTTAAAGAAGTAAAAGAAAAGTTCTTTGTTGAACCATATCAGATTCCAGATTATCTCGCTCTCGTTGGAGATACATCAGACAATATTCCCGGAGCAAAGGGTGTGGGACCAGAGATTGCTAAAAATCTTCTGAGCAGATTCAGAACTGTTGAGGAAATATTCGATTCTCTTGAAAAAATTGAGCCAAAATACAGAAGGATACTTATTGGGCAGAAAGAGTCAGTTCTTATGTACAAGTCCTTAACAAAACTCAAAGTTTTTGATATGGATATAAATCCGGAGAATCTTGAACTCAAAAAGATTGATTACGACACGATCATTGAGATTTTCAGGGAGCTTGAATTCTCTTCATATCTGAAAGAGATTTTTGAGGAAAAACCAGAGAAGTTCTCAAAGATAGATAAAACTAAGTTCTATTTTGTAGATAGTCAGGAAAGATTTGAGGAACTAAAAAGTAAAATTGAAAAATACAAATTGTTTGCTATTGATACGGAGACAACATCTACTAATCCAGTTGCTGCTGAACTTGTTGGTGTATCTATTGCCTTTGAAGATGGGAGCGCATACTATTTTGATCTTAGAAACTCTAAAGATTATCTCCTTGGTCTGAAGGATTATTTTTTGAATCCGGAATACAAGAAAGTCGGGCAGAATATAAAGTATGATATAGTTGTTCTGAAAAATTTCGGGCTTGAGCTTTTAGGAGTAAGTGATGATTCAATGATTCTGGCTTGGATTATCAATCCGGATAGAACGAAATTGAATCTTGGGGAGCTAACACTTATTTATCTCGGGCACAAATCAACTGAATACGATGAGATTACTGCTGGTGGAAAGATACCTTTTCAGAATGTACCGAGAGAAAAAGCAAAAGATTACTCTTGTGAGGATGCCTTAACTTCTTTGAAACTTGTGCAAAATCTTAAACCAATTGCCAACCAGAAAGGGCTTATCTTACCGTATGAGAAAATTGAGATGGAAATTGTGCCAGTTCTTGCAGATATGGAACTTTCTGGTGTGAAGGTTTCAAAAGAAGTTCTGCATAGTTTTGGTGAAACTCTGAAGAAAATTATAAACGAGATTTCTCAGGAGATATATAGTACTGCTGGTGTGAGATTCAATATAGATTCTCCTCAGCAGCTTTCAGCTGTTCTTTTTGAAAAGCTTAAGATACAGCTTGAAGAAGTCAAAAGAACAAAAAAAACAAAGTCTTACTCAACAGATAATGAAGTTCTGCAAGATATAGCGGATCGTGGCTACAAGATTGGAGAACTTCTTCTGAAGTACAGAACGTTGAAGAAATTACTGAGTACATATATTATGCCTATTCCAGCTATTATAAACCCCAGAACAGGAAGGGTTCATCCATCTTTCAACCAAACTAAAACAGCGACTGGTAGAATATCATGTTCTGATCCGAATCTTCAGAATATTCCGGCAAAGGGAGAGGAGGGCTCAAAAATAAGAGAAGCTTTCTGTTCAGATGAGGGGAATATTCTTGTTTCTGCGGATTATTCTCAAATAGAGCTCAGGGTTATGGCTCATTTTTCTGGCGATACTCTTTTGAAGAAAGCTTTTGAAGAAGATCTTGATATTCACACAGAAGTTGCATCTGCAATATTGAAGGTTCCAAGAGAGAAAGTTGGCAAAGATGAAAGGAGGCTTGCAAAAACCGTGAACTTCGGTATAATATATGGAATAAGCGCTCACGGCCTTAAAACTCAAGCAAAGCTTGATTCCAGAGAAACAGCTCAGAAAATAATAGACTTATACTTTGAAAGATTTCAGGCTGTAAGAGAATGGAGAAATAAAACAATAGCCGAGGCTGAGAGAAACGGATTTGTCAGAACCATATCTGGAAGGATAAGATATGTTCCGGAACTTAGATCTGAAGATAAAAATATCAGGGGCGAGGGTGAAAGGAAAGCTGTAAATACTCCTATTCAGGGAACATCTGCTGATATAATGAAAGTTGCTATGATCAATATATGGAATAGATTGAAAAGAGAAGAACCGAAAGCAAAGATTGTTATGCAAATTCATGATCAGATAATAGTTGAGTGTCCGGAAGACAAAGCAGATTCGGTTTCAAAAATACTCCAAGAAGAAATGAGAGTTGAGAGTTTTTTTGGCTTCTCTGTTCCTCTGAAGGTCAAAGTAAGTATAGGCAGAAACTGGGCTGAATTTGAATGATGGATTTGTGGAATAAATTTGATGATGAATTTTTGCTCGTGCTTTCTTGTTTATCTTAAATGATTAAGGAATTGAATACACTCATTGCTTTCTCAACGCTTTCGTTTATAATTGTCTCAACAGCTTGGTATGCGGCTTCAAGTATTCTTGGAATTTTTTCCATTTCGTTTTTTGAGAATTTTGAAAGAACATAATCAACCGTATCTGTTTTTCTTACATTTTTTTGTTCTCCTATGCCAAGTCTTATTCTTATGTTTTCTTTGCCTATATTTTCTATTATTGATTTAACTCCATTATGTCCGCCAGAGCCCCCGTTTCTGTATATCTTTATTCTTCCAAAGGGTATGTCCAGATCATCGTGGCATATCAAAGTTTCTAGCTTTGATTCCGGATTTTTTCTCATCAGAAGATCTAGGAACTTTTTAGCTGTTTCTCCTGATAGATTCATAAAGGTTTTTCCCTTGAAAACATATAGTTCTTCTTTGAGTTTATTCGTGTGCAGATATTCTCCGAACTGAATGCTTATAAATCTCTCAGATAATTTTTGACATATGTGATCTGCAAGCAAAAAACCAAAGTTGTGTCTTGTGTATTTGTAGTTTTCTCCCCAGTTCCCAAGGCATATTAGTACGAATGCTTTTTTGTTTGGTTTATTGTTTTGATTTTGAGGGTTTTCCACTACTTACTGAGTCATTCCATTTTGTTCTATGTTCACAACACTTGATCTAAGCCATCCGATATTTTTGCCATCTGTTACCTTGACCCATTCGTTTTGTTTTTCAAGTATCAATACTCTCTGACCGCCGGAAATTCTTCCTGCCTGAGCAGCTGTTGAGGAGGGTCTATCTCTCAGAACAACAGATGTATATCTTGATGTTATATATCCATAAACTTGTATTTCTGCTCTTGGTCTTTCTGGTGGAATCTGTGTTATCATTTCTTCTTCCTTTGGTGGTTCAGGTTTTCTTCTACCTGTTGTTCCGTTCATTGCTTTTGGAATATCTCCTATTATTGTGATTCCAGCTACTATTGATTGGAAGTCTTTGAACCTTTTTCCAAGATGCGTTGGAATTTTTATCATTGGTATCTCTGCTGATATAAAACCTATTTCCGCGCTTCTTTCTATATCATACGGAGTTATGAGTAATCTTGATTTTATTCTTTTCATTATCTCAGAGGAATCTCTTGCTGCCCTGTATGAAAACTCTTCTGTATCTGATTTTTTTATCATAAGCTTGTATTTTATGCCAAACTCATCTGTAAAATATTTCAGGCACGGAGAGTATATAGATGAGTCCGGTGGTATGATTGATACAAAGGTGCTCAAATCAGTAAAGAACCTATCTACCTCTGCAAAAAAGTCTGAAAGACGTTTTTCGTAAAATTGTTCTGAGAAATCCGGAGATAGTTTTCTCAGGAGTCCAGACAAAACAGTAGCTGTTCTTCTCACATATTCTTTGTTCAGAATAAAGCAGTTTGAGCTGTTGTGTAGCTGTATGTACTTTGATATATCAATGTGTCCTTGCTGTCCCTCTAATATTTTGGGATTTGTTGCCTCCCATAGAGCTTGAGAGAGCCATTTTCTTTCAAAGGTTCCTGTGTGTATAAATACATCTGCTCTATTGATAAGTCTTATGTGGAAATCCTGAGGGCGAAAATCTGTTCCTTTTGTTTCTGTTTCATCTACAAGATAATATATCTCGTGCGAGGGATCAGCAACAGCCTTTGTTATATAGTAGAGATCATAATTTGATGTGACTATTACAGCTGATAGTATTGTATTTGTAATCAACCAAATCATAGCTTCTAATCTATATTAAACATAGCTTGTAAATAAAAGATGTTCTGGGGCAATCTTTTTTCTCCGAAATTTCCAGTCCACTGTATTCTGAGCTTTGTAAAATACACGGGTATGAAATCGAAGGAGATTGAAAGTTCAATTACTTGTGGTTGGCTTGTCATAATTCCTCCTTCTTCTCTATTTCTTGGTATTCCGAATATTTCTGGTCTTATGTTTGCTCTGAAAAACTCAATTGGTCTTACTGAGAATTCTGTGAAAAGTCCTCCTTCGATATCAAGTATTGTGGGTCTCATAATTCTTCCTAATATGTATCCAATTTTAACGGAGAAAAATGGATTGAAGTTGAAGAACGCATCTCCTCCGAAGAATTCTGAATTGTTATCAGAAACGATGGAGTTCCCTTTTAGAGATAATCTTTGTGATGTATTGTTTTTACCAACAGACCAAAAAAGCCCAAATCCTCCATTTGTTCTATCGTCTCCAAATTGATTTCTTATGGATATAAGTCCAACTACGTCTGCTGAGCCCTTTGAGTTCCAAGGTTTTTCTGAACCATCAAATATCTGTCCAATTATTTCAAGCGTCCAGGGCAGAGGTGGAGTGAAAGAGAATTCAAACCCTTCGTCCAAAAATCCATCGTATCCAAAGAACCTGCGTATTGTCAGGGGTCTTTCTGTGAAATTTCTTTCCCAAAAGCTTTCAGAATTTGAGTTCCCTATTTTCGCAAATATTCTTCCAAGAGTCAGTCTTATAAGAGGCAGACCTCTTGTTGACACAAATGTTTCTCTTATTCTTATAATTCCTTGGTCTTGCGGGGTTTCGGAGTTGAGGAATTCTGGCATTGCGGAATTTTCTTCTTCTATTCTTTCTGTTAATAGTGATATGTTGTAGGGGTTTATGTCGAGTTCTCCCTTAGCATAAAAAAAGCCTCTACCAAATTCTCCTCTTGTAATCAGGTTTCTTACGGAAAATCCTGTTAAGTTGTTTTTTCCTATGAACGAAAAGAAGAAAGCATTTCCAAGGAAAGATACCCTTATATCTTGTGCTTCTGCTTTTTTGGTGTTTTGCGATGTTATCAGCAATGCGATTATTGTTGAAAACAGAATTTTCGCTAGACTTTTGAACTTTTTATTCACTATATCGTATTTTAAAAATTTTTGTGAATTCATTTTGTTTGAAATTATCGGAAATTGTTTTCTAATTTTTTATTCACATATTTGTTTTTTACGTCAAGAATTTTTATGATTTCTGTAAATGTCTTTTGTAATATGGCTTACTGGCCTTCCGTGTTCTGGAAAAACTACAATAGCTCAGAATTTGTATAGATATTTTAAATCTAAGAATCGGAAGGTTGAAGTTATAGATGGAGATGTTATAAGACAGTATATATCAAAGGGTTTGGGTTTTTCGCGAGAGGATAGGTTTGAAAACATAAGGCGAGTAAGTTTTCTTGCAAATATACTTTCAAGAAATGATGTTATTGCCATAGTCGCTGTTATATCTCCGTATAGAGAGATGCGCAAGATGGCAAGAGATATGGTGGAGTCTCCATTTGTTGAGGTTTTTGTCAATGCTCCGATTGAAGTATGTAAGCAGAGAGATGTAAAGGGTATGTATAAAAAAGCAGAGATGGGTCAGATCAAGGGATTTACAGGTGTGGATGATCCATACGAGCCACCGGAGAATCCAGAAGTTGAATGCAGAACGTATATCGAAACTGTTGAACAAAGCACAAATAAAATAATAGATTTTGTCAAGAGGATGGGATACTATAAGGAAGATGTATGAGATATCAAGTACGGTATATTATAAAATATCTCTGATTTTTCACCGTTGTTTCAAATTTCATAGTTGTTTCAAATTTCATAAGTTTTTCTAAAATATTGCTGGATTTGTGGATTATTGTTATTTTTTAATCAAGCATCGTAATTTTAGTTTTTGCATGGGGTGGTATGCATAAACAGAAAATGATTTCTGTTATAGAAAAAATTATAGAGTTTCTTTCCTCATCGGATGAACTTAATAACAACAAATTTAAGAACATTTTACGGAGCAGGGTATCTGAAAATTTAACGAAGATTTTATATCTTTCTTTATCTTTGGTTCATACTTTGCCTGTTGGTATTTCTGTAAAGTTGATTTCTCTTCCAGCTGATGTTATTGTTTCCCTTATTCTTGTTTGCTATCAGGTTGTTTATTTTGCAAAGAAGAACAACATTGATATAAAGAAAGACAAACGAAAGATAGCCGAAATAGTATTTGAGTATATGCTTCCGCATATTTTGAAAAATTCATTGAGTTTAAAGAAGATATGGAGAAGAAAGTTAAAAATGAGAAACTTACCATTTATTGTCAAGGATATTTTTAACAGATTAAAGTTTATGGAAGAATTTGAGCAAATGCTTCTTGAAGCATATCATGGTAAACGCGAAAAACATGGTTCATCTGAAAATATCTGAGGCTGTTGAGATAAGGAAGGCAGAATTCAAAGATATACCTTGTGTTATTGAGATCGAGAGGGAATCGTTTGATGATCCATGGCCGGAGCAAGCTTTCTTCTCTTGCATTGAAAATACTTTCGTTGCACAAATCAACGGTAAAATAGTTGGATACATCATTATATCAAAAGTTCTTGATGAAGTCAATATAGACAATATAGCTGTAAAGAAAGAATACAGGAGGAACAAGATTGGTTCTTTGCTTATGAATTTTGTTTTGCAAAATAATCCTGGTTGTTCCTTTTTCCTTGAAGTAAGACCATCTAATGTTTCTGCCATAAGCTTCTATAAAAAGTTTGGTTTCAGAGAGATATACAGAAGAAAGAATTACTACCGGAATGAGGACGCAATAGTTATGGCAAGATATAGCTGAACAATTTTTTGAGTTGCTTCTGAGTTTTTTCGTTACTATAGTTTTTGTTAGAGTTTTTCTGAGATTCTTTTTGTTCTATATTTTATCTATTGTTCTATATTTTATCTAGCTACTTCTTGTTTCTTTCTCTTGTAGTATTCTGCGTTCTTTTCTATAAAACTTCTCCATTTTTCGGGTAGAGATGACTCAGGAAATATAGCATTTACGGGACATACAGGTTCGCAAGCTCCGCAGTCTATACATTCTTGCGGATCTATATAAAGTTGCTCCTCTTTTTCAAATTCTGCTTCATCCTTTTTCGGATGAATACAATCAACAGGACATACCTCGGTACATGCTGTATCCTTTACTCCAATGCATGGTTCCGCGATTATGTAAGCCATCTGCTCTAATTACCTCCTTCAATGAATTATTATTTGATATGTATTTTTATGTTTTTTTTACAGAAATTCTCTTATTTGATTTATAGTTTGCAAAAACTTTGATTTTTTGGATTGTTTTGAATATTTTGTAAAATTTTAATTTTGCAAAATTCTAATCTTCCTGAATTGTGTCTTCTCTGAAGAAAATGTTTCAAGAAGCTCTTGATATATCAAGGGAAGGACTTGGAAAGTTCTATCCAGCTTGTGCTGTTGGTATTGGAGATTTTTATGGTCTATATGAGAAATATTTTGAGTGCGCTGATAATTCATTTTTTGATGTTGCATCTATAACAAAGCCTATTGTTGGGAGTAATTTGGTACTTAAATTAGATCTATTGAACAATGAAGTTGCTGAACTCTTACCAGAACCAAAGTTTGATTATGACAGAAAAATGAAAATAAAAGTTGCAGATATACTGAAGCATAGCGCAGGTTTTGTTGCTCACTATCCTTTGTTTGAATCTGTTGAGAATATGGAACCGAGTTATCAAACACGTAGTATTATTATGAACGAAGCTTGGAATCTGCAACTTGGAGAAGGAAACACAATAGTGTACAGCGATATTGGCTTTATAGTTCTTACATATTACATCGAGAACAAAGCAAAAAAGAGAGTAGATGAACTTTTTTACAGCTATATGAATTTCAGAGATATGTTTTATCTCAAAGACATATCAGATAAATCAAAAGTTGTTCCAACATCTTATACAACAAGAGTTCATGATGAAAATTCTTACTACATGATGGGAGTTTCACTTCATGCTGGACTTTTTTCTAATATCACAGGATTAGCAGAAGCTATAAGGTATATAATACAGAATTTCAAGGAGATGTTTTTGGAAAAGGGTATGAATGAGATACATGGAGGAGAAAGATTCTTTTTGGGTTTTGATTCATTTGTACATAATGGTAAGATACTCTTTGGACACCTTGGTTTTACAGGTTGTGGATTTTGGATTGATTTTCAGAGTGAAACTTATGCTATATTTCTTTCAAATAGAGTTTTTCCTTCAACAGGTAGAAACCCATCTCAGGCACCAGAGGGTTTTATGAAAATAAGAAAGAGAATATGGCAACTTTTGTGTGAGTAGAAAATCTCTTAATTTCTTCATGTGATTTTAGAGAAGCAGTTTGAGATTAATTTTTTGAAATTGCTTCTTTTATTACTCTTTTTATCTCTTCAAAGGCTTTTTCAAGATTATCATTTACTATAACATAATCAAACATGTGCGCTTTGCTGATTTCATCAATAGCTCTTTGAAGTCTCTTTTCGGCATCTTTTGTATCTTTTCTCATAATTATTCTTCTTTTGAGTTCTTCTATACTTGGAGGTTTTATGAATATAAGAAAAGATTCTTTGCCAAGTTTTTCTTTTATAGATTGAGCCCCTTGTACGTCTACATCAAGCAGAAGGATCTTTTTATCTTCAGTGGCTTTTTGGATATTTGATTTTGGCGTTCCATAAAAATTTCCGTGTACCAAAGCCCATTCAAGAAATTCGTCGTTTTTTATCATATTCTCAAACTTCTCTCTTGATACGAAAAAGTAATCCTTACCTTCAATTTCGTTCTTTCTTTTTTCTCTTGTTGTAAAAGATACGGAAAACATAAGTTTATCTTTCAGATCAGCGTCAGATAATATCTTGTTTATCAGGGTTGTTTTGCCAACGCCAGATGGTCCAGATACAACAATAGCTTTGAGCATGTTTTTTTATGTTGATAAGAAATCAGATGAAAAATCCTGTGTCATAATTTCGTTCTTAAGACTTCTTTTTTCTTGTGATTTTTTTACTTCTTCTTCTATGATCTTTTTTATTGAGTGGAAGTTTGGTTCAACAATTATCTCTTTTGTTTTGATGAAATCAAGTACTGCTTGTGGATCTTTCAGTCCGTTTCCTGTTAGCGTGCATACCACAACGCAATCTTTTGATAATCTTCTGTTTTTTGCAAGTTTTATCAATCCCGCAACAGATGCAGATGAAGAGAGCTCGCAAAATATACCTTCACATTGACTAAGTATTCTGTAAGATTTTATAATTTCATCATCTTCGACTGAATCAATTACTCCATCTGATTCTTCCTTTGCAAGCTTAGCTTTTTCCCAGTTTACTGGATTCCCTATTCTTATTGCTGAAGCTACAGTTTTTGGATCTTTGATAGGATGTCCTTTAACTATTGGAGATGCTCCGGCTGCTTGAATTCCGCACATTTTGGGAAGGTTTTTTATCTTTTTGATTTCAAAGTATTCTTTGTATCCTAACCAGTATGCATATATGTTTGCTGCGTTTCCAACCGGAAGAAAGTGGTAGTCTGGGGCATATCCTAGAAAATCGCATATTTCAAACGATGCAGTTTTTTGTCCCTGGATTCTCCAAGGATTTATGGAATTTACGATAAACAATCCAAAATCATCGGCTATTTTTTTAACTATGTTCATAGCATCGTCAAAGTTTCCTTTTATTTTTATGATTTTTGCACCATAGGCTATTGCTTGAACTAACTTCCCGAGAGTTATCCCTTTTTCTGGAACGACAACGAAGACAGGGATTCCAGCTCTTGCCCCGTATGCGGCCGCGGAGGCTGAGGTATTACCTGTTGAAGCACATATTAGTGCCTTTGAATTTATATCTCTTGCACGGGTAACTGCGACTGTCATCCCCCTGTCTTTGAATGATGCTGTTGGATTGAGTCCCTCATACTTAAAGTATATTTTTCCGGAAAATCCAATTTCACGCAACTCTCTCTGTAAAAATACGGATTCTATAAGTGGTGTGTTGCCTTCATGTAGGGTAATATAAGGAGCTTTAAGACTATCGGAGCCTACTTTTATAAAATCCCTATATCTTTGAATAACTCCCTTCCAAGCTAGATTATTACTATCGTCCACGGAGTGTCAAATATAATATTCCTTTACACTAAAGAAAATTTCAAATATTCCGAAAAAGTTTATATACATACACGGAAGGTCACCTTTCTTGCAGAAGCGGTTTGGGTTCCTGCCCACCGCTTCAAAATCTACAAAAATATAGAAAAATATTCAAAGCTACGAAAAAAGATTCAGGTTCATAATTTTTGAGATTCTAGTTGTATTTTTCTTGTTGATTTACTTGAATTTACATAACTATTCCTATTTTACCGTCTTTTGTATTCATACTTTCTATTGCTTTGTGTATTTCTTCAAGTTTGAACTTCCGCCAGACTTTGACTTTTAGTTTTCTAGCGATTGAAATAAGTTCAATCATCTCTTTGCGAGACCCACCTGTTGCACCTAAAATACTAAGCTCTTTTGAATAAAGTTCAAAAATGTCGAAAGAAACCGTTCTTCCTGTAAGAACTCCAAAGGTTATGAATCTTCCTCCTTTTTTTAGAAGTTTTATAGAATGTTCAAAGGTTTTCTCTCCAAGTGGATCTACGACCACATCAAAGTATCCTTTAAATCTGCTGATTTGCTCAAATGGAATTAGCTCATCTGCACCGAGTTCTTTGAGCCAATCTGCTTTTCTTCTGGAAAATGCAAAGACCTCTGCACCTTTGAGTTTTGCTATTTGAACAGAGAACATACCTGTGTTTCCTGTTGCACCAATCACAGCAACTCTGCTACCGAGATTTACATTTTTCAGAGCGTGATACGCAGTCAGAGCTCCAACAGGTAAGCTTGATGCAAGCTCTTGAGAAATATCTGAGTCAATTTGGAAAATATTTTTCTCCGGAACCAAACAGAATTCGCAAAATCCACCGTTAGTTGAGACTCCGAATATCTCCCCGGTACACAACATTTCTCTTTCAGAAAAACAGTGTTCGCAATTACCGCAGAAGAGGCGAGGATAAACTATAACTCTTTTGCCTTTATGAGTTCCTTCAATAACTTCTCCGTATATTTCAACTCCGGGTATGTGTGGAATTGGTTTTACATCTCTTTTCCCCATTATGGTGAATATATCTATTGGATTTAGTGTAGCTTCTATTACTCTTACAATGGAGAATCCTTCTTTTGGTCTGGGTTCTTCAATATTTACTACTTCAATTTTGCCGAAGTTCTCAAAAACTACCGACTTCATAGTAAGAAATTTTATTCATTATGATTGTTTTGGGCTCGTTAGTGTAAGTATGTGTCATTTTTTGGAAGAAATTGCAACTTTGGTCATAACAAAAAATTTAAGATACATAACTGATTGTAATCGGCGAATGCTTTGAGACAAAGTAGCTACAAAGAAGATATACTTGGCTGAGATATTCTTCCTTGTAATTTGAATTTCTGCGCTGGTAGGTTTATTATCTTCGTTTTTACATCCAAGACTAAATCTAATTCTGAGTTCATAAGTTCTTTTTTGAGATTAATTTTCCCCGTTATTGTACCTTCTATATCTCCTCCTTTGCTTTGGAATTTTATTATACGCAGAACTCCGGATTCGATATTTCCTATGAATTCTGTTTCACCTAAGGTTATTTCACCTTCAAATAATTGCCATCCGCTTATTTCAAAGGTCAGCTTATTTGAGAAAATCTCTATTTTACCGAATGATTTTTCTATTTCTGAAATTTGGTCTAGATCTATGTTCAAGAAAACTTCTCCTTTGCCTCTGAATTTATCAAGAGGTATTTCATATAGCTCTATTTTTCCTTTTATATTTATTGAGTCTATGTTGAAGTTTTGCTCCTTTTTGATTAGGCTGAGCCAAGTTTTCAGATCAGTTCCAGATGATACTGCAGAAATTTTTAGGTCAGCTTTCCCGAAGGGAAATGTGAATGGAAGAAGTAATGAGGGATATAATTGCACATATGAGAATTTTGCTGTTTTGTTATCTGTAATTTTAAGATCTACGCCGGAGAAATAAAGTCCGAATGGAAAAATCAGATCTATTTTATCAATCCTGACTATATCTTGGTTTACATTTATGAGTTTCTTTACGAGATCTGATGGAAAGAAGAAATATATTCCGGCAAATACTCCAAGAAAAAAAAGGGAGACATAGAAAAGAATTTTTTTGAATTTTTTGAGCATCTCTAATTTCTTATCAAGTTTAATTTCCTGTCAGTATATTACAATAAGTTTAATTTTCTGGTTCAATCAGAGCCAAAAATGCAGGGCAATTCTTTAAAATTGCAAAAGCTTCAAAATGATATATAAAATTTAAAAAAGATGTCAAAAAAGATAGAAGATATATCTTCATCTGTTTCATTTGTTCTTAAAGAATATGATAGGGATATATGGGCTTGTGTTGAGATTATGAAAAATTGGAGGATGATAGGAGGAAAGACTAAGCCGAAGAGTTTGACTCTGAAAAACGGAGTTTTGAGAATAAGCACTTATGACTCTGCTTTGAGAAATTTTATAAGTATCAGTGAGCAGAAGATAATTCACAAAATAAACAAAGAAATTCTGAAAGAAGATATTGTAAAGAAGTTAGAGGTTTTTGGAGTTCAGGTTCCAATATACAAAAGATTTTCTACGAAGCTGAATAAATAACTAGATGCAAATAATTTGAAAAATATATAATCTGAACTATATAAATTATTTGGTAGTTATTATATTTTTTTAATACTGAGGTTATTACACAAATAAATTAGGATTATGAAAATAACATTGAGAACGTTTTCATTTTGGACAAACTTTCTTGTTTCAACGGCTGTGTTGGTAGGAATATTGGTTATAGTGAACCTGGTTTCTTACAGATACTATTATATAAGAGATCTTACAGAGGAGAAGGTCTATTCCCTTTCGGAGCAGACGAAAAACATTTTGAAGGAGCTTGAGAAAAAAGTCAAGGAGGAAGGGAAGGAATTCAAAGTTCTTGCTTTTATGAGGGAGGATAGTCCGGAGACAAAAAAGTTTCAAGATATAATGCAGATTTACAAATATGAATCTCCTGCTTTCAAGTGGGAGATAGTTGATCCGGAAAAGAAACCACAGATTGCTGCTAATTACGATATAAGAGAACTTGGAACTTTCGTTTTTCAGTTGGGAGAAAGAAAATTGAAAGTAAGCCTTGATTTTGATGATCCTACGAAAACTCCGGAATCAGAGATTACAAATTCAATTTTGAAGCTTGTTAGAGTTGATGAACCGCAGGTTTGTTTTGTTGAAGGACATGGAGAGAAGGATCCAAACGATACCGGCCAACTTGGGCTCTCTGAGTTAGCATTAGCTCTGAAAGATGAAGGTTTCAGAACAATAAAGATAAGGGCTTGGGAAGAAGGAGCTTTGCAGCAGTGCAATGTTTTGTTTGTAGCAGGTCCGGTTGTAGGTTTTTCTGACGCGGAGATTAAAGCTATATCAGAATATTTACTTCTGGGTGGCAGAGCTGTGTTTCTATCTGATCCGGATTCAAAAGATAATATACAAAGTATTCTTGAACCTTGGGGTATAGGTCTTGATAATGTTATAATAGTTGATCCAAATTCTCGAGCTCTGGGAGTTTCGCCTGCGATGCCGATTGTTATTCAGTATGATGAAACTCATCCTATAACTCGTGGTTTCAAAATTGGGGTTATAACAAGACTAACTCGCAGAGTTTTCATAAAGGGTAGAGTTCAGGGGATTGATGCAACAGAAATCGCAAGGACTTCTGAATCCTCATGGGCGGAGAATGACTGGGCATCTGGAACTGTTTCTTTTGAGATGGGAAAAGATATAAGAGGTCCAGTTCCGGTTGCAGTCGCTGTTTCCGGTATTCCGGGAACCGCTGGTGGCGAAGTTGTATATGGTACTATGCAAAACCCAGCAACTACGCAAGCGAGAATCGTTGTAATTGGAGATTCAGATCTTGTGGCAAATGGATTTATATCATTGCTTGGGAACAAAAACTTTATTCTTAATGTTGTAAACTGGGTTGCAGAAAGGGGAGAACTTATAGCTATAAGACCAAAAGAAAGGAAAAGAAGAACCCTGGTTCTTACGCCAAGTCAAATAGGCACGATAAGAAATATATTTTTATTTGGCATACCTATTTTCTTCATAGCACTTTCTGCTTTAACCTATCTGAGAAAGAGAAGATTGTGATTTTTCGCTATGAGGATTTTTAAACAAACTTTGATTTTACTTGTTATTTTTGCCGGAGTTTTAGGATTTTATTTCTTGTATCTCAAACCTTCGGAAGAAAAGAAGAAGAAAGAGCAGGAAGCAGAAAAAAAACTGATAAACATTGAACAAGAAAAAATTCAGGAGATATGGATAACAAAGCAGAACGGAGAAAAAATTGGCTTTCGTAGAGAAGGTAAATCGCGCTGGAATATCATCTTCCCAATCGTTGCAGATGCAGATAGATTTGCTGTCAACCCAATAGCTTCAAGGTTCTCTTCTGTTGATATAGATAGGCTTATAGATGATACTGGTAATTTCTCTCCATACGGACTTGACAATCCACGGTTCATTGTGGAAATAAAAACTCAGGATCAAGTATTTACGCTCAACATAGGAAATAAGTCGCAGGTAGGTTACAATGTTTATGCATACCTTCAGGGAGACAAAAAAGTTTATCTTGTGAGCGCAGCTCTTGAGTCGGTAATAGATAAAACTCTATATGACTTCAGAGAAAAAAGACCAATGGACTTTATAGTATCTGATGTGAAAAAATTTACAGTCGTTCAGGGTGATAAAGAATTCCTGTTTGAAAAAGAGGAAGAAGGTTCAGAATGGAAGATACTATTTCCTGGCATGACAACATTTGTTGAAGGAGATGAATCCAAGATAAGAGATTTGCTATATAAGATAAGTGGTATTAAGGTCAAGGAATTCGTTTCAGATCTTACAGAACCCGTAAACAGTTATGGTCTTGATTCTCCGGATACAAAAGTAAGTGTATTTACAAAGGGAGAAGATGGGTATGATGAATTTTCTGTTATTTTGAAGTTCACCAAAGATTCGATTTATGGAAAGAGACCAGATAAACCCAACATATTTTCTGTTGATGTGGATAGATCTTTGCAGGAACAGATTCTGGCGGAGAATTTCAGAAACAGACAAGTTATAAAATATTACGTTTGGCGTGTCAAAGAGATCTCAGTTGAAACTACACATGGATCTAGAATAATTCAGCGGGATCAAGTTGATACTGAAAAATGGTACCTTGTTGAAGGAAATACAAAGAAAACTCTTGAAACCTCAAAGGTTAAAGATGTATTGAGAAAACTTTCAGAGATGTCTGTTTTGAAGTTTGTTGGAGACAGTGTTGATGTATCTGAGTTTATAAAAGATCCGAAAGCGAGAATTAGAATAGATGTGGAAGGCAAGGCTGAACCATATTATCTGATTGTTGGAGATAGAAGGTCGGTGGATGGAGTTTCTGGAATATTGGCAGGCCTTATGGATAAAAAATCCGTATACATTTTTCCAGACCAATTAACATCAATCATAAACGAGATACAAAATCTACAACCAGTTCAGCAGCAACAATAGGGACTGAACAGACGAAAAATTGTCTCAGGACGAAAAATTATCTTGACAGCTATAAATGAAGATGATGATAGAGAAAATTTTGGTGGTTTGTATGAACTAATTATATAAATAGTTCTGAGACGCTTCTTCCTTGATATATTCTCAAGATTGCTTCTCCAAGCAGTTCCGCGATAGATACAACCTTTATTTTACCGTTGGATCTTTTATCTTTTCCATCAATAGGTATTGTATCGGTGACAACAAGCTCTTCAAGGCAAGATGAAGCAATTTTTTCCGGGGCGTCTTTGGAGAGAACCGGATGAGTACATACAGCGGATGCGCTTTTGGCTCCTTTATCAATAAGTGCTTGTGCTGCTTTTATCATTGTTCCGCCCGTGTCAACTATATCATCCACTATTATTGCATGCTTACCTTTTACTTCACCTATTACGAAAACTACTTCTGATTCATTCGGAGCTGGTCTCCTTTTATCTATGATGGCGAAACCACAGGAGAGTCGTTTTGCGTATCCGCGAGCTCTGGCTGCTCCTCCTGTGTCTGGTGAAACAATCACGATGTCATCACCTTCTCCCCATCTTTTTTTTATATAGTCTATGTGTATGGGCATAGCATATAGGTTATCGACTGGAACATCAAAAAAACCCTGAATTTGTCCAGCGTGAAGGTCGACTGTAACGACTCTATCAACTCCTGCCACTTGAAGAAGGTTTGCTACAAGCTTGGCGCTTATTGGGGCTCGTGGTTCAACTTTTCTATCTTGACGAGCGTATCCATAGTAAGGAATTATTGCTGTCACTTCTTTCGCAGAGGCTCTTCTGAGTGCGTCCATCATTATAAGAAGTTCCATAAGATTGTCATTGGTAGGTGGACATGTTGGTTGTACAATAAAGACCTCTGCACCTCTTACATTTTCTTTTATTTCTATCCAAATTTCTCCGTCGGAAAATCTCTTTATCTCAGCTTTTCCAAGAGGTATTTCTACATACTTTGATATTTTGAAAGCAAGTTCATAGTTTGCTGAACCCGAAAATATTTTTATCTCTCCTTTCTGTCCGGGGGAATTTAACATCAGGAAGGTTTGGGGTGGGAGGACTCGAACCTCCACGCCGGGATCCAAAGTCCCGTGTCCTGCCAATTAGACGACACCCCAGACCTACTGTATATTAAAACGAAAAATAAAAAAATATGATAAATTCAGAATGCTTAATATGGTATAAGAACTTTTATTTTTATTTCTTTCTTTATGCTTTTATTTCTTTACTTCATCAAATAATTTCTTCCTTTTGACCCATTCTGGAATTATTTTTATATCAGCTCTCTCAACTGCAAGGGAGTAGGAAGGTACATTTTTGTTTATAGATGAACCTGCTCCTATATAGCTATAACTATCCAATTTGATCGGAGCTATAAGCATACTTCCTGAACCAACGAAAACATTGTCTCCTATTATTGTTTTGTTTTTGTTTTTACCATCAAAATTGCAGGTTACAGTTCCAGCTCCTATATTTACATTTCTACCCAAAACAGAATCTCCTATATATGAGAAATGTTGAACTTTTGTATCTTCTCCTATCTCGGAGTTCTTTATTTCTGCAAAATTGCCTATGCGTGCTCCTTTTTTGACCTTAACCTGTGGTCTCATTCTTGCAAAAGGACCAACCTTAACATCCGTTTCTATGTATGCCCCTTCAATATAGCAATACGGAAAGATCTCAACTCCATCTTCTATTTCACAGTTTGATATGGTGTTACCCTGATGTATTTTTACATCTTTGCCAATCTTTGATGAGATTATATATGTGTATGGATACAAAACAGTATCTTGGCCAATTTCTGAATCAAGTGATACATACGTTTCCTCGGGTGAATACAGAAAAGCTTTTTTACTGATCTCTTTATTTTTTATATCCTGAAGTATTTTGATTGCTTTTGAAAATTTATCTCCATCCGATATTCTGAATACGGTGCTTGGAACGGATGAAAATGTATATTTTTGATCACCTTGTCTATTGATATAAAATACATTATCAAAATTTATTGACTTATTCTTTGAGTCAATGTATTCTGTGATCATTTGGACAAGATTTTGGTCTGGAGGTACAAATGAATCCTGAAACACGATAAATTCTATATCTTCAATGTTTCTTCTTATATTTTCCTTTACTCTGCTCAGAGTTATTTTGAATATGTCAATTGTATCGAGTCCAATAATTTTTGGTATTTTTTTGCCTTGTTCTTTTAATATGATTTTCATAAATTTTATTTTACCATTTTAAGTGGAGGTATTTTTTAAAGAGGTATTTTTTATTTTCTGTATTTCTTTTATATATGTGGTTATATACTGAGCTCCGGAAACAACAGCAAGAGCGAAGCACAGAACAAAAGATACATCTCCAACGAATTGAGCAGATATTCCGAAATATTCGTCTTTTAGTATGTATGCTGATACTGCTACGTTTCCTGCCAGAGTTTTTAGTTTTGCTGAAATAGAGCTTTTTATTTGGAAACCGTGTCTTTCTGCAGATGCTCTGAGGCCAAGAACCATAATTTCTCTAAGAACAATTATTGAGGAGGCTAAATTTGGAATATCTTGAACTCCGATAAGTACTATCAATGTACATATGAAAAGTGCTTTATCTGCAACAGGATCGAAAATATCTCCGTCTGTTTCTTTTGGTTTATCTTTCCTGAGTCTTGATATAAAACCATCTAGAACATCGGTCAGGGCAAAGGTTATGTATAAGAAAAATGTGTATATTCTTGGTATTTCAAGTATTAGTAAAGCGGGTATGAGTAATGCTCCGAGTATTCTTGAAAAGGTTATATAGTTTGCTATTTTCATTCCATTTTTACTTTTTGCGTTTTTCAAGGAATTCTGAAATTTTAGATTTTGCAAATTGTGTGGAAAGAGCGGAGGCACAAAAGAGAGCTTCTGTCTTGAAATTCTGATCTGTCCCACCGATCATAGATATATTGCAGAGCTCGTTTATGTATCTCAAAGCTGTTTGATTCTTTCCTCTAAACTTTTTAAGGAGCTCAAAGGATGTTTTGATAAGAGATTCTTTGTTTTCACATGTTTGGTCTGCTATTCCTATTTCCAGAGCTTCTTGAGAATCTATAAATCTTCCTTCCATTATGATCTTCTTAGCTTTCTGAACTCCTATGAGTCTTGATAATCTTTGAGTCCCACCGTATCCGGGGAGTATTCCAAGGTTTATCTCTGGGAGGCCGACCTTTGCCGATTTTGTCATAACTCTGAAAGTGCAAGAAAGAGCGAGTTCAAATCCTCCACCAAGTGCCCAACCATCTATTGCTGCAACGGTCAGGTATTTTAAATTCTCTATCTTTGAAAAAATTTTCTGTCCTCTACGAAGATATTCAAAAGCTTGATGAATGTTCGGGAGAGCGTAAAGTTCATTTACGTCTGCTCCAGCCGAAAAGGCTTTTCCTTCACCAATAAAAATGACTCCTGATTTGTTTTCCAAATACCATATCATATCTATTACTTCGTTGAGTTCTTCAAGCATCTTTGAGGATATGGCATTCAGATTTTCTGGGGAGTTAAGCTTTATTACAACTACGTCTTCTATTTCTTCAACCTTTATTTTCTGGCTTCTTGCGTTGAAATCTTCCCAAGACATAACTGGAAATTATCAGTATATCAATAAACTTTTCATTATTCTGAAATTTCTTATATTTTTTTAAGCACAATTGATGCATTTGTTCCACCGAATCCGAAAGAGTTATTCATTGCGTAATTTACTTTTTTCTCTCGTGGTGCCCAGGGGACGTAGTCAAGATCGCACTCTGGATCTGGTTCTTCAAGGTTTATGGTTGGTGGTAAGATGTCTTTGTGTACGGCAAGAGCTGTGAATATTGTTTCAACTGCTCCAGCTGCTCCTATCATATGCCCAGTCATTGATTTAGTTGAGGAGACAGGAATTGATTTAGCTTCTTCTCCAAAGATGAGCTTTATTGCTTTTGTTTCAATTTCATCATTGTATTTTGTTGATGTTCCGTGAGCATTTATGTAATCTATTTTCGGGAATCCGGCTTCCTCAAGAGCTTTTCTCATTGTAAGTGCGTATCCTGTTCCATCCTGTATTGGAGTAGTTATATGATGTGCATCAGCGCTTATTCCACAACCGACAATTTCCGCATATATTTTTGCACCTCTTTTTTTTGCGTTCTCATATTCTTCAAGTATGACTATACCGGCGCCCTCTGCCATAACAAAGCCATCTCGGTTTTTATCAAAAGGTCTTGATGCTTTCTGTGGTTCTTCGTTTCTTGTTGAAAGAGCACGCATTGATGAAAAGCCAGCGATTCCAATTGGTGTAATAGATGATTCTGTTCCACCTGCTATGACCATGTCAGATATTCCAAGTTTTATGAGGTTGTATCCTTCAATTATGGCATGAAGTCCGGCTGCGCAAGCAGTCGCAGGTGCCAGAGCGCAACCTCGGGCTCCTGTTTTTATTGATACAAGACCAGCTGCCATATTAATTATCGCTACAGGAATGGCAAGAGGGGAAACTCTTCTCGGTCCCTTTTCAAGAAGTATTTTGGTAGAATCCTCTATAATTTTCAGTCCACCTATTCCGCATCCTATTATTACTCCAACTTTTTCAGGTGAGTAGCTTATTGAAACTTTTGAGTTTGTTATGAACCCGCAATCTTCAAGTGCTTCATAAGTTGCAGAAAGAGCGAACAACTCGAACCTTTCATACCTCTGTAATTCCTTTTCATCAACTAACCTTGGTGTAAAGCTTTTTACCTCACCTGCTATTTTTACAGGAAAATCTTTTGCATCAAAAAGAGTTATATTACCTATGCCAGATTTGCCGTTCAAGATGTTCTCAAATGTTTCTTTTGTGCTTTGACCAATAGGCGTTACGCATCCGAGACCTGTTATCACTACTCTCCTTGACATAATATCACATTTTAGTTTGCAAAATATCTTTTATGTAATAAAGAAAAATTTAAAAAATTTTTTGGTTTGTGTATTTTGATTTCAGCGTGTAAAGGATCTTGCTTTTTCTGATTACTTTTTCTGATTATTTTACTTTTTTCTGCTGTATTCTTTGTTTTTAATTTTTTCTTCAATTATAGCATATAATTTTTCTTTTATTTTTCTTGTGGTGTTGAGTATGTCTTCTACTATTACTTTTGAGTTACCGGTAACGAACATAAAATTTGTATCTCCGGCCCATCTTGGGACAACATGTATATGTATGTGATCTTCAAGCCCAGCACCTGCTATTTTGCCAAGATTTATTCCTATATTAAATCCGTGGGGCTTTATAGCTTCACGTAGAGCTTCTATTGAGAGTTCAAGGAGTTCAAATATCTCTATTCTTTCTTCAAGGGAGATTTCGCTGATTTCTGCCGTGTGGGTTTTAGGACATATCATAACATGTCCGGAGTTATACGGGTACTTATTCATTATTATCATCGATTGTTTGCCACGGTAAACAACAAGTTTGTCTTTGTCTATACCGTTCCAAGATTCGCAGAGAAAGCATGGTTCCTTTTCACCAGATTTTGCCTTTTCTATGTAATCAATACGCCAAGGTGCCCAAAGTATTCTCAAAACCTTTTCCCACATCAACAAAAAAATAATCAGATATACTAAAAATAAACTTTTTGAGAAATTATGGATTTATAGGTTATGAAAACTGTTTTGATTTCCGGAATATCTTCAAACAGTGGTAAGACAGTTGTTTCTTTGTGTATAGAAAGCGGTCTTCAGAAGCTTGGGAAAAAATTTACAGCTTTCAAGTTCGGACCGGATTTTATAGATCCTTCATACCACAGACTGTTTGCAGAATGCTACAATCTTGATCCTGTGATGAGCTCTCCTGATTTTGTAAAGTATCTTTTTGCAACCAAATCTTCTGAGTACAACTTGATTGAGGGAGCAATGGGTATATTTGATGGGGAAACATATGGTTCAAGTACATATGATCTATCTAAGATTCTTGGTGCAAAAATAATTCTCTGTATAGATGTCTTTGCAATGGGTGAGAGCATCAGAGCTATTGCCAAAGGACTAAAAGATGTAATATCTGGAATTGTGGCAGTAAAAGTTGGTTCTGAGCATCATCTTGAAATAATAACAAAAGCTCTCGAAAAAGAAAATGTCAAACTTCTTGGATACTTACCGAAATCTGAAAAGTTTGAGATACCTTCAAGACACCTTGGATTGTACCTTGCAGATGAGGTAAAGCAGAAGATAAAAAAGGATGAACTTCAAGATATATTTTTCAAATTCTTTGATGTTGATCAGATAATGAAGATATTTGATCAATCAGACGTAAGATTTGAATATTCGCAAGACATAGAAAACAAAATTTTTGGATCTGTTAATTACGAATCCTTGAAAAAAAGAAAGGTAGCTATTCTATCAGGTAGTTATTTTCCTTTTATTTATCCTGAGAACATTTTTATTCTGAGAAGACTTGGATTTGATGTCTATGAGATTGAACTTGATCAAAAACCATTGGATTTTGATGTCTTGTTCATTCCGGGTGGATACCCAGAGAATTTTGCAGATGAGATGGAAGAGATTGTTGCTAAACTGATGGAATTTTTAAAGATACCAAAACTCGTTGTAGCAGAGTGCGGAGGACTTGAAATACTTTCAAGCAAAATCTTATATAACGGAAGAGAGATAAAGTGTGCAGGTGTATTTCCATTTGAGATAAAGATAGAAGAAAAACTGCAAGCTCTTGGATGGAGGAAACTTGAGAACAAAAATAAAGAAGTATGGCAAAAAGGTCATGAATTTCATTATGGAAAGATATCGAATATTAATCCAGAAGGAATATTTTTGAAATATGATTCAAAGGGCAGATTGCTTGGATCGGATGGTTTTGTAAAAGAAAAGTTTATTGCATTATGGACACATCTTTATTTTGGATCAAATCCGAAATCTATCGCTGAGCTTATATCAAGCTGTTCTGTTGGTGGGATTTCAAATTAGGTAAGTCTTCATTCTAAAAATTTGCAACAATCTTTTGATGTAGTATAAAATATATCGGTTTGGTTTTGTTTATGAACAGGAGAAAGAAAGGTGTAGCAATACTTGGGTCAACGGGATCAATAGGAAGACAGACTCTTGAAGTTATAGAAAGCTTCAAAGATATATTTGAAGTCGTTGCTCTAACTGCTAACAGAAATATAGATTTGATCTATGAGCAGATAAAAAAATACAGACCAAAGTATTTTTATGTAGCATCTGAGGAATTCAGATATGAGATAGAGGTAGATGGTGTAGAGTTCAGGACTCAGAAAGAGATAATAATGTCAGATGAAGTAGATCTGGTTGTTGTTGGAATTCCGGGATTTGATTCTCTCGAACCTGTGTATGAATCTGTGAGATGTGGTAAGAAAGTTGCTGTAGCATCAAAAGAAGCTATACTTTGTGGTGGGAAAGTTATTTTCTCGATTGCGGAGTCAACTAAAGCAAAGATTTTGCCAATAGATAGCGAGCATTCATCTTTATGGAGGATAATTGATAAATATGGGAAAGATAACATAAAGAAAGTTTATATAACTGCATCTGGGGGACCATTTCTTAATTTGCCAAAAGAGGAGCTTGAAAAGGTGAAGATTGAGGATGCTCTGAAGCATCCTGTGTGGAGCATGGGGAAGAAGATAACAATAGATAGTGCAAGTTTGATGAACAAAGCATTTGAGGTTATAGAAGCCAGCTACCTTTTTGGTATACCATCTGACATAGTTTCGGTAAAGATCCATCCGGAGGCAATAGTTCATTCTGCTGTTGAATACAAAGATGGAACCACCATAATGTCAGCTCATTTTCCAGATATGAGAATCCCCATTCTTTATTCTATGCTTTATGGTGATGACTTTGAGATACCGTTTCAAACTCCACCAATATGGGATAAACCTCTGAGGTTTTATGATCCAGATGTGGAAAAGTTTCCGGCGATTTTGTTTGGATGGAGATGTGCTGAATACCCGATGCCAGTTGTACTCGTTTCAGCGGATGATGTTGCAGTGGAGCTTTTCCTTGAAAACAGAATAAAATTTACAGATATAACAAAGATTATAGATGAAACTCTTTCTTACTTTGAAAATTATTCCAGAAGTATAAATGTAGACACTATTGAGGATGTTTTCGATCTATCAAAGGAGGCAAAGAATAGGGCTCTGAATATAGCTCAGAAATTCTTCTGAATTTTTAGTTGGAGCCTTTTTATTTTATGAAATTCACATACCACCTGAGATTTTTATCAGCTGTCCTGTTATATAATCATTCTCTATTATGAATTTCAAAGCAGATAATATCTCTTCCATTTTACCTTCTCTTTTCATTGGAACTTTTTCTGAAAGTTTCTTTATATAGGTTTCGTCTTTTCCTTCAGGTGGTAGTATAACCCCAAGTGCTAAACAGTTTATTGTTAGATGCGGAGCAAACATTTTTGCCATTTCTTGTGTTGTATATTCAAGTAGTTTTTTACCAAGATGATAAGGTATGAATTTCGTACGAAATGCTGTTGCATCAGATATCGTTATAACTTTTGATAGACTGTTTTTTTTCTTTGATTTTATCCAAAGATTTTTTATCAGAATAAAATGGGAAAGAAACTCCGTTTTTATTCCTCTGAGTATTTCTCTCTCATTTAGTTTTTCCGGTTCTATTTTTCGGAAATCACTTGCGTTGCATATAAGTATATCTGTTTCCTTTATTAAGTTTGATAGTTTTGATATTGAGTTCAGGAAGTTAGCTCTTACTGTTTTGACATTGGATCCAGTTTTTTCGCATTCTTCTTTCAGCCGTTTCGCTTCTTTTTCTGACGAGTTATAGTGTATAATTAGATTTGCACCGAGTTTTGAAAGTTCAATTGAAAGGAAGGCGCCTAATCTTTTTGCTCCTCCAGTTATAAGTACTGTTTTTCCTTTTATATCCATTACATTAAACTTTTATCAGATTTACTATTGGACCGCACTCTGCTTTTATTTCTATGTCTTCAGATCTAATAAGTTCTCCATCGAAATTGATACCGCTTTTGGCTTTTATAAAAGCTTCTTGAATAACGTCGTTGAAAGAGTGGGGGGGTCTCTTCTCTCCTCTCGCATAGGTTCTGAAATTTTTCAGAGCTGTCCATACATCTCCGGAATAAACAAGAAAATAAAATCCATCTTTATATTTTTCCGGTTCAGCAAATGGTCTGAAAAACAAAGCAGGTTCTCTGAAAATGGAACCTATTATAACGTAATGTGATTTGTATGGATACGGAGTTCCCTCAGTTATTATCTCAGCTTCAATTTGTCTGATCAGTCTTTCGTCATCTTGACCAAACACAAATTTTGCAATAGATGAATATATTGTTTGAATTATCGAGCTTTTTGAAGAAATTCTTGACTCAATTACTTTTTGCGAAATTAGATAAGGAGTTCCCAGAAAAAAAGAAAAACATATTCTTTCTCCAAGAGGTGGTTTTATAAAGTTTAATTTTATTGTGTTGAACTTCCTTATGTTATCTCTGGGTATTACTGGCACATTTCCCAAAGATGATAGGGTTTCGTAAAATCTGATCATAATATCGTCAAGATCGCCTTTCAGAGGTATTTTTTCTGCTACTGCGTTCAATGTTCCAGCTTTTCCAACCATTACAGGTATTTCTAGCTCTTTTTTTCTCCCGGTTTTTTCCCAAAGCAGATTTATTCCAGAATTTAATGTTCCGTCTCCTCCTACAAAACACCAAACATCGACTTTATCTATATTTTCTGATATTATTCTTTCAAGATCTTGAATTCTTTCAGTTTCTTCAAATATGTATGCGTGGTCTTTGAGTATGGCGCGTATTCTTCTGGCTATACCTTTCCTGTTTCTTCGAGCATTTATGTTGCATACTATACCGACTTTCATATGGAGACTCTAATAATATGATAAGTTATTTATAGGTTGTAGAGTTTTTCAATCTCTTATTAATTTTTGTTTTACTTTTTCCTATCGTGTTCTTTTTGTGGATTGACGATGTATTTTTATTCGTCAAGATTATATATAGATTCTCGTTTTAAATTTTTCTTAAGATCAATGAATTTTTAAAGATTTTTCCTATATCTGCGGCAAATTTTCAATAAATTGCAAGGTTTTCGCGACGTAATTTTTTAAAAGATTTCTAAGTTCTTTTTATCTTTGTGGAGACAATATCGAGCACCATATGTATTGTGTCTCCGGATGATATTCCAATTAAGAAGGCGATGAGGAATTTTAGATCAATATCAAGCAGAATATGTACTGTTGAGAAAAAAGATTCTCTGAGAACCAGAAGAAAATTTTTGGTTTTCATTTCAACTCCAAGAAATACGAATATTGCCGTAAGGAAATAAATTATCAGGGCTGATATGAAGGCGATTGATAAAGTAAGATAAATGGATCTGATAATTGAGGAAACTACGGGAAAATGAGATAGAAATGATCTGTGTTTTACTAGCTTCATGTATGGTATCCAGATGAACCTTAGAAACGACCATCTTCTATAAGCTTTTGATTTTGTGTCAAGGTCTGGGGAGAGAAAGAATACTCCAAAGATTATAGATATGAAAAATACAGCAGAAGCTCCTAAATCTCTTGTAATTTTGTAGTAAAGATATGTCAAAGGAATAGTGAATAGGGAAGCAAAAACTTCGTGGGTATGGTATCTTGGCATTTTTAGACCATAACTTTACCCTCAAGTTCCTTTCGGAGTTTCAGCAGAGCTTTTGAATGTATTTGGGAGATTCTTGATTCGCTTACGTTTAACTTCCTGGAAATCTCCTTCATATGAAATCCATCAAGATAGTACAATTTTATTATTTCTCTTTCTCTTTCATCTAGTTTTTCCAATGCTTTTTCTATTATCTTTCGCAAGTTGGAGTTTTCTGCAAATTTGAAAGGATCCTTTACATTCTCATCATTTATAAGTTCATAGAGTAACTTTCCTTCCGACGAATTCTGATCAAATACAACTTCATCAAGAGAGATAATTGACAGATTTGTTATTCTTTCAAGTTCAATATGATATTCTTCAAGTGTTATTCCGAGTTCTTTTGCAACTTCCTCATCGGTAGGTTCTCTACCGAGTTTGTTTTGTAGTTCTTTTATGGTGTTTGCAATTTGTTTGACCATAAGTCTTGATGATCTTGAAAGTACATCTGTTTTGCGCAGGTAGTCTATGATTGCTCCTCTTATTCTTATTTCTGCCCAGTTTTCAAACCTTCCTTTTGATTGATCAAATTTTTGTGCAGCTTCTATGAGTCCCAGGATACCTTCGGAAACGAGTTCTTCTCTTGCCATGCTATCTGGAAGTCTTGGAGCAACCTTGCGTACAACCATCTCGACCAAGTGTATGTTTTCCTCTACGATCTTTCTTATATCTTTATTTACAATCTTTGGTTCTTTACTCTTCCTTCCCATCTCCTGAATAAATTATAAAATTTTTTTATATGTGTTTTTATATCGCTTAATGTTGAGATTTTCTGTTATTTCTGTATTTCCTATTACTCCGAAAAATTCATATTTGCAGACTTTGCATCTGCTGCTGGTTTTATCAAGATTTTCGAATGATGAAGTGAAACCATATCTTGAAATCAGAATGTTTCCACAAGAAGGACAGTATGTGTTTTCTCCTTTATCTCCCCAGACGTTTCCGACATAAACAAATTTGAGTTTCGCACGAGCTATATCATAGGCTTTTTTTAGCACATCTAGTGGAGTTGGAGGTTTGTCTCTCATAAGAAAATGCGGAAAGAATCTTGATATATGAAGCGGTATTCTATTGTCTATTTCGGAAATGAAATCTACAACTTGTTTAAAATCCTCTTCTTTATCATTTACTCCGGGTATAATGAGGTAGGTAAGCTCTATGAAAGGTTTCCCATTTTTTTTGAATTTTTCAAAAGATCTTCTTATTGAGGTCAAGACTGGTTTCAGATGTGCATCACTTACTTCTTTGTAGAGTTCTTCTTTTGCGAATTTCAGATCTATGTTCATCGCATCCACAAAATCAGAAAGTTCCTCAAATGGTTGGACGCTTATGTATCCGTTTGTCACAAGAACAACTTTCATGTCTGGTGCCGATTTTTTGAGGAGATTTGCTGTGTCAATTATGAATTCAAACCATATTGTGGGCTCATTGTATGTGAATGCAATACCGATATTCCTGCTAGATTTACTTTCAACTATTAAAGATACAAGCTCCTTGGGTGTAATAGATCTTACGGGAACAACTCCTTCTACGAGTTCCCAGTTCTGACAAAACTTGCAAGAGAAATTGCAACCTACACCTCCTATTGATAAGATGTTGTATGTTGGATAAAAATGAAAGAGAGGTTTTTTCTCTATTGGATCAAGACATATTGAGGCGTACTTTCCATAAGATCCTGCATAAAGTTTCCCTCCCTTGTTTATTCTAACAAGACATTTCCCAGCTTCTCCATCTGGTATATCACATCCTTGCGGACACAAAACACACTTTACATAACCCCCTTCTTTTTTTAGGTAGTATTTTGCCTCATAATCCCCTCCTTTTATAGGGAAAGTATCTTTATAGAACCCGATGGACATAATTAAAACTTACTCATAAAACGCAATCTGTAGGTAATTGCTGAATACATCAAAACGAATCAAGACATTTTTGTTTCTCGTTTGTAAGAGGGAAGCTGGTTTGGATATTTTCTGTAATTTTCAGAAGAGTATTTTTTCGTCGTACTTTTTGCTCTCTTCTGATACCTCTTTGTATAGGACTTTGCCGTCTGCTATTTCTCTTAATGCTACGACTATTTCTTTGTTTCCTTCAAGGTTATCAACCAAAGGTCTTGCATTTCTGACAAGCTGATAAGCCCTTATTATAGCCATGCGAACCAAAACAAATTTATTTGGTACCTTTTCAAGGCAATCTTCAATGGTTATTCTTGCCATATTTTCTTACCTTATTCCGAAATATTAAACCTTTATGTTTTTTCAAGAATTTTTGTTTTGCCACAATCATCTGGAAATTGCTTGCCTAGTGAGATTTGATCGTGGAGATAGTTTTTACTTCAAAAAAGATCATTTAAATTGAATATGCCTTGAATTGAGCTGAGAATTTAGCTACTGTGATTTACAGATTTAATTTTCTTCTCAAATTCTTTCAGAGTTCTTGCCTTTATTACTTCCTTCTTCAAGAGCCTAAGTTTATCTACATCGTCAATATGGATTATCTCCTTCTTGATTGATCTGGATATTTTACCAAACTTGATGCGTATAGCGAACAGCAATGCTTCCTTCAATCCTTCCTTTCTTCCTTTTTGTATACCTTCTTCAAGTCCCTTCTGTTTTCCTTCCTGATATAGCCATGTTTTAGTTATATCTATATCTATCACCGCTTTTTCTACCTCCTTCCTCAAATCTTCTCTTATGTCTCTGAGCTCCGCAAATACTCCTAATCTATTTATATATTCTAACATATCGTGTTTGCTTATCTCTCTTTTCTCAAAACTTTGCCTGAGCCTTGATATTATGTTTCTTATAACTTCTGAAATATTATCTGTTCTACCAAGTATCCCAAGCAGATACACGTCCGGATTATCTGATTCTAAAAATTTGTCAGCTTCAACTTTCTTCAAGTCTATTATCTCATACTCATACAAAATAGATGTCCCATCTGTTCTCATCTCTATCCTGTTGCTCATTTTAAGTTCATCCTTTCCTAAGTAGATTACTATCTGTTTTACTGGAAGATTGTGTTTTGAAATGACGACATAAAAATAACCAAGCATCCTTTTTGGCATATCTGGATCGTTTTTAGCCTGAAACTCTATGTGTAAAATCAACTCTGTTCCATCTTTAAGTTTCACAATCGCTAAAAAATCTGCCACAAGCTTACCGACTTGCATCTCCTGCGATATCGGCCTTATCTCTACAAACTCGTATCCAAGAATCCTCAGAACCCCAAGCGCTACCTTCTCGAAAGTTGCTTTTATTGAAGAGTCATATTTCATCCCTTTGAATTTGAGAATTTTCAGGGAAGTAATCGGAAATCTGAAAAGAGTTGGAGGTATTCATCTGAGCTTTGGTTCGGATAAAAAATTACTAAATCTACATATGTATTGTCCCTATTCTGTATGGCAAAATCCGAAACAAAATTTTCTTGCGTAGTATTTGGGTTCTTTGAAATTTTGATCTCTTATAAAAAATTATTCTATTCGGGATTGCTGAGAATTTTCTCATTTGGTTCTTGGATCATCTATCTTTCTTTTGGATGTTTTTTTGACATTGTAAGATTTTTCTGATAAAACTTGAATATCATCAAATTTTAAATATAATTTACACATTTCAATTGTGTCAGAGATACTGTATATTCCAAATATAATAACTGCTTTTCGGTTAGTTCTCACTCCTTTCATTTTGTATCATATGTATTTTGAGAATTGGCAGATAGCTTTTTTTGTTGGGTTTGTTGCGGTGGTTTCTGATTTTCTTGATGGAACAATAGCGAGAAGATTGAACATGGTTTCCGATTTTGGTAGGAAATTTGATCCAACGGTTGATAAGATTGTTTTGCTTTCTATATTTTTTGTGATATACCAGAAAAAACTTGCACCAGATTGGTTTTCTTTGATGGTTATAGTAAAGGATGTTTCTATTCCTGTTGTTCTTCTGATAGGCAAGATGAGGGGGGTGAAATTGAATTTTTCTCCGACAAAGATGGGTAAAGCTGCTGTTGCTTTGCAGTTTTTATATGTTATACTTCTTGTGTCGGAAAAGGCACTGGATATAAAAACATATTACGCTTATCTTATGTTTCCGATGGTCGTTTTCTGTTTTCTTTCATTGGCAAGCTATGTGGTGCTGATATATAAGCTTGTAAGTAGAGCAAAGGTGGAGGATAAAATTGATATTTGAATTTTTTGTTTATTCTGTATTTGTCTGTTCATACTTTCTTTGCTTATCAGTAGCTGATTTGTGGTGGAGTTATTTGTTTTCTTTCTTTTATCTCTCCAATATACTGAGGAGGTTGAATATAGTATGAGCCATTTTCCTTCACAAAGACTATGTTGTTATATATTCTGATGTCCTCAACTGGATATTTTCTTCTTAACTTTATTTCGACTTCAAATTCGCAAGCATTTTCAGCGATTTTTGAAGAGAGAATTCTAAATGATTCAAATGTACCATAAAAAGCTTCTTGTTCTCTGATTTTGTATATTACCGAGGAAATGAATATTTCTGCTTGTTCTGTATCTTTGAAGAATTTCGTTATCAGATCTTTCGTTCTTACATCTCTTATATCATATCTGCTAAGTGTATTCATCAGTTCATTTAAAGCTGAAAGTTCTTCTGAACACTCCTGTGGAACATAAGCAATCTTATGGGAAGAACAGTATATTGGTATAAGAATTAAGATTGAGAATATTGTTATCTTTATAAATCTCATCTTTCTTCCGAAATTAGTTTTATTTGCTTGAGGTATTTATAAAATCAGATATTATGGAAGAAAGAGCGTACAAGTTGAGCAAGAAAACGAAGGAAGCAGATATAGATTTGAAGATAAACATAGACGGAACGGGAAAAAGCAAAGTAGAAACTACTGTTGGATTTTTAGATCATATGCTTACAATATTTTCTGAATTTTCTCTATTTGATATTGAACTTTCTGCCAAAGGCGACACTCATATAGATAATCACCATCTTGTTGAGGAGATTGGTTTGTGTATGGGGGAGGCTATAATGTCGAGTTGTGGTAAAGACATAAGAAGGTTTGGGAGCGAAAAAGTTCCTCTTGACGAAGCTCTGTGCGAATTTGTTGTTGATATATCTGGAAGACCTTATTTTTTTCTGCACGGAGCAGAGCTTATAAGGGAGCCGTTTTACCTCAACATACTGTACATATTTTTTGATGGTCTGGCTCGGGGTGGGAAATTTACTACACATTGTTCAGTATACTACGGAATGAACTCTCATCACATAGTTGAAGCATCTTTTAAAGCTTCAGCTCTCGCGTTCCACCAAGCAACGAGAAAAAGAGGCGTAGAAAGAATACCTTCAACAAAGGGATATATATAACTCTCCTGAATCAGAAGATTTCTTGTCAAAGTAGATCATTAAATTAGATTTATCAAAAATGAGATGCTCAAATATAATATCTCAGACAACGATATCTCAAATATATCAGATCTATATGGTGGTAATGCGGATTAATATAAAATTATGGTAGATGGAGAAATATGATATATCTTTTAAGAATTTGATTTATTTCATTTCAGCAGCCGGAAAAAGAGCTTTTGAAAATAATAGGTCTTGATGTATCTGATCTACGTGTTCTTAATGTAAATTCTAAGTTAATCAATCTCTTTTTCATCTATAATGTTTGAATTCCGGAAAAACACATTTGTAATCAAGGAGTATTCTTAATTTTCTAATTGAGCATCTGATGCATTCAAATGATTTGGATCACAATGGAAACAGACCAGCTCTGTTGGAATTGATTGACGGTTTTTGTCCGAATTTCTTACAAATTATTTAAAAACAAGCTCTTAAAGAGTAAGGTTGCGGATGCTGTGAGATTTACATAACAATGATATATATTTAGATAACAATGATATATTAATTTGTAGTCTCGATGGACTGAAAATGTTAATTGACACTTGTTTTTGTATTTCTGGAGTAATAGAATTTAAGCTCTTCCGACGTATTCGTTGGTTTCTGTATTAACTTTGATTTTATCACCTTTTTTGATGTGTAGCGGAACATTTATGGTCATACCATTTGACAAAGTTGCCGGTTTTATCCCCCCAGATTCAGTATCTCCTCTGACACCGGGGGGAGTTTCAATTACTTCGAACTCCATAACCTTTGGTATTCTTACCGTTAGTGCTATTTCATCGCCTAAGATTACATCAAAGTCAACACCTTCTGTGAACCATTGTATCTTATCTTCAAGGATTTTTTCGTCGAACCTGTATTCTTCGTAAGTTTCAGAATCAAGAAATACATATTGGTTAGCATCTTTATATACGAACTTAGCTGGTCTGATTGATATGTCGGGAGCTTCTATTTTATCTGACGACACAAATGTTCTATCTATAACTTTACCTGATACAATATCTTTGAGTTTTACTTTAACATGTGGTTGCCTTTGGGCTATTTTTTGTTTTTCAAAATTAACAACTTCATATATTCTCCCTTCCAATCTTACGAATGTTCCAACTCTTAGGTCTCCGGCTTCCATAAACTAAAATGTGTAAAACTCATGTAACATTGTGTAAAAAAGCTGAAAAAATGGAAAATTAAATATTTAAATCAAAGTTTGTTTTTGGAGGTATTTGAATATGGGAAAACTTCTTGAAGGAAAAGTAGCGGTTGTTACTGGTGCAGGAAGAGGTATAGGAAGAGAGGAGGCTCTTTTGCTTGCAAAATATGGTGCAAAAGTTGTTGTAAATGATCCGGGTGTTTCATATACTGGGGAGGGTCAGGAGTCAAGAGTTGCTGATGAGGTTGTTGCGGAGATAAAAAAGATGGGTGGAGAAGCTGTTCCGAACTATGATTTTGTTGATAGTTTTGAAGGAGCAAAAAGAATAATCTACACTGCAATAGAGAAGTTCGGAAAAATAGATATACTTGTCAACAACGCCGGAATTCTTAGAGATAAGATGATATTTAACATGTTGGAGGAGGACTGGGATAAAATAATGGCTGTGCACTTGAAAGGAACTTTCAATTGTTCTCACCACGCTTGTGTTTGGTGGAGACAGCAGGCAAAAGAAGGGAAACCAGTTTCGGGAAGGATTATAAACACAACATCAGATGCTGGTCTTCTTGGAAACATAGGGCAATCTAACTACGGTTCAGCAAAGGCTGCAATAGCGGCTTTCACTATAATTCTCGCAGAGGAAATGGCAAAATATAATGTCACTGTCAATGCAATAGCTCCAATTGCGAGAACAAGACTCACAACAGATGCAACACCTCAGCTTGCCGCTATATTCCAGATGGTTGAAAATGCTCCTTTTGATGCGCTGAATCCAAAATCTATCGCTCCACTTGTAGTTTATCTGGCATCTGATAAATCTGCCGGTGTAACTGGTCAGGTATTCAGAATAGCTGGAAATATAATTTGGCTGATGGGGGGTTGGAGATCTGTTGCTATGAAAAAGAAGAGCAAAAAAGAATACTGGATGCCAGAAGAGCTTGATGATGTTGTAAGAGATATGCTCAAAAATGCTCCACCAAAAGAAAGTATGACAGAGGTAATGCAAGAAGTTCTAAAAGAAGTTCAAGGTTAATGGGTAGATTCTGAAAGTATCTACTCTGATTTGGAGATATCTTGATTTAGAGTCTCCATTCTGTACACTGATCCTCCAATCATTTTCAGCTCGTTCAGAATTTATCTTCTGATTTTACTTTTCTGGAATTGATTTATGGACGAAATCTGAATTTGACCTGTTTGGTATGAAATAATATATTTTTCTCCTATCTATATTTCTATGACATTTTATGTAGTTTTATTTGAATATTATTCTTAATTTGAAATATTACTCTTGATTATGTGGTTTTATTTGAACATTATTCTTATTTGAAGTATTACTCTTGAGCAGTTTCTCGTGGTTGTTCCTCTTCATCTATCTCCACATAGAGTATGGCCCCGCAGTTTGGGCATATCTCATAGGAAGAATTTGTGTAAAGTCTAACTTCTATTTCTGGTGAAAGAACAAGATAGCAGGAAGTGCAGGTTGATCTTTCAACTTTTGCTATTGGCTTTTTTATTCTTTTGTCTCTCGATACCTCTAAATAGTGAATGAATATTTCTGGGAAATTCGACTCCAATTCTTTAACTAAAATCTGTATTTTACTTGTTATTTCACTATATTCATTTTCTGAGTTTGTGATTTCATTTTGAAGCTCATTTAATTTCTGCTGATAGCTTTCAATTTTTTTCTCAGATTCTTCTTTTAGTTTTTTCAGTTCGTTTTCAATCTCATCTCTTTTAAAAATGAGTTCAAGTAGCTGGTCTTCTATTTTACTTTTTTCTTTTTTTGCTTCCGAAATCTCGTCCATAAGAGTTTTCTGTTCTCTGAACTTTGTGGATTCTCTCAGTTGATTCTCCCACTTTCTTATTTTTTCTTCTTCTTCTTTTATCAATAGCTCAAATTGTTTTATTTCTAAGTCTATTTTTCTTTTTTCTTCGGTTTTCTGTTTTATTTTTGACTGTATCATTTCTATTTCTTTTGAAATTTCTTTGAGTTTGTTCTTCAAATTCTCTATTTTGTTCTTTGATATTATCTTTTGCTCTTCGAGTTTTTCAAGTTTTGAAAGAAAGTTTTGCAATGAAGAAGACAATTTTAATCGGTGGGACCAGAGGGACTCGAACCCCCAACCTGCCGGTTATGAGCCGGCTGCTCTGCCATTGAGCTATGGTCCCTGACCTATCATATACAAGCAGTTTTTTATTTTAAATAACCTATGAAATTAAATCTTATAATTCAGCTTTTTTTGATTTCTCAGAGATTTCAAAATTGCTGTTATTTCAAAATTGTCAGATAATGTTCAAGTTAAAAATTTTCACTTTGTCACAATGGTGAAACTTGTTCCGTCAGTTTAAGAATCAATGGTTTTATCCAGAGGTTAATTCAGATTCACAACATAGCGAAGGAGTTTTCTTATTCTGGTACAACGCAACTTCTTGATTTCTTCTGTTTCAATTCTCACGAGTCCCTATGATGAAATCAACAGGCAAGCTGTGGTCTATGAAGAATCCTTCTACATCGTTGCTATCTATTTTTATTTTTTCAAACATTTTTGAGTACTTTCCTTTGAGCCTATTATCTATGACACCTTGGAGTTTTATTCCGTTAGATCTTCCATATATTATTTCAATATCTTTGTTAGTTTCAGTTGTTATTTTTTCTATTATGAGCAGGGCTTGATTTATATCTTCTACGACAAAATCTGGATCTGAATTTTTCAGTTCATTTCTGCCGTGTCCTGTGAGAACCAAGATAGTTTTTGCTCCTATATTTTTTCCAGTTTCAATATCTATTGCTTTATCTCCAATGAACCAGCTCAGCTCTGTATTTATTTTGTATTTTTTCAGAGCTAACTCTATAAGACCAGTTTTGGGTTTTCGGCAATCGCAGTTATCTGTTTTCGCATGCGGACAAAAGAAGAAATCATCTATTGTATAATTAAGTTTTCTGTTGAGTTCATCGTTGAATTTTATGACATCTTGTTCTGTACTGTATCCAAGCGAAACTCCGCCTTGATTCGATATTACTATAATGTAAAAACCGAGTCTTTTTATTCTGTGGAGATTGTATATTAGTCTATTCCATCCGATTATTTCAAGATCTTCTATTTTGTTGTTATATGTTTTATCAAGACAAATGGTTCCATCTCTATCTAAGAAAATGCATCTCATGAGAACAAGTAGGTATTTCTTCCGCAAGTCTTATACATAATTTTCAGAAAATTTTCTATATCCTCATACTTTATTATGAAAGATGTTCTGTTTGCTATGAGATAAGCTGAAGATTGCATTAGTATTTTTACTTCTACCAAGTTGTTTTCTTTAAGGGTTTTTCCAGTGGAGACAAGATCTACTATGAACTGAGCTAAACCAACCTGAGGTGCAACCTCAACAGAACCCTGCAGATGTATAATCTCAAAATCGTGAAAAAATTTTGACGCATATTCTTTTGTTAGATTTGGAAACTTTGTAGCTATATATATCTTTTTATTTTTTTGTTCTATGCTCTTTATATCTTCTTCTCTGCAAGCTAGCGATAATCTACATTTTCCTATTTCAAGGTTCATAAGTTCAAGGATATCCTTTCTAGTCTCTCTTATAACATCAAGCCCAACTATTCCAAGGTCAACAACCCCGCTTTCAACCCATGTTGGAACATCATGAGGTTTGATAAGCCAGAATTTGAAATTTTCTGTTTCACAACTAAGTTCCCTTTCATCAAATTTTATATATATACCACCTTTTTGGAGAAGAGATAATTCCTCATCAAGAATTCTTCCTTTTGATAGAGCTATCTTTAACTTCTTGTCTTTTTTCCCGTATTTCATACGGAATTTCTGCAAAATTAATACCGTATTTCTACAAGATTCTAATTCTTGGTTTTTATAGTGGGGGTAATTTTAATGTTCGTAGAGTTATGAACTTTTAGAAGTTTTTTGCAAGCATTAAATTCTCTCTGAGTACCAGGTTCCAAATGCAGGACGAAGTTTTGAGATCCAAACAGGTTACAATTTAAAGAACAAAATATTACAACTTCTAAATTTCACATTATTTCATACTTTTTCACAGGATGGTATTAGCTGTTTGCAACAGCATATTACTTTATTTTTCCTTCGGCTATTAATGCGTCATAGGTGTAAATTTCTCTATTACTTGCGTTAAACTCATGTTTCACTTGAATCAATAGTTTATCCAAGGTATATATCTGCCATGAAACTGGGACAAAAACCTTCCTATTTTCTCTTTCAGATACTTCAAGTTCAAAGCTCATCAGCAGATGAAAAGCATCTTTTGTAATTTTTGAATCACTTGATGGAGAAAAATAGAATGTTCTAAACCTTTGATTCTTCGACTTGATGTTATATGTTTTGCATTCAAGATAAATGGTTCTTCCAAATTCATCCTGTATTTCTATATCTGGATATCCTGCTAATTTTTCTTCCCGCTTTTTGACTCTGGTCTTTCAGCATTTAGTCCAACTTCTTTGAGAGCCTCCAAAACAAATGGTTCAATATGATTTCCGGCTTCATTTGGTCTATTCGTAAAAATACCTTTTTCATAAGCTCTTTCTCCTGCGATTTTACATGCTCTGGAAAGTTTTTGTATTAGGGTTTGATTTTGTTCGAGAGATTTATCGAAACTTAAAACCTTGCAACCTGTAATTGCTTTTATAGCTATTGGGAAAGGTACATCTTTTTAGGTTCTAAAAATTTTCTTATGGTTTCTTCAAGCTGTCTTATGTAATCTTCTTGATCTTTCATGATTTCATCTTTGCATCTTTTTGTGTCTGTATTTTTTGGAAAATCAGTATTTTTTCTTTCTGTATCACATTGTATAAGCCGAAGATAATTTTGTCTATGCTTCTTAATAGTTTGAGTCCTATCCTTTCGGCATATTCTGTAATAAATTCGACACTCTTTATTTCTTGTCCCCCGTAAGTTGCATTCCCAATAACAATAACTGCGTATTTATTTGGTTTGAGAACTCTGTACATCTCTTGTAAGCTTTTTTTCATGTCCTCATTATATAAGTCTATTCTTATTTGGCCTTTGCCTCTGACACCTATAAATTTTTCCCTGATTTCTGATATGTTATATCCGAGTTCTTTGAGGGCATGAGCATCGTTTGAAACATAATCTAATGCGATTGAGTAGGCGGAGAAGTAATTATTCCATCAATGCTCTCATCATCCAAAGGTAATGACCGAGAGTCTCCGAGTCTGATGTTGACTTTACCTAATTCCAGATTTAGTTTCTCTTTAATCTCGGAATAATCAGAGACCGAAGAAATCATCAATTCAAGGTTTTTGAAAAATGATTTGTGAAAATCTTTTCCTCTCCTTGCTTTATCACTTATTGCAACCAGCTTTGCCATTTTGTAGAAATTTCTTACCTTCTCGTCGGTTATTGAGTCAATTGTATCATCAATGGCTTTTCCTTCAAACTTAAAAAGGAATGAGTTTAATCTTTTTAGTAATTTTTCTTTCCATTTTATTATTTCTGGTAGAACATCTATTGATTCTGTCTTTACTTTACTTTGGAGCACGCATAGTGGTGAGACATCTATGCCTATACAATTTATTCCTAGGAGCTGAGCTTCGACAGCTGTTGTTCCGCTTCCAATAAATGGATCAAGAACTGTATCACCTTGTTTAACCTCAATTATGTTCAGGAAAGCTCTGATCATCTAGGGATGGAATTTACCTTTATAAGGATAAATCCAGTGTGTCAGATACTGATTAACTGAGCGTGTTCTGTTTTTCTGTATAATCTTGAAATAATCGGTTGGCTTGCCATTTACAAACTTGAAATAAGCAAGTCTCTTCTTAAGCAATTCTTTATCTTTTGCTTCTAATAAATTAAATTCTCTCAAACCATTTTTACTTCAAAATTTGCTCCGAGAGATTGGAGTTCAAGCTGTGCCAATGCTAACTCATAGATAAACTGAACATTATCAAGAAGTATCAGTTGATTCTCATTAGATGGTTCTTGGTTATCGTGTGTCTGAAAAATATATAGGTTTTCTGCTCTTTCAATCATTTTCTCACCTTTGAAATTTTGTATTGTTTTTGACATTTGTTTTGAATTATCAAGTTTTATTTCTCTTTCTTATTCTATTAAAGATAAATATTATTTGTTTAAATATTCTATTTTAAGTCTTTCTACAATATTCTTAATTGTTATGCCTTTGTGGATTGATTTATATACTCTTGTTCTGTTTGTCTCATTACTTGGTATTTCGTCGTAGGGAATTATTCATTTCTATTGCAAATTATATTTAATAACAATAGAATACTTAAATAAAAAACTTATGTCAGATCTGAAGGCCATAGAGGTTGATTGCAGATTTCTTGATGCCTTATCTGATGCTGTTGTAATACTTGATGAAAACTTATCTATCTTATATGTTTCTTCAAATGCAGAAAGGATTTTGGGAATCAGTAAGAACGAGTTGCTCCTGAAAAATTGTAGAGATATATTTGGTAAAAGCTTCTCTCAAAACATAAGATCCGGAGCTATTGTTTCTTACAGAAATGGGAACATAAAAAGGAGGATAAAAATAAACTATATATCAAAGATTGACAATTTCTTTATAGCTATTTTATCTCCAGGTCCAACATATGAGCAGGAAGACTTATTCCTTGGAATGGTTGGTGTTAGTAAATCTATGAAGCAGATATTTGAACTGATAAAGGTTGTAGCAAATTCATCTTCGCCAGTTCTTATAACAGGTGAAACTGGTACTGGTAAAGAGATGGTAGCTGAAGCTATACACAATTTATCTGGAAGAACCGGACAAATTGTCAAGGTTAATTGTTCTGCGTTTCCAGAAACTTTGCTTGAATCTGAGCTCTTTGGTTATGTTAGGGGAGCTTTCACAGGTGCAGATAGAAACAAGCCGGGAAAATTTGAAATGGCTAACAACGGAACTCTATTCTTAGATGAAATCGGCGATCTACCGATCAATCTTCAACCGAAAATTCTCAGGGCAGTTGAGAGAGGAGAAATCGAGAAACTAGGAGATAATAAAACTACTTACGTTAATACGAGAGTTATATGTGCAACAAACAAGAACATAGAAAAGGAAGTACAAGAAGGGAAATTCAGATCAGATCTTTATTTCAGAATTTCTGTTTTCAGAATACATCTTCCACCGCTTAGAGAAAGAAAAGAAGACATCATCCCATTATCAGAATACATACTTGAAAAGCTATCTCAAAAATATGGTCTTGGACAGAAGTATCTAACAAAAACGGCTATTGAGCTTATTTTATCTTGGGATTTTCCAGGTAATATCAGAGAGCTTGAAAATCTTCTTGAAAGAGCTTATGTTATGTCAAAAGGAGAAACTATAAATGAAGATGTAATTGCCGAACATAAGTTTTTGCTTTCAAAAACATACGAACGGAATACTGGAAACTCAATTTCTGAGAAGGATAGAATACTGGAAGCTATAAGAAAAACAAATTCAGTTAAGGAAGCAGCGGAGATTCTTGGAATAAGCAGGATAACTCTTTGGAGAAAAATGAAAAAATATGGAATAGATTTTCGAAGATTAGCAAAAAGTTCTATGTATTAGTAAAGATGCATTTATCTTAATTCCTTGTTTTGATGAAATGTTCCTGAACTACCTTATCAGATTGTGGATTACTTATCAAGTTCAAAAGCTTCATGAAGTTCTCTTACGGCAAGTTCGACGAATTTCTCTTTTATAACACAGGATATTTTTATTTCAGAAGTTGAGATCATTTCTATGTTTATGTTGGCTTTCGCCAATGTTTCAAACATTTTTCCTGCAACCCCTGGTCTATCTCTCATTCCTATGCCTACTATTGAAACTTTTGCTATTTTATCATCGTATTTTATGTCTTTGAAACCCATTTTTTGAACTATTGGTTCGAGAATAGATATTGCTTTCTGAAGGTCTTGTCTTTTGACTGTGAATGTTATGTCTGTGAGTCCATCCTGTGATATGTTTTGAACTATCATATCAACGCTTATTCCAGAATCTCCAAGCGGCTTGAAAATTGAGCTTGCAATGCCAGGTCTATCTGGTACCCCAGTTATTGTTATCTTTGCTTGATTTCTGTCATAAGAAATAGCTGTTACTGGTTTTGGTGTTTCTATTTCTGCTGACTTTACTGACTTTTCCTCAGTTGTGCCTGAGATTTTCTTCTTATCTCCTTTGACTCGTGACATAAGTTTATTTCAATACTATTGAATATGTTTTCAAACTTCAAAATATCAAAAAGTTTTGAATCTTATTTTGTTTAAAAGGAAAAAATTCTTATTTGATCTAGGTCTTGGATTATGAAAAATACTCTTCCCCCTGATTTCATAATTCCGGTGAGTTTCTGATGAATTTGGTAGGTGTGAGTGAAGAAAGCGTTTTCATTATAGAAACCATTTGAGTACGAAAGAGCAATTTCTCTTCCCTTGCATACTCTGTTTTCCCAGCATCCGGAGGAATCTGTATAAAAAATTATATATGTTTCGGATGAAATGCCGATTATTTTGTACCTCTCTACCAAGTTTTGTGTGAATAAATAGGATAGGCTATTTTTTTCAGAATCATAAGAGTATACCATAAGTCTATTTGAAGTTTTTACGAAAATGGTTATCTTGTTCTGATCTGCGATGAAATCTACAATTTCTCCATCTATTTTGCCAGATATTGAACCTACGATATTTTCTGAGTCGAAAACGAATATTTTTTTATTTTGACCTCTCTGAAAGGATACGAGAGTTTTCCCTCCTTTTGTTATGATCTGGTAAGACTCTGGATTATGTATGATTTCTTGATGTTTTATCTCTTGATTTTCTGTCCAAACATACACTGTTGCTGAATCCGAATACCTGAAAAGCAACAGCAGAGCTCTTTTCGATACCGGAAGATATTCAGAAAATACTGGGGCTTTTATCATATTTATTGATCCGGATTTTTCAGCTCCATTTTGTGATAAAATATATGTATCTATTGATATTCCGGAGACAACGTATATGGTGTACTCATTTTCAGTTTCCAGAATATAATCTGGATCAGGGATTATAAAAGATGTTGTTGGATTATTGGCTGATATTATTGTTATTTTGTTTGCGTTGAAGATAATTATACTATCTTGCTTTTTGCCCACTATGTCACATGTCGGAATGTTGAGCTCAGATACACCATCTTTTCTCACAAGCAAAGAATTATTACAGTTCTGTGAGATAAGATATATTCCGTCTTGACCTTCAAGGATATGCATATTATTGATGTATCCTGTTATAATATGCGAGTATGATACCGAGAGATTTTCTAGCTTAATTATCTCAGAATTTTTTCTGTTTTCGTCGTTGATAATAATGAGTTTTCCTGATTTCAGTTCTATTAAGTTAAGCTCATTTGGTGCTGTTTCCATTTTTATATCAAGAGAGTTGATTTCAAAGCTTGAGTTCTGAGGAAAGAAATTTATTATATGTAATTTTCTATCTTGTGAAACCGCGAATATCCTTATAGGATTTTCAGATGTTGGATCTATTTTTGAGTCAACAACATTTGTTATTTTTATTGAAGCTGTTTGCTTTATGTATCTTGAAAGCAGATAATACTCTTTCCATTTTTGTATAACATCTATGGTTTTTATTATGTAAGCTTCGGATGTAATGGGTATTGGCATTGTTGCATTTAGAGTAAATTGTGCTAAAGCAAAGTATCTTGCGGGTGAAACATCTTCTGGAACATAAAATGTTAAGTTTGAAGAGTACATACTTGTGCAGGTTATGTTGGAAGGAAATATTTGTATCTTATATTTGAATCTTGTAGTAACATCACTTATCCTTTCCGGAATTGAATCAATTAGGTACATGTTCAATGATACATCTGACCGAAATTCTGGGCAGGATATGGAGATATAACCATCAAAGACTTCTCCGGGTGCAAGTTTTCCGAGCGGAGAGTATATATCAAATCTCTGAACGAAGAGATCTCTTGAAACAAGCTCTGATTCCTTTATTATATCTTCCTTTATGGGAACCTGTTCTTTTTTGCAGTTCTGATTTGTTGTAATTAGATATATAAATAGGATTATTAGAATCTCAATTTTTTTTATATTTTTGCTCTTCATAATTGTTTTATTCAGTTCCGAACATATTTCTGAGATATTATTTATCCATCTTTTTTACCATCTTTTTTGCTTTTTTCTGCTCTGGTTTTTTCTATTTTTTGTATTGTCTTTACTATTTTCTCAGCCGAGGTAGGACCATATATGATTTTTTGTATTTTGGAATCTTCCGACACTATTAATGTTGTAGGTACGGCATCTATTCCAAGATTTTTTGCGAACTTTCCATCTGGGTCATAAATTATTTGGTAATTTATTTCGTATTTCTTCGCAAGTTCTTCTATTTTTTCTATGCTATCTTGTACTGCCACTCCTATAACAGATATGTTGCTGTGGTTACTCTGTAAGTTAACAAGTTCTGGTAGCTCTTCTTCACAAGTATCACACCAGGAGGCAAAAAAGTTTATAACCGTGTATTTATTGATGTCTATTTTCAGGGTTTCTGGGGGACTGAACTCAAATATGTTTTTTCCAATTATGCTTCTTTCTGGCATGAACATTATGAATATTCCTATTCCTATGATTACCAGTGTTATTATAAGTTTGGGGATCTTCCATTTATTGTTGCTTCTTAATTTTTCTCTCATCTGATTTATTTCTGTGATGTGTTTCAGAAATTTTTCTTCTTTATCTTTGATACTATTTACCCTTTTTTCTCCGAGCTTATATAGGTTGATTATTTTATCTTTAATATCATCTTTGTTGTTTCCTTTGCCGTTTTCCATAAATAGAAATTTAATAAATTTGGTTTGCTTTGTTGTAATCATTAGGAGTTTTGAAGCTCGTATTTTTCATCAGTAAGAAGTGATTATTTTGTTGAAGGTTCTGAGACTTAAATATTTATTCGTACAAACTTGATGCTTTAATAATGTGGTGTGGTTTTGGTTTAAGGTATGGTTTGATAGTATTGATCTGGGGACTTTTCCGGAGAGCTTTTTGTGATTTTTTAGACTTTCAATTTTATTTTTCTTTTTTTTTGTTATGATTTACCGCCGAAGATTTTTCTAGCTATCATTCTTATTGGGTCAAAGAATTCATCTGCAACTCTTTCTTTGAGGGGGATTATCGCGTTATCTGTTATATGGATTTCTTCTGGACAAGCTTCTGTACAGCATTTAGTTATATTGCAGTACATTATTCCTCCTTCTTCCTTGAGCCATTTTAGACGATTTGCGGAGTCCATCGGATGTGTTTCAAGATATGCCGCGAATGTAAGGTAAGCTGGTCCTATGAATTTTTCAAATAGTTTATGCTCGCGCAAGACATGGCAGGTATCAAGACAAAGTCCGCATTCTATGCAGGCTCTGAACTCTCTACCTTTTTCAATATCCTGGTCTTTCATCCTCCAATTTGCATCTTTTTTGGGTGAGAATCCGATTTTCTGTATCATGTTTCTTCGTGTTTTCATATTCCAAGAGGTGTCTGATACAAGATCTTTTATATGAGGATAGGCTCTCATGGGTTCTACTTTTATGGGCTGTTCTAAATCCTTAACCTTGGTTTTACACATTAGAGAAGGTTTTCCATTTATTTCAGCGGCACAAGAGCCACATTTTGCAGCCTTACAGTTCCATCTTACTGCCATATCACCGTCTAATTTGCTCTGTATGTAAAGTATCCCGTCAAGAACCACCATTCCCTCCTGATATGGAATCTTATACTCTTTGAATATGCCTTTTTCTCTTTCTCCCCTGAAAACAAGAAAGGTTACCTCGCCGTTCTTCATTATTTATTCCACCTCCAAATCTGAAGATTTTAATAAACTTCTCCAAAACAGATTATATATTCAGTTTTCCTCTACTAATTAAGTTTTTTTATTTTCTAATTAATGATCGGAATGCTTTTTTAACTTTCAATTTTATTTAACTTTCGATTTTATCTCGTATTTTCACAATAATGTTTTTGTAATTGTGAAAAAATCTTTTTTAATAAGTATATTTACACAAGGAGGTATTAATTATGGCAACAAGAGAAGTTGTTATAGTTGACGCAATAAGAACACCTATAGGGAAGTCAAGTTGGAAAGGTCTTGAAAAATGCGGTCCGATGGGGCATCTTTCTGCAATAGAGCTAGCATCTTTACCTATAAAAGAGATAGTTAAGAGAACAAAAGTTGATACTCATGAGATAGAAGATGTAGTTTGGGGATGTCTCTCACAGGTTGGAGAGCAGGGATTCAACCTTGGTAGAACTGCTCTTTACGAAGCTGGCTTCCACGATGAGGCAGTTGGCTGTACTATAAACAGATATTGTGGTTCCGGACTTCAGGCAATAAATTTTGCTGCTCAAGAGGTTATGTCCGGAGAGTGTGATCTGGTTTTGGCAGGTGGATCGGAATCTATGTCAAGGTATCAGATGGGATCTGATGCTCAAATAGCTGCGAAAGCAGGGGCTCCACTCAATATACCAGAGAGTGTTCAGGGTAAGGGACTAGTGCCAATGGGAGTTTCTGCTGATATGATAGCTCAGAGATACAAAATATCAAGAGAGGAAATAGAAGAATTCGGATTTACATCTCAGAAGAGGGCAGCTACTGCTTGGAAACAGGGGGTATATAATTCTCAGGTTTTCCCAGTCAAAGCTAAAAAAGACGGTCAGGAGTTCACGATAACCCAAGACGAAGGAGTAAGGTTTAGCGTGCTTGATAACCCCGAGGGTTTTATTGCTGATATGAAAAAATTACCGTTTTCTTTCACGGCAGATGGTCCGCACACCCCAGCAACATCGTCACAAATATCAGATGCAGCTTGTGCTGTTATGATAACAACGGCTGAAAAAGCTCAGAAACTCGGACTCAAACCGAGAGCCAGATTCGTTTCTTTCGGACTCGCTGGTTCGGATCCGGTTCTGATGCTTACAGGAATAGCTCCAGCTATAAAAAATGCGCTGAAAAAAGCTGGTCTTAAAGTTGACGATATAGATATTTTCGAAATAAATGAAGCTTTTGCTTCTCCTGTTATATACGCGGCACGGGAACTTGGAATAGACTGGAAAACTGATCCGAGAATAAATCCAAACGGTGGTGCTATTGCTCACGGGCACCCAATAGGAGCAACAGGAGCTATTCTCTTTACAAAATGTATATACGAACTCGAAAGAACCAAGAAGAGATATGCCGTAATATCTCTTTGCATGGGTGGTGGAATGGGAATTGCTACAATAATTGAAAGATTGTAATAGTTTTTACTTTGCTGGTTCTATTAGTTATGAGATTTGAAATCATTTCTTGATGTTCTAACATCTGAATTTCTATTCCTGATGATCTAAAAATTTTTGGAACAATTTCTGAAGAATATTCTGATATAATATTGTTGGATCACTGAAAATTAAATGTGAAAATAAATCTCTGTAAATGACTAAATAAAAATTCTCAACAGCTCCGTTGTTTCATTTCTTAGCGAAGAATTTAAGGCTCTCGGAAGGTTAAAATTAGCTAAAAATTATAAAGAAAATGCAAATTTTATAAAGTTGTTATTATATTTGATAATAAATAAAGTCTTGATGGGGTAGGTGGATAAACTATGAGCGAGGTCAAGGAGGTTAGCCTTAAGTTGCTTCAAACCTGGACAGGAGGTGAGAAGATCACCATAGAAAAAGTTGCAAGTGGATTGGCTGTTATTGTTTGGGATCCGCTGAAGAGAAGATGTGCTTGTACACACTTTTTCGCTCGCGATGAAAAGAAGATTGAAGAGAAGCTTTCAGAGCTTATTTCTCTTCTCGGAGTAGATAACAGCCAGATTTCAAGACTTAGAGTCAAGGTTGTAGGTGGAGCAGATGTTGCAGGTCTTCAGATAGGAAAAAAACTCGCTGTGATGCTTTTTAATGTTGTGAAAAGAATGAATCTTCCAGTTGGAGGATATGATATTGGAGGTAATATAACAAGAAATGTAACATTTGACCCTGTTACTGGTAAGTGTGTGATAAATTACCTTATAGGAAGTTCAAAGGAGATTTAGGAATCAAGGATGATTCAGAAGAGTAATATAAAGAATATTATATCGAAGGTTGCAAAGGAAATAATTCCAGTTCCAGAGAATCTCGCTAGTCTGATACAGATGTTGAAAAATGATATAACCACAGTTCCAGAGATATCGAAACAACTTGCAAAAGATCCGGTTTTGGCTGCGGATACCTTAAGGGTTGTGAACTCCGCTTATTATGCTTTGACACAGGAAATAAAATCTCTGGAGCAAGCTATAGTTGTTATGGGGACCAGAACCTTGCTTAGACTCGTTCTTGCAGCTTGGGCAAAAAAGGTTGCATCAAGGGAAGTCAAAACATTCAAAATAAAACCGGGTGAACTTGCGATTTTTTCTCTGGTTGGTGCTTATGCTGCTACACAGTTTGCAAATATGGGAAATATAAAGTTTGCAAGCGATATTACATTTACAGCAGGAGTTCTCAGAACTCTGGGAAGAGTAGTCATAGATCAGATGGGACATCAGGTGGTTTCTTCTATACTAAAAGAAGTCTTTGAAAACAGAGTTTCTTTTCATACTGCAACTGAAAAAATTTTGGGATTTTCTCACAGTGATATAACCGCTGAATTGCTTAAAGAGTGGGGAATACCAGATGACCTCGCTACAATAGTTCGATTTTATCCTTTCCCATCAAAGTTTAGCGGAGACAGAACTCTGGCAAAAGTAATAAGCGCGGTTCATTTGGGAGATATTGTTGCTATGCAAATAGGCGAGGGTGCTCCTATGGATAGTATGCTGTATGTTATAGATCAGAAAGCGTTTGATATACTTGAATTAAAAGGAGATACAGACCACATAGCGGAAGTATGCGAAACTATAGTTCCAGAAATACAGAAGTTGAAGGATACTTTTCATCTTGGACAAATATAGTTTTCTTCTGACTCACTGAACCAAAGATTTACTAAATCAAAGAATTTTTCGGCTTAACGAATCGTAAATATTTTATCTGAATTCACATTGTGGCTTTTAATGAGGAGGGGATCAATAGAAGTGATAAGCCTGCTTTCTCTAAATTCTCTTTGAGTTGTTTTGTTAGTTTCACTTTCTTTTTTAGCCAGTATGATTTACCATTTATTTCAAGTATTATTTTCGTAAGTCCATCTTCTTGCTTCGATATAATATCGATAGTTTTTCTGATACTATCTTCTTCAACAATATTTGTTTTTGCCAGAAGAATATAATCTTTCTGAGGTTTGAAGAAGACTTTTGAAACAATCATATTTCCTGAGTTTCTTCCTATGAATACATATATTTCACCTTCCCTTATTTTATCTGAATTGCTATTTAGGATCATAACTGTATATTTTTTCTTTTCCGAAACCTGAATATTCAGGAGCTTCCCAGATTTTGTAGGAATTATCTTTCTGACTATGCCTGATATTTCTATTATTTCTTTTCTTCTGATAGGTAATATTTCAAGCTCATTTTCTTGGTTTTCTTTTAGTTTATCAAAAATATTGTTTTTAGACAGCACTATTCCTATGGTTTCAATCTCATATTCTTCTAGTTTTCTATCAGTTATTTCGTTTTCTTTTTCGTTTGCAAACAGAGAGGATCCTTTTCCTTTCAAGAACGCTTCTATTTTTTGTATTGCTTTTTTTCTATCTATGAGTTCATCAAATGCTCCAGCTTTTGCAAGTAGTTCGAGTACTTTTTTGTTTATCCCTATTCGTTGAGCATGGTTTATGAAGCCATCAAAAGAGGTTATGTTTAACTTTTCCCTTATCTCCTCTATAAGTTTCGCAGCAGATTCTCCAAATCCTTTTATTCCACCGAGTCCGAACCTTATAGCATCTCCTTCAACTGTGAATTCAAATTTGCTTTTGGTTATTGATGGGGGTAGTATTTTGTATCCGAGAGCTATGACATTTTCAAGATATTTGACAAGCTTTTCTTGATTACCTATTTCAGACGAGAGGATACTTGATATGTATTCCAGAGGGTAATTTGCCTTCAGATATCCTGTTATGTAGGATATAAAAGCATAACATGCGGAATGAGATTTGTTAAACGCGTATCCGGAGAATTTTTCCATTATGTCAAATATTTCCTCAGCTAGAGATTTATCTATACCATTTGAGATGCAGCCTGAAATAAATCTTTCTCGCATTGAAGCCATAAGATCTGCTTTTTTCTTTCCCATAGCTTCTCGTAATATGTCTGCTTCGCTCATTGTGAAACCAGCAAGTATGTTTGCGGTAAACATTATCTGCTCCTGATACAAGAAGTTTCCGTATGTTTCCTTCAAAATTGGTTCAAGTGAAGGATGTGGATATGTTACTGGTTTGATTCCCTTTTTTCTTTCAACATAGTCGCTTACCATACCAGACTGTATCGGGCCGGGTCTGTACAGTGCAACAGCAGCTATAAGATCTTTGAATTCGGAAGGTTCAAGTTTCATAAGCATATCTCTCATACCACTACTTTCAAACTGGAAGACACCAAAGGTGTCACCTTTTTTTATCATTTCATAAGTTTTCCGATCATCAAGGGGTATGTTATCGTATGAAAGCTCAATCCCATATTTTTGCTTTATGAGGTCAAAAGTTTTCTGTATTACTGTAAGTGTTTCGAGTCCAAGGAAATCGAATTTTACAAGACCGATTTTTTCAAGGTTCTCCATTTCAAACTGCGTTGTCAGACCGTCTTTTGATCTGTGAACAGATGTGTATTCGGTTATTGGTTTGTCTGATATGAGAAATCCGGAGGCGTGCGATCCGACATGTCTTATCAACCCTTCAAGCCTTTTAGCTTTTTCGAATATTTTTCTGAATTTTGGATTTGATTCAACAGCGTTTCTGAATTCCTGTATTTCATTGTAGGCATCATCCAATGTCCATTTTCTTGAAGGTTCTTGTGGAACGAGTTCTGCAAGGTATGACACATGCTCAGGTGGTTCATCAAGTATTCTCCCAACATCTCTTATGGCAGTCCTTGCTCCAAATGTTCCGAATGTTATTATATGGCAAACAGAGTCTTTCCCGTATTTCTCTGATACATATTCAAGGACTTCGTCTCTCCTTGCTTTGCAAAAATCAACATCTATATCTGGTATTTTCTCTCTTTCTGGATTCAGAAATCTTTCAAAGATCAACCCGTACTGAATCGGATCAAGTTCTGTGATCCCAAGAGCCCAAGATACAATTGATCCGGCAGCGGAACCTCTACCGGGACCAACTGGTATACCTCTTCTTTTGGCTTCTGTTATGAAGTCTTCAACAACAAGGAAGTAAGATGAGAAATTTTTCTTTGAAATAACAGAGATTTCTGTTTCCAATCTCTTGTAGTATTCCTCTTCGTTGAAATTCATTTTTTTAAGTTTCTTTTTTTCAAGAAGTTTTCGAAGACCTTCATACGCTTTTGTGCGTAAAACTTCATCCGGGTTTTGGTTGTATGGATTTGGTATTCTGAGTTCTTTTGACTTTTTGAATTCAAAATTGCACTTTTTGATTATATCTTCGTGTGTTTCAAGTGTTTGTGGGATATCTCTAAATGTTTCTATCATTTGTTCTTTTGATTTGACATAAAGTCCCTTTATCCTGTATCTGAATTTCCTCTGATTATCTATTTTTTCTCCGTGACCTATTGCAACAAGCATATCTTGCAGTTCATAGTCATTTGGTTCCGCGTAATGACAATCACCTGTTGCAACAGCCGGGATTCCGAGCTTTTTAGAGAAATCAAGAAGATATTCGTTCACTTTTTTCTGCTTTGCAACAGTTAATATATCTTCTTCTCTGTTTGGATCAGCAGCTTCGCCTCGCATGATTTCAAGGTAAAAATCATCTCCGAATATTTTCTTGAACTCTGCAGCCTTTTCATAAGCTTCATCTATCTTGCCCTGAAGAATCAATCGTGGTATTATACCGTTGAGACATCCAGATAGCATAATCAGGCCTTCTCTGTATTCGTATAGAGTATTAAAATCTATTCTTGGCTTTCTGTAGAAACCTTCTGTGTTTGCTATCTTCAGGAGCATGCAAAGATTCTTATATCCTGCTTCATTTTTCACAAGTACTGTCGCGTGATAATTGCTTTCTTCGTTTTCACTCTTTTTAGCATCAATTCTCCCCGGAGCTATATACATTTCGCATCCTATGATAGGTTTCACCCCCCTTTCTTTTGCTTTCAGAAAGAATTCAACAGCGGAAAAAATGTTACCATGTTCTGTAAGTGCGATAGCATCTATTTTTCCTTTGTGTGCTTTTTCTAAAAGGTTATCTACGGTCATTGCACCATCAAGAATACTATAATGTGTATGTGTGTGGAAATGGCCAATCATATGCGTAAATAAATTATGATAAAAAACTTCAGGTCGAAATACAAACAGATTGTTTTGAATTTTTGATTTTAGGATTTAGATAGTGAAAAATTTCGCTCCAAGAATTTCCCAATAAAGTACACATCTTATTCTTTTCAGATTTTTGATCATTTCCCTGAAAGTTCACAAATTCAAGCTGATGAGATATGACTCCGCAATAAAAACAACATTTGAGAGAGTAGCTCTCGGTGTTCTGAAAATTCTTGGATACGAATTTGTTGAGTTAAAACTGATCCCAATTGAGATACATGTCGGGAAACTTATAGCTGATTTTTTGGCTATTGTAAAGCTCAAAGATGGAACAGAGTTCATTTTGCATATAGAGTTT
>JANXBU010000040.1 GCA_025060505.1 Candidatus Calescibacterium sp.
CATATCTCCGAAAAAGCGTCCTCAAGCACACTGATTTATTTGAATCCTACCTATGAGGGATTGAAACTAAATCCTGGGGTTCCCAACCTGCCAGCCTTATGTCATTTGAATCCTACCTATGAGGGATTGAAACTCAAGAATCCAGGATACTACCCTGGGACTTCCCGAAAAATTTGAATCCTACCTATGAGGGATTGAAACCTCGGGGATCACTACGGATATGCTAGCAGTAGGTATGATTTGAATCCTACCTATGAGGGATTGAAACAAAGGCTTAAGGTAAAGATGCAAGCCCGAGCCTACTAATTTGAATCCTACCTATGAGGGATTGAAACTCGACATCTACTACTCTGGAGATACCAAAGAGGCTCTTATTTGAATCCTACCTATGAGGGATTGAAACACGATTCTGAACCGTCTTCTTCTGGTAGTAGTAGTTCATTTGAATCCTACCTATGAGGGATTGAAACTGAATACGGAGCCTGTTCCGTAAGTCTTGACGGACATTATTTGAATCCTACCTATGAGGGATTGAAACAAATCAGGTTACGATCAATATCAGTAAAGACAGGAACATTTGAATCCTACCTATGAGGGATTGAAACCGCTCAAGAAAGTCTGATAAACTCAAGTTTGGAAGTATTTGAATCCTACCTATGAGGGATTGAAACTCAGGAAAACCCAACGGGTCTGAGATAAAAGGGTTTGTATTTGAATCCTACCTATGAGGGATTGAAACTACAAATATGGCAGGAATCTTTATATCTGCCCCGTGGATTTGAATCCTACCTATGAGGGATTGAAACCAAAACACATAAATTGCCCTCTTTTGCAGGATATTGGATTTGAATCCTACCTATGAGGGATTGAAACAGGAACCCTCGCTCAAGAAAGTCTGATAAGGTTAATTTTTGAATCCTACCTATGAGGGATTGAAACATAATTTTCTTTTGTTTATTCATAGAGATACGCTAAAGTTGAATCCTACCTATGAGGGATTGAAACAATACCCAAGTGATAAAACCCTTAGTAATTGGAAGATCGGTTGAATCCTACCTATGAGGGATTGAAACATGCGGTAAATACAAGGCCGAATCCAGGAAACCCAGCGGTTGAATCCTACCTATGAGGGATTGAAACCACTCGAAAATTACCTGACAAAAGACGAAATCATCAAGTGGTTGAATCCTACCTATGAGGGATTGAAACATAATCCCCATCCAATGTGTTAAAGGTATAGAAAGTGGTTGAATCCTACCTATGAGGGATTGAAACTTCTCCACCAAAAAGCGAATAAGTTGATACACCCCTGGTTGAATCCTACCTATGAGGGATTGAAACTTGGATAGTATTCTATTTCCTTTTTTTCTCTTTGTTGGTTGAATCCTACCTATGAGGGATTGAAACAAACCCTAATTTTCTCAACAACTTCAAATCCTCCTGTAGGTTGAATCCTACCTATGAGGGATTGAAACAAGTTCCTCAAGCGAAGGTTCTACATATCCCTCTAGAGGTTGAATCCTACCTATGAGGGATTGAAACAAACCTGAGCAAGAGACCTGCTACCGCTCCCCCGAAAAAATTTGAATCCTACCTATGAGGGATTGAAACTCAGGAGATGAGTAGAAGATAGAGTTAAATGCTTCAGCTTGAATCCTATGAGGGATTGAAACCTCTTCTCAAGAAATCATTTTCTATTATCTCCCTATGGTTGAATCCTACCTATGAGGAATTGAAACAATACCCAAGTGATAAAATCGTCAGTAATTGGAAGAGTTGAATCCTACCTATGAGGGGATTGAAACCCCCAAGTCTTACATACTCTGGTTTAATTATAAGGGAAGGTTGAATCCTACCTATGAGGGATTGAAACAGTTTCATAGCCGACCACCTCCTTCCAGACTGAAAAGGTTGAATCCTACCTATGAGGGATTGAAACAGGTAAATAAGCATACACTCTTTTATCCAAGGTTTTTAGGGTTGAATCCTACCTATGAAGGATTGAAACAAAGTGTAGTAAGTGGTGTCCTTATACTTTTTCTCCATTTGAATCCTACCTATGAGGGATTGAAACAATCATTTTTCTTTATCATATCGACAATTCTTAACGGGTTGAATCCTACCTATGAGGGATTGAAACAATCCTTCGTCATTGCGGCAAGAAAAATAGCCCCGGGTTGAATCCTACCTATGAGGGATTGAAAGATGATATAGCTCACAATAGCCCCACGAGCTTTTAAGTTATTTGAATCCTACCTATGAGGGATTGAAACCAAAGAACAGATACTCAATGTACTCCGATGGCCTCATTTGAATCCTACCTATGAGGGATTGAAACA
>JANXBU010000041.1 GCA_025060505.1 Candidatus Calescibacterium sp.
AGATCTTATTATGTCTTTGCACGGGGTTGAATCCTACCTATGAGGGATTGAAACTAAAATAGGTGCATCAAATAGTTGCGGTAGAAAAGTGGTTGAATCCTACCTATGAGGGATTGAAACGTAATACCAAAATACCGAGCGGGGAGCTGGCTTGAGGGTTGAATCCTACCTATGAGGGATTGAAACAACAACAGAAATAGCTCTTCTGTCATTAATGATTGTAAGGTTGAATCCTACCTATGAGGGATTGAAACTCCTGTGACAAGTGCAAGAAGATCGGCAAATCTTTCTGGTTGAATCCTACCTATGAGGGATTGAAACATGTTTGTAATATCTGCATCTTCCCGAATTGGATTGGGTTGAATCCTACCTATGAGGGATTGAAACAACAATAAAATCAAATGCCCTTCCTTTTGTATGCAGGGTTGAATCCTACCTATGAGGGATTGAAACTTTTCAAGGAATAAAATAACAGTAGGATGAAATCTCTGGTTGAATCCTACCTATGAGGGATTGAAACTTAACAATGTCATACATTATCACCTCCTTTTTTATTTTGGTTGAATCCTACCTATGAGGGATTGAAACAATGATATGCTGTATGACCATCCCGAATGAGAGCATGGTTGAATCCTACCTATGAGGGATTGAAACAGGTAAATATGCATAATACGCTCTTTTACCCAAAGTTGGTTGAATCCTACCTATGAGGGATTGAAACCTCCATCTGTATAGTGCTAGATGATATGATGTATGGGGTTGAATCCTACCTATGAGGGATTGAAACTTGGATAGTATTCCACTTTTATTTCCTTTTTTTCTCTTGGTTGAATCCTACCTATGAGGGATTGAAACAGCTGAATAGAATCATAGAAAGCTTTTGCTACGGTGTGGTTGAATCCTACCTATGAGGGATTGAAACCCGTCAATGTCAAAGGTATAAAAAGTGTATTGCTTCTGGTTGAATCCTACCTATGAGGGATTGAAACTACTGAAGCTCAAGAAGTATCAGCCTGTTGAGAAAGGTTGAATCCTACCTATGAGGGATTGAAACTCTGCATCCGCCAAAGATACCATAAGCTCCGCAATCCGGTTGAATCCTACCTATGAGGGATTGAAACAGTAAAATCAGAGAGATAAACATATAAGAATCAAGTAGGTTGAATCCTACCTATGAGGGATTGAAACCCCAACGAGTAATAAACCTCAAGCCACTCACTATCCTGAGGTTGAATCCTACCTATGAGGGATTGAAACTCATGTTGAAAAGGGGCAAACTTCTGCTGAACTACATGGTTGAATCCTACCTATGAGGGATTGAAACCCCGTCCGGGAGAGAACCCCATAGCTTGTGCCCGGTTCGGTTGAATCCTACCTATGAGGGATTGAAACTTTCCATAGCAAGAGTTTAGTAATTTGTGGAAATTTGGTTGAATCCTACCTATGAGGGATTGAAACACTGCCATAATCCTTTATACCTCCTACTATAAATTAGGTTGAATCCTACCTATGAGGGATTGAAACTAGTGAATATTGAATTTATCGAGTTGTAGTATATTTTGGGTTGAATCCTACCTATGAGGGATTGAAACGAATTAAAGAAATATACCACAAATTATCGTAACTTTGGGTTGAATCCTACCTATGAGGGATTGAAACATATATGTTTTTGGAAGATTAATCTCAAAATTTTCTCGGTTGAATCCTACCTATGAGGGATTGAAACATGAATTCAGTGACTTCAAACGGCTTAAGGTAAATAAGGGTTGAATCCTACCTATGAGGGATTGAAACAGGAAAAAGGGAGTGAAATAAAAAAGAAAAAATGCAGGTTGAATCCTACCTATGAGGGATTGAAACTGAAGAGCCTCTACCTCAAAACACATAAATTTACCTGGTTGAATCCTACCTATGAGGGATTGAAACTCATAGAATTTTAAAATGAAGTGTTTCTTTAGAAGTTGGTTGAATCCTACCTATGAGGGATTGAAACCTCCGGTTGCAGCGGCGGGGGATTCTCAAGCGAAAAGGGTTGAATCCTACCTATGAGGGATTGAAACGTAGAACTTTTTCCCTGAAATGTTGAGATACATCTCAGGTTGAATCCTACCTATGAGGGATTGAAACAAGTCTCTTTTTTTAAGCATTTTTCTTTCTCCTCCTTGGTTGAATCCTACCTATGAGGGATTGAAACGCTTCTGCTTCCAAGCAAATTTCTCTAATCCCACTGGGGTTGAATCCTACCTATGAGGGATTGAAACCTTTCGGCTTCGGGATTTTGAGGATTTCCGATTATTGGTTGAATCCTACCTATGAGGGAT
>JANXBU010000042.1 GCA_025060505.1 Candidatus Calescibacterium sp.
GGATTGAAACTCTACCTCCTTAAATATCCAAGTGATGAAATCGTCAGATTTGAATCCTACCTATGAGGGATTGAAACTCAGGGATCTCTTATAATTAAACCAGAGGGGAGTTTATTTGAATCCTACCTATGAGGGATTGAAACTCGCCCTGCCTTTGAAAATGCTGGAGGATTATGTGACCATTTGAATCCTACCTATGAGGGATTGAAACAAATTAGCTAACTGCACAGGCTTCAGGACATCATCCCGGTTGAATCCTACCTATGAGGGATTGAAACTCTCAAAACACATGAATTCGCCTCTTCGGCATGATAGGTTGAATCCTACCTATGAGGGATTGAAACGCAGCCACGGAGAAGAGTCTACCTCTCTCCGCTTTCGGTTGAATCCTACCTATGAGGGATTGAAACTCATTTTCCTGTCACCTCCTTATAAATCTATATAATGGTTGAATCCTACCTATGAGGGATTGAAACTTGGAACTGGTTGGTTTGCTAACACCCTGATCTCCCCTGGTTGAATCCTACCTATGAGGGATTGAAACAAGTGTAGTATTTTTTACTTTTTCTTAGATTATCCGGTTGAATCCTACCTATGAGGGATTGAAACCCGCAAGAAGTGTGAATTCGGGGCTGACCCTCAGGAACGGTTGAATCCTACCTATGAGAGATTGAAACATCTGGGAGGCGTGCGTATATTGTTGGTATAACTTCGGTTGAATCCTACCTATGAGGGATTGAAACGGCAATATCTCTTTGATTATATCACCTGCTCTTCTCAGGTTGAATCCTACCTATGAGGGATTGAAACACTTTTCAGAAGTAAGATTCGTAATTAAATGAAATAGAGGTTGAATCCTACCTATGAGGGATTGAAACAATTTAATTTGAAAGATGCTGGAGAACTGAATTTATAGGTTGAATCCTACCTATGAGGGATTGAAACCGCTCCTTCGCGAAGTCCAATACAACCTGGGTTTTGGGTTGAATCCTACCTATGAGGGATTGAAACTCCAGAAACAACACAAGCACTCAAAAACAAAGCACTCAGGTTGAATCCTACCTATGAGGGATTGAAACCGAGATCTGGGAGTTCTTCTAGCGACGGTTCTACAGGTTGAATCCTACCTATGAGGGATTGAAACAAGTGTAGTATTTTTTACTTTTTCTTAGATTATCCTGGGTTGAATCCTACCTATGAGGGATTGAAACATAAATTCGAGGACTTTAAATGGTCTAATGTAAATAAGGGTTGAATCCTACCTATGAGGGATTGAAACGGTTTTACCCCAAGTCTTATCCCTTGTTTTTTAACTATGGTTGAATCCTACCTATGAGGGATTGAAACTCAAACGTAACAAAAAACGACGCATATATCTGACCAGGGTTGAATCCTACCTATGAGGGATTGAAACAAGCAGAAGGAGAACAACAACAAGAAGAACAAAACCTGGTTGAATCCTACCTATGAGGGATTGAAACTTTTGTTGCTTATTCTGTTGATCGCCTTGCTGATTATTGGTTGAATCCTACCTATGAGGGATTGAAACGGGTGTAGTACCAAAACACCGAGCGAGACGCGGTGTCGGGTTGAATCCTACCTATGAGGGATTGAAACTCAGGTCAAATTCTCCCGAAAAATCAAGGAAATCTCCTGGTTGAATCCTACCTATGAGGGATTGAAACCAGGACTCCCCAGCTCCTCTGCTCTCGCAAGAGGAGGGGTTGAATCCTACCTATGAGGGATTGAAACCTGTGAAGTAGATTAGGAGTCTGCGCTGTCTGCTGAGGGTTGAATCCTACCTATGAGGGATTGAAACAAATCTCATTCATGCATAGAAATCCGAGTGGTATCCATGGTTGAATCCTACCTATGAGGGATTGAAACTTGTAGAAAATCTCTGCTCTACTTATTCATCCTCCGAGGTTGAATCCTACCTATGAGGGATTGAAACGTAAAATTTTTCCAATTCCTTAAACATCCATTTCACGGTTGAATCCTACCTATGAGGGATTGAAACCTTTCCCCCAGGCGATTATCTTAAAAGTGTAGTAAGGGTTGAATCCTACCTATGAGGGATTGAAACTCCAAAGTTTTAGAAATTCAGGAGTAATAAGAAGAAAAGGTTGAATCCTACCTATGAGGGATTGAAACTCTGAAATAGATCCAGAACTATCCAGTGCTATTATCAGGTTGAATCCTACCTATGAGGGATTGAAACTTGTGTAAAACTTCTTGTATTTTTTCAATCATCGTGGTTGAATCCTAC
>JANXBU010000043.1 GCA_025060505.1 Candidatus Calescibacterium sp.
ATAAATTCTTTTCTTTTCTCTTTTTCTACTTTTTTACCCTTTGGTTGATTGAATGATCTATCAAGAAGTCGTGATAATTCAGAGCTAAATATCTTTTCCGCTGCGACAAATGTTCCGTTGTTTTTTAAGTCTGAGAGGCTTTTATTAATTTTTTTGATGAAACTTTTTGCGATATATCCTCTTTCGTTTTTTTCGTCAAAAGCACGAACGATCTCTTTTAGTATATTAATCGTATCTTCTCTATAACGCCACTTTGCTACTGCAATTCTTTCTTCCCCAGATCGTCTCATAAGACAGATAGCAAAGCTATTTTTTTCATTTTCTTTTGCTATCTTTTCCATTTCAAAAACTTCTCCAATTTTTTCATTTTCTTTTGCCATCTTTTCCGTTTCAGAAACTTCTCCAATTTTTTCATTTTCCTTTGCTATCTTTTTTTCATTTTCTTTTGCTATCTTTTCCATTTCAAAAACTTTTCTAATAACAATCTGAAGTGGTGTTTTATAGTGAGCAATTACTATGCCCATAGATGCGGATGCATTTGGTCCCATCGTTAAAAGATATCTTCCATCTTTTTCCACAAAGCCTGTTTCGTTGTCTAAGTCAACTTCAATTTTACCATTTGAATTTATCTTTACATTTCCTGAAAAAGCCCATCTTAATTTGTGTATAACATCAAGAAGATCCTTTAGATTAATAAAAGCAAGTACATCATCTCCGCCTGCATACACAAGCTTTCCAAGGTGTTCCTCTTCAATGATCTTTCTTACAAATTCTAAAGCATAGTTTCTCAAAGCAGTGGAAATAGAAGCATGAATTGCTGGGGTAAGGAGTTTTTTAGGTCTTATGTTTTTTATTTCATTCTTGAAATCATCTGGTAATTCTTTCTCCCAAGTTTCCGATGCATACGAATGTTCAATAGCTGGTAATAGTTCTCCAGCAAGCCATTTTCCCATATTATCACCATCAAGATAAATAAGAGCGTAATAAGGATTTGGTTTTCCAACTTTGTCTGTTATTTTTTTCAGTAAGTCCTTTAGTTCTTTTATTTTACTTGGTTCAATAGAAGTACCAAGTTCGTCCCTGATATATTTTTCTGTCAAATTTTCTTCATAAAACCATGTGCCCTCAAGATTTTCCAGATTTCCTAAATCATTTTTTATTTTGTCTGATGGTCTGACAAATTGATTTCCTAACAAACTTTTAAACTTTCCCAAATACTCTTGATATTCATTTTTTGCGTTAAGCAACATTTTTTCCTTAAAATCCGCACAAGCAATTTCAGCAGTTGATGGGAATGTTAAATCCTTAAAAACATTGGAAACTTCCTTTTTTAAATAAATCTCAAAGGTTCTCTTTAGAAAGCATATAGCACACAATCCTTCACCATCAGCTATAAACTTAATTGGTATATTTTTCTCGGTTAAATATACCACTGAATTATTAACTAAATTATTATATCTTGTAAACTTGGATTTATTCCTCGTTTCTTTAAAGAAAACCACATCTCTTTCACCACAGACTGAGCATTTTCTACCTTTTTCTTCAACATCTGGCTGTTTAAAGATTCTAACATTTTTTCTTGACCCCATGAACCTTTCAAGAACTGAGTAAATTAACTCATAAAGCAATCCAATGTTTGGGTCGAACTCTCCTTCTTTATCGGCGAAATTCCATAAGTTTTCATACTTATTAAAAATGTTATTGTCAAGGATATTTTCAAAGTCGGAAGGTAATATATCTCTATCTTTAATTTTCACTCTATCTTTAATTTTCCAGGGGAGAGCCACCCAATAGATTTCTGGGAATTCAGAAAGTTGTGAATTAATTTTTTCTTGTATTTTTTTAATTTTATTTTCATCTAAGATATCTGATGTAGGTTTAAGTTCTGAAAAAATTGTTTCTTTGGCTTCTTTAATTGTATCGCCTATCTTTTTTTTCATCTGCTTTGCTATATCCTCAATCCAATCTTTACCCTCTTTTGTTCCGTCTTCGTTGATCAGCGGCAAAATAGCAACGAACCTATTTGGAATAGTTGGTAATTGAAGGTATTCTTTTTTAAACCCATACGGTTCAAAATTGAGGTTCTTTTTAATAAACCAATCAACAAGCGGCTGTTTATATAAATCTGGATATATGATGTTGGTTGGACCGAATTCATCTATTATAACTTCCATAGCCTTAAAGGTTAGAAAAGATAAAATGAAACTTCCCATATAGAAATCTTGTGTCTTTCTCGCTTGTGCAATAAAGCTCTGAA
>JANXBU010000044.1 GCA_025060505.1 Candidatus Calescibacterium sp.
AGGGATTGAAACAAAAAGTCATAGACACATATCTCAAACGGAGATGAGGTTGAATCCTACCTATGAGGGATTGAAACCGTTTATCGAAATATTCACTGGATTCCTATACTCCCGGTTGAATCCTACCTATGAGGGATTGAAACTCAATAATCCTCTCTAAGTCTAACTGTGGAAGTTCCTGGTTGAATCCTACCTATGAGGGATTGAAACCCCGATAAGTATCACTGCGTTGGTTCTTCTAACATACTGGTTGAATCCTACCTATGAGGGATTGAAACCCTGTGAAATTGCCTCTGCTCTCTGGTAAGCAAAGAAGGTTGAATCCTACCTATGAGGGATTGAAACCGGAAAGGGCAGTTTTCACAGGGATGTTTGTCAAAAAGGTTGAATCCTACCTATGAGGGATTGAAACATATCAGAGATCACATTTGGTATCCAATTTGAAAAATGGTTGAATCCTACCTATGAGGGATTGAAACTCGGAAGCAAAAAGTCCTCAAGTTTTTTTGGCATCTTGGTTGAATCCTACCTATGAGGGATTGAAACCGTATTGTGACGGGTATGTGAAATACAAGTATTTTAGGTTGAATCCTACCTATGAGGGATTGAAACAGTGCCCTGATTCTTTACCGCTTCTTGATATGCCTCGTTTGAATCCTACCTATGAGGGATTGAAACGGATATAGAATGAATTTAATTGTCGTGAAGATTGTAGTTTGAATCCTACCTATGAGGGATTGAAACCTAATCTCTAATGGTTGAAAAAAAAGTCTAAATACATCGTTTGAATCCTACCTATGAGGGATTGAAACTTCTCTTGACCACCCTTGTTCCCTTTTATCTTTTTTATTTGAATCCTACCTATGAGGGATTGAAACACTTCCTTGGTCTGATATACCTAAACGTAGGAGACGCATTTGAATCCTACCTATGAGGGATTGAAACATAATTCCCATCCAAGGTCTTAAAAGTGTAGAAAGTATTTGAATCCTACCTATGAGGGATTGAAACTTAGCATGCGAGAATACAAAGTGAAGCATTTCGTGAATTTGAATCCTACCTATGAGGGATTGAAACTATTTTTTCAAGCATCGTCATCTATGTCGTGTATAGATTTGAATCCTACCTATGAGGGATTGAAACTCTTTTCCCTCCTTTCTTTGTAGGCTTTTGATAATATCATTTGAATCCTACCTATGAGGGATTGAAACAGAGAAAAGCCCACCTATCAAACCACCTGAACTCCTATTTGAATCCTACCTATGAGGGATTGAAACTAGTGTCTTGGAGGAACTCCTTGAGCTCTTCATTACTTGGTTGAATCCTACCTATGAGGGATTGAAACCCGGAATCACTACGGATATGCTAGCAGTAGGTATTGAATTTGAATCCTACCTATGAGGGATTGAAACAAACTGAGCCAGAGACATCAATGGCAACAATAGGCTCATTTGAATCCTACCTATGAGGGATTGAAACACTCAGGAGCAGTAACCCATATCACGGGAACCGAACAGGATTTGAATCCTACCTATGAGGGATTGAAACCTGAGCAAGAGACCTGCTACCGCTCCCCCGAAAAAATTTGAATCCTACCTATGAGGGATTGAAACAACAGAACGGGGAAAAGTTAGTGGTGTTTTGTTATCATATTTGAATCCTACCTATGAGGGATTGAAACAAAACCGCAACTCAGCTATATAAATCCCTCGTTTTCTGTATTTGAATCCTACCTATGAGGGATTGAAACCTGAAAAGACAAATGAGTGTTGCTCTGTGTTCAACAATTTGAATCCTACCTATGAGGGATTGAAACGTCAGAAGAGCTATGATTTTCGACTCACGATAAATAAATTTGAATCCTACCTATGAGGAATTGAAACATCCGTTCATAGTAGAATTCGGTACTTTTGTAGTCCGATTTGAATCCTACCTATGAGGGATTGAAACTTGATGCTGCGAGCTCATCCTCTATATTCCCAAGAAATTTGAATCCTACCTATGAGGGATTGAAACCAAAGAACAGATACTCAATGTACTCCGATGGCCTCATTTGAATCCTACCTATGAGGGATTGAAACA
>JANXBU010000045.1 GCA_025060505.1 Candidatus Calescibacterium sp.
TAATCAGGATTTTTTCATCTATCAGGTCAGATTTGAATCCTACCTATGAGGGATTGAAACAAAATATGTAATCCTGCTTCGGATCAAGCGTAGAAATTTGAATCCTACCTATGAGGGATTGAAACTCGGAAGCAAATAATCCAAGAACTTCCTCTTCATTTATTTGAATCCTACCTATGAGGGATTGAAACATGAATCTACGAAATCTCTAATTTCTTCCAATACATCAGTTGAATCCTACCTATGAGGGATTGAAACCTCCAGGGAAAGATCAGAATCTAGTGAGCGATTGCAGGGTTGAATCCTACCTATGAGGGATTGAAACCAAATTCAGGGGTAATAAGAATAAAACTACGATCAAGGTTGAATCCTACCTATGAGGGATTGAAACAATTTTTCTGGCATCTTCCTGTCTCCTCCTTTTTTTAGGTTGAATCCTACCTATGAGGGATTGAAACTTTCTTACCTTGTATTATCTGCCGTATTCTCGTTTCATGGTTGAATCCTACCTATGAGGGATTGAAACATATCTTCAATGAAGAGTTTTGGAAAGCTGATTAATCTTGGTTGAATCCTACCTATGAGGGATTGAAACACTTTTCAGAAGTATGATTCGTAATTAAATGAAATAGGTTGAATCCTACCTATGAGGGATTGAAACCCTCTACCATTCCCTCGGCTACCAAATTCCTTGTAGGGGTTGAATCCTACCTATGAGGGATTGAAACCTCGGATACTTTTATTGACCACCTTGTGAAACTCATGGTTGAATCCTACCTATGAGGGATTGAAACATATATACATATGAAGTATGTAAAGAAAGTCAGAATATTTGAATCCTACCTATGAGGGATTGAAACCCCCAAGCCATATGCCCGCGGGTTTGACGATAAGAGATTTGAATCCTACCTATGAGGGATTGAAACAATTCCAACTTTGATAGCAATAGCAACATTCTGTTCTCATTTGAATCCTACCTATGAGGGATTGAAACTTCTATTGCATATACGACATCCCCTAGGAATCTCTGATTTGAATCCTACCTATGAGGGATTGAAACCTGTATCGGAAAACAATCTTGTAAAGTATAATGAATGATTTGAATCCTACCTATGAGGGATTGAAACTATCTAATTCGAACCTTGTATCTGGTCGGGTTCTTCTGGTTGAATCCTACCTATGAGGGATTGAAACTTGTGTTTCTCTTCCCTCTTGTGTGTCCTGAATACATGGTTGAATCCTACCTATGAGGGATTGAAACTTCATAATATCATCTACCATCTCTATGAAATCTATATCGGTTGAATCCTACCTATGAGGGATTGAAACTAACTACAAGGAACATATTCAACTCTGATTTATCATGGTTGAATCCTACCTATGAGGGATTGAAACAATATTTCACTCTTCGGAAAGCCTTGAAAATACTTGGGGTTGAATCCTACCTATGAGGGATTGAAACGAAAAGAGAGAATATTTTCAATGTATTCCTCTTTGTATCTCTCCAGGTTGAATCCTACCTATGAGGGATTGAAACAGCCTGCTGATTGGATTGAGCATTATTTTGTTGCTTATGGTTGAATCCTACCTATGAGGGATTGAAACATATAAAGACTCATCCGGGGCTTTGCCGGGGGCTTTAGGTTGAATCCTACCTATGAGGGATTGAAACATATATGTTTTTGGAATATTGATCTCAAAATTTTCTGGTTGAATCCTACCTATGAGGGATTGAAACTCTTTCCGGGTAATATCAGCCCCCCCTGGAGAGCAAAGGTTGAATCCTACCTATGAGGGATTGAAACATTCCGAATCAAGAGTATTGATTTTTGCCTCTTTTATGGTTGAATCCTACCTATGAGGGATTGAAACCATAATAGCATCCGATAACTCTATGAAATCTATATACTGGTTGAATCCTACCTATGAGGGATTGAAACTCGGAAGCAAATAATCTAGGAATCTCTTTTTCATTTGGTTGAATCC
>JANXBU010000046.1 GCA_025060505.1 Candidatus Calescibacterium sp.
ACTCCTTCTCAATTTTGTTTCCATCCCAGTAATATCCTTGGTTGAATCCTACCTATGAGGGATTGAAACCCAATTCTTTGCTTTCGGTTGGGGCAATATCTCTTTGATTGGTTGAATCCTACCTATGAGGGATTGAAACAGTTCTGGAATCTTTACGGCTTCTTCAAGTAGCTTGGGTTGAATCCTACCTATGAGGGATTGAAACACAGCATCAGCAATATGCTCTAAATTTTTATCCTTCTGGTTGAATCCTACCTATGAGGGATTGAAACTACTGTACCGGGAAAATGTTAACAAGTTCTTTAAGAAGGTTGAATCCTACCTATGAGGGATTGAAACCCGCCGATGTTAAAGGTATAAAAAGTGTATTCCTTCCGGTTGAATCCTACCTATGAGGGATTGAAACATCGCGTCAAGTATAAGTAGTTCCTCTTCCCTCTCGTGGTTGAATCCTACCTATGAGGGATTGAAACACGGAACATAGTATGATATTTTTAGCCCGCTGATATCGGTTGAATCCTACCTATGAGGGATTGAAACGTAATAAAAAGTCTTTAAACTTTTTCTTCATTTTTAGGTTGAATCCTACCTATGAGGGATTGAAACTTCGATTAGCCTCGGTTTGTACTCTACCGGAAAAATGGTTGAATCCTACCTATGAGGGATTGAAACCACTTGTCCAAATGGGATGCTATGTAAGCGGGTGATAGGTTGAATCCTACCTATGAGGGATTGAAACCAATCATAACCCGTCATCAAAAGATACGCAATCACGGTTGAATCCTACCTATGAGGGATTGAAACATGAGAAAAAGAAGGTATGCAGATGGTGCGGAGCAAGGTTGAATCCTACCTATGAGGGATTGAAACCGAAACCTTCTTTAGGTCATCCTTCTTAATGCTTAAAAGGGTTGAATCCTACCTATGAGGGATTGAAACTTGGGAGTAAATAATCCATTAATTTCCTTTTCATTTTGGTTGAATCCTACCTATGAGGGATTGAAACTCGGAGCAAGAAACACATTTCCCTTCGCGTTCATTGGGTTGAATCCTACCTATGAGGGATTGAAACCCTTTTTTAAAAGATGATGAAATACTTCTCAGAAACACGGTTGAATCCTACCTATGAGGGATTGAAACCCGGTTTCACGATAAGAGATCCGTAATTAAGAAAATATTTGAATCCTACCTATGAGGGATTGAAACTCCTTCTTTGGATTGTTCCTGTCCTTCTTTGGATGGTTATTTGAATCCTACCTATGAGGGATTGAAACAATATCGAATGTAGCCCTCAATAAACTTACATATCCCGAATTTGAATCCTACCTATGAGGGATTGAAACTTCTTTGTAACTACCAAGGAGAGACCACCTTTTGAGGATTTGAATCCTACCTATGAGGGATTGAAACCCGAGCTCATAAGCTTGGGAAACTTGTTCCCACCTAATTTGAATCCTACCTATGAGGGATTGAAACTCTTTCCCCCGGGCGATTATCTTAAAAATGTAGGAAGATTTGAATCCTACCTATGAGGGATTGAAACAAAAAGAGCTTTAGAGTATCTTCTATCGAGATCACCGTGAATTTGAATCCTACCTATGAGGGATTGAAACCTTCAGATGATTTCCGGTAGCCACGATCAAAGTATCATTTGAATCCTACCTATGAGGGATTGAAACGAAGTTCCGTATCTTGTTTGAGAAGTTCTTTGAGTTTATTTGAATCCTACCTATGAGGGATTGAAACGTCTCAGGGGCAGTAACCCATATCACGGGAACCGAACAGATTTGAATCCTACCTATGAGGGATTGAAACGAACAAAGAATTTTGAAGTGTAGTATTTTTTACTTTATTTGAATCCTACCTATGAGGGATTGAAACATCACCAAAATGAATTTTTGCAGGCTATTTTCTGTGATTTGAATCCTACCTATGAGGGATTGAAACAAAGAAATCA
>JANXBU010000047.1 GCA_025060505.1 Candidatus Calescibacterium sp.
AGGATTCAACCAATTGCTGAATTAGGAAATAGATTGGCTCATTTTAGGTTTCAATCCCTCATAGGTAGGATTCAACCAGGCAGCGAAGAGGTACTAGATATACTTTTTACACCTTGTTTCAATCCCTCATAGGTAGGATTCAACCAACCGAAAGCGGAAACTAAACCGAGGGTGGTTATAGAGTTTCAATCCCTCATAGGTAGGATTCAACCTAAATCCTTTATCTTTTGCCACTACCGTGTGGGTAGGGTTTCAATCCCTCATAGGTAGGATTCAACCTAAAACCCAAGTCAAAACCTCGTATGGTTATTTACATGTTTCAATCCCTCATAGGTAGGATTCAACCTACTACAGAGCTACATAAACAAACTTTCACTTGAAAAGTTTCAATCCCTCATAGGTAGGATTCAACCTATTAGATATCTGATCTATTTTTGCTCCCTCAATGAGTTTCAATCCCTCATAGGTAGGATTCAACCAGGCGCGGAGAAGTGAAAATCAAGCAGTATCCTGAATTGTTTCAATCCCTCATAGGTAGGATTCAACCATTTAAGTCGATTTCCGGAATGGAATATCCTGGATGTGGTTTCAATCCCTCATAGGTAGGATTCAACCTCGAACCATTACATCAAACCGCCGTTGTTGTTGCCTAGTTTCAATCCCTCATAGGTAGGATTCAACCATACCATTACGAGGGATTTGTTCCTTCTGAACTTCCAGTTTCAATCCCTCATAGGTAGGATTCAACCTCCCGTAAACCCTTCAACATCTTCTATCTTATTTTGTTTCAATCCCTCATAGGTAGGATTCAACCTCGTTTTTTCTGCGGTTTTCCGTAAAAATTTCTTCTGTTTCAATCCCTCATAGGTAGGATTCAACCCAATACGGTTGGATTTTTCCTGACGCTCCTATAAGGGTTTCAATCCCTCATAGGTAGGATTCAACCACTTCGGGAGGGGTCAGTCAGATCATATACTGATGAAGTTTCAATCCCTCATAGGTAGGATTCAACCGTGCTTTGGTACTACACCCCGAGGAGCGTGCTAATATGGTTTCAATCCCTCATAGGTAGGATTCAACCTTCAGTGAATTTGAACAACGCATCGGTATATTTCCAGTTTCAATCCCTCATAGGTAGGATTCAACCAATCACTGTTCTCTCTTGCAGAATTAGCTGAACGATGGTTTCAATCCCTCATAGGTAGGATTCAACCAATTCAAGGAGAGGGAAGTTTTCAATGAGAATGAAAGTTTCAATCCCTCATAGGTAGGATTCAACCTCCCAGAGAAACATCCCCAACTCGCATAGTTTTCCAGTTTCAATCCCTCATAGGTAGGATTCAACCCTTAGAGATTTCGTAGATTCATTAAAGGATTCAGTTAGTTTCAATCCCTCATAGGTAGGATTCAACCCAAAGGAATTTCTTTTATTTTTAGAAGCTTATGAAGAAGGTTTCAATCCCTCATAGGTAGGATTCAACCATAGCTATTTTGAAGATGGCGTTGTCTATTTCTGTAGTTTCAATCCCTCATAGGTAGGATTCAACCTCTCTACCCGAACGAGCTATTGGAACATCTTAAATCATGTTTCAATCCCTCATAGGTAGGATTCAACCGTATGCTCTCATAAGGGATGGAGACACATCATATCATCGTTTCAATCCCTCATAGGTAGGATTCAACCTTACCTTCAACCGTTTAAAATCGTCGAAGAACTAGTGTTTCAATCCCTCATAGGTAGGATTCAACCGAAGGTAAAAAGAAATATGACCCTGTTGAATTGAGATTGTTTCAATCCCTCATAGGTAGGATTCAACCACATAACAAGATACAACATTATTGATACAAGACCAGGTTTCAATCCCTCATAGGTAGGATTCAACCCTGCGGACACTTCCACCGCTTCAATACCTTCATACAAGTTTCAATCC
>JANXBU010000048.1 GCA_025060505.1 Candidatus Calescibacterium sp.
AAATCAGATATTTTCTTGCTTTAGATCTTATTATGTCTTTGCACGGGGTTGAATCCTACCTATGAGGGATTGAAACATTTGTTTATGAATTCCTGTTCTTCATTTTTCATCGCGGTTGAATCCTACCTATGAGGGATTGAAACTAGTATCCAGTATCAAACTTGTTCTGCCGATCTCGTGGTTGAATCCTACCTATGAGGGATTGAAACTAACATACGCCGTAGGAGTATTTCGATCTTCTTTGAATTGGTTGAATCCTACCTATGAGGGATTGAAACAAGAGAAATATGATATCATCGTTATTACATAGAACCGGTTGAATCCTACCTATGAGGGATTGAAACCTACGCTTGATCCGAATCAGGATTACATATTTTCATGGTTGAATCCTACCTATGAGGGATTGAAACCAAAATTCCTGATGTTGGTTTCAGTCAGAAACCGTTGGTTGAATCCTACCTATGAGGGATTGAAACCGAAGGTTTTATCAAGGCTCCTGAACTTCCAAACTTGGGTTGAATCCTACCTATGAGGGATTGAAACTCCCTGGGGATAAAGGGGGCTATATCGATTCCCTCAGGTTGAATCCTACCTATGAGGGATTGAAACTCCCGATCTCATTGAACACAGAAACATACGAAGCAAGGTTGAATCCTACCTATGAGGGATTGAAACAAGAGAAATATGATATAGTCATTATCACTAACCTGGGTTGAATCCTACCTATGAGGGATTGAAACCAACAATCAAACGAATCACATCTCATATGTTGACTGCCGGTTGAATCCTACCTATGAGGGATTGAAACCTATCTCTACTTCACTTAGAAAAGAGAGAATATTTTGGTTGAATCCTACCTATGAGGGATTGAAACAATTCTCCACAGATAAACCCTGTGTGTAACATTAGCATTTGAATCCTACCTATGAGGGATTGAAACGGTATTTCCCCTCAAAAGGGGAAATAAGAATATTGTATTTGAATCCTACCTATGAGGGATTGAAACGTGGTTTAAAAAAAAGCCTTAGAGTGTCTATTACCTATTTGAATCCTACCTATGAGGGATTGAAACGCAATTATCTCTTTTACCTTACTCAATGGCGTTTCCTTATTTGAATCCTACCTATGAGGGATTGAAACCAATCGCAAAAGATAAGGGGTTTCCCGTCCCCGAATATTTGAATCCTACCTATGAGGGATTGAAACTGAAAAAGGAATTGCAAAAATAGATAAAGAAGTTGAATTTGAATCCTACCTATGAGGGATTGAAACTTCCTTCTCAGATAGTTTAGCTCATAAATCTCAACTATTTGAATCCTACCTATGAGGGATTGAAACCAGCTCTGGATTAGACTCCTCTAGGAATCGAATGTAATTTGAATCCTACCTATGAGGGATTGAAACTATCAACGGGAGAGTGTTCGGATTAAAATTAGCTAAATTTGAATCCTACCTATGAGGGATTGAAACATAAATGAGAGAATAGGAACTCCATACCAAAGCGCCATTTGAATCCTACCTATGAGGGATTGAAACATTGTGGGAGTTCCTTAAGAGAAGGCCGAACAAATCCTATTTGAATCCTACCTATGAGGGATTGAAACTTTTTCGATAGAGTCGAGAAAGTTAAGAGCTTTTCTATTTGAATCCTACCTATGAGGGATTGAAACCTTCCTCGGAATCAAAAAAGTCATAGACCCATATCTATTTGAATCCTACCTATGAGGGATTGAAACAACATCAAACGGAACTTCCTTGAACATCTTTACAACAATTTGAATCC
>JANXBU010000049.1 GCA_025060505.1 Candidatus Calescibacterium sp.
TTGAATCCTACCTATGAGGGATTGAAACGGGGTAATAATAAGGAAACTGTGGTCAAGAAATGTCTATTTGAATCCTACCTATGAGGGATTGAAACAATTCTTCATCCATCTCTACCTCTTCCTGAAAAGAATTTGAATCCTACCTATGAGGGATTGAAACACATTATCTCTACCCAACGAGTAATAAACCTCAAGCATTTGAATCCTACCTATGAGGGATTGAAACCTCCTGCGGCTGAGGACTTTGCTGACCACCCTCCTATATTTGAATCCTACCTATGAGGGATTGAAACAGCTCCTCAAACCTCTCTTGATAAATTCTCTCCAACATTTGAATCCTACCTATGAGGGATTGAAACAAAATATATTTGATTTCTTTTTCTGTGAAAGGACAATTTGAATCCTACCTATGAGGGATTGAAACAGTTCTAACTGTGGAGGTTCCTCAAGCGAAGGTTCTAATTTGAATCCTACCTATGAGGGATTGAAACCTCAACAACTTCAAATCCTCCTGTATCAAACGAAAAGGTTGAATCCTACCTATGAGGGATTGAAACTGATCAGATTTGAGTGAAAATCTTTCAAAGATATTTTGGTTGAATCCTACCTATGAGGGATTGAAACCTTCCAGAGCTTTGATTTGTTTATAAACCCTTCAGTATGGTTGAATCCTACCTATGAGGGATTGAAACCTGAAATGAGAGAGCCGAAATACATACCTATTGTGAGGTTGAATCCTACCTATGAGGGATTGAAACAATACCCAAGTGATGAAATCCTTAGTAATTGGAAGATCATATTTACATATTATTACGTTCTTTAAACTCTTATACCTAAACGTAGGAGCCACAGTGCCGACGTACATATATGTTTCCGGAAGATTAATATCAAATTTTCTTCTAACTACTCTCGGCTCATATTCTGCTTTCGAGAAAATTTCTCGAACCCCATTAATGAATTCGATGATTTCAAACGGCTTAAGGTAAATAACCATACGCCCGGGTTTTACCTTGGGTTTTACCTCAAGTCTTACAAAATCAGGTTTAATAATAAGGGAACCGTAATTAAGAAAATCCGTCAGTTCTAAATGTGGGAGTTCCTCAAAACCTATGACGAGGTTGAATCCTACCTATGAGGGATTGAAACAATATCCAAGTGATGAAATCGTCAGTAATTGGAATATGGTTGAATCCTACCTATGAGGGATTGAAACACCCCTCCCGAAGTCAGTGACAGCTCCGATATACCTGGTTGAATCCTACCTATGAGGGATTGAAACTCAGTTGCCGAGAATCTTGTGAATGACCCTCTCATGGTTGAATCCTACCTATGAGGGATTGAAACAGGGTGTTGGGATACCAAAAGTTATGAGGGTTGTGAAGGTTGAATCCTACCTATGAGGGATTGAAACCCGTCCGGGAGAGAACCCCATAGCTTGTGCCCGGTTGGTTGAATCCTACCTATGAGGGATTGAAACAGAATTCAGTGGAGCTCCTCCGCCTGAACAAGATGTGGTTGAATCCTACCTATGAGGGATTGAAACCTTTCATAGGATTCTCATTAGGAGCCGAGTTCGATGGTTGAATCCTACCTATGAGGGATTGAAACTAATACATTTCCACATACTTTATTTTTACATAAACTGGTTGAATCCTACCTATGAGGGATTGAAACCGAATTCAGGGGTAATAATAAGGAAACCGTGGTCAAGGTTGAATCCT
>JANXBU010000004.1 GCA_025060505.1 Candidatus Calescibacterium sp.
ACATCCACAAGTTCATCTATGAGAGAAATAAATCTATTGAATTGAAGTTTTGTAGGTTTTGAATTCAACGGAGAGTATTCACATCCAACGCAATCGTAGTTACAACCGTATATAGGGTATATTATAGCCATTCTTGGATATGGAATTTCTCCACGCAGTATAGCCTTTATACGATCATAGAAAGTCAAAATTCTTGCATATTTAAGATCAAGTGGCAAACTGTGATTTTTTGAGTTGTCCATTCATAAGATATTATTCACTTTAACCACTGTTTTCTCAAATTATTGTGTTTTTCTTCTATTCAAAGTAATCCGGCCTTCAGACCAATGTAAGGATGAAGTGGCATAAAAATTCTAGTCCCCCACAACGAGCCTCACTCAATCAAGATATAATCCAGAAATAAAGAGAACTTTTCTTTTGCTTCGCAATCCCCTTATGTACGGGTCTGGTTTCTGAGAAACAATCCCCAGGTAGTGAGGCTAAATCAGTTTAGTGAGTCTCAATCCCCTTATGTACGGGTCTGGTTTCTGAGAAAGGAGAACAGAATACAGGTTGTTTTGAAAGAGGGTGGTCGCAATCCCCTTATGTACGGGTCTGGTTTACGAGTATTTGACTAAGCTTTGCAGTCCAAATCAGATATTATGGGGTCGCAATCCCCTCATGTACGGGTCTGGTCGGGTTAGGAAAAACAAGTATTCCTAATCAGATTCGCAGGTCGCAATCCCCTCATGTACGGGTCTGGTTCCTGTTAGATGAACTGCTTCAATCGAAGTCAGATGTGTCGCAATCCCCTCATGTACGGGTCTGGTAGTTTATTCAGTATGCGAAACAAAGGTTCCACACGGGTCGCAATCCCCTTATGTACGGGTCTGGTGATATATAGATTTTAACGCATTAACGGATGAAATCTGTCGCAATCCCCTTATGTACGGGTCTGGTTTCTGAGAGCTACCCTCCGGAACCCTTGATTTTCAAGGGGTCCAGAGCCAATTTTGGCAGACACCCTCAAAAAATCGCCTACCCCCTCCCCCTACCTCAATTCTTTGCTCATCATTAAAAAATATGATTAAAAAAAATAAAATGATATAAACAGCATAACAAAAAATAAAATCTAAAATAGATTAAAAATAAAATAAAAAGGGGATTGTCAAAGTCCTCTTTGTACGCTAAATTTACTCCCTAATGAATTTCATGCAGCACCTTACGGCACCACAATCCAGTTAATTACAATTATAATCACCAAAAAATAAAAGTGTGAAAATTGAAACATCTTTACCTAAAATCATCACAAAATCTCGCTAAAAAACACGATAGGAATCAAAATGATAACTCAATCTCTGAGCATATCCAAAAAATCTCTCTCGGTTATTATATTCACGCCAAGCTTCTTTGCCTTCTCAAGCTTCGATGAGCTCCCCCTTTCAAGCTCACCAACAACAAGATAAGTGGTAGAAGATGATATACTATCTGATGTCTTCCCTCCATTCTGAATAACTAATTTCTTTGCTTGCTCACGAGTCATACTCTTTAATGTCCCTGTGAAAACAAAAATCTTACCGAAAAATTTTCCAGTTCTCTCCTCTTCCTTATATTCCAGAACCTTAACACCAGCTTCAAGCATCCTTTGTATTGCTATCATATTTTTCTGATCTTGTAGAAACTTTGAGACGCTCTGAGCAACCGCAGGTCCAAGACCGTATATCGCCTCTATCTCCGACTCCTTTGCTGAAAGAAATTTTTCAAGACTCCTGAACCTGCTTGCAAGAATTCTTGAAACAGACTCTCCTACATACCTTATACCAAGAGCATATATGAACTTCTGCAAAGGAACAATTTTTGAGCTATTTATGTTTTCAATTATCTTTGTAGCAAGTTTATCTCCAACACCCCAGAATTTCAAAAGGTCTTGTTTTTTGAGATAAAAAATATCAGAGATATCTTTCAGAATACCCCTTGAAACAAGCTGAGTTATAAAAGTCTCACCAAGCCCCTCAATGTCAAGAGCAGAAACAAAATGCTTCACCCTCTCTACAATTTGAGCTGGACAAGACATATCTGGACATCTCACAGCAACTTCTTCAAACTCTCTGTACAACTTTGAGCCGCAAACAGGACAAACCTCCGGTTCCCTTATCTCAATCTCTATACCAAATCTTCTTTCTTGAACAACGCTGATTATTTCTGGAATAACATCGCCTGACCTCTTGACCCATACAAAGTCGCCGATTCTTACATCTTTTTTCTTGATTTCATCAAAGTTATGCAAAGTGGCTCTGGTCACAATAACGCCACCAATCCTCACAGGTTCAAGAATAGCTACCGGTGTGACCGTCCCCGTTCTTCCAACCTGATTTTCAACAAAAAGAATTCTCGTTACAACTTCCTCTGCTGGAAACTTGTAAGCTATTGCCCAACGAGGACTGCGTGCCTTTTCACCGAGCTTTTCCCGCAAATCAAAATCGTTTAACTTTATCACAACTCCATCTGATTCAAATGGAAAATCCTTGTGAATTCTCTGAATATATCTTATATGCTCCAGAGCCTCTTTGATACCTTTGACTACCTTCCACTCAGGAACCAAACTGAATCCATATCTTTTGAGTTCGTAAAAAAGTTGCTCCTGTGAGCCGATTTTCTTTCCCACAATTTTACCATTTCCATAAAATAATGCATCAAGATTTCTCCTCGCTGTCTCTTTCGGATCAAGTTGTTTCAGCGAACCTGCGGCAGCATTTCTCGGATTAGCGAAAACTCTCTCACCCCTTGACATAAGTTCTTCATTAAGTTTTCGAAAAGCATCAGTAGTCATAAATACCTCACCCCTTACCTCAATGTACTGCGGAAAATCTTCCGAAATCAAACGAAGAGGAACAGATCTTATAGTTTTTACATTCTGAGTTACATCCTCGCCCAAAAATCCGTCTCCTCGTGTAAGAGCTTTTTTCAAAATTCCATCTTCATATATGAGCTCTATACTAACTCCATCTACCTTTGGTTCAACAGAATAAGATATTTCATAATCCTGTGATAACTCCAAAAATCTTTTTATTCTTTTGTCAAACTCAACAACCTCATCTTCATCAAATGCGTTGTCAAGAGATAACATCGGAACAGAATGAGGAAAAGTCGGAAAACCCCCCTCTATTTTCTCACCTACCCTCTGAGTTGGAGAATCCGGTGTTATAAGCTCTGGATATTTTTCCTCAAGCTCTTTCAGTCTCTTGAAAAGCCTGTCGTATTCTGCATCTGATATAACAGGATCTTTCAAAACATAATATCTCCAATCGTGATACTGTATTTCTTTTCTGAGCTTCTCTATCTCTTTTTTTACATTTTCTATTTCGTGGGAATCGCTCATCAGGAACCTTTCAGCGTGAATAAGTTCCGTAAAATTCGGCCTCTGCGAGAACTTTTCCCTCAATTGCTTTTAGAACCTGAGATTTTGTAGCACCAGCAGGAAGTCCGAGCTTCTCAACCGAAAGAGCCTTTATTTTGAAAAAGTATCTGTGAGTACCATGACCGCGTGGAGGACAAGGACCTCCCCAGCCTACCTTTCCAAAATCGTTCTTTCCCTGCTTTATACCACCTAAAACCTCCGATTTTTTCTCCAAACCCTCAGGAAGACTTGTTATACTTGACGGAATATCATACACAACCCAATGATTGAAAGTTCCAATCGGAGCATCTGGGTCATCAACAATTATCACAAAACTCTTAGTTCCAGACGGAAAACCAGACCAGCTCAAATCAGGTGATATATCTTCTCCTTCACAAGTGTATTTTTTTGGAATATTCTGGCCGTTCTTGAAAGCGTTTGATTTTATCTCCATGAAATTAACCTCCTTTTTCTTCTGAGCAAACAAAAAATTTTCAAAAAGAAAATTAGTTATGACATATAACAAACAAAAATTTGTTAAAAAATGGCAGATAGATTTTAAAGATAAAATCAAGTTATCTACGGTTCAAAGTCTTAAGTTTTGACTCAAATTCCTGTAAAGTTCCAACTCTTGCAACTTCTTTCTTCAAAAAACGAAGCGTATTTATATCATTGATACCCTTTATCTTCCTCTGAATTTTGGAAGCTCTTTTACCAAACTTTATCTGTATAGCAAGGAGTATCGCTTCCTTCAAACCCCGAGCTAATCCTTCCTCTAAACCTTGCTTCTTTCCTTTTTCTAAACCTCTCTTTATCCCTTGCTCCAAGCCTTCCTTTTTACCTTTTTCTAAACCTTTCTTTATGCCTTCCTCCAAGCCTTCCCTTTTACCTTTTTCTAAACCTTTCTTTATCCCTTCTTCCAGACCTTCTTTTTTGCCTTTTTCCAGTCCTTCTTTGTAAAGCCAAGTTTTAGTTATATCTATATCTAGCACAATTTCCTCCACCTCCCTTTTTAAATCTTCACTTACTTAGCTCGCTGAATACTCCTAACCTATTTATATATTCTAGTAAATCGTGTTTCGTTATCATCCTTTTTTCAAAACTTTCCTTGAGCTTTGATAATATCTGCCTAACAACTTCAACAAGATTATCCGACTTACCAAGAATTCCGAGCAAATATACATCGGGATCATCCGAGCTCAAAAACTTCTGAGCTTCAACTTTCTTCAAATCAATTATCTGGTACTCATAAAAAAGAGATGTTCCGAGAGAGAGCATTTTTATACTGTTTCCCATATTGAGCTCTTCTTTTCCCAGAAGATAACAATCTGTATGATCGGTAAAGTGAACCTTGATATTATAACTGAGCAGTACCTTAGCATTCTTTTTGGCATATCAGGATCATTTTTCGTTTGGAACTCAATATGAAGAATATACTCTGAGCCATTTTTGAGCTTCACAACGGCTAAGAAATCAACTATGATTTTCCCAGTCTGCATTTCAAGTGGAACAGTTTTTATCTCAACAATCTCAAATCCAAGAATTTTCAGAACACCAAGGGCTACTTTCTCAAAAGTTCTTTTTATCTCTAAATCATACTTCATTACCTTCAATTTGATTACTCAAAAGATATTGAACAAAAATATAGACTTTTATTCAGATAGTAAAGAGCACCAAAGTAGAATTAGTTGCTTTGATGAAAAAACCTCATCTTCAGAGGAAAATAAATACCTTAAATTAGCCACCAATTTTGCTACCCGATTTTTTTGACGATAGACTTAATTGAAATACCAAAAAGCAAAACAGGAAAACTCAAAAACAGCTTTTGGAATGTGCCATGTATTATACTATAAAGAATGCTTACGGAAATAAGTTTTATATTTTTTCTCGTTTCTTTCAATCCACAAAGCGAGCTAAAAGAAAGTTTCAGAACAAAAGAAATTCTTGATCTATCATACGGAGTTTCAATAGGAATAGCATCTTCTGCTCTTATATCTACCGTTGACTTAAGATTAAGAAATGAAATAGTGAACGAGAATACCAAAAAGCTCGGAAAAATTCTAAGCATACCTGGAGAAGCGTGGTTTTTGCTACCCCTTTGCATCTTAGGATATACATCTGGTGCGCTCCTGAGGTCGCCACAAACAAGAATTATCTTCCTCAGATCTTTGGCAACACTTGGAATAACCACATCAGTAGCTCAGATTCTGAAGTTTTCAGGAAGATATAGAACATACCAATCACCAGAGAATCAGTGGAGATTTTCTCCACTGGGATTGGAAGATTGGAGAAGATCATTTCCCTCCGGACACTCCCAAGCGAGCGCTTCCGTTTATTTCACTATATCAAATATATGCAAAAACAAAGTATGCAAGTATGCGATAATCTCTATTCCATTCATAGTCGCAACAGGAAGAGTCTTGGCTGACGAACATTGGCTATCTGACACAGTAGGAGGCATAATAATAGGAGGTTCATTTGAGATATTCTGACATTCTTGAATACGCAGTTCAGACTATAAGACAAAAATCAAGAAAACAAAAATCAAGAAAATAAAGATTTCATAAGCGTGAAACAAGCTGGAGAATAAGTTTTTCATTTGCCGGACTGTATATATGTGCTCCCCTAAATACACCGGTATTTTTTATACTGTGAATAAGTTCCAGAGCAAAATCTATACCGAATTTCTCTTTATCTTCCTTACTCTGAAATTTTGAAATCCCCTCTTCAAGTTTTGGTGGAATATACATTCCCTTGGCAAAGCTTTTGACAATTTCAAGAGTTTTCTCAGAAGCTACGATTATCACTCCAACAAGAACATTTGCTTTGTACTCCTGAACAACATCCACAAACTTATCAAGAGATGAGACATCAAAAACAGGCTGAGTTTGAAAGAACTTTGCTCCTCCCTCAAGTTTTCCCAAAAGATTAGCTCTCAGATTATTTATTTCGTCAAACGGATTCAAAGCAGCTCCAGGGAAGAAATCACATTTCTGGTTGATCTGATTTCCTCTGAAATCTAAACCCTGATTCAAATCTAGAATTATTTTGAGAAAACCGGCAACATCTACTTCAAAAACACCCTGTGGTTTTCCATCTTTGGGCATATCTCCTCTGAGAACAAGCACATTCTTTATCCCAAGAGCACATGCAGAAATAAGCTCAGATGTGATTGCAAGTATGTTCCTATCTCTGCAAGTCATCTGCATTATAGGTTCCACCCCGTTTCTAAGACACAGGAAAGAAGCAACAACAGGAGACATACGAACAGAAAGCATAGGATTATCTGTTATATTCACAGCTGAAACCTTACCCGCAAGCCCCTTTATCTTCGCTTCAAAGTCATCTGAGTTTGGTCCCCTTGGCGGAGATATTTCACAGGTGATACAGAATTCGCCACTTTCTATCTTTCCTCTGAAATCAAGCATAATTGACATATTTTACAAAATCCAACAGAATCTTTAATAAAACTCAGTATTATTTGCCTTGCTGAAACAGAGAATGTTTCCCGAATAAATAAAAGATATAAGTCAGAAAATTAATGCAAAATCAAATATGAAACAAAGCAAACAACATTAAAGTTGGTAAAGATCTGAGAAGAATATTCAAAGTAGAAATTTAAAATTTTGCAATTGTGTTATTTGTTTTTTATTGATTATAGAGGTTACATTCAGGATCAAAACAAATTTGGGGTAAATGATGTATCAGATATGCCCATTCTCATCATTCCAGATTACAACTTCTTCCTCAAGCTCTATATTACGCTCTTTTTTAACTCTCTCTTTAACCTCTTTTATAAGATGATACACCTCAGCAAAAGATGCTCCTCCGTCATTCTCTACGAAATTAGCATGTATGTTTGAAATTCTTACCCTCTTTGAGATTTTAAAGCCTTTGAGACCAAGCTCATCTATTATCTTTCCAGCAGACTCTCCATTGCTCGGGTTAAGAAAGATACATCCGAAGTTCTTTGTATTGACTGGCTGAGTTTCAAACCTTCTTTTCAAGTAAGCAGAAACCTTTTCTTTTACCACAGCTGGTTTGGTCTTTTTGAACTTCAATGTTGCAGAGATTATAAAGTCATTATCTGTAAAGTCGCTTTTCCTATATCCGAATACAGGTTTTTTTGATTTGATATCAATTGAGCCGTTTGAAACAGAAATATATTCAACAGACTCAACAAATTGAGATATGCTCCCAAACTTAGTTCCGGCATTCTTTCTTATAGCACCACCTACACTTCCGGGTATGCCAGATATAACCTCAACAGACTCAAAGCCGTTCTTTATACCGCAGGCAATAACAAAAGAAAGAGAAGAACCAGCGCCAACTCTTAAAATATAGTGATCCTTTTTATCTTGTATCTCCTGTTTATCTATTCTATTAAGAGATATGCAAAGACGAGAGATTCTTCCATCTCTAACAAGGAGTTTAGTTGAGTTCCCGACGACCCAGAATGGTATATCCTTTGATGTTATATATTCCAGAAGTTTTTTGAGCTCATCTATACTTCTTGGGAAAGCAAAGACATAGGGCTCGCCCCCGACCCCAACATGCGAAACATCGGAAAACTTGACGATCTTGTTCTCTATCTTTAGCCGATTTAAGTCAGAGATAATCCCCCTCCTCTCCTCGTCAAAAGGCATATTTCAACTTTATATAAAATCAAAAAATTTTCCATTTTTTCAAAAACTTTTCCTGCATTTTAAATTTTGATGGAAAAATCCGACCGTTTTTTATTTACTAATACCTACTAATACTAAAAAAAATAAATAAAATAAAAAATAATAATTGATGACATTGAACCAGAACACAATCATAATTTATTCAAGGATAATTAGAAAAAACTGACAACAAGAAAACAGATGACAATCAGAAAACAAAGAGTGGTTTTTCATCTGTTATTATTTGGTCATCGGCTGATTTCAATCTATCCTCAAGATATTTCGGTTTAGATATAACTGCCTTGAACATATCTGGAGTTAAAAATTTCGTGTCGATTTCGGAAAACTTAGATTTGAGCTCATCGTAAGATACATCTTCCGGAGCTCTACCCTTTGATCCAAATATAAATGCCCAGTTCAACATAAACGAATTAACACAAGCAGAAGCAGAAGATACCTTATTAAATCCAGCTTTCTCCAATGTTTTATACATAGCAACCAAAAACCTTGTTTCCCCCGGACTCAAAATGTTTGATTGAATAGAAACAATACCATTATCTGTTAGCTTTGATTTTACAGTCTCCATAAACTCTTTCGTAAAGAGCATGTAAGAGGGACCATACTCTATTGGGTCAACAGTATCTATTATTATGACATCAAATTTTTCTCTAGTTCCTTCTACGAATTTCCTACCGTCCTCAATAACCAGTTCAAGGCGCGGATCGAAAAAAGAAGATCTGTTGATCTTTGCAAGGTATTCTTTTGATATCTCAACTACATCTTTATCTATATCTACCATAACACATCTTTTAACAGTTTTGTATTTAAAAACTTCCCTTATTGTGCAACCATCACCACCTCCAATAACAAGAACATTTCTCGGTTCTCCGAAAGTTATCAATGGTATATGAACCAGAACTTCATGATATATGAACTCATCAACCTCAGATATTTGGATTTTGCCATCTATTATGAGACAAAGACCTATGTTTCCAAGTTCCGCTACCTCAATATACTGATATTGTGTTTGCTTTGAAAATATTATATTTTTTATAGAGTAGAAAATTCCAGAAGAGTCATCGGTCCAATCAAAGTAGAATTTGTATCTGCTCCGATCTTTTATCTGCATCTCCAATCTCCTTAATTTTTGAGTTTATGTTTCTTATTTTTCTAACATTTCCTCTTTCAGCTCTAAACAACACAAAATCTTTGGTTCCAAGTTTTTCAGCAACTTCTCTGACAGCACTTTCAGGGTCTTCCTCTCCACAGGTGTAGAAATCAAGAGCAGCATATCTCAATTCTGGCCATGTGTGAATTGCGATGTGAGATTCAGAAACTATTATAACTACCGAAACTCCTTGCGGGTCGAATTTTCGAGTTACATAGTCTACAACTGTAACTTTTGTATCTTTTGCAGCTTGAAGTAGAATATCTGTAATATATTTTTCGTCGTCAAGCAAAACCGGATCGCAGCCATGAAGTTCCGCTATGATGTGGATCCCCAGAAACTTCTTTGCCATTGCCTCCCCCACCTCCTTTTTCTCTTTTTGTTTTTATTTTCGCCACCATCATAATTTTTATTTTATCCAAAAGTATGTCAGAAAAAAAAATAAAATAAAAAAACAAAAAATTTTACCAAAAAAATTCTAAAAAATCAAAAAAGAAAATCGTCAGAAACTCCCGAATTTTGATCTCCAGCGCGCTGTCAAAATTCCAATTGCAGCTCCCAAAAAATCTGCTATGATGTCAAGAAAACTCGGCTCTCTTCCGGGAACAAGACTCTGAATGAACTCATCAAGAAAACCAACAGAAGAAACAAAAATAAAACTCAAAGGCACAGAAATAACACCAAAAATCCTCAAAAAGAGAAAAGCAAAGTATCCACCCGGTATATAATATATCGTGTGAGCTAACTTGTCAAAATGAGGAAAATCAACTGGAGGTAGTCTTGATGGATGACTCGCATTCCAAACAACAGAAGAAGCCCATACAAAGAAAATCAAAGTGTAAAAATACTTTCTCACAATATTTTTAGTTTCTCATACAAAATCGAAAATTCACTTTTACCAAAAAGTCTAAAATATGCAAGAATACAAAAATTAAGAACCCAAAAATAAAGAATCTCACAGAATACAAGACACTCAAACTAAAAAATCAAAAAACAATTCAAGCTCTTGTGATCAATGCAAACTCTGAATTTCCAAAATTAATCTGAATCATACAAATTTCTGAACTCTCTCTTTATAAAATCTACCTCCAAAACAAGCTTCTTCTTACCTGAAAGGTCATAAAAGATAAGAAACACAATAGTATCTTTGCGTGATAGATCGCTTAATGTTATTTTAGATTCAGTAAAAACAGATGAAATCTGTTCAGAAGTACAAACTCTATTTTCATCACAGATCAAAAACCTTGAAAAATTTGAAGCAATAACTACGAAATTACCCGAATCATCAAAATAAACCTGCTTTACAAGGAAGCTCGGAACATCCCAGAGTTTGTAAGAAGCACATGAAAAAAACATCAAAAAAAATATACTAAAAAACCTCATTGAATAAAAGTTAGACTTTCAGCTGAAAAATAAATTTTGACAAGCATATGTTGCATTTTGAGATTAAATCAAACTCAAAACTGAGAAGCATACAAAATGAGCATAGGACAAAAACAATTTCTATAAATCCAGAACAAAAAATCAGAATGAATAGATATTTAAAAATGGCAGAAACAAGGGTTCTTTCACCAGAACAGGAGAAAATAAAAAACAATTTGACAAATATTGTTGAAGAAGAGGAATTAGAAAACCTTCTGAGAAGCGGAAGAAAACTAAGAGTAAAATTCGGAATAGACCCAACAGCCTCTCTAATACACATAGGACACCTTGTTATACTTTTCAAATTAAAAGAATTTCAGGAACTTGGACACGATGTGTACCTTATCATAGGAGACTTCACAGCAACAATAGGAGATCCCTCCGGAAGAACAACAACGAGAACTAAAATGAGCTATGAAGAAACCAAAAAAAATGCCCAGATCATACTTGAAAAATGCATGAGATTCCTCATAAAAGAGAAAACAAAAGTGCTTTTTAATTCAGATTGGTTTTCATCTATGGAACTATCAAGATTTTTTGAGCTTCTCTCAAGAGCTACTATATCACAAGTGATATCAAGAGAAGATTTTAAGGAAAGATTTGAAAAAAAGATGCCAATATATACACACGAGTTTTTATACCCATTCTTGCAAGCTTATGATTCTGTTGTAGTAAAGGCAGACATTGAGATCGGTGGAAACGATCAGCTTTTTAATCTGATTCTCGGGAGAGACATAATGAGAAGCTACAACATGCCTCCTCAGGTATGCTTAACGACTCCAATACTTGAAGGACTTGACGGAAAACTCAAAATGTCAAAAACATATGGTAATTATATATCAGTAGATGATGAACCAGAAGCAATATATGGAAAACTTATGGGAGTTTCTGATGAGCTCATAGTAAAATACGGAAAACTCCTTGCTGGTCTTGAAGAAAGCGAAATAGAAGAAATGAAAAAAGAACATCCGTTCAAAATGAAAGAGAAAATATCTTTCAAGATAACAGAGATACTCAAAGGCAAGCAAATGGCTGAAAAAGCAAAAGAATGGTTTGACAAAATAATAAGATCAAGAGAAATCCCCGAACAAATACCCGAATTCAGAACAAAAGAAGGAACAATTTTGCAGAAACTAATAAAGGAGATAGGACTTGTAAAAAGTGTCTCAGAAGCTGTAAGACTTACAGAATCTGGTGGAATATATATAGATGGTCAGCCCATAAAAGAACGAATGTATGAACTCAAGAAAGGACAGTACAACGTAAGGATAGGAAAAATAAAGTTTGTCAAAATAATTGTTGAGTAAAATTTGCATACTCAAAAAACATTGCCGAATCTCCAAAAAAACTAATTCTATTTACTACTCAAAAATTCATTAATAAGATCTTGCACAGATTTTATTTTGAACGTGTTATACTTGAATCCATTGAAAAGATATAATCTCTCGGACATCTTTTCCATCTCATCATAAACCTGAGAAAGCTTCTCCTTATCTCCAACCATCTCCAAAGATTTAAGTATATTATCCCATTCATAAAAAAAGAAAGGATCTGACTCAAAAGCTTTAAGATATGCTTGAGATGAAGCCAAAAAATTCTTACATTCCAACTCCACCCTACCTATCATATACAGAATCTCTATAGAACTTGGAAAGATATTATATACCTGATAGCAAAAATCCCTTGCTTTATTTAGATCTCCCCTCCTCAAAGCAAAATTTGATAACAAGTAATATATACGAGCCACAAGTGTTCGAGCAATTTCCTTTCTTATAGCCTCGGTATCATCAAAATTCTTCGACCATACAAATTCTATATAACTCCTGAAAGAATCATAGACCGAAAATATCAAAGGACAAAACGTTTCAGGATAGCCCATTATTTCCTTCATACTCTCCTGATATGGTAAACTGCCCAAAACTCTGAAAAAATTAGAAACAGAAATACGAAAAGCTTCTTCGTCGCCAAGAGAATTAGATAGAAACACCAAATTATGCCAATATAATAGTGACCTTTGCTCCAAATATAATGCTGATTTCATATAATGTATAGATTTTTCAATAAATTCCTTTGCCTTCTCTTGAAAATTGAAAGATGCAAAAAAATAAAGATATGATAAATCATTCAGTACAGAAGCTTTAACATACCCATCAGACCTAACCAAAATATCATCAGCCCAAGATTCAATGTAATTTGTATTGGATTTTATTAAACTTGGAATAATTGAAATATGGTTTATATAACTTCTGAATGAAAAAACCTCTGACAAGATATTTTTGTTTTCTCTGCTGGGAAAACCTTCCCTTTTGATCTCCTCCCATATTATCCTGTATGAATCACTCCTTGAAAATTCTTTGACTTTACTGTGTCCATTCAAAGTTATCTTCTCTCGCTCTCTGTCATTTTTTAAGTAGTACTCAATAAGCTCTATCAAATTATCCTCAGAACTGTATGCTACCGCATCCTCAAATCTCCTCAAATATCTCCATCCCTCTATATTCTGATCTTCCAAAAACAAGCAACTTCCCGCTCTCAGTGTTTCAAATATTCTCTGATGCATTGCACCCAATATAGAATAGTCGAATACTATCTTTGACCTTGACAACAACTCAAGATATATATATTTATCATGTAGTCCAGATCCAACCACAATCTTATATTTCTCCGGAAGTGTCAATATCTTCTTCAGCAACCTGTTTCTTGCTGGATAGATACCAGAATTCATGTTCCCTATGAAAATAACATCAATCGGTTTGTATTTAATACGAAGTGAAATATCATCTATCATATCAACATCCACATACAAATTGTATAACATAGGAACCTTGACAAACTTCACAGGGAGCCTCCCTGCATATATATCGTATGCCACTTCATCCACAAAAACCATACTATACTTATGTATATTCTGCAAAAATATATGAAAATTCAATGTCCAATCACCAAGTATTACTGGATACTTCTTGTTATGATCAGGTGAAAAAACATATTCAGGTTCACATAAAACAAATGGGAATTCTAAATCTAATTTCTCAAGACTCAAATTCTTCATACTCTTCCTTGTATCCACAAAACTACCATCGCTACCCTCATATATGGAATATAATCCGAATCCTCCAGAGTCCTTCTCTCCAATAGGATATATAAATCTGAAACGCTCTATCATAAGATCGATATAGATTATGAATACCTGATAATAATTGTAATAATTAGGATATACCGAAGAATTTGAAGCTTATCTTGACCTTAGCTTTTTGGCTGGAACTCCTGCCCAGACCTCATATGATCCAACATCTTTTGTGACAACAGATCCAGCACCAACAATAGCTCCCTCACCTATTCTTACTCCGGGAAGTATAATTGAACCAGCTCCTATGTCACATCCGTCTTCAAGAACAACCTCTGCAAATTCAAGCGGAGAAAAGTAAACTGGAATTTCCTTATTTATATCCTTGTGCTGGGAAGTAAGTATTATGACCCCCGGACCTATTCCGACAGCTTTCCCTATGGTAAGACCACCAGCGCCGTGTAGAAAACAGCCTTGTCCTATCCAGCTGTGATCTCCAATTTTCATTATGTTCTTGTAATATCCTTTCAGAATTGTGTAGTGTCCAATATAGACGTTATCTCCTATTTCTATATTTTCTGGATGAAAAACCAAAACAGCTTTTTCAAACACAACACCCTTGCCCAATTTCCTGAAATCTTTTAACCTGAATTTACCACTCCCATGACTTCTATTGATTTTTACTGGTTTTATTCTCATAAGAGATGCCTCCTGAGAACATCAACAACTTTTGAAATCTCCCTTCTTGTAATTCCATTGTAAAAAGGTAAAGCTAAAGACCTTGTAAAAAGCTCCGATGCATTTGGAAAATCATCGGGTTCATAATTGTACTTTTTCTTATAGAATTCCAAGAGATGAACAGCATATGTTCCGATGTTAGCCTCAATTCCTTCAGCGCGCAGTTTTTCAATCAGCTCCGCGTTTGTGTGTTTCTTGAGCCTAACAACAAAGGCTTGCCAAACTGGGTTAGACTTTGGAATAGACTTCTGGAACTCAATTTCATCTATACCTCGCATTAGATCGAAATATATAGAGTAAATCTTATGTCTTTCTTCTAAAATCTGATGTATTTTTTTCATCTGGTTTATACCGAGCACAGCTTCAAGTTCATTCATTCTGTAATTAAAACCAACAGTAAAGAAATCGTATCTACCATATTTATCAGAACGCATTCCGTGGTTCCTCAGAAGTCTTATTTTCTCCGCAATCTCGTAATTGTTAGTAGCCACAATACCACCCTCACCGGTGGAAATTATTTTTCTTGGATGAAAGCTGAAGCATCCAACTTCTCCAAATGTTCCGCATTTCTTTCCGTCATAAGTAGCTCCGAGAGCTCCCGCAGCATCTTCTATTATTTTCAGTCCATAGAACTTTGCTACATCGGAAATTTCCTCCATATCTGCGGGGTTACCGAACAAGTGAACAGGTAAAACAGCTTTGGTTTTTGGAGAAACAAACTTTGATATATCCTTGACTTTTAGATTGTAAGTTTCAATATCAACATCTACCAAAACAGGTTTTGCTCCAACCAACTCAATAACATTTACAGTTGCAGGAAAAGTATAAGCAGGAACAATGACCCCATCTCCTGCACCTATTCCAAGAGCAATAAGAGAAAGATGCAAAGCAGACGTTCCAGAACTAACAGCAACAGCATATTTTACACCGAGATATTCCGCAACCAAGCTTTCAAATTCTGCAACATATTTACCCTGAATAATGTATCCGCTTTCAAGAATATCTTCAATGCATGATGTTATTTCCTTTATTTCGCCAAAATATGGCTTAGATAGTCTTATAAATGAATCATGTTTTTCTCCTAAATGTTCTCTCTTTTTATTTTTTCTCTGTACCATTGTATTGTTCTCCTTATGCCTTCATTCAGATCTACTTTCGGTTCAAATCCAAGAATTTGCTTTGCTTTATCTATGCTTGGAATACGCAATTCAACATCAGCATAGTTTTTTGGTACATAAACAATCTGAGATGACGACCCGGCAAGATGAATAATTTTTTCTGCAAGAGAAAGTATCGTGATCGTACCTTTTGGATTCCCTATGTTGAAAGATTCTCCGATGGAGTTTTGATTTTCAAGACAAAGAATCACAGCATCTACAAGGTCATCTATATAGCACCAAGATCTTATCTGGCTTCCGTCGCCGTGAATAATTAATGGTTCGTTTTTTAGAGCACGCACAACAAAATGATGTATAGCTCCCTCTCCAACCTGACCTGGCCCATAAATATTAAATGGTCTTATGTTCACAGCTTTAAGTCCATACTGATTATAGTAGGCGTAAACCAGATGTTCTCCAACTAATTTGGCAACTGAATATGTCCAACGCGCCTCACCAACCGGCTGCAAATTCGCCGGAGTTTTCTCATCAACCCTGAACGCGCTTATACCAAAAACCTCGCTTGTCGAAAAATTTATAAAGAACTCAATTCTATCTATGACTTTCAGCTCCATCAGACTTTTTAGCAAATTATATGTTCCAATAACATTTACCTCAATTGTCTTTGCTGGATTCTTGATAACTGTGTCTATACCGGCAATAGCAGCAAGATGAATAACAATATCAACATCTGATGGAATACATTTCTTAACCGAATCGTAATCAAGAATATCTCCTCTAAAAATTTCTATATTTTTTCTCTCCAACAGCCCAGTACCTCTTATGGAATCACGAGAAAATTATCATAAACGATTACATAATTTTCCTGAAATATTCTATTTATTAAGTTAGATCCAATAAAACCAGCACCCCCAGTAATAAAGAATTTTCTGCCTTTTATCATTACATATAAATTTAAAATACTACAAACAACATTTCTTTTCGACCTCAGAGAAATATTTACCGATACGTTATGCTAACCTGAAATTTCTGGAAAGGGTTTATATATGAAAGAAAGCCTTCTAGTTTATTCTTTCGTCTTGTTTAATCTTTCCTTTATTTCTGGGATAACTTTTTCAGCCACATCTGGTATAAGATTTATTGCTTTTTCAATCAGAGAAGAGGTTGGTTTTGATGTTGAATAAAAAAGTATCCTTCCATCTTCAAGAACCACAAGAATACCAACCGGTTCAACAGAAACAGCACCACCAGATGCTCCTATATTATTTTGAGCTCTTGAACCTGCAAGAAATCCGATTTTTATTTTTGAGAGAGGAATTATGTGACCCCCCTTGACTTCTATTGGTTTTCCAAAAATCGTATCAGATTTAACGATGTCTTTAACCCTGTCAAAAAGAGATTGAAGAATTTGTTCAAGGCCACTTTGATCTTTTGCTTCTCTCAACTCTTTTGCATCCATACAAAAAAATTTCTCAATTTTTCTATATAATTTAATTTTTCCAATAAACTTCTTTGTGTAATGCCAATAAGAGTTCTAGTGGTAGATGATTCGACCTTTATAAGAAAAGCTCTTATCGATATACTTAGGAAAGACAGAGATATCCAGATCATAGGCGAGGCCAGAGACGGTGAAGAAGCAATAGAAAAAGCAATATCACTTGCTCCCGATGTGATAACACTTGATTATGAAATGCCAAAAAAATCTGGACTAGATGTAATACAAGAAGTCCTGAAACAAAAGCCAATCCCCATAGTAATGATATCCTCATATACAAAGGAAGGAGCTCTGATAACTATGAAATGTCTTGAAGCAGGAGCTGTGGATTTTATCTCAAAAGATATAGAGAAGGGAACATTTGAAGTTTTCCGCAAAGCGAATGAGATAATAACGAAAATAAAATCTGCTTCAACAGCAAGAGTCAACTCAACACTAATAAAAAAGGTTATAGAAACATACAGAAAACCAGAATTCAAACACGAAACTATGGAAAAACCAGATGAACTCAAAGCAAAAAAATCGGTTCTTCCATCTGAAATGAAAAAATTCGTTGTAATAGGAGCATCAACCGGCGGCCCAAATACAGTATCAGAAATATTCTCTCTACTCCCTCAACTTCCAGCAGGATTCCTCGTAGTCATTCATATGCCAGCTGTTTTCACCGGAGCTTTTTCTCAGAGATTATCTGAAAAAACAGGATTCCCTGCTAAAGAAGCAAAAGATGGAGACCTCATAGAACCCGGAAAAATTCTTGTAGCTCCCGGAGGAGTTCATACGAGAGTTGAGAAAGGCGGAATAATAAGAATAACAGATCAGCCGAAAGATGCAATATACAAACCATCAATTGATATAGCTATGGAAACTGCAGCAGAAGTGTTTGGCTCAAGAACCATAGGAGTAATACTCACGGGCATGGGTAATGATGGATCAAAAGGAGTAGTAAAGATAAAAAATAAAGGTGGAAAAGTTATAGTTGAAGATGAAAAAAGCGCAGTTGTGTTTGGTATGCCGCGTTCAGCAAAAGAAACAGGAGTTGCAGATTACATAGAAGACGCCCACAGAATCCCAGCAATACTAGAAAAGCTTGTTCTCTCTTAATGAAATTTTCTGACTTTTTATCAGGATGGATACTCAAATTCTATTCAGAAAATGAAGCCAGAGAAAATTTTCTAACTCTTCCACAGAAATCAGAGATTTTTGGAATGGCAATTCTCTCAAAAATAAAAAAAATAATACAAAACACAAAACAAAACAAAAAGAGCAAGGAAAAAGAGATAAAAAGAGAAAAAAAAGAAGAACGCGAAAAAAAATCAATATCAATTCTCGAAATCGGTGCAGGAGATGGAGATCTATCATATTCTCTGATCAAAAACTCTGAAAACTTTGGAATAAACATAGAAAAGTTGATACTTGTTGAGTTCTCTGAAAGAAGAATAGAGAATATAAAGGCAAAATTTGAAAATCATCTAGAGCCTATTTTCATAAAGTCCCTGTTTGATTTCAACGGGAAAGTAGATTTCATTATATCGAACGAATTTTTCGATTCCCTCCCGTTTTCTGTTATTATCTTTGAAAAAGGGATATTCAAAGAACTTTTCGTAGAGAATGGAAAACCATATTTTGCTCCCGCAACCGAAAGTTCGCTTGAATACATACGAAAATACATACGAAACGAATGGTGGCCATCCGAACAACAAGAAGAAAACAAAATAGTTTTTGAGATATGTGAGCTTTTCCCAAATTATATCAAGAAAATATCAGAAACAAGCAACTTTACAATAATATCTGATTACGGATACAGATATTTTTATCACAGAACTCCGTTCGGCTCAGCAACACTACACTGGAAACACAGGGCAGAAAAAATAAATTTCTTTGAAATTGAAAAACTTGAAAAACAGATCAATCATGATTTCGGAAAGAAGGATATCTCTTTCTTTGTTGACTTTGACATACTTGAGAAGATATTCACAGAGTATGGGTATAAAGTATATGTTCAGAGGCTTTCTTCTTTTATTATAGAGAACCTTGAAGATTATGAATTCTCAGAAGAGGAAAGTAGAAAAAATGCACTAGACCTAATTGAAGCTTTGGCAGGATGGGGGAACTTCTTCGTCCTAAACGCCCTGAATGAATAAGTTCAAAAATAAATAAACAAAAACAAAATAATCATAGTAAATTGCAGTAAATGTCAACATTACAAAAGGTTATATCGTACATTTCAGGAAGAGAAGTTCTCACAAAACTTCTGAAGAACCTCCAATGGCTCATACTTGATAGATTCATAAGATACACCATAGGTATGGTAATCTCCATACTAATAGCAAGATACCTCGGACCGGAAGAATATGGAATCTTAAATTATGGAATGGCATTTTCCCTGATGTTCTCTCCGATTGCACTTCTTTCATCTGACAACCTTGTTGTAAGGAATTTATCTTGGTTCCCAAATAAATCTGATGAGATTTTAGGAACTTTCTTTTTTGCAAGATTATACAGCTCAATATTATGCCTTGTAGCCTCCGCTCCAATTGCTTTTTTCATTGTTGGAGAAAGAGAAGAAACATTCGTCATTATCCTGATATTTACTTCAACATATATATTTCAAGCTTCTTATGTTGTAGATCTTTATTACCAAGCAGAGCTCAAAAACAAAAACAGTGTGATAATTCAGAATATAGGATTTCTTCTTTCCTCAGCTTTCAAGGTCTACCTACTAATCACCAAGGCAAGCATTATTGCTTTTGCAATAGCAAGCGCGATCGAGTTTATAATCTCTGGAATGTTATTCTACATTTCATACAGAATCATCTCAAAAGGTCAATTCAAGTTTTCCTACGAGATATTCAGAAACTCACTAAAAGATATATCTATACTCGTATTAATGTCAATATCAATTGCAATTCAGGCAAGATTCGACCAAATTCTAATAAAAAAACTGCTGAGCGCCGAAGAACTTGGACTATATTCCGTTGCACTCAAAATAGTTGAATTGATAGTAATTATACCAACCTTGATATTTCAGGTTTCACTACCTGCAGTTTCATCCGCAAAGATTCAAGACGAAAAATATTATGTAAAAAGACTCGAACAAATATACAGGTTTATGTTTTTTTTCTCTTCAATATCAACAATAGCTCTAATAATTTTCTCAGATGAGATAATAATATTACTATATGGCATTGAATATGAAAAATCAGCACACATACTACCATTCCTGACATCAAGAATAATCATCGCATCATTTGGATTAGTAAGAACTATATACATAACTAATGAGAATTTATTCTCATTCTCACTTTTCACATATCTAACCGGGGCTACGTTGAATATAGTTCTTAACTATATACTGATTCCGAAATTTGGTGTATATGGAGCAATAATTTCTGCAAACATCGGATTCATATTTACAATCTTCCTTCTTGATCCGATAAATAGGAATATGAGAAAAAATACAAAGATTATGATAAAATCTATTTTTACATTCTACAAGATAAGATAAAATCATAAATGACAGTCATACTGAAAGAAAGAATAAAAATACTTCTGATGTTCTTTAAAAGTTTTATCAGAACAAAGATATTGAAATATCCAGTTCTATATAATGTAAAAAAAAGCAGACACAAAAAGAGAGTTCTTTTAGCTTACCTTGTTCCACCATTCCTCGGCAAATTAAAGAATATGCATCACAATGAGATAAGAAATCTCCTTATAGCTAACGCACTTGATAAAGCTGGATTTACCATAGATGTTATCGATGTGAGAGCTCCGCAGAAACCTAAAATCAAAAAATATGATATGATCATTGGTGAATGGATAGATTTCAAAATAAAGCTCAACATAAATGATTCAGTGAAAATATTTTTTGCATCCGGTAAAGATCACAGAGAACATAACCAAACTTTGAAGAGAAGATATGAAATGCTTATGAGAAGAAGAAATGTAAAACTAAATCCACTGGGTTTACTCCCAGAAAGAATGCCATATGTAGAAGTTTCAAACTACATCATAGGAATCGGGAATAGATACACGATAAACAAATCATACGAAAGATATTCAAACATAAAAAAAATATTCACATTAAACAACCATATTTATAAAGATACAAAAGTCATAAGAAAAAGAAAACCGGAATCCAAAAATAATTTCATGTTCATATCGTCTTTTACACCGGTAAGAGGTGGGTTGGATCTTCTGCTTGAAATATTTCCAAAATATAGAAATCTTAACCTCTATATCCTAGGATACTTTTCACACGATAGAGATTTCTGTCAAATATATAAAAAAGAACTATTTGAAACACCAAATATATATCCTATTGGATTTGTAAATGTACTTTCCGATGAATTTTATAGGATCGCTGAAAAATGTAGATTTGTGATAGTTCCAACATGCTCCGAAGGTCAATCTTCATCAATTCTTCAATCAGCCGGAACAGGATTAATACCAATAACAACCAAATACTCGGGAATAGATGTATCAGAATACAAAATCGGATTTGAAATATCAGATGACATATCGGAAATAGAAAAAACCATACAAAAATGCGAGCAAATACCAGAAAAAGAGTTAGAAGAAATGAGCAATCATACAGCCGAAATATGCCAGAAGGAGTTTTCAGAACAAAAGTTTGAAGAAAGATTTTACAACGCAATAATCGAAATTTCAAGAGCCGAAGGTATAATTTAAAGTAAAATTACATAAAACTTCATATACAATATTTGTATTTTATAACAGAATAGAACCAATCTGAAGAAAATTTGGATAACAAAATTACAAACAAAATCATAAAATCTCTTGGCATTATTTTCTCTTTTCCGAGAGAGAAAAGAGATATCCTTATATCATATTACTCTCCAAAATCAAATGATTCAAAAATCATATCAATTCGACCTGTTGATTTAAAAAATAACTTACAAGAAACATGTGCAGAATAGCCGGTTTCTGGGATCTTTCATTCAACGGAGAATACGATATAAACAAAACCATAAAGAAGATGACAGATTCCCTGGCTCACGGAGGTCCTGACCACGAAGGAAAGTTCACAATTCCAAACATAGGATTAGCAATAGGGTACAGGAGACTTGCCATAATAGATCTGAGTGAGAGAGGAAACCAGCCTATGACAGATGGGAGATTCTGGATAGTATTTAACGGAGAAATTTATAACTTTTCCGAAATAAGAAAAGAGCTTCAAAACAAGGGATACAGTTTCAGATCATCGACCGATACCGAAACCATACTTTACTCATTCCGAGAATGGGGAATCGACTGCGTAAGCAAATTTTCTGGAATGTGGGCATTTGCCATATGGGATAATGAAGAAAGAAAATTAATCTTGTGCAGAGATAGATTTGGTGTCAAGCCTCTCTACTGGTACTTCAAAGATAATCTTTTTATGTTCTCATCTGAATTAAAATCATTCCACTTTCATCCAAAATTCAAAAAGGAATTAGACTTACAAGCACTTGATGTTTTCTTTTTTCTTGGCTGTATAGTTTCACCAAAATCAATATTTAAAAACAGCTATAAACTTGAACCATCTCACTTCTTAACAATAGATAATTCTGGGAACATAGAGAAAAAAAGATATTATGACATAAGGAAATTTTACAGAGTATCAAAAATAAGGGAAGATCAAGCAGAACAAGAACTCACGAAAATAATGAAGCAAAGCTTCAAACTTAGAATGGTTTCAGATGTACCTGTTGGAGTTTTCCTTTCAGGTGGCGTAGATTCTTCCCTTGTATGCGCGTTGCTTTCAGAAGAAGGTTTTAAACTAAAAACCTTTACAATAGGTTCAAAAGACGAACATTACGATGAGTCAAAATATGCAAGAGAAGTATCAAGAATATTTGGAACAGATCATACCGAATTCATAATTGATTTTCCGTCAGCAGAGGAAGTAGTTTATAGAATACCCGAGATATACGATGAACCTTTTGCAGATTCATCAGCCATACCAACATATACCGTCTCAATGCTTGCGAGAAAATCTGTAAAAGTAGCACTTTCAGCAGATGGTGGAGATGAACTCTTTATAGGATATCCAAAATATCTTCTGAACACAAATTTAATATCTGTTATAGGAATGGCTCTGAGAATTATAAACCCAGAATTATTACCCGGAAAATTAAAAAGAATCGTATCCAAACTTCAGTTAATATCATACGGAAACTCAATAGAAGAGAAATATATCTACTCAAATATATGTTTTCTTCCAAAAACGCTTGAAGAATCGTACCTGAATAGATATAACTCTAAAGATAGTCTAAAATATATAACAGAGAATTATTCACTTGATAGCAAAGCAGATAAAATAACAAAAGTTCAAATGCTCGATTTTATGACAATATTTCCAGATACACTGCTTATGAAAGTAGATAGAGCTTCTATGGCCGTAGCTCTGGAAGTAAGAGAACCATTCCTAGACAACAAAATAGCAGAGTTTTCTTTGACGCTTCCATTGAACCTGAAGTTGAGAAAAAATACAACAAAATATATACTGAGAAAAATTCTCCTCAAGTATCTTCCGGAGAAACTTGTATTCAGAAGAAAAATGGGATTCTCAATACCAATAGAAAAATGGGAAGATACAAACAAGATACTTTTGAGCATTTTGTCTCCCGAGAGAATAAAAAAAACAGGAGTTCTAAACTACAAAAAAATCGAAGAAATCTTCAATTTGTATAAATCAGATAAAAAAGAGTTTTCAAGATTATGGTATCTTAGCTGTTTTCAACTTTGGGCTGAAAAATATTTGATATAATTAACTCCATACTCCAGAACTAAAAATTTGCAGAAACATAATACTCTAACGATAATTCCTCTTTCCCAACAAATTTATTCGTTAAACCAACTGATGACTGTATCTTTTATCATATCCACAGCTAAATCTTGTGGGAAGTAATTTACAAGTAAAGGGAGAACACTCGCGTCAAGCTTTCCTGAAATTATCCCAGACACAACTTTCTGTATATCCCTCTCCAAATCTATATCAGAAAACTCAGATTTCATCCTCAGAGCTTTTTTGGCATCTGAAATAAAATTTTTGACTTTATTCAGGTGCACCGGACTCACGGCAAGATGAATACTCCAAGGAAATCCCAAATCCTTGATTTCCCTCTGAAGGTGAATATGCCATCCAAGTTTCTTCATATTCACAACAAAATCAAGAAGATTAATATTCTCAGAACTCAGGCAAAGTATATTGCTCTCCAAAGGGAAAAGAGAATAAAAACCCAGCTCCTGCATACCCTCTGCAATTCTGTCTCTTGCCAAAACAATATTTCTGGTCAGCTTAACATATCCGTCTTCATCCAAATACTTTATAACAGCGAAAGCAGAAGCTAGCGGACCAATAGGTCTTGAAGATAAAACAGTTTGATTAACAAGAACATATCCGGGAGAAGAAACATCAACGTAAATTGAAAATTTTTTGAGTTCTCTGTTTTTGAAAAGAACAACGGAAGCACCCTTTGGAGCGTATCCGTATTTATGAACATCCGCAGAAATAGATGTAACACCATCAACACGAAAATCAAACTTCGGAACATTTATTCCTAATCTCTCAAAAAAAGGAAGGACAAAACCACCAAGACAAGCATCTACATGAAGCGGGATTCCATAATCTCTGGTTATTTTTGCGACATCTTCGACAGGATCAACAACACCAAAAGGCCAGTTCGGAGCAGAAACTGCAACAAGAGCTGTTCTTTCTGTTATATTCTTTCTGAGCTCATCAACTACAACTTTTCCATCTCTCCCAACTGGAATTTTCTTGACCCCCAAACCAAGATAGTCTGCAGACTTCAAGAAAGCAGGATGAATCGTATAGGGAACAAGAATTTCGGGCTTACCAGTCTTTCCATCATTGAAGAATTTATCTCTCGCAGATTTTACTGCAATCATTATACTCTCCGTTCCACCAAAGGTAAAAGTTCCAACAGCTCCATCATCGGCATTGAAAATCTTCTTTGCGAACTTTATAACTTCTTTCTCAAAAAACATAGCACTCTTGAAAACGGTGAAATCCAAATAGTTTGATTGATGAAACATCTGGTTTGCTTCCTTTGCTATACTCTGTAATTCAGAGTTCCCAGTTTCATATACATAGGCAAAAAGCTTTCCCTCAGAAGGATCTATATCAATTTTCTTGGCTTCCTTGAGAAGTTTTTTTACCTCATATAACCTAGATAAACGCTTTGTTGCTGTTTTGATAACTCTCTTTTTTCCCTTCACTCTTGGGATCATCCTTCCTTTTTTGAATGCTGATTTCATAAACTACAATAAAAATTACTTTGACAATTTACAAATATTCCGCTTACAAACATTTTCAGAGTTTTTTTATGTCAGCAGATATATCTGGAATTGACGGTGCAAGAGTTATATACCCAGAAGATATTCTGTCTGGTTTGAGTTTAGCGTAAAGCTCTACATTATTCGGTCTTACGCCACCGGATATTTCTATTTTTATCTCCACCAAATTTTTACCAGAAAAATCCCGTATCTTCTGTATCATCTGAGGAAGAATTTCAAGAGGTATATTATCAAGCATTATCGTTATCTTTTTCAAAATCAGCGAGATCTGCAAAGCAAACTCTAAATCCTGCTCGCTTTGAACTTCTATTTCAAATTCTTTTTTCAATCTCTCAAACTTTGACCTATTTTCTGATATGATTTTCAAAACACTTCTGATTCCTCCGACAGCCTGTATGTGATTATCTTTAACAAGTATGGCTTCGCTCAAATTCAGTCTATGTGGAGATCCTCCACCCACAACAACAGCATATTTTTCAAGGTATCTCAAACCCGGAGTAGTTTTTCTTGTAGCACAGAATTCAACTCCATACCTTGAACATACATCTGCCATCTTTTTCGTCTCAGTAGCAATACCACTCAGACGAGAAAGGATATTGAGTGAGACTCTTTCAAGAGCAAAAAGTAATCTTATTTCACCAGAAATTTCAAGTATTTTCTCCCCGTTTTTCACTAAATCACCGTCTTTCTTCAATCTCGAAAACCTGAATCTGGTATGCTTTTTTGAAGCAACATAATTGAAAATACGAACAACAAAATCCAAACCAGCTACAACGAAGTCCTCATGATTCTTCGAAAAGAAAATTATCTTACCTCTCCCACCAATTCCGAGAAAAGAAGTGGTTACATCAGAGAATATCTCATCTTCTTTTAGCCACCTCTCTATGCTTCTATTTAGTTCATCAAGAGCCAAAAAATTTATAGATTTACCCACAAATAAACATAATATGAACAAATTTAATAGTCAAACAATTTGTAATTTTCAGGAAATATTTTCACAACTCCGCGATAAATCACAAATCCTACCTGATCCATCTGCTCCCAATTCAATAGTGTATCTTTCACTAGAAACATCTGTTATCTCCTCAACTGAACCATCTGGTCTGATAGTGAATCTGCTCCTGATTTCTCTACCATCGTCTCTTACAAGTCCGATGTTCAAGATACCGGAACCATCTTCATTTAACTGTCCATCAATATAAAGCGTGCCTTCTTCGGTTTCCAATACCGCTGATATAAAAAACTGACCTGTTTCCAGATAATATTGAATCGTTATCTTTCCCTTAGCACCTGTCTCTGAGTCAGTCACTTCAAAAGTGAAGATCTGTCTTGTTCCTTCATCAACAAAATTAGTGAGTTCCGCCAATACATCAGCTTCCTGGTTACAACCAGATATAGAGCAAGTGTTGAAGTCCACATTTGAATTGCTTGGACAGAAAGTTGATGAAAAGTCATCTGTTGTTGCTCTTACATACTCATATCCATCCGATACTCTTCTTATTTCTACATAATCTCCTGTCTCTATATCCAAAACTCTTGAGCAGAAACCTGCCTCCGGGTCTGATTCATAGCTTAAGAACGCATAAAACATACTATCACACTCCCAAAGATCATCGCAAGTTGCATAATCTGAAAGTTCGCACTTGGAGTTTATATTGCTTTCAATAGTCGATACTTGCATATTCTCACATGAGCTTATATTACAACTTCCGATCTTTATTCTACACTGAGTAGGAATTCCTTCTTCATCAAATTGCTGACAAACCGTAACAGTTGATATATCATTCTCAACTAAAAGAGCCAAATATTTTTCAGATGAATAATCATATAAAGATGAAAATACCTCTCTGCTCCCATCCTCGTTGAAATCACCAGAAAAGCATGAGAACTCCTCATTCTCTGAGAAGTAACTGCTTCCAACTTGAACCCACTGGCTTGTACAAGAAACTTCACATTGATCATTCACAGAACAATTTTCAGATACATAAAAGCTACATGAGTAATCAACACACTCGTATTTTGTAGCTCTTCCATCGCTCTCAACAATTATAGATGTGCCGCTTCCCTGATAGTACCAATTATCTACTGCAGTGTCATCCAGTCCATCTCCCGTGAAATCATAAACCATACACGAGTTTACAAAATCACCGAACCTTGTGTAACCTATTCTTTCCAAACCGCACGCAGAAGAAATCGAATTAACATACGATATAACAGATTCTACTAATGATACTGTTGGATCATTAGGAAATGATACTGTTGGATCATTAGGACACGAAAAATTAAAATTACAACCTCCTTGCCCGACCTGCTTTGAAGATATATACTGATCACATCCATCCGGTGTGCAATATGAGTATCCAAGATATAGTCCTTGTTCACCTTTTTCATTTATAAGCCAGATATTGATATATATCTCTCTATAAGTATCCTCAACATAAACGTACTCCGGTATGTTATCTGAATCAAAGTTCTCAACCAGGCAACCCAAAGAGTCCTGTCCAGTATCATATGAAAAATATGGTTCCATACCAGATGATACGAATTGACAGCCAGATGTTACACCCAAAATGTAGTCTTGTGGTGAAAAGTTCAAACATCTGTTTGAGTCATAGCTTATACTCTGGCAACTGTATTCGTCAAAGCTACATAGAAAATCCTCTGCACCACAAGTTAAGACCTTCACAGTGCTACCTTGCGGATATATGACAACGTTGTTGTAGGTCCCTCCTGATTCAAAAGAATAGACATACAGATTATCGCCATAGAAACAGCTAGCCTGACCTCTGAGCACATACGATTGAACTATATCACAGCTTGTTGTTAGGTTTCTAACAAAGTTTATAGCAGATTGCTCGTTAGATATACCCTCACAGCTCAATTGTGGAGCCCGATCACAATTTAGACTGAAGCTATCAAGACTAGAACCGTCAAAAGAAATAGACATATAAATGTCTGGTAGATCTTCTGTTGAACTATCAACATTATATCCAGATAATGAGACAGTACAGCTGCTATCAATTCCAATAAAAGAGCAGCTTTTTAGATTCAAGGTCAGATTCGAACTTCCGAAAAATGTAAATTCCTCACACACATTTTCCTTTTTTGCAAGACGAGGAGCTGACGGAACTGGACACATGGGGCCCCCGAGCTTGCGAACTGATGGAGCTCTTGCGGTGACCATCCTACCTGTTATCAACCTGCCTGTGACCATTCTGCCTTCAACAGCACTTGAATCTCTTGTTATGTTCCTTGCTTCTTGCGCAGCCTTTCTTGCAGAAACAGAAGATCTAACAGCTTGTGATATTTTCAGAACTGATTTCAACGAGCTAACAGAAACATCCACAGATGTCTTCTCTTTTATATTACCTTCTGTATCTTTTTTAGAACAAGATTGAATAGATAAGAACAAAACTGCTAAAGAAAAAACGGAAAAGAAGGATACGGCCTTATGATTTATTAGACCTCGTCCCTTTTTTCCAGACATTCTTTTTACCTCCGAGTTTATTATGCATAGTAGCAATGTTATTTCATAAAATTCAGTATTCCTTTGAGTCCCAAATCAAGAGTGTAAGCTAATTTAGTTTGCTCCGCTGCAGGAATCTGCATTGTGTAAAAGTATCGGTTCCGAAGATGAACGCAAGACAAATATATCACCAAGACAAAATAAATTCAGTAGTTTAGTTAAGTGAATATACTTAATATTTTCCTCCATTATTTTTAAGAGCCCCGTTGCCCAATATTTCCAAAATTTCAAGGAACTGGAATCTATATGGAGAGAATCCTTCAGCATATTCGCAGCGGGCTTGGATACCTCTGAAGTTTGCAGTTGACCTTGCTACCTGTAGTATATCAAGGTTCCCTATATTAACCTTATAGACCTGAGACTCGTGGCACAATAAAAGTTTCAGTTTTTCGTCAAGAACATCAGATATATCTGTAAAAACATCTGGCTTGAAACTTGCAGAAGTACTCGGGACCTCATAAAACAGAAGGTTTCTTGAATATCTGGTAGCAGTTATTGCTGCCTTCGAAAGAGCATAGTGATCCTGATGAGTATCTTCATAGTAATTGACAAAAATTATGTGTGGAGAAACCTGCTTTACAACCAACTCTATTTTTTGAATAAGTTCTCTTGAATAAGAAAGAAATGTATCTTTGAATCCTCCGAATATTATCTCAGCATTAAGAAATTCTGCTGCCTTTTTTGATTCGCTTATTCTAACCTCTGGTTCGCCTCCAACTTCACCAGATGTTGCGACGAAGATATATATTTTAGCTCCGAGCTTTGAGAGCTTGAACAAAGTTCCACCACAACCAAACTCCACATCATCCGGATGCGCCCCGAGCGCAAGCACATTCAAAGACATCTTTACACCTCCTTATTACAGTAATCAATCTTCACATCTATATCCTTAATCCTAAAATATAAAAATAGTCAAATTTTCGTTATTTTTTTGATAAATTTGTTTTATTATTAGCATAGATAACTGATTTATATATTCATCACAAGACAAAAGAGATGTTAATCTCACACCCTTTATCTTTTTCACTCTTAATAGAAATCTTACCATTAGAAAATCTACTATTTATAATTTTATAAATCGAATACAAACCCATACCTCTTCCAGAATGTATAGATACTTTATCTCCACTTGATGAGATACCCTTTATAGATTCTATGTCTCCCCTGTTGATTCTTGAAACTATATCCTCTGGGAATCCCCTCCCATCATCCTTATATCTGAAATCAACAACATTTGAGGAAATAGAAATATCTATTGATATCTTCCCAACCTCATCTTTGTTTTTACGTAATCTTTCTTCAGGCGACTCTATTGCATGCTCCAAAGCATTCCTCAGGAGCGCAATCACAATATGCATAAGATAAATTATGTTCTCACCAACCGGAGCACTTGTCTTAAATACCAACTCTGCTTTTTTACCCAGATATTTAGCATACTCATTAAAAAAGTTCTTAACATACTCTAAAAAATCTTCCTCACTTCTTAAACTCTCTGTCTTTATGCTTTTTATTCTGGCAATTACAAAAAGTAACTTCTTCTTTATATCTTCGAGCTCATCCTTCAATGTGCTCTTTGCTTGCTTTATCTTTTCTATCCCTTCCTCAACAAAATGAAGAACCTCTGCAACATCGTTCAATTTGAAAAAACCAGCTTCACCTTTGACCGTATGAATATCTGAATACGCATCATATAACAATTTATCATCATATCTTTCAGATAGCTTCTCGACCTTCAAAATAGCATCTTGAATCAATCTTATAGCTTCTTCCTTGAAGAGAATAAATTCTTCTTTTTGCATATAAAAAAATATTTTTCGTCAGAAAATCTCTTATTATATACTTTTCTACTTTCGCAAAATTTATCAAAAAGTCCAAAATTCCGTGTTATCTAGCTCTGAAAATTAAAAAAAGTCTTCCAACCCTTTTGTCTGATTCGTTTCTGCTATTTCATCGACTTATCTCTGAAAACTTAAAAAGTCTTCTAACAACACCGAAACCAAATAAGATCACAAATTCTGAAAAAATTTAAACAGAAATATGTACGAAAAAATTAGTCTCTTATGGAACTTAGCAACATAAAAAACTGTGCTGTAATTGGTTGCGGAGTCATGGGATTCGGAATAACAGTGGTTCTTTTGAATAAAGGTTTCAATGTCACAGTTGTAGAAAAAGATGAAAAATCTCTCCAGAGAGGAATAGAACACATCAGGAAATTTTACGAGGGGAGCCTGAAAAGAGGACGAATAACAGAAGAGCAGATAAAAGATAATCTATCAAGAATGAAAGGTACAACAAAAATATCTGATATTTCACCAGATTCGCTCGTTATAGAAGCCATATACGAGGATATAAAATCTAAACATGCACTACTTGAGAAAATAGAAGAAGTCATTGATGAGGAATCTGCTATATTCACAAATACGTCTTCAATACCTGTTATTGAACTTGCAAATGCCCTGAGAAACCCCAGAAGATTTATAGGATTCCATTTCTTCAATCCTCCACCAGTGATGAAACTTATTGAAGTCATACCTTCTTTGAAGACAGACGAATTTTACATCAAGTTCGCTGTTGACTTTGCAAAAAGAATAGATAAAGAGCCAGTTATAACAAGAGATACACCAGCATTCATAGGAAATGCTTTACTTATACCATTTATTCTTGAAGCAATATATATGTACGAAAAAGGTATAGCGAAGCCAGAAGATATAGATAAAGCCTGCAAACTTGGATTGGGGCAACCAATGGGACCATTTGAACTCGCTGACTTTATGGGACTTGACATCGTTCTTGCAATAGCAGATAATGTCTTTGAGAGAACAAAAGATCCGAGATTCTCCGCACCAGCAAAACTGAGAGAACTCGTTGCAGCAGGAGCCCTTGGAAGAAAGGTCGGAAGGGGATTCTACGACTACAAACAACCAAAAATTTTCGGAGTCGAAATATAAAGTTATATACTAACAATTATATACGAATCTGAGAGTATATCAAATTAGATATATCTGTTTTGAAAATACAGAAATCCAATAAAAGATCATAAATTTAGACGTTGAAGTCAGACATCACAATAGAACAAATCAGAAAAGCAAAATCACTTCAAAACAGAATGAAATTCATCAACAAGAATATCTTTGTATTTTTCAGCAACTTCTTTATCTGGATGCTCAACCATAATTCTCAGAACCGGCTCGGTACCAGAATATCTTACAATAGCTCTTCCCCCCAGTCTCTCTACTTCTTCTGATATTTTTTTAAGAAATTCAAAGGAGTCCAAGCTCTCTTTTTTTGAGACGTTTACCTTACCTTTTGCTTGGTAATACTTGCTTATAACAAGGTCTTTTAGCTCCTTTCCAGATCTCAGAACATAAAAAAGAGTCTGCAAAGCCGCTATTATTCCATCGCCTGTTGGCAGAACATCGGATAAAATAATATGTCCGGACTCCTCTCCCCCGAGATTTGAATTTATTTCCTTCATTTTGTAAGCTATGTTTCTATCTCCAACCTGAACCCTTTCAAATTTCAATTTTAGGTCTTTTGAAACAAAGTCTTCAAGAGCTTTGTTAGAAAGAATAGTTCCAACAACTCCATTTCTCAATTTCCCTTCATCTTTCATAAACTTTGCTAAAAGAGAAATTATGTGATCTCCATCGTATAGATTTCCATAGGAATCACCTATAATAACTCGGTCTCCGTCTCCATCAAATATAATCTTGAAATCTCCGCTCCTGCTCAGAGCTTTCTGAGGATTTTCAGAACCAACATCAACATTTATATTTTTACCGTCTGGTTTATCACCTACAACATCTAATTCTGCTGAGAAAAGAGAAAATATATGTGGAGCGACCTTGTATGTAGCGCCATTTGAACAATCAACAACCAACTTTATTCCTCTGAGAAAGTTTTTCGGGAAAATTCTTTGAATAAAGCTAACATAAGATGAAAAAGCAATGCTTTCAAAATTCTCGACTCCGTCAATACTTACTTTCATAGACAAACCATTGGTATGTTCGGATTCCTTTATAAACTCATCCTCTATCTTTCGCTCAGTGAGCTCATCTGCTTTCATACCATCTTTCAGGAAAAACTTTATTCCGTTGAATTCAGGTGGATTATGGGATGCTGAAACAGAAAAACCTCCATCGAATCCAAAAAGCAAAATCAGAGAGGAAACAGCAGGCGTTGGCAGAACTCCACTGAGAAAGGTTTTTAATCCAAAAGATGATAAAGTTGAAGAGAAAATATAGGATATATGAGAAGATGAAGAACGCGTATCCCAGACCAAAACATATTTACCCTTTCCAAAAACAGAAGATGTAGCATACGCAATACGAGAGATAAGAAAGGGAGAATACAAAAGATCAGAGTTTACCTTCCCCCCTTCAACGACAAATCTTATACCATCTGTTCCAAACAAATTCATAACTAAATAGAATATTAAAAATAATTAAGATAAATCAAAAAATAATTTAGGATAAATTTTTGCATTTTAGTTTCAAGAAACAGGGAAGCTTTTGCTCCGTTGAGAGATTTGCATCAGCTTGAGCCCTGAAATTTTCATACAGATTGATGCTTGCGACAAAGACTACTACTTTGCGATACCAAGAACCTGCAAACCACCGAACCCGTAGAGTAGGCTCCATCCTATGCCAGAATAGAATGATAGAAATTCACGCACACCTGTTATATACTTGGGAGGTATGAATACAATATCCCCTGGTGTGAGATAAACATTTTGAGTAAAATCTCCCTCTCTGAGAATTTTTTCAAGGTCAACTGAGTAAACGTCGCTTTTCTTTTTACTCTCATCCCAGCGCAGAACATATATTCGCGAGATCTTTGAGTCTCTCGGGGAAACACCAGCCAAAATAGCAGTTTCAAGAACATTTATGGGTCTCTGAACAAATATGACACCAACCTTCTCAGGAGTCCAGACAAAAATCTTCTGACTCTTCATCTCTCTTATAAATACTGCAACCTTTGGTTCCCTCATATACCTTAAAAGTAGAGATTCAACTCTTTGACGTAGAGAAACAGATGTTAGACCTGTAACATAAAGCTCCCCCAAAAGAGGCAGCAAAATTCTACCTTCATCATCTACCTGATAAACACCGGAGAAGTTCAGATCATCTGGAACAAGTTTTATCTCAACGGTATCTCCCGGGCCTATTGGGTATCTCGTTTCCGGAGATACATAAGGCCCCGGTGGTGGCGGAGGAGGGACTTTATAGCAAGAATAAAGAATAGAAATCAAAAAAAATAAAAAGAATGTTTTGATTGTCCATCTGTTGACAAAATATATTTTCAATTCATTACCCATTTCCATATTCTACTTCCCCCAACGCTCCAAATAAAATATTCCTCCGAAAATAAGGCTAAACTTCGGGAAAATATACCCACTTCTGAGTAGGTTCACAGGGAGTTCGTAGAATATGGAAAAATTCTGATTTATAACGCTTTCAACATAAATAGAAAGAAGAAATTCAGTTGTTATCTCCCATTTTTTCTGCTCCCTATTGTAAAGATACATAAGGTTGAAAGAAGAACCGAACATGGGGAATATTGTATCTCTGATTTCCAAAAACTCAAAAAAAATACCGAATCCTGTTGATGGGACTATATCTTTTTTCTCAAGCCTGTATATTCCGTAAAAATCTATCGCAGGCCTGACATTTTCATCAAAATTTCCCGGAGAAAATCTAAGCCTTGTAATACCACTCTGTGGAGGAAAACCAGCTCCCCCTCCAACTGCTGATGAGATATTACGCTTCATACAAGACATCAGAAAAATCAGAATCAAGAAGAGAAAACCTAGAATTATTTTTTTTTCTTTTGTTCTATTATCTCGTTGTAGCATAATAGCCTTTGAGCCTTCTCATAAACTCTTTCGGAATATATGGCATAATACTTAAAATCTTGATTACAGGTATATTACCAGAAAGGAGAATAGACAATGACTTATCTAAATAAGGAACAGAATAAAGACTGTTCCTTAATTCAAGGAGAAAAAAATCAGAAGATAGTAATCTTGAAAGAAATTTTTCCACCTGAGATATATTGAAAACCGATGATACGTCTTTAAGTAAAGACCTCTCTTTTGAGAAAAGATTTAAAGATGTGAGAACTGATAACTTGACTATTCTTTCAATACTGAATCTCTGACATATTTTTTTGACCTTTGCAAAATCAGGTTTGCTCAGAAGAACTTTATAGATGTCAAGAAGTATTCTCAGAGCGAAAGTGTGCTGAAATGCGTGGAGCGAAAGCTCAACAAGATCCCATTCTTTTTGCAGTGTATAAACTTCAACAGACTTTCTACTGAAACTCAAAACAGTTTTCTGCATCTCAACATCTTCGTATTTTATATCAGCAAAAAATCTATCACACAAATATGAGTGGAGGCCAACTGAAACGTACTGATTAAAAAATTGTTCAGAGTGCCCAAGCCTCTTTTTTATCTCAGATCTCCTCATGCTTTTCATATTCATTGAACGAAAAAATTCTTTGAATCTTTTCAGATCACTCTCTGAAACAAGAATATCTACATCTCCAATGTGCCTTCCAAGTATATTTCCATAATATTTCTGAGCAATACCAATACCTTTGATAAGAACAAAATTCCCAATTTTCTTCAGGCTATTGAGAAAATCAAGATACACAAGAAGTTTTCTCTTGTAAATATCGTTCTGGAGAGTAAAATAGACCAGCGAACCGCAAGACTTTTTGATCTTCAAAAATATCTCCTGCTCAACTCCGAGCTCCTTTGAAAACTTGAAAATTTCATATTCTGAATTACGAATAAAATTCACGTCGAATTCACCATTTTTTATCAGATCTATGACAAAGCTCTTTACTTCATCTCTCACAAAACTCAACTACAAAATTAAGAAATTTTCATATCAAGACAAAATATGCTAAAGTATGAACACAAGTTATTTTCAATACGAAATGCTATTTTTTTCAGATCTCTTATATACAGCATAGATAATAGCAAGGGATATAAATCCAAAAAAGCACAGTACAACAAACATAAGATTTATTCCCGTATATTTTGATACAAGGCCCATAGAAGTTGGTCCAAGAATGTTTCCCAATGAAAAAGCCCAATCCAAAAATCCAATTGTTCCCCCGATCTTCTGCTTCTTTTTGGCTTCTGCACCAAGTTCAGCCATAATGAAAGGATAAACCATAGAAGACATAACACCAGACAGAATAGCACTAAATATTACAAATCCATTTTGCCCAAAATAGAAAGGAAAAAGCAAACAATAAGATACAATCGCGAAAATAAAGGATGGGACAAATTTATTACTAAACTTATCTACAAAACTACCAGATGCATACTGCAAAAGTGAAGACAATATAGCATATATGGTAAGAAAAAATCCAACACTTGTTTTGGTAAATCCAGAATTTTCAAGAAACAGAGGAAAATATGATATAACAACACCCCTTTGGAACATTATGAAAAACCATATAGTAAAAGCTGTGATGAAAATACGAGAAGAAAAAATCTCCTTTATCATATCAATAATTTTTTCCTGAGATTTTTTTGTTTGAACATTTCTATCAACCATAAAAATTGAAGAGTATATTAGAGAAAAAATTCCCATGCTTCCCATAAAGTAGAACGCATAGTTTTCTCCAAGCTGATCACCTATAAATCCACCTATAACCGGACCAAGACCAAAACCCAGGAGCAAAGAGCCGCCCAAAATACTTGCAGAAAATCCTTCTTTTCCTGGCTTTGTGTAATCAAGAGCGTATGCAAAACTAACAGGAAGAATCATAGAAGAAGCAAGACCGTGGACCAATCTCACAAAAAAAAGTGATACAAGATCGTGAGAGATTACATAGAGAAAAGAAGTTACGGAATAGATAATAAGTCCAACTATAATAACTGGTTTTCTCCCAATCTTATCTGAAATCATAGATGACAGAGGAACAGCAAACAATCTTGCGAAAGCAAAACCGGAGTATATAAGACCAACGAAAGCTTCGCTACCAACTCTCTTGGAAAAATCTGGTAAGAACGGAATTATAAAACCTATGCCCAGTATTGCTGTGAATATCAGAAAAGCGGAATAGAAAATATGTTTAAGACTATACTGATGCGAGTCAGACTGCATAGAAATTTAAGTATATAAAGCAAAGATTTTTTCTGTTTTTTCAGAAGGTCTGAACAAAATCATAATTTTTTGAATTTATGACTGAGAGAACACTTACAATAATCAAACCCGATGCCACAGAAAGAAATCTTTCGGCGCGGATACTTTCTATGATAGAATCTGCTGGACTCAAACTCGTTAGTGTAAAATCTATGAAAATCTCAAAGAAAGAAGCAGAAGAATTCTACTATGTTCATAAAGGTAAGCCTTTTTTTGAATCGTTAACGCAATACATGTCATCTGGCAAAATAGTTGTTGCAGTTTTTGAAGGAGAAGACGCCATATCAAAAGTCAGAAAAATAATGGGAGCAACTGATCCAAAAAAAGCAGAAGATGGAACGATCAGGAAACTATACGGAATAGACATTGAAAAAAACTCAATCCACGGTTCGGACTCAAGAGAATCCGCAGAATTTGAAGTAAGCTTCTTCTTCTCAAAAAAAGAATTGATATGAAAAGCAAAAATTGGTAATTAGAATAATGAAAAATAAAAAGAAACATTAGCAAGAAAGCGGAGATTTACTAAAATATGAGAATACTTGTAGTAAATGATGACGGTCTTGAATCACCCGGAATTCAAGCGATCTCGGAGGAGCTAAAAAAATTAGGAGAGGTATGGGTTTTCTCAACAGCAGAAGATAGATCTGGTTCATCGCATTCTATAACTCTCACTCACGCCATAAGAATCGTAAAATTTGAAGAAAGAGTTTTCAAAGTTTACGGAACTCCCGCTGACTGCGTAAATATAGCGGTAAATGGAATCATAGGAGATGTTCCAGATTTAGTTGTTTCTGGTATAAATTTAGGTGAAAACGCAGGAGATGATATACTTTATTCCGGAACATTCGGTGGCGCAATAGAAGGAGCTTTGCTCGGAGCGAAATCCTTCGCAATATCTGCCAGAGTCAGAGAAAACAAAACAGGAGACCTCAGAGTAATATCAAGAATATCTTTGGAGATAATCAAAACAATATCGGAATCAGTAAAGAATCATGATAGATTGGTTTTCAATATAAACTTCCCTTACTTCCACTCAGAAAAAGAAATAAAAGGTTTAAAAGTTGCAGAACTATGTAGAAGAATCTACGGCGAAAAAGCTCTAAGATTTCAGGATCCAAGAGGTAGAGAATTTTGGTTCATTGGAGGCAAGGAAGTAAAAGTGGACTCAAACTCGGTTATTGATCCATCAAAAATAGACGTATTTCTGCTTGACAAAGGATACATAACGATCACCCCCGTGAGAGTTGAATTCAAAACACAAATATCAGACATAACAGCTGAAATAGAAAAAAATCTAGTAAAGAGATTGAAAGAATCCCTTCAAACATAATCACTTGCAAATTTTTCTATAGTTATAGTCGGTCTCCCAAGTTCATCCCATGTTTTCTGGGACATAAACGGTTCAGGTATCGACTCTATTATGTCCAAGATTCTGTATCCATAGTTTGCAAAATCTGAAAACTTTGAAGCAAACTTCATCAACACTAATGGAATCTTGATTTTTCTGAATTTCCTCCTACTGCTTCTTACAAATATGTCAGCAGCTTCTTCCATAGTCAGAGGATCGGGTCCCTGAACAATGTAATCTCTGCTTTCGCCTCCGTCTAAAATCTGAAAGCTTCTTGCCACATACATACCGTAGTCCTTTCCAGCTATCCACCAATTCTTATTTTTAAACCCGCTTATTACGAGAATAAAACCGTTTCTTTTAAATGAATTCAAAAAATTCTCCATAAAAGAAGAAGGATAGAAAATACAATACGGGATTCCTGAATTTTGTATAGCTCTTATAGCTTGCTTTTTTATCCTCATAACCCACCAATCATCATGTTGATATTTCAGAGCAATTATTGAAGAGATATAACCTATCCTCTTGATCTTGTGCTTTCGGCAAGCTTCAATAACATAGTTCAAACCCTGATACTCCGTATGGAAATCTTTCTCTTTTTCATAAGGTTTTATTGAGAGATTTAAGTATACAAAATCCATACCAGCAAGCGAATTTTCAACGGATTTTCTATCTTTCAGATCTAGTGGGATAAAAAAGACCTTATCTCCAAAAATATCTTTCACTTTCTTTTCATTTCTTCCAAGAGCGTAGACTTGAAAACCAGCATTAATAAGTTCATGCGCGACGGGTTTGCCAAGCATACCTGTTACCCCTATAAAAGCAACCTTTGCTGATGACATACGGATATAAAATATGTTTTCCAGGTCAAAACAATTTCAGGTTCAGATTTTATTCGGTATTTAGAGATAAGTAAACAAAACCTCAGGTGCAAGTTTTATATTTATTTATTGAGTCTTTTGACCTTCCTCTTTCTTTTGCTCTTTGTTTTCCCTGTGTTCCTTGTGTTCCTTGTCCTTCCTCTTCTTAGCTTTTTCTTTTTCCTCTTGTTTCTGCTGTTTTTGCTCTTGTTGCTGCTGTTCTTGTTGGTGTTGTTGAGCCGAAACAAATAATGGGGAAAAGGCTATCCCCACTAATGCTAAAATACTAAGTATTTTTTTCATGCTGGTTTACCTTCCTTCCTAAATAATTACCCCATGCACCCGAGGCATTAGTATACAAATTTATGATCAACGGTAAGCCTTATGTAGATGTCAAAAGAATTATCTCCCGACAGGTTCATCAGGGAATTTAAGATAAAAAACAAAAATCCTTCAGAACTACTTGCATACTTATATGACATCATACCCGGTATAAAATTTCTTGGTAAGACATTTAAATATTCGGAAATCAATCCTGAAAACCAACAGCAAAAACTTTTGAAAAACAGTGCAAGACTTATTATTTCAAAGATTTTCAGAGAACATCATATACATTAGTGCAGATTTTGAGTGCAAAAATCTGGAAGCCTCAATACAGCGAAAGGATTTTTTGTTTTCAGTTTATCTTTTCTTCCACTGTTGTGTCTTTCTTGCTTTCCTTCTTCCGTATTTTTTTCTCTCGACTTCCCTTGGATCTCTGGTAAGCAGATGAGCTTGTTTGAGAGCTTTTCTCAAATCTGGTTCCATTTGTACAAGAGCCCTTGCAGCTCCATGAGCAACAGCTTGAGCTTGCGCTGAAAGTCCCCCACCCGTTACATTTGCAAATATAACATATCTACTTACTCTATCCACAATCTCAAGCGGCCTTCTGACTATCCTACATAGTATCTCATCTTTAAAATAATCCCTGTAATTTATTTTATTGACGTAGATCTCTACATCTGAACTTGGGCTCTTCTTTTCTATGACCCAAACACGCGCAACCGCTCTTTTTCTTGCACCCCTAGCAGGTTTAAGATTCGGCGGAACTTTAAAATCTATCTTCGGATAACCTATCATAACAAAAAGTTGTAGTCAGATCTATGGAAAATTATAATATTTTCAACATTTTTGAAATTTCTATGTTCTTCGGTAATTCGCAAACAAAAATCTCTAAAAAATATGGTTCAAAAATCTCCAAATAACATCTTAAAGCAAATCAAATCATCTCAACCTATAAACACAGCTTATGCAAAAATAATGTAAAAAGTTTCAATTATAGTATCTCAAACACATCAGATTCTCTGATCTTTTTTTGTTGAACCTTTTCCATTATCTCATCTCTGAGCAAAGTAAAGCCAAAGTGCTTGAAAATTTTTCTGAGTTCTGATTCAATAAGATTGCCATCTCTTGCAGCAAGCTTAATTTTTGATACTAAATCTTCATCAAAAGGAATAATCTCAAAAACACCTTCAAAACCCCGAAAACGAGTATATCTACAATAATCACAACCCTCTCCATTACAAAAATCACATAAAATTCTGATAAGTCTTTGAGATATACCTAAAATCACCGTTGATAAAATTATATCAACTGAAACTCCAAGATCAATCAACCTGAGAATACCAGATGCAACATCTCTTGCATGTATGGTTGTAAGAACAAGATGTCCTGTTAAGGCGGATTTGAGAGCTATATCGGCTGTTTCAGAATCTCTTATTTCACCCACGAAAATCACATCCGGATCTTGTCTGAGTATGTGTCTCAAAATCTTTGCAAAGCTCAAACCAATATCTTCATTAACCTGTATCTGAGTGACACCAGACAATGTGTATTCTATTGGATCTTCTATTGAGATAGTGTTCAGCCTCTCCCTATCTATCTCTTTTAACATAGAGTAGACAGTTGTTGTTTTTCCATGACCTGTTGGTCCCACAACAAAGATGAAACCGGATCTTTTTGATATGCTCTGTCTCACTATGTTTATTTGATAATCTGTAAGCCCGATGTTTTGAAGAGAAAAACCAAAATCTCTTTTCAATATACGCAGAGCTACTTTCTCACCATAAGATGTCGGAACAACAGAAACTCTTACATCATGATCCAAAATAGAAAATCTTCCATCCTGAGGTAACCTTCTTTCAGCAATATCAAGGTCTGACATAACTTTTATTCTGTTGACAAGAAGCTGGAATGAAAGATCAGACAAATCCATAAACTTTTGTAAAAGTCCAGCAACCCTGAACTTGACACATGGTCCTTGCGGGAAAATATGTATATCAGTAGCTTTCATATCTATTGCTGAACTTACTATGTACTCAACGAGCTCCTCTACTCCACCCTTCTGAGAATCTTTGAAAACCTGCTCAACTGTTCTTTTTATCTTGAACGGAGAACAAACCAATGAACGAATCTTCACAGCTCCGCAAAACTCCTGAATCTTTCTGAAAGGTATCAAAAAAGGATTTGGAGAGGCTACTTCAAGCTCGCCGTTGATGTATCTCACTGGCAAAAACTTATGTTCAAGAATAAGAGATTTCGGAAAAATTTTCACGAGCGAAAAATCCAGATATTCAGAATCCGAAAGCTGATCAAATCCGAAGGTTCTACTGAACCAATCGCAGTACGAAGCTTCACCGAAAAAACCTTCTTCAATCAAATATTCAGAAACATCTTTTTTCGATTTTCTTATTTTTGCTACATCCCTTTCTGTTATTATACCATCTTCAAGTAAAGCCTCCAGTACCTGCTCCATTTATTGATATATGTTAACAATCCTTTGAGATTCATAACTTGCTCCCTGATAGATATTCTTTTTTTCAAGGTAAAGGTCTATTTCCTGCATAACCTTGAACTTATTTTTACACCACTCAGGTGCAACCAGAAATTTATCAGGAGCCTCTCCTGTTATTCTAGCTATGTATATCCTTGGAGAAAGATTCTCCAAAAACAAACCAACATATTCTACATACTCTGAAATCTCAAGGGGTTTGTATTCCCCTTTCCTGTACCAAAGTTCAAGCTCCGTAAATTTGACAACATGCAGCGGGTGTATCTTAACTGCAAACACTCCGAGATCTGAAATAAGCCTTGCTCCATTTATATAATCTTGCTCTGTATCTCCCGGAAGACCAATTATGATATGTGGAAGGGTTCTTATATTGCGCTCGTGCAATTTTTTCGTCGCATCTATATAGTCCTCAACAGTATGACCTCTCTTTATCAGTTCAAGTGTTCTGTTATTTGAGCTCTGGAGTCCCAGTTCCACAACAAGAAAAGTTTTTCTATTGAGCTCATCAAGTAGATCAATAATTTCATATGAAAGACAGTCTGGACGAGTTCCTATGAAAATTCCCACAATATCTGGGTGTGCCTCCAGCGCTTCATTGTACAATTTTCTTAGTTTTTCTACATCAGCATAAGTATTCGTATATGGTTGAAAATACACAACATACTTTCTTGCTTTCCTGAATTTCTTTACGTTTTCTATTCCTTCAAGAATCTGATCTTTTACAGACCTTGCCCTTTCGGCATACGGGGGAGTAAAGCTTTTTATATTACAAAATATACATCCTCTCCAACCCTTCGTTCCATCCCTAACAGGACAAGTAAATCCTCCATCAACAGAAACTTTGTAGACTTTCTCTCCAAAATATTCTTTCATAAATGAGTTCAGAGTATTGTATCTTTTCTGTGATATGTTTCTAGATGCCCCAACACCAATCATATAAATTTATAGTTTAGTTTTGAATAAGCAATCCAGATCTTTTCCAAAAATCTAATTTAGAGCAAAAAACCTTAAATAAATTCTTTCTATGAAGGGAATAAAGGTTGGAATAATAACTCCATATTTTTATCCTCATTTTGGGGGTGTTTCAACTCACGTTTACCAAAAATATCGTATCTTGAAGAATCAAGGTATAGATGTCAAGATTATTTCTCCAGACTTTGGTGAATGTGAACTGATAAGTACACAAGACCATATAAAACTTGGGAAACCCATAAAAATAGTTTACAACGGTTCATTATCTCACATAACTCTTGCTTTTGGAGCGAAAGAAATTCTGAGAAAAGAAAAATTTGATATAGTCCACCTGCACGAACCTTATCATCCATTTTGTATTCCATTCGTATCAGATGATACAGGATATAGGTATCTATCTACATTTCACGTTTTCAAAGAAGAAGTAGAAAAAATGATTCTAATCATAAGTGATACGATACTTAAATCAATAAAGAGCAGAATAAGAAATTTTATAGCGGTTTCAAATTCTGCTTCCCAGATGCTGCAAAAAACACTCGGAATAGCGAAGGAGAAAATAAGAATCATACCAAATGGAATAGACTACAAAATATTTTCGGAAGCAAAACCACTTGAAATCTTTAACGATGATGAATTTAAAATACTCTATGTCGGGAGACTAGAACCTCGCAAAGGAGTAAAACATCTCATAAGAGCATTCAGAACCGTAAAAAAGATAATACCTAGATCAAGGCTCATTATAGTTGGAGATGGATTCAAAACCTACTACATGAGCTTCCTTACAGATGAGATAGAAAAAGACGTGCTGTTTTTAGGAAAAGTAGGTTATGAGGAACTACCAAGAATATACAAATCATCTGATGTTTGCGTATTCCCATCAACCAGAGGTGAGAGTTTCGGAATAGTTCTACTTGAAGCTATGGCAGCCGGAAAACCTGTAATAGCAGGAAATGCGGAAGGCTATGTGGAAACACTTCAAAATGGCAGATATGGAATAATAGTGAATCCTCAAGATGAAGATGCTTTAGCAAGAGCAATTGTTGAAATGTATTATAGAGAAGACCTTAGAAAAGAACTTTCAGAAAAAGGAAAAGAATATGCTCAACAGTTTGATTGGCAAAAAATTATCGGAAAGATAATAGATTTATATGAATCAACTCTGACCTCATAAAAAAAATTTTTCTATTACATAATGCATTCACATAATGCATTTCCGATACATATTTTCTCAAAGAGCTTTTATCAAGCATTTTGATAAGAAAACAATTCTGAAACCTACTTTCATCATTTTTGTCATACTGCATCACAAATAAAACAGAATTTTTCAGCAAAGTAAACGAAGTATATCTTTCAAATCTAGCATAATCCTAAAAGTCCAACATAACAACAAAACATAAAACTAACAAATAATACAGATGTTTCCGAAGTTATATACACTCAATATACTCTAAATATATGAAACTTCCTGAGAAGAATACAGAAGGTGAATTTGTGATACATGAACACAGAGCGAAAAAACTCCACTGGGATCTGAGACTTGAAGTTCCGGCAACAGAAGATGATTTTGAGATAATAGAAAAAGAATCTTACAGAAAGCTAGGTTTTGATATCAAAAAAAGAGAAACTGTAATGTGGAGCTTCGCAGTTCCAAAGGCTAAATTTCCGAAAAAAGGGGAAAAACTACTTCTAATAGAAACAGAACCTCATCCCGTAGAATATAATTCCTTTGAAGGTGTAATACCGGAAAAAATGTATGGTGCAGGAGAAGTCAAAATATACGATAAAGGGAGAATAAAATGGATAGATGTAAATCCTAAAAAAATAAAATTTGAAATGATCGGAGAAAAAATAAGAGCTATATTCTCAATAGTTCGATTTGCAAAGGAGGAAAAAAAATGGTTGTGGTTACTGGAGGAGCAGGTTTCATAGGAAGTGCCCTCATTCACAGACTTAACCAAAATGGAATAGACAAAATCCTGATATTTGATTCATTCTATAGCTCCAAATCTCAGGTAAAATGGAAAAATCTATCTGGTCTCAAATTTCATGATGTATTTGACAAAAGTCAAACTTTTGATGTTTTATCTGAAACGAAAATTGATGTGATATTTCATCTCGGAGCTAAAACCTCAACAACAGAAGAAGATTTCGGAGTAGTTCTCAGAGAAAATTACGAATTCTCAAAAAAACTTTTCTTACTATCTCTTGAGAAGAAATCAAAATTCGTATACGCCTCATCAGCTGCAACATATGGAAGCGGAGAGAATGGGTTCAGAGACAATGAAAAAGAACTTGAAAAACTCAAACCTCTGAATTCTTATGCTATGTCAAAACATCTTTTTGACCTTTGGCTTTACAGAAATGGATACCTAAAATACGCCCTTGGGATAAAATACTTCAATGTTTTTGGTCCCGGTGAGTATCATAAGGGAGAGATGAGAAGTTTCGTTTCAAAGGCATACGATCAGATAACACAGAACGGATATGTCAGGCTTTTCAAATCTTTTGTTCCAGAAATACCGGACGGAGAACAGAAAAGAGATTTCATATATGTCAAAGACGCGGTTGACATAACCTTTTATTTATTTGAAAAAGGATATAGCGGTATTTTTAACTGTGGAACAGGAAAAGCTCATTCATTCAATGAACTTGTGAAGGCAGTATTCTCAGCTTTACACAAAGAACCAAAAATAGAGTATTTTGATACACCAGAGAACATAAAGAAGCAGTACCAGAACTTCACCGAAGCTGATATATCTAAGTTAGTGTCCACAGGATACGATGTAAAGAAACTATGGGATTTTGAGGGGAAAGTCAAAGAGTATGTAAGCAGATACCTAATTTACGGGAAGACAATAGGGGAGGTATAAATTCCCAACCCGGATCTTTTCCGAGCTAAATAAGGAGAGAATTTTTACTTGTCTAAATAATCTCGTTCGGCGGGGTGCGTATAGCTGTAATTATTGGAGTGTCTCTTAAAGTATATCTTCTTGCCTGTGTTTCCCGGAGTTCCATCACGAGCTCCTGAAACAAAACAAGATCATCGGTTTCATAGGCAACTATAAACTCCTGGTCATCAATACCAAACGAATACGAAAGAAGCTGTTTCACTTGTGGATACTTTCTTCCGATTTTCACATGCTCTGCCATCATTTCTGCTCTTTTCTTGAAATCTTCAAGATACCAATCAGCAGTCTTAACAAAAGGATAAACTATAAGGTATTTGCCTTTCTGAGAGTTTCCAATAATAGCGTAATCTTCAAGTGGAACTTTTGAGCCGTATTTTGATTTCTTTATAATTCCGGTCAATATTAAAGACACTTCACTTTTTATTCCCAACGACGTCTTGAGCATATTTTTCATTCTTCCTGAAAGAACTTCAAGATCTTTGTGCATCTGGAACATAAGAAAATCCATCTCTTTTCTTATCCCAACAGTTGAGTATGTTTCGGTAAAAATCTCCTCTGAAACAAGATGACTCAAAAACTCTTTCTTTTCATCTTGAGTGTAAGTTCTCGGTAGCTTGAAGCCTATAAACTGGACTATCATATTTTGAATGTCATCTATTGTACTGAATCTCGCTGGCATGTTTTATTATCCTCCGTTAGCCAAAGCTCTGGCTTCATCAAGTCTCAAAATCTTCCTTGCTTCTTCTGGGGTTGCTATATCCCTTCCGACCATCTTTACTATCTTAGCTGCAGCTTCAACTAACTCTCCATTTGACTTTGCCATCTCGCCATTTGGAAGATAAAAGTTATCTTCAAAACCAACTCTTACATTTCCACCTATAAGAGCAGCCTGCATAACAAGAGCCCATTGTTCTCTTGAAATACCAATAACTCCCCACTGTGCATCCTTTGGGACTTTTGTAGAAAGATAAACAAGATTTCTCGGATCAGCAGAAGCTCCACCAACAACACCAAGTATTATGCTTACCTGAAATATCTTCAACAAGCCTTTGTCTTGAAGCGGATATATTGTTTCTATATGGCCAAGATCAAAACATTCACATTCTGGTTTTGTACCAACTTTAACCATGTTTTCTATGAAGTATTCTATATCCCATATTGAATTTATGAACTCAAAAGCGAAAACCCAGTTTTTTCTTTTCGGACTATATTTGGCGTAGTTCATTGTTCCCATGTTCAGCGCTGCTATATCTGGTTTAAGGTCAACAACATGAGCAATCCTCTGCTCTCTTGTTAAACCCACAGCCCCCGTTGAAAGGTTTATTATCATCTCCGGAACCTCTGCTTTTATAGCATCTACTATGTTTCTGAAATCCTCAACAAGATATGATGGAGTTCCATCAGGTCTTCTCGCATGTATATGCACAACGGTACAGCCAGATTCAAAAGCTCTTTTTGCTTCGGCAGCATATTCCTCAGGAGTATAAGGTATGTATGGACACTGCGTCCTGTTTGCAACAGCACCAGATAAAGCACACGTTATTACTACCTTTTCATTTAGGTTTGACATATTTTCTTCCTCCTTTTAGATCTCTGGAACTTGCTCTTATACCCATAATCTCACAATTTTTATGCTATCAAATCAAGTTATACAAAGAAAAAAATCAGAACAAAAAAATCAGAAAATTTGAACAATTGTTCAAATATTTTTGAATACAATTGCTAAAAGTTCTCTCAAAAATCACAAAGATTTTGAGATTATAATACATATCATTTATACTGATTATTTATTTTAATCTCAATGATAACTGAGCAGCTTGGGAAGTACAATTTTGAGTACAGAGACAATACACTCCACTGGTACGGAGTGAATATTAAAGAAATCGCAGAGAATGTAGGGACACCCGTCTTCATATTCTCAACTGAGGAATTTGTGAAGAGAATAAGAAGACTAAAAGAAAACACAGACTATGATCACCTGTTGTGCTTCTCACTGAAATCAAACAATAATCCATATTTCATTTTAGCTGCAAAAAAAGAAGGTTATGGAGTTGATGTTGTTTCTGGTGGAGAACTATATATCGCAAGGAAAGCCGGAGTACATCCGAAAAAAATTGTTTTCTCCGGGGTCGGCAAAACTAATGAAGAAATACAAATGGCTCAAAAAGAAGGAATATTACTCCTCAACATAGAAAGCGAGTCTGAGTACAAAGCGGTCAAGGAAATTTCAAAATCACAAAATCTGAACTTTGGTATATCTTTCAGAGTAAAATTCGAAATAGCACTCGATAAACTACATCCTTACTTAGGTGTTGGTAAGAAGGAATCAAAGTTTGGAATCAATGAAGATTTAGCATTGGAGCTTTACAAAAACGCTATCTCAAACGGCCTACCTATTGAAGGAATTCACTTCCATCTTGGCTCGCAGATAAAAGATCTTGAAATATTCCGAAAAGCCTCAGAGCTATGTGAGAATTTTCTTGGAAAAATAGAGTCCCTTGGATGCAAAATCAAGTACGTTGATGTTGGAGGAGGACTTGGATTAGATTACGAAAAACTTGAAGAACCAAACTTAAAGGAATATATAGATTGTTTCAAAAACATCGGAGAAAAATACAAAGTAATATTTGAACTTGGAAGATACCTTTCTGCACCTTCCGGCATACTTATCTCAAAGGTAATAAGAAAAAAGGAAAAAGAAGGTAGCAAGGTATTTTTGGTAGTTGACTCAGGAATGACAGAAACTCTGAGAATTCCACTATATAAAGTCTCACACAAAGTAATACCTGTAAACCTAAGAAACAGCACCGAGAAAGTTTTTGATATAGTTGGTCCGATATGTGAAAACTCAGATTATATAGCACAAGATATAGTTTTTCCGAATTTGGAAGAGGGGGATCTGATATGTGTTCTTTATGCTGGAGCCTACACAACAACTATGTCATCAAACTACAATGGAAGACTGTTTCCACCAGAGATAATAATCTCAAACCAAAAATATTTTGTATCAAGAAAAAGACAAGATTATCAGGAGCTATTTTCAAGAGATCAATTTGAAGAACAAACATAGAAAAGGAGGTACCTGAAATTTGAAAAACATTCTTACCTTATATGATCTCACAAAAGAAGAGCTTGAAAACCTCATAGATAGATCAGTCGAAATTTTTCATCAGATTAATCAGAAAAACCTAAAACCAAAAAGAGATTTGAAAGGGAAAATATCTTTGATCTACTTTGAAAAACCTTCAACAAGAACAAGAATATCTTTTGATTCCGCAATCAGAAGACTAGGTGGAGAAGTAATTTTCGTAAGTCCATCTGAAACTCAGATTTCAAGAGGAGAAGATAAAAGAGATTTTATAAAAGTTGTTTCTGGATATATTGATCTCATAATAGCAAGAGTGTATGATCACAGAACCTTGGAAACTTTTGCTGAAAATATTGAAAAACCTATCATCAACGCTCTGAGTGATCTTTCTCACCCAACACAGATAATTTCAGACCTCGCAACTATAAAACTTCTTACCGGAGATTATATAAACAAAAGAATATGCTTTCTCGGAGATGCAAAGAACAATGTAGCAAGATCTTGGATAGAAGCTCAAAAGGTTCTCGGAACATTTGAACTGATATTTTCAACTCCAAACGGGCTTGAGCCAGAAGAAAAAGGAAATTACAAATTAGAAACAGACCCTGTGAAAGCTCTGATAGATTCTGATATTCTATACCTTGATGTCTGGTTCTCTATGGGACAAGAACACGATGAGGAAAAATATAAAAAACTACTTCCCTACGCACTTGATGATTCAAAGCTTAGCCTCCTTTCAGGAAAATTTGTCTTTCATTGCTTACCAGCAAAGAAGGGAGAAGAAATATCGCACAAGATTTTCTCCATGCACGAAAACACTATCTACACACAAGCTCATATGAAACTACCTTCAGCAATATCGATAATCGAAAACCTTGATATCTCCTGAATGCATAGATTCCTTCTATCGCAACGAATTGAAAAATCTGAAAACAAAATAAATTTAACTATCTATGAATCTTCCATGAAAAATAGAATTTATGAATCTATTACAAATGAAAAAAATATAACCAAGAAAAAGGAAATAAAGAGAACACCGACCAAATCGATTCTCATATTTTTACCTCTTCTTACAACATTTTTCAAGTCGACTACCGTTCTGAATAACTATGTCCTTGCTCACGATATTGAGCTGAACTTTGTAAAAGAAGGAGGAATGGGTATCAGAGCTTACTACAGCGATGGAACGCCATTATCGTCAGCTAATGTTAAGATATTCTCTCCTTCTGATGATAAAAAAGAATTTCAGATATGTTCAACAGATAAAAACGGATATTTCTTCTTTCTACCAGATGAAAAAGGAAAATGGAGAATAGAAATATCAGATAGCACAGGACACGGACTTGTAAAACACATAGAAATAACCGAAGAAATTCGAGTTCTTGGTGCAAATTATTCAGTACCTCTGTGGCAAAGGATTCTGATTGGATTAAGCATTATATTCGGTCTGACTGGAATATTATTCTACATATATGCGAAGAGAGAAGTAAAGAAAATGCAAAAACATGCACATTCCTGATGGATTTCTTGATCTTAAAACATCTGTTGTTTCAAATCTGATCTCAATCTCTTTACTGGCATATAGTATAAAGAAGCTAAATAAAGACACAGATCCACAGAGGATACCACTCATGGGAGTTTCAGCTGCCTTCGTTTTTGTTGCTCAAATCATCTCATTTCCGGTCTTTGGTGGAACATCTGTTCACTTATCTGGTGGTGTGATCATATCTGTTTTACTTGGACCGTTTTCTGGATTCACTATAATGAGCTCTGTACTGATCTTACAAGCTATTCTTCTACAGCATGGAGGAGTATTATCTCTTGGAGCAAATATACTCAACATTGCAGCAACAAGCTGCTTTATAGGATACATGATATACAGAATCTACCCGAGAAATATTTCAGCAGCTGTTTCCTCTTGGATAAGCACTATACTTGGAGCACTCTTGGTATCAGCAGAACTGTATTTTTCTGGTAAAATTGACCTAAAAATAGGTTTGATTTCAATGATTCTGGCTCACATTGTTTCTGCGACCACTGAAGCAGTCGTAACTTATATTATATTACTGACCATAGACAAAATCAAACCAAACCTTCGTAATATACCTAAAATATGAAGCACTCCTTCTTTGATAAGTACAGCTACATCAACTCTCCTGTTCACAAAATAAATCCTGTTCTCAAACTTATTTTATTTTTATCAATAGGAATACTTCTGAACATAATCCCTTTTCAAATCGTAACATACATCCTGATTGGTTCTGTAACTCTTGTAATAACTTATCTTTCAAAAGTTCCGTTGATTTTTATTTTGAAAAGAACACTAGTGATCCTACCTTTCGTTTTTGTGATAGCCCTGACTAACTTTTTTTCAAAGCTCTCGGAAAGCACCGTGCTTTACAAAACATTTCTGAACGCCTACATCATGATAACCCTGCTTATACTATTAACACAAACAACAAAATTTCCAGAGATGCTCAAAAGCTTATCATATCTCAGAGTTCCAAAATTAATCTTAGTTCTGCTTTCATTCATATATAGATACTTCTTTATACTCATTGACGAAGCAGAAAAAATGATCTACTCAGCAAAAATAAGAACATATAAGAGACTGAAAATCAGAACCATAGGTGCAATGATAGGAGTTCTTTTCATAAAGACCTATGATAGATCCGAAAGAGTTTATTGGTCAATGCTTCTGAGAGGATTTGACGGAAAAATTAAATGACAGGAAAAATCAAATGATAGAAAACAGATGACAGAAGCAATAGAAGTAAAAAATGTTTGGTATAAATATCCGAACGACACTTTAGCTCTCGATGGTGTCTCTTTTTTCGTAAATAAAGGTGAAACATTCGGAATATTAGGTCCAAATGGCTCTGGTAAAACAACACTTCTTCTGTGCATCTGCGGGGTTCTTAAATTTCAAGGAGAAATCAGAATATTCGGGAAGAAAGTCTCACAAAAGAACATCTACGAACTGAGGAGAAATATAGGTTTTGTATTTCAGAATCCAGATGATCAACTGTTTATGCCAACAGTATATGAGGACATATCTTTTGGACCAAGACAGTATGGTATAAAAGAAAACGAAATAAAAGCTATCATAGAAGATGTTCTAAACAAATTAGGAATTGAGGATTTTAAAAACAAGAGCTCGCACCATTTAAGCTTTGGCGAGAAGAAAAAAGTATGCATAGCAACAGCGTTGGTCCTCAATCCTGATATATTGATTTTTGACGAACCGACATCTGAACTTGATCCGGCTTCAAGACGGGAGCTTATGCAGATAATAATAAGCTTAAAATCAAAAAAGACAATTTTGATCTCAACACACGAACCAAAAATCGCCAAAGAAATCTGCGACAAAATAATAGTTTTGAACAAGGGCAAAGTTGTATATGAAGGATTACCCCATATATTGAATGATCAAGAATTTCTTACAAAAAACCGCCTAGCTTAAATATCTGAACTTCCAAAAAAATCTCTTTCAAAGAATTAGTATAACTTAAACTTTTCTCCAAACCTTTATTTTGATGTAATCACAAAAAATGTAACACAGAAGCTCTTGAAATTCGTTCTGGTAACCATAGAGTTACCCTGCAACAATTTTTGAACTACATATTTTTTGTCCAGATATCAACAGATGTTCTTCATTATTTGAAACTCGATATTCTCTTCCTCAAAATTTCCAGATGTTTGCAACTGAGCACGAAGTTTTTTATTTAAATCTCTTCTCATAAATCAATCTCATCATAATGATAGGGAAGTATACAATAAACTTCTATTCAAAATGATGTAAAATCAAACCGGTGTAAAAACATATCTCAACTAATCAACTGAACGCCCAATTTATTTTATCCACTCTTGAATATTCTCACATCTTTTGATGTAGTTTTTATAGTTTTCAAGCATCTCAGAGAGAGAATCTCCACCAAATTTTTCTATCATAGCGCGCGTTACTTCTATTGCAACAGCTGCCCTACCTACAATTGAAGCAGCAGGAACAGCACATATATCTGATCTATCGACAAGTGCAGGCTCCTGATTCAAACTTTCAAGATTCACAGATCTCAAAGGATTATAAAGAGTGGATATAGGTTTCATTGCTGCTCTGACCACGATTTCATTTCCGTTCGTCATTCCTCCCTCGGTTCCTCCAGCTCTATTCGAAGCTCTTTTTATTTTTCCGTCTTCAATGATTATCTCATCATGAACTTCCGAGCCAAATCTTCTTGCTGCCTCAAAACCTATTCCTATCTCAACACCTTTTATTGCCTGAATACTCATAACAGCTTGCGCAATTCTACCATCAAGCTTTTTATCCCACTGAGTATGCGATCCAAGACCAGGCGGAACTCCTTTTACTCTCACCTCAAAGACACCTCCCAAAGTATCTTTTTTCCTTCGAGCTGCATCTATCATCTCCTTCATCTTCGCTTCTGCTTCGCTATCCGGAGTATAGAGTTCAGAATTTTCTATAATCCGGCTAAAATCTGAGTAATCTGTGATCTCCGGAATCCGTGCCCTGATTCCACCTATTTCTGTAACAAAAGAAATCAGCTCTATCTGAAACTCTTTGAGTAGTAATTCACATAAAGCTCCAACAGCAACTCGTCCAACAGTTTCTCTCGCGGATGCTCGTTCTGATATAAACCTTGTATCTTTGATTCCATACTTTAAAGCTCCAGCAAGGTCGCTATGACCCGGCCTTGGAACGAAACTTTCTTTGACCTCTCTGAAATCTTTATTCCAAACCGCAATAAGTATCGGAGCACCGGTTGTTATGCCTTTTCTTATACCAGAAAGTATATCTATCTGATCTTTTTCTATTTTCTGCCTTCCCCCCCTTCCATATCCTCCCTGCCTTAAAAAAAGCAACTTGTTTATATAATCGTTATCTACCTTAAGTCCAGCTGGAAATCCGTCGACGAAAGCAAATATACCTTTACCATGTGATTCACCCGCTGTAAAAAATCTCATAAGTTTTTAATTTGTATCTTACATACGAAATGAATTAAAATCTCAGATTGCTTTGCATCAAAGTAACTAATAGAATTTACCCTGTTTCACATAAAATACGCTCTAGCAGAAACATAAATGCTCAACGGATTCTCTTAAAGATAGTCCTACACAACGCAAAAAATCAGATAGAATTTTCAGCTACAAAATGAAAAAACAAGCTGAATTATTTTGACGAAAAAAAGCAATCCGGCGAACATGTACAACGAGTGCGAATCCATGACAATATATCTTGTTGTACAGAAACAAATATTTTATTCCATCTACTGAACGCGCTCTATATACTTTTTGAATTGTGTTAAAGTTATGAGCCCAGTAGAACTGATTATTCCTACTTCAAAGTGCGGATTTGCAGAAAAGATTTCATTTGCAATTGGTGCCACCCTTACAAATTCACACATTGAGAGAACCACCACTGTTGATCCATTGTCTTCAAAAAATTCAGTTATTCTCCAGCCTCCCCTATTCTTTCCATCCTTTATGTAAGAATAAATATAATTATCTCCCACAACCACATGAGATAAGTATTTCACAGATATCTTTATTCCACCAAAAATTTTTAAAGATATATCATACTCCACATCATACTCTCTATCGGAATACTTCTTAACAACTTTTACATCTTTCACATCTGGTAAAGCTTGCTTTATTCTTTGGTTATCTTTAAAAATATTCATTACATTCTCCTTATTACCTTTTATTCTAACAGAAGATATCGAAAGATAGTTTTCTCTGCCTTCTAGATCCCTGCACCTTCTTGTTATTATAACTACATCATTTTGAGTAAGTTTTTTCAAGCTATCTATATCTAGTGCTTTTGAAACAAAAAATGGCGGTTCCGAAGTGTACAAGAATAAAGAAAAAATGTAAAAAAACATAATTAAAAAAGTATATATTTGAGCTATAACCCAAATATTTCCTGAATCTTTTGATGCCAATCAGAGATCAGGGTCTATCTTAATGCTTCGTAAATTATATAGAATTTCTAGTAAAGTATGGAAAAAATTGTTTATTACTTTTTGGCATTATTTTTATCTTTAAGAAGAACCTTGTTTTTTAATTTCCTAAAAACCCAATCAGGTCTTACTTTCAATTCGTTCAGATAAAAAAGTATTTTCTCGTATAAAGAAGGAGGCCTTACAACATCGTTTATGTGCCTATGGAAATCACAAAATATCCTCCAGTCAACAAATATTTTTGATGGAAAGCTGTAATTATGTTCAGAAAATTCCGGATCAAAAGGAAAATCTGAAAATTTGATTCTTTGGAAACCTGTATTCTCTCCCTCCCTGAAACCTATATGTTTCAGTCTTGTTTTTATAGGATAAACACAAAGTGAAGAACTAAGATAATGATAGTACTGGAACTCTATAGCCCAAGATTTATTTAGAGCATTCAAAGCAATATCCTTTAAGTCGTATCCACCAGCACAGAACCTATGGAATTCCACCGGATCATTTACGACATTTTCAAAATGATTCCAACTTAGTTCAAAATTTTCAAAACCCTTCCACACTCTTTCCCAGGTACCCCATCCCCAAGAAGAAACTCTGAAAAAGAAGAACACAGAATATTTGTAATCCTGTGGTATATTGATTTGAGGGCAGTATCCTGTGACAGAAAATACATTCTGAATATCAGAGTAGTATTCAAGAGCCCTATTCATAAAAATGAGAAAGTCTCTCGTGAAAATCAAATCCTCCTCTACAACTATTGCTCTACCGTATTTGGATATTACCTCACCAACTCCCATCTTTATGTTATTCTTCAGACCAAAGTTGCTATCCCTACGTATTATTTCTAACTTTCTCGTTTTTATTTTTTGAGCGATCTTATAGGTTTCTTCTATCAAGATATCATCTTTATCATACCTTGGACCATCTATGAAAACAAAAACATCGCTTTCCTTGAAAAGGTAACATCTCGAAAGAGAATCAATAGTTTGAAGAAATAGTTTTGGTCTTCTCCACGCGAATATAACTATTGGAGATAGCATATCAGATACTGATAAATTATCCAATCTAAGTAAAATTTTCTTGAAAAGGCCATATAAAAATCCTTATAAAAATTCAAAAAGTTTTAATTTAGAAATTTGCATGAAATCAAAGGTGATTCATTCAAAAGATGTATCATACGATTAGTTATCCTAATAACTTTTCCAGCATTTGAGTTTTCTTTGAAAACTGTCTAAAATATCAGACAAGATCTCCAAAACTTTGTTATCTTTTACTGAATGTTGTAATATCTTTTTCCCACCTTCTATAAGTTTATCCCTGATATTCTGATTATGGAATATTTTCTCTACACATTCAGCTAAGCTTTGCGGATTTCTGAGATCACATAGCAATGCAGCATCTTTGACCTGATCTCTCAAACCTTCTATATCACTGTATATAACCGGAACCCCAAGAGCAAAAGCTTCAAGCGGTGGTATATTTGTTGGTCCGAAGTATGTAGGCATAACCAGAGCCAAAGCATTTTTGTACAGGAGATATTTATCTTCATCACTTACAAAGCCTAAATATTTCACATAATTCTTCAGTCCAGCTTTCTCCGCATAATTTAGCACATAGTTGAGATTGCCTTTGTCGGATCCGCTGAAAACAGCTTCTATAATCAACCCTCTACTATGTAGAATTTTTAGAGCATCTATTATATAAACATGATTTTTATGAGCCCAAAATTGAGCAGGATAATATAAATACTCCCCACCGATTGAATATTTCTTCCTTATATCGTCGTATCTAATATTCCTCTCCATACTGGCGAGATAAACCGTAGAGATATGTGAATATGGGATTATATGAATTCTTTCAGGAGATACACCATAGATTTGAGAAATCTTTTTGCTGGTATATTCATTATCGGTAATTACAGCAACAGCTTTTCTCAGCGTAGATTTATAGAGTTCTTCCCTCATTTCAAATTCCCTATGGAAATTTACCTCGGGAAATTCAGGGAAATCCAAATGACACAGATCAAGAACAGTTATAATGAAATTAGTTTCTATAAGATCCATCGCCAACACATCCGGAGATGGTAAATATACAATATCAACCCCGTAACTCTTCAACTGCTTCTCAATGATAGTCATATATTTTCTAGGAAGCCAGTAAGAAAATGGATTTCTCAATAGATTCCTTATAATGTTGTCAGATAAAGATTTCTTCAAAACAACAGCGTCTATTCCATACCGAGCTAGAGAATTTCTCTGAGATTCGTTATAGACAAAAAAAATAGTATCGTATTGGAGCTTCTTGAATGTAAGAGCCATAGCTATCTCATAGGTAAAACTACCTCCACTGAAATAATTTCTCTGAAATATAAAGCCAATTCTCATCACGGCATCCTCATTTCAATAGCGAGAAAGGTAAATATCTCAACAATAATTTATTACTTTGTATAAATAATGCAGAAATGTCTTTCAAAAATTTTTTAGTGTTACTTATTTTGGGAAAGCAGATTATAAAGATCTTCTCGCACTTTCATATCATTCTTTTATCAAATATGAATTGCAACGATTTTACATTGTAGAGAAAAGAAAACCTCTATTATCGAATGGTTCTGGAGCACGATATACATAAACTTTATCTGAAATCAGAAATTCACGAACCAACTCAAGAGAAATCTCTTTAGCATACTCAATAAACTCTTCTCTATTAAAAACCCATCCCAAAAATTCCGTATCATATGCTCTTTGTAAAACTAAAAACGGACGAGATTTCTGAACAACCGGCAATCTTGTAACAAATATATATCCATCAGTAACTTTCTTTATATCTGATAATGTTTTTTTCCAGTCTATGGCATATTGTAGAGAACCGCTCACTAAAGAAAAATCATATGTATGATTCAAATAGTCATCATTATCATAAAATTTTGCTTCCGGAAAGAGTTTCCGACCATATTCACAGAGAACTGGAACATCTTTACAAACATAATCTATCCTGACATCTGGAATAATTGTCTTACTTAGTATATAATAGTGCCCAATGCCACCACCCCAATCCAACATTCTGATTCTCTTTTTTCCCCTTGAAGCAAACAAAAGAACATAAGAAAAAGTTATAAATGTATTGTGACCTACAAGATCTGTTCCGATAGGCCTTTTACTTTTAATAGTTTCAACAAACTCATCCCAATGGGAGATATAATACTGCAGAACTGAAGATACATTCCAGCCCTTCACCTTTCTTAAATAGTCCCATCCTTCTGGTATGTACTCAAGTTGTTCCTTTTTTAAATTGAAATACCTAGCTAATTTTTTGAGTATTTCTTCTAGAATTGGAGGAATAACCAATTTAATTAAACTTTTCTGTTCTCCTCCAGACATCGTTGTTATCTATTTTTCTGTGTAAATAAAGATTATATCTATATAAAAACAAATCTTAAAATCCAGAGATTTATAGAATTTTTAGGAAAGCTTCCAAACTGTTTCAAACTACTGCTCAAATATCTCTCGAATCTTTTGACTCCTGTAATTAAATATTCTTTCAAGAGATTTTCTCACAGAAATAAGATGAACAATTTCGCCGATAAATCCAAATGGTAAAGAGTAAAGAACTTCATCTACGATAACTGTGCCTTTGTCTTTTGGAAAAAATCTGTGTGTATGATGCCAAAAACTATACGGGCCCCTTATCTGCACGTCAACAAAGATCTTCGGTGGCTCATAAACAGATATATAGGTCGTCCATCTAAAAGGTAAGCCGAAAACCCTTATAACATAATCTATTAGTGTTCCTTGCCTCATAGGAATGGGAGAAGGCGTAATTATCTTAAAATTCAACTCTGGAGGAGTTATAATTGAAAGATTCTCAGGTCTTTCAAAAAAAGAAAATACCTGCTCTATATCTTTTGGAACAAACTGTTCTCGGTAGATCTTATGTATTTTCATAATCAAATTAGTATAAAATCCCCCAAAAGGAGATTCCAAATTTTTAGTTTTCTCTTATTTCAAATTTCACTGTGTTTTATCTTGAAAAACGAGATAACTTACCATGTTAAGGTAAAATAATTTTGAAAACTTTGCCAAGAACGTGTGATCACAAGTTATCTACAAAAAATACTTCTTTTAGTCTGAATAACCTCAAAATACAGATTGATTTTTTCAACACCGCAATTCAAACAAACATCTCTCTATTTTTTTTCGTCTCAAGTGCTTTTGCCACAAGGTATGAAAATATTGGATGCGGATCAAATGGTTTTGACTTGAATTCTGGATGAAACTGGACACCAAGGAAAAATGTGTGAGTTGGAATCTCGGCCATCTCAGGAACAACAAAATCTCCTATATAAGAGAAACCGGAAAAGACCATACCCTTTGATGTCAAAAAAGGTATATATTTTGGAGATATCTCGTATCTGTGTCTATGTCTTTCATAAATTTCCTCAGCACCATATATTCTGCTTGCTAACGTTCCTTCTTTTATCTTAACTTTCCATGCTCCAAGCCTCATTGTCCCACCAAGATTACTTATTCTTTTCTGCTCTTCAAGAAGATCTACTACTGGGTAATTCGTAGAACTATTGAACTCTGTTGAATGAGCTCCATGCAAACCACAAACATTTCTGCTGAATTCTACAACCATAAGTTGCATCCCAAGACATATCCCAAGAATTGGTATGTTGTTCTCTCTACAAAATCTTATAGCATTTATCTTACCTTCTATACCTCTTGAGCCAAATCCACCTGCTATTATGACAGCATCATATTCTCGGAGAACCTTGACAGATTCTCCGTTATTTTCAAAATTTTCAGATGAAATCAAAAAAATATCGGTTTTAACTTCATTTGCAATTCCTCCGTGTTTTACAGCTTCTTTCAGAGAAAGATAAGAATCAGTTTGAGTTGTGTACTTACCAACTATTGCTATCTTTACAATATCTTTCGAGTTTCTTATCTTATACATTATTTTTTGCCACTTTTCAAGCTTCGGTTCACGCGGCTTCATATTGAACATCTCAATTGGTTCTGTACCAAAGAGCTTCATTGAAATTATTTTATGAAGACCTTGCTTCTTGAAAATAAAAGGTAATTCATAAATGTCTTGTATATCTGGATCCGAAATCACAGCCTCCTCGTCTACATCACAGTAAAGAGAAATCTTCTTTTTTACGTCTGGAGGCAAAATTTTTTCTGTTCTGCATATTATAATGTCAGGTTGAATACCTATTTCTCTCAATTTCATTACAGAATGTTGAGTGGGTTTTGTTTTCAGTTCCCCTGATGTTGATTCCAAAACAGGAATGTATGTTGTATGTATATAACAAGTCTTCGCTTCCTTTTTCATCTGTCTTATAGCTTCCAAAAAAGGTAAGCTTTCAATATCTCCTACAGTTCCACCGATCTCAACAACAACTACATCTTTACCCTCACCAACAGCTTTTATCCTAGACTTGATTTCATCTGTTATGTGTGGTATAACTTGAACCGTACTACCAAGATAATCTCCTCTTCTTTCTTTTTGAATAACAGCATAATATATCTTCCCGGTTGTCACATTATTAGCTTTTGTCATAGTAATTGTCAAAAATCTCTCATAGTGACCAAGATCAAGGTCTGTCTCTGCTCCATCATCTGTTACATAAACTTCTCCATGCTGAAACGGATTCATTGTCCCAGCATCAACATTTATGTATGGATCAAGCTTTATAACATTGACTGAAAATCCCATATCTTCAAGAAGCGCAGATGTTACAGCTGTAACTATTCCCTTTCCCAAAGAGGACATAACACCACCTGTGACAAAAACAAAATGCTCCGCCATTTTGAAATATATTTTGCCAAAATTATATCTTTTTGAATTAAAACTGAATTCTCAATTGAAATATTTCGCTTTAACACAAACTCCGATACCAGAAAAGTATCTCGCTTAAGAATCACTGCGAAACATCAGTACAACCTCAAAGAAGAAAAGCTCAAAAACTCTCAAAAATATTCAACAAATTCATTGATATTCCCGATACAAAATAAGATTTTATTCTGTGAAAGTTATATTCATAACAGGTATATCTGGTTCAGGAAAAACCACAGCTTTGAAAACACTTGAAGATCTCGGCTATTACACAGTTGATAACATACCTATTGATCTTATACATGAAGTTATATCTTTAACAAAGAGAGCTGGAATAGAATTGATAACTTTCGGAGTCTCTCCCCGAGATAACGAAATGGTCAAAAAATTTCTTGATGTACTTGAAACTTTGAGAAAAGAAAAAGAATATGAAGTTAGACTTATCTTCCTTGATGCAAAGGATGACGCAATAATAAGAAGGTATAAAGAAACAAGAAGGAAACACCCGTTTGAAGAAGGAAAAACAATAGATAAAGCAATAAAAATTGAAAGAGAGCTTCTTCTACCCATTGCAGATTACTCAGACTACAGAATAGACACGACAGAGATAAATATACATCAACTCAGGCAAAGAATAAGAGAAGTTGCTGGAATAGAGAAAGAATCAATAGTCTTTCATATTCTATCGTTCGGATTCAAGTACGGAATACCATCTGAGGCCGATCTTGTTTTTGATGTCAGATTTGTTAGGAATCCGAACTTTCATCCAGAGCTCAAAAAATTAGATGGAACAAATAAGGAAGTTCAAGATTATGTTTTTTCTGACGAGAACGCAGTCAAATATCTAAGAATGATAGAAGAAATGGTCGAATTTCTAAAAGATAGATTGGTAAAAGATGGAAGATACACTGCAACAATAGCAATAGGATGCACAGGCGGAAGACACAGATCAATTGCCTTTGCTGAAAAGCTAAAAGAATTTATAGAAAATAAAGTCGGAGCTCAGTGCATTGTGAATCACAGAGATAAAGAAAAAGACCTTCTGATATGAACTTCGCTCAGCGGAAAACTTATACTCTGTTGAAATTTTTATACCTTCCTGTGAATCTCATCATTATGAAATAAACGGTCAATATCAGCAGCAAAAGCAATAAGCTCTCAGTAGAAAAAGATCTGCATTGACATCCAGAAGCGACGTCTTCTTGTTTTTGGTCTAAGCTATCTATTCCCATATATTTGAGCGACTCAGGATACCTTAGAGCAATTGATGTAAGACAGGTCAAAGTAGCTTCCCATATATGTGGCATAGCAATTCTGTTTTCATATCTGTATCTTCCATTCTCATCAACAAATACTCTTACAACTTCACCCATGTGCTTTGTTGATGTTGGAACTTCCTCAACAAGAATCCTCAAAAACTTCTCAGCTTCTCCGCGAAACTCCTGATAAACCTGAAATCTTCTTTTCTTCAATCTTTCAGCAGCAACTATAACAGACATTATCCACTTAGCCTCATATATAAGATACTTTGCTTCATAGAAGTTATAGTATAGAACTCTTATAGCAGATCTCCCGTAATTTTCCACCCAATCATCGCTCATTGGAAGGTCTGCCGGAAACAGAACATAAGACATACCCTGATGAGGATCATCCGGTACAAAAATAAAACCGCTTGATGGATCCGCATAGTTCTTGAAAATCGCGTTTTCAAGCTCAATCTTTCTTGCTTCAAGATCTTTGTAAAGCTTGGTATCACCAATAATTTTTGCGATTTTCATTGCAGCTCTAATTCCGGCATAAACCGTTCCACTACCTACCATAGTTATAGAAGAATAAACCTGATCATCCTCGTGAGCCAAGCACTGTAGCCCAGTTCCTCTATCGTCTTTGCAGTTTATCAGAACTTCGTATGAAGAAAGTTTCAGAGCATCATATATTTTTCTTACAAACTCAATTTTGTTCTTTGTAAAGTTCAAGTGATTAGCCCAGCTCCAAAGAACAAAGCCAACCTGGTCTATTTCAAAATCCCACGGACCACCGATCATACCATCTGCATAGAAGTTCATACGCCAAGTTCCAGCTGGTATTTCACCTTCTTGCTCCTTGCTCTGAACCTTCTCATAGAAAATGTTTCGCTCTTCCGCTAAATCGGAAAATCCAGAAAGCCCCAAAAACAAATTAAAGTATGCCCCATCTCTTGGCCAATCTTCTGCATACGGTGGCTGAGTAGATATAGAAGCAACTGTTGCCTTTGTTTCTCGATCTGTTGCCTGAATCAAAGATATAAGCGCTCTCTTACAAAGTTCCTTCTCTGCCTGATTAAGATAACCGAAAAACTTCTGAGATTCAAGGATTTTTACATTACTTTGCCAAAATAAATCAGTTTGTGATTCAAAAAGTTGAACCTTTTCATAACTCAAAGACCTTATATTTGAAAGAGCAGAATCAAGTGTTTTTCCGGCAGATAAAACAAAAAACACGTCCTCACAACCACCTTGCGAACAAGCTTTCACAGCAGAAAAAGCATCAGCAGAGCAAAGACTATAACTTCTATCAGAAACAAAAATATCTTTGTTCAAGATTCTAGAAAATGCACTAGCTGAAATCACAGAAGGAATAGTTCTACCATCACCACATCTTTGATCAAAACCAACATAACTCCAATCTCCTTTTGTTCCGAAAAATTTAAATGCCAAAAATATACCAGTCATTTCAGAAGAGTATTTGAGAAGCTGATCATAAGTGTAACCCTTTATCTTTTCATACTCAGATCTCAGAAAATCCCTGTCTTTTGAGAAAGGAACAAATTGAACAGAAATTCCATCATCTGTTGTAAAAGCTGCAAAATCATTTCGTGTGTCATCTTGCCAATCTTCAAGTGGAAGCTTTGGAACCTTTATAGTTGTTGGAGCAAGGTTCAAAAAATGAACAACATAAAAGTCAGAATCTTTTGCAGTCTCTATCTTTATCCTTCTAACAAAAATATCAGAGACAGGATAAACAAAATCATAAACATAAACTTTTGTATCTTTGTCAACATAATACTCAGTTACAAGAACACCGGAGTCTTGACTCTTATAATATTGCTTTATGTTTTGAATATCAAGATCTCTCAAAGAGATCATATTTGAGCCATCATATACGAAAATAAAACCTCCCTGATTTTCAAGCGCTCCAAAATACTTCAATCTTCTTGATCTTTCTCCTTCCTTGGTTTTGTAATCAAGTTGATCCCAAAATGAAGGAGAAGGATATCTGAGAACTGTTATTTCCCCCCACTGAGATATACCAACACTCAAAGCACCATTTCCAACTGTTCCGTTTACTCTGGTCGGACCAAAGATTTCAGCATCTCCTTCAAAATCCTCTGAATCTTGCGCAAAGACGGAAATATGTAAAAAGACGAGAAAAAGAAAGAAAAAGAGTCTAAGCATATCCTAAAATTATAAAAATTTCCTAAAAATTTTGCTCAAAGTCGCTTTCTCACGAGAAATAAGGAATCATGACACTCTGAATTCCTCTATAATAGATATATTTGCTCTTTTGAATATATCAAAAACGAGCTTTTCCTTCTCCATAAGGTCTTTTACAATTTCTCTTGGCCCAAAGAGTATCAGTTTACCAAAGAATAAAACAGCAATATTATCGGCCATTTTGAAAGCAGAAAATGGATCGTGTGTTATTATTATGAATGAAGTTTCTGGTTTCTGTTTTTTCACATTTATTATAAGAGCTTCTATGTTCTCTGTAGTTATTGGGTCCAAACCCGTTGTTGGCTCATCGAGTATTATAACCTCGGGTTCTGTCACAAGAGCTCTGGCAAGCGCAACTCTTCTCCTCTGTCCACCGGAAAGCTGGGACGGATACCGTCTTGCGAAATTCTTTAATCCTACGTTCTCAAGGTAAAACATAACCCTTTCTCTAATTGTATTTTTCGGAAATTTTCTTAAAGTTAGAGGGAAAGCTACATTCTCCTCAACAGTCATTGAATCAAAAAGCGCCCCATCTTGCAAAAGTAAGCTGAAATTTTTTCTTATCTCATATATCTGAGAGTCATCTAGCCTAAAAATATCTATACCCCTGTAAAAAACACTCCCTGATGTCGGTCTAAGCAACCCCAAAAGATGTTTGACAAGAACAGACTTACCAGATCCAGAAGGTCCGACTATTGTTGTTATTTTACCAGCCTCCACCCAAAAATTAACATCAGATATTGCTGTTACCTCACCGAATTTTTTAGTCAGATTTTCAACAACTATTATCTTCTGAATCTCGTCTTTCATAAAACTTAATTTAGTATTCTGAAAGTAAATTTTCTAATATTCGCTTATAGCATTTGATCAAAGACACTTAGTTAATCTTGATTCCACGATAAAGAAAGTCTCTACGATGATGAACTAATATATCAAATGATGATGGAAATCATATGCTGTGTCCAGTAATGCTCTCTGATGTCTGATATTCAGCTACTTCAGAATTTGAGTCTGATTGATTTTATAAAACCATCACAAATTAGGTACGAAATTATTAGGCAATTTCTGGACACAGTAGGTGATTACTGGCAACAGGACAAGGAATGAGGTGGTAAGAGCAATCAGGAAGGGCAAAAAGAAATGGAGAGAGGGTTATGGAAGGCGTTGGCACGTGGAGATTTTCTTTTCCTCTTTCAAGCGATGGTTTGGAGAGTATGTGAGTAGCGTGAAGTTTGAGAACATACGGAAGGAGCTAACCTTCAAAGTTATGATAACGAGCATGTTTTTAAGTGGTGGTGTGGGTATGTTGGTGAGTCGAGTTGATGTTATGGTTATGTAAGTGGGTTATAGGGGTGTGTGGGTGTGTTGGAGGATATTGAACCCTTTATTGGACACAGCAGAAATCATATATTGATGATGGAAATCATATATCAATACAACAAAACAAAAAAAGACAAATTAAACAAGGATTTTTTAAATTTTTTATATATAGGGAGAAAATGTGATGGAAGAGAAAAAAGAAAAATTAGGTATAGATGTTTTAGACCCGCAGATGAAAGAGGCCTTGTCAAGAGCAATAGAAGAGGTAGCCGCAGAGGAAGAAGAAGAGAAAAAACAAGAGCCGAAAAAAGGAGAAGAAATAATCCCTGAAGTTCTGCGCTCACTCCTTGATATACCCCTTGAAATTTCTGTTGAACTCGGAAGAACAAAAATGCTCATCGGTGACCTCCTGCAAATAACACAGGGCTCTACAATAGAGCTCGATAAATTTGAAAACGAACCGGTCGAAATACTGATAAACGGAAGGCATATAGCAAGAGGCGAAGTAATACTGATTGGAGATAAATTCGGAATAAGAATAATAGATATAATAAGCCCAGAAGAAAGAATCAAGAGACTCGGAAAGATATAGAATTAAAATTTCAAAAACAAGAATATTCTTCCCACTATAAGATTAACTAACCAAAAACAACAAGAAGCATAAAATTTATAATCATCTTTCTAGAATGTTGGATACCAAGAAATTACAAACACTCAAGAATATTTACCTATATATTGATAGCGGTTTTTCAATAGAAAAAGCACTTGAAAAATCAAGCCAGCAGATGTTCGAGAATCTTCAAAGAGGATTGAGCCTTTCCGAGATCCTAAAAAACTCGGGGTTTCCAGAGTTTGTCGTCCAAAATATAAAAATAGGTGAAGAGACAGGAAAAATCAAAGATATAATCAAAAACATCATAACTATCTTGGAAGATTCAATTGAAATTCAAAAGAGTGTGAGGTTATCTATTCTTACTCCATACATAACTCTTTCCCTCGCTATCTTAATACTATTTTTCACAATAACATTTGTTATACCGGAAATTCACTCAACAGTATCACAAATAGGAGTAACAACATCAGGAATAGTAAAAATTATATCAGATTTTGGTCTGCTTCTACGTGAATATTTGTATATATCGTCCGCTATTCTGGTATTATCAATATTGGCCATAGGATACGCGATTTTCTTCCGCAAAATACCTATTTTCAGAGATTTTATCATTTCATTCATATTGAAGTCAATCTCAATATGTCTCAAAAATGGCATTGAACTACAAAGAGCATTTCCGATAGTATCCGAAACGGTTCAGATAAATAACATCAGAGAAGAGCTTATCAAAGAAAGCGTAAAGTTGATGAAGGGGCAAGAACCAGATTTTTCATTTGTTCCAGATTTCTCTGACGAGATAAAAAGAGGATATGAAACAGGAAAACTAGACACTGTGCTTGAAAAAGTATCAGAAATTATTGATCAGAGAACCAGAACTAAAGTTGAGATAATAAAAAAGATAATCGAACCTCTGTTTTTCATCGTAATAGCTTCAATAATAGTTTTCATTGTGATATTCATATACGGTCCGCTTGTAAAAGATATGATGAAGATGATATAGTCTTGGGTATCTGAGGTTTCAGAAGTACTTTATTTCCAGTTTAAATTTTGAGATTGCTTTTTTAAATTTTGAGATCGTTCTTTAAAATTACTTCTCTTGGAGCCATTTTCTTATAACAAGGATTGCAATATCTTTATTTGTAGATACTATATCTCTTGCTACTGAGGTTATTGTTTCTATATCTTCCTCTGGCAATGGAGGAGGAGCTGCTATTTCTATTGACGGAAGTTCAAAAGTAGGCGGAGGAGCTATTTTTATCTGAGGAAATTCTTCGGGTGGTGGCGGAGGTGGTTTTACTTCTTCCCTTGGAATCTCTGGTATCTTTATCTCCTCAATTACGACTTCCTCGGGTTTTACTTCTTCAACAGGCTTTACTTCAATTACCTCTGGAGGCTTAACCTCAACCGGAGGTGGTTTCACTTCCTCAACAGGCTTTACCTCCTCCGGTGGCGGCTTTATTTCCTCAACAATTACTTCTTCTTTTGGAGGAGGTGGAGGAGGTTTATACTCTGGGATCTCAACAGGTGGAGGAGGAATTATTCTTATCTCAGGAGGAGGTGGCGGTGGCGCAAGCTCCTCTACTTTAATCTCAATAGGTTGAGGTGGTGTTATCTCTATAGGAGTAACCGGTGTCGGAGGTGGTGGCACTTCAAAAGCTACTGGGATCTCTATCTTCTCCGGAGGCTGTTTCTCAAACTTTGGTATCACAACCTCTACTTCCTGTGGTAATCTCCTTTCAAAAAGTTTCTTGAATATGAGATAAAGCGAGATAAAAAATCCAATGGCAGCGATGGCTAACCATTGGTACATACTAGCTCTTTCCTTTGAAAGTTCCGAAAGCTCAAACATAGCAAGCCTTTCCGCATACCTGAATGATCCTTCAAATGGGACTGAAACTACAGAAACTTGATCTCCTCTCTCTTGCCTTATTCCAACAGCAGATACAACAAAGGAACGAATTCCCTCAAGCTGAGTATCAGGCAAAGGAATGAATTTTACATAAGGTTTGTTATCTTGCCTTTCTACTTCATACTGACCATCAACCATAACAGCAACAGAGATTCTCTTTATGTCACCAACTTCCTCCTCAACATGCTCAACTATCTTTGATATTTCATAGTTCCTTATCCTCTCATCTCTTTCGTATTCAGATTTACCGGGAAGAGGCTCTATACCTATGTCTGGTGGAACATTTTCACGCGTTCCCGGTGGTCCAACTGGAACAGCTCCAACTCCCTTAAATCTTTCTTGAATGGTCTGCTCACTACGAACTGCTGTTTCAAAAGGATCATACCTTTCAGAAACTCTTTTGACTTTCGTGAAATCAAGTTCAGCGTCAACTTTAACAGCAACCCTCCCCTCACCAACGCTTTTTTCAAGTAGTTCCGTAAGTCTCTCTTCAAGATCTCTCTCAAATTTTCTTTTGAGCTGTATCTGGGCTTCTGAAGCCTCAACGTGCATTAGTTCTTCTTCCTCCTGCTTTCTCGGTGCAAGAATTCTACCACGCTGATCTACAACGGTCACATTCTCTGGTTTGAGCCCTTCAATAGAAGATGAAACAAGATGAACAATACCTTTAACCGAACCTGCTGGCATGGAACAACCCGGAGTAATCCAGAGCATTACAGAAGCTGTTGGATCTTTTTCCTGCTCGGTAAAAAGCTTCTTTTCCGGAAATGCTATATGAATTCTTACATTTTCAACACATTGAATTTTTGCTATGGTTCTTTCAAGCTCCCCCTGAATAGCTCTCTGATAATTGACTCTCTGCATAAAGTCTGTCATACCAAAACGAGGAGTATCAAATATCTCAAGCCCCGCTCTTTCTTGTGGAAGACCTTTCTGTGCCAGAGTATTTCTGATCTCAGGTATAAGCTCCTGCGGAATGAAAATAGAATCCGCAGCTTCAGAAACCTTATACGGAACTTTCATTCTCTCGAGCTCATCAACTATTCTTGAGAGATCCTGAGATTTCAGATCAGTATAAAGTATTCCCCACTTTATTTCTGGTTCCTTTGTTCTTGATAGATAAATAAATGTGATACCAATACCCAAAGCTAGGAAAAGAGCAGCCGCACCAATAAGAAACGGAAGCGGAATCCTTCTTATACCATATGATATCGATTCAAATATTTGTCTTGCTCTCATTTTTAGAACTGAGCCCTTATAATATTTTCAAAAGCTTGCACAGCTCTGTTCCGTACTTCAAGAAACAACTGAAACAGAACTTCTGCTTTTTCCCTCGCAATCATCACATCGTGAATATCTTCTATTTCTCCCAAAATCAGTTTAACAGATTTCTCCTGAGCTTCTTTTCTTGCCTTTGAAACCTCAGTAATTGAAGAAACAAGATCTTGAAAGAAACTTCTTTCCTCTTTCTTCTCAACTTTCTTATCGTGTATTTTTCTTATGTTATCTTCATAGATTCTATCTATTATTTTTGAAGATGGGACATCTGGAATAATTTTTTCCATATTACATATTTTACAAAACATCTGGGAAATTTATCCCCACTTTAAAATTTGTCCTTATTAACTTCTTCATCCTCAACTTCAAATACGATATTTCTTGGAAGATTTTGTACAAAAAGCTTTATATTTTCCCTACTATCTGACGACTTCACAGAGTCAAGCTCATGTTTCAAAAACTTTGAAAAATCCTCCTTCGGTATATCCTTAATCTTCAAGGATACAGAATTTATCGACTCAATAATCTCAGATATTTTCTTTGTATCCATATATCTAAAATTTAATCATCGCTTATAAAAACTTTTATTTTAGCTTTAACTTGAATTTCTATATTATACAAATTATTAACTCTTGCCAAACTCTCATCAATGCAACACCAATCAGCTATAAAGCTATGTTCTTCTTCCAATTTCAAGAGCAAAGTTAGCAATCTGTCTTGTGACATTTATAGCATTAACATTTGCTTCAAAAGCTCTCTGAGCAGATATCAGATTAACCATCTCTTCTATTGGATTTATATTCGGATAAGCCACATAACCTTGCTCATCAGCATCGGGATGACCCGGTTCATATTTCATAATCGGTGGTCTTGGATCCTCAATAACACCTTCAACCTCAACTTTTGAGAACGAATAATCAACAGGAATCTTAGTCTCCCTTAAGTTATACTCTATTCTATCTCTTATGAAATCCGGTAGGTAAAATATGTGGAAAACAAGGGGTCTCAAAAACATTTTGTTTTCATACCAGAATTTTTCATAAATCGGTTTCGCTTCAAATAAAACTTCTTTTCTGGTGTATGGACCACCCTCAGGAGTTCTTGTTGTGTTTATGTTAGCAAGGTTAGAAGCAATAGTGTTTATTCTTACTCGCTCGGCTCTTAAAGCAGAAGAAGAAATCTCCCAAGACTTTAAAATCGCCCTCACATCAAATTCTGTGAAAAAAACGTTCCCTAGGAAAATCTTTCCTATCGGATTGTTCTAAAAAAATAAACACCTGTGAACCTCAATAAAAATTATAACAAAATGAAATACATTACACCCCTGTTCTTTCTGATAGCTATAATAAGTTGTTCTCCAAAGAACAACACAGATAACTTCATTGGCTCTATTATACCGATATATGTTTATCCTGAACCAAATAATCCAGAGTATAAAAAACTGCTCAACATTTTCGTCTCAAAAATAGTTTATGTTATTATGAACCCCTCAGATGGTCCCGGCAATACCGTAGATACAAACTTCAAAAGTGTAATGGAGAATCTAAAACAAAAAAATTACAAGCTCATAGGATATATTTACACAAAGTATGGTATAAGAAGTATAACAGATGTGATAAATGACATAGATACGTGGTACTCACTATATCCAACAATAGATGGAATATTTGTTGATGAAGTAAGCTCCGGTAGTGAATCTATTTATTACTACACAACACTGTACAACTATGTGAAGTCTAAAAACCAATCTGATACTGTTGTTCTTAATCCAGGAGTAGTACCGGATACGAAATATTTTGAAATATCAGATATAATTATAGTTGCAGAGATAGACGAAAAAACCTTCTTAGAAGAATGGAATGCTGAAAAAATTAAAGCGGAGAAATCAGCTATTCTTATATACGGTGTGCTGAACAAAGATAGCGTAATCAGAAAAGCAATTTCCAACAACATTGCATACATTTACATAACCGACGAAAACCCAAATACTTGGTATAAGATAAGTAAGTATCTACAAGACATTGTTAAATAGCTCTAATATATCTGACACAAAAACTAACCTCTGTAGCTTTTAGATTAAACTTATCTTGATTTTGATAAAAATTATACCGACTGTTCAAATTTCTTTGTATGTATGAGACAATAATTTTTGAAAAGACTAATGAAAAAGGAATAATAACCCTCAATAGACCGGAAAGAAGAAACTCAATATCACCTAAGATGACGGAAGAGATACTGGATGCTTTTGAAAAGCATGACAAGGACCCAGATGTAAAAGTGGTCATAATAACAGGTTCCGGAGATAAATCATTTTGTGCTGGTGGAGATCTTGCACCAGACCCATCTGGTCCGCAGTCATTTTTAGATAGATACGAATCTTCAAGGAAGTTCGCAGAAATTTTCAGAGTTTTTGAAAAATACACAAAACCTATCGTTGCAAGAATAAACGGTGATGCTCTTGGCGGTGGTTTCGGACTCGCTGTTGCTTGCGACATCTCAGTAGCAGTAGACACAGCAAAACTTGGAACACCCGAAATAAATATCGGACTCTTCCCCTATGTCATAATGGCTACTCTAATAAGAAACACATCCAACCCAAAAAAACTCCTTGAAATGATGCTAACCGGAGAAAGAATCTCCGCAAAAGAAGCTTGTGAACTCGGATTCATAAACTATGTGGTACCGCCAGAACAACTTGATGCAAAAGTCAACGAAATCGTAGAAAAACTTCTTTCAAAAAGCCCAGCTATACTGAGACTCGGAAGAAGAGCGTACTATACCGCAAGAGAACTTGAATTCTCAAAATCTCTTGAGCTGCTTTCATCTATGCTCTCTCTGAACACTATGGCCGAAGACCTAATAGAAGGAGTCTCTGCATTCTTCCAGAAAAGAAAACCCGAGTGGAAAGGAAGATAATCAACAGAATATGAAGATAATCAATAGAAAATATTCAATTCAATAAAAATATCCGCAACCCGAACGCATCTGAGAAGATCAAAAGATATGCTTGTATGCGGAATAGATGAAAACGGTCTTGGTCCTTTTCTAGGTCCTCTTATAATAACAGCCTATGAACGCGAAGAAAAAAATACAGATCCAACAGAATACAGCAAAATAAAAGACAGCAAAGAAATTTTTTCCCGCAAACCCAACGACTTTGAAATTATAGAAGAATTTTTTCTGAAAGAGCTTGGCAAAACTCAAAACCTATACGAGATCTTCAGAAGATCAATATTCAGAAACTGGATAGAGAAAGTTTGTCCAATCTCCCCAAAAACACTTTGTTTTTCTGATGTAAAAATACCCCAATGGATAAATCATTCTGAAAACTTAAAAGATTCTATTACAGATAAAGCAAATAAAAATATACGGTTTGCGATAATATGTCCTCACATTCTAAAAATCAAAGTACAGGAACTTGGAAGTAAATTTTCAGCAAATGCTTACTTCGTATGCTACATGGCACTTAAATCAAACTCCGAAAAGGTTATCTGCGGCAAATCTGGATTCAAAAAAAACTACGAATATGAAATGATGAAAGCTATGCAAGACATAGGAATAAAAGCTGATCTCAAAAAAATACAAGAATCAAATGAGATAAGTTCATATATAGTTCAGAGCGAAGATACGACAAAACAAATTCATTTTGTAAAAGATGCCGACTCAAAATTCCAAGAAGTTTCCTTCGCATCAATAATAGGAAAATACATAAGAGAACTATGCATGCTTTCTATAACAAAATTTCTGGATCCAAAAAGAAAATTTCCAATATCAGGATACGGCAAGAAAAACGAGATGAAAAATACTGTATATGAAATCCTGAAAAAAATACAGTCAAATCACACGGTAGAAGACATAAACAAAATAAGGGATTTTTGTATAGAGAGAAACTATTAGATTTACCTCTCAAAACAAAATGCTCTGAATTTAGCACTTCTTGAACGGGGATTCAAGATTATCTCCTCCTCGGAAGGAGTTACAAGCTTTTTTGTGATGATTTTTCCCAAAAACTGATCCTGCCAGCTTGAAAATTTTTTCTTCACAATCCTATCTTCCAACGAGTGAAATGAAATTATTCCTATCTTAGTACCATTTTTTACAAATGATGGAATTTTTTCAAGAAGAGCTTCAAGATTTTCAAGTTCTTTGTTTACAAATATACGCAAAGCCATAAAAGTTTTTGTTGCCGGATGTATTTTCGGAAAAATTCCACAAGATCTATATACTTTTTGAACAATCTCTGCAAGCTCCAAAGTTGTACTTATCTTTTTCTTTTGTCTGACTTTTACTATCTCTTTCGCTATCCTTCTTGAAAGCCTCTCTTCACCATACTTCCGGAGTATCTCCTCTATTTGTTTTTCTGGAAAGTTCATTATAACATACTCTGCGGTCAGACCAGATCTTGAAAGCCTCATATCAAGTGGTCCAAGTTTGTTCAAAGAAAAACCTCTTTCTGCCCAATCAAAATGATAAGATGAAACTCCAAGATCGGCAAAAAATATATCGGGAGTTCTGCTTAAACCCTCCTCTGAATTCAACTTCTCAATTATTTGGTCAATATATGAAAAGTTTGAATGGACAAGAAAAATCTGTGGTCTCCTTGATTCTTCAATACTCATAAGTTTCTTTTCGGCAATTTTTAGCATTTCTTCGTCGGTATCAACTCCAACAAGTATTCCTTTCTTTCCAATTTTGTTCGCAAACTCAAAAGCGTGGCCACCAGCTCCTACTGTTAGATCAACAACAAAATCTCCTTCTCTCGGCTCAAGTATTTCGACAACTTCTTTTAGCAGTACAGGAATATGCACCTTTTTACTCTGAAATAGCTTTTTCTTTTAGCATGTTCTGGGAAATTTTCAAAACATTATTCATCAGTACTCCTCAAACTCTGGATAGAAAGTAAAAAGACCAAGAGAAAAATCAAAGATTCTTGTCTGATCTCCTTTTTTCTTCACTACGGGGAAACCAAATGAGAATCTCAGTGGTCCAAATGGAGAAATCCATCTGAGCTCAAATCCTGTGGACAGTCTGAAATCAGAAGGATCTATCATCTGCTGTTCTCTGAAAACTTGTCCGATATCTGCAAATGGAACAAAAAATATTCCCAACTGTTTTGATATTGGAAAAACAAGCTCGATATTTGATATGAACATTTTATTTCCTCCGAGCACAATTGATCTGACCTGATTATCGTATGTATAACTTTCTCTTGGACCAAGTGTAAAGTAATCAAATCCTCTCATTGTATATATACCACCTGCAAAAAATCGTTCTGGATAGGGAAGAAACCGAGAAGATGTAAGTCCGAAACCGAGTCCAAGCCTGAAAGAAGGAGCAAAAACCGAACCCAAAAATCCAGTTGGTATGTAAAAAGAAGTTATATTTCCAAGTTTCAGGAAGTACAAATCTCCACCGAATGCACCACCTATTTTGCTCCAAAAAGTAATATACCTACCTTTTGTTGGAGCCAAAACACTATCTCTTGAATCGTTTATGACTTCAATCCGAAGAAATCTTGAATCACTTCTTCCAAAGCCCGCCCCAACATCATCTTGATACAACGGAATTCGTTCTCCTGCTCTGCTGTATACATTCATTATTTCAAAGCCGGGATACATTATGACTTTCGTTCTCCTCGAAACAAAAAGACCAAAATTAGGTTTTGCCCCAAGCGTTCGTTTGACAAAAGGAAGAAAAACACTTTGATAACTGAAAACATTTATTCCAGCTATATAATCCGTATCAAATATATGTTCATCACGGAGATAGAAATTGAAGAAAGCTATTCCACCTCCAAAAAGAACATAGAATCCCAGATTCTGCCCAAGTCCTCTGAAATTTGCAATGTTGCCCTGAAACATAAGAAACAAAGATTGAGCTATTTTTCCAAATTGCGGAGAAAAACCTCCCCCAAGAGAAACAGCTCCAACCCTTCCTTCCTTAACATTGACATTTATATCTGCACCCCCATCCTGAAGAAAATATGGATTGATCTCAACATTCTCAAAAAACCCAGTTCTCATAAGACGAATATATGAATCAAAAAGAGAAGTTCTCCCAAAAGCCTCTCCCTCAAGAAGAGAAATCTCCCTTCTTATAACAAAATCGCGAGTTCTTGAATTACCGGTTATGCTTATTCTCCTTACATAAAACATCCTGCTCCTTTCAACTTTAAAGTCTAAAGAAACATATCCAAAATCTTGATTCGGACTCCCCTCCAATTTTGATATTGAAGGTATTACTAATGTTTGAGCAAATCCGACATCTTGGTAAAGTGATGAGATCCAATCTATATCCTCAATAACTTTTCTTCTTGAAAAAAAATCCTCAGTTTTTGACCTGAGATTCCGAAGAATTTGATCTTTTGGAAAAAGTATATCTCCGTATATGTCTAAGCTTCTGATCTTGTATCTTATTCCCTCACCTACGTTGTAGATCAGTACAGCTTCTCGCTTGACCGGATTAAACAGAACTACGGGCTCTTCTGTTTTGACATCCAAAAAACCGTTATCAAGATAAACAAATTTCAACTTTGTACTATCTCTCTGGACTTTCAAAAGATCAAGTTTTGATTCCCCGCCTATGTTTCTCAAAATGTTCTGTTCCTTTGTTTCAAGCTCGTCCCTTACTTCCTCCTCCCGAAGCTTTCTCGCACCTGATATTATAATTTTTCTGACCAGAAATTTTTCTCCTTCTTTTATTCTCAAAGTTATATTAACTCTGTTTTCTGCTTCTATTCTTTGAACTTCTGGAATAACATCAGCTAAAATAAATCCCTCTTTCATATATTCCTCTTTTATCTTCTCAATCTGATTCAGAACTCTCTGCTCATCATAAAAGTCGCCCTTCTTCAAAATAATAGCACCTTTTAGCTTTTCTTCATCAAGTTGATCCCTACCTTCTATCTTCACATCAGAAATGATCGGTTTCTCTTTGAACCTGAAAACCAAAATTCCTGCTTCAAACGATACAGATATATCCTCAAAAAAACCGAGCTTAAACAATCTTTCTATATCTTTTCTGATTTTGATGCTATCTGGTTTTTCTCCAACCTGAATTTGAATAACAGAAAGAACGTATTCTAAACTAACTCTTTCAAGACCTTCAATTCTTATCTCTTCAACAGCCCGCTCATCTGACGCAAAAGAAAAAGGAGAAATATACAACAAAAACATAATTGACATGAACCAAAGAACAAAAGAAAGCCTCAGAAACATAGATTATTTTTGGGAACTTGAAGATCCAGAAAGATTTTTTTTAGGATTATTGATGGACAAAACAAAAAACCCAAGCGATACAAGAAATGTCTCGGAACCCGCAGAATAATATAACTTTCAAAAAACCCGCAAGATAGATTTCTGGTTCCTGAAAAACGAATAAAAAGATCGCTCTGTTATAGATAATCTTTGACTAATAAGAATCCCTGATCAAGTGTAAATTTGACAAAACTTCAGCTGTTTATTCTCTGTGCAAATCCAAGAGCGCCGTATGCACCGGAAAACTCACCGAGTTTCGCTGGAACAATTCTCAAGGTTTTATATATTGGCTTTATGAGTGTGGTCCTTATAAAATCGTCTATAAAATTATACACTTTTGGAAAGTGGTGAATAACCCCTCCTGAAATAACAATAGCATTCGGATTAAATATATGAGAAAGTATCTGTATCACCTTCGATGAATATAAAGCGAATTTCTTCAAAGACTCCAAAGCATCAGCTTGGCCACCATTTGCTCTTGAAACTATTTCCTCTGGTGTAAGTTCATTCCCTGTTATCTCCTTATAATACCTCACAATAGCTCTTGAAGAAACGTATTCCTCAGTGCAACCATATCTACCACAAGAACAAACTCGTGTCTTATCTTCTGTCAGTGGTATGTGACCTATTTCCATAGAAACTCCGTCGGCTCCCAGAAATGGTTTTCCATCTATCACCAAACCTCCTCCAAGACCGGTTCCAAGAGTTATACATACGACAACTCCACTTTTACTCCATTTTTTTGCGGAACCAAACATAACCTCTCCATAGCATGCAAGAGTTGCATCATTAGCTACAACAGTTTTCTTACCCGCAATCGAAATTCTCTTACCGTTTATGTAAGATATGTTTGGAGATTCATATACAAAACCTTTGCGATTGACGAAACCAGCTACCGCCACACCAACTTTGTTATAGTTTTTAGATATATCCTTCAGAGTCTTAATAAGATCAGCAAAGTTCCCGGGATTTTTCACCTTAAATCTCCTACCTCTGTAATCGACCGCTTTTATGTAAGAACCGCCTATATCTATACCGATTGTTCCCATTCTCACAGAAAATCTTATGCAAATTATCAACTTCTTCAAATGTTCTGGTTTTTTGGTGTAAAGAAAGACAGCTTTGCAAATTTTCTTTCATGAATTATCCATTTGCAGAAAGATACGATGATTCACAGTACATACTTTTAAACTCAAACATAAATCCATTCGGTCCCTCACCTCTGGCTCTGAAAGCAATAAACGAGAATCTCCGTAAGATAAACCTTTATCCCTCTCGAGATGAACACTTGGAGCTGAAAAAACAACTTGTGATCAAGCTCAGAGAAGAAAAAATTAACACAACACCCAAAAATATAGTTCTTGGAAACGGCTCCGATGAAGTCATAGAGTTTGTTGTAAAATTAGCCATCCTGAAATTCAAAAAACCAAAAGTAATAGTTGGGGAGAAAACCTTCGCATTTTACGAATACTGCGCAAGAACTTACGGACTCGATGTTCTGAAGGTCAAACTCAAAGAATACAGCTACGATATAAACCAGATTCTGGATGTTGCAAGTAAAAACCAACCATGCATAATTATGTTGTGCAACCCGATAAACCCAACAGGGAAAATAATAACCAAAAAAGAATTGGAGTACCTTATAGACAACCTTCCAGATGACACTTTTCTACTCTCAGATGAAGCATACTTTGAATTCGCTTTTCATCTGAATAACAAGGATTGGAGAAGTGACGATTACAGAAGTGTTCTACACATATCATCAAAACCTAACATTTTCGTTTCAAGAACTTTCTCAAAAGCTTATGGACTTGCCGGTATAAGGCTCGGATACCTGATAAGCGATTTCTCAGAAGAAATAGAACACACAATAAGCCCGCCCTTTAACGTAAACTATCTGGCTTTGAAAGCGGGTATCTATGCTCTAAAAGACAGAGATTTTGTACAGAAAACACTAGAGAACAACTTAATGGGAATGAGAATTCTTGAATCAATAGAAGAATCCGTGCCCTCCTGGGCGAACTTTGCGCTCATAAAACTAAAAAAAAACACAACATATAACGAACTAAAACAAAAAGGAATATTGACCAGAGATATGAGTTCCTACGGATTTGATAACCTTATAAGGGTAAGCGTTGGAAAAATAGAAGATATGGAGCTATTTCAGAAAATTTTCCGAAAAATAGAAAATCAATAGATTGAATTGCTAACAATTATTAGTTTAAGCAAGTTATGAAAAGAAAAAAAGAAACAAAGAAGCAAGTAAGGAAAAATAACGGGAAAAAAGTTGAATCTCGAAGAATAAAAAAAGAACAAGTAGAAGAAATAGAAAAGGGCGAAGAAAAAACAAACGGCTCCGGGGGCATAGAAGATATACTCTCTCAGAAACTAAAACTCAAAAAGAGCCCGGATATTATCAAAAAAGGAAATCAGCAGTTGAAGGAGAATCTCTCCAAAACACCGTTTGCATACCTTCTGAAGGAAGTTTCTAAATATCCTTTGCTCAGTCCTGAAGAAGAGAGAAAGTTAGCTATAAGGTTCAAAAAGTATGGCGATAGAGAAGCTGCAAAAAGACTCGTTCTGGCAAACTTAAGATTTGTTATAAAAATCGCACTTGACTACAAAAACTGGGGAGTTCCCGTTGAAGATTTGGTTTCGGAAGGAATTGTTGGGTTGCTTAACGCTATGAAAAAATTTGACCCGAACAAAGGTGTGAAGTTCATCTCATATGCTTCATATTGGATAAAAGCCTTTATACATAACTACATTCTTTCTAACTTCTCAATAATAAAACTGGGAACAACTCAGGATGAAAGAAAAATATTTGCCAACATATTCAAAATAAGAGAAGAATCGTTTGAAGAAGATATAAAGGAGCAGGTCAAGAAACTCGGAGTTGATGAAGAGAAAATAAAGCTTATGTCATCTCGTGTAAGAGCAAGGGATATTTCTCTTGAAAATCCTCAGGATGAAGAAGGAAGTTTGAAGCTTGCAGACATACTGAAAGCCGATGAAAGCTACGAGCCAATAACAAGAGTTGAGCTTGAAGACTCCCGCGATTTTATACAGTCCAGATTAAACGATGTATTCTTGCACCTGACATCTCAGGAAAGACAGGTGATTCAGCAGAGATACCTGAGTCCAAGACCGAAAACTCTGAAAGAACTTTCAGATGAACTCAAAATATCAAAAGAGAGAATAAGACAAGTTGAAAAAAGAGCCTTTCAGAAACTCAGAACAATTCTTTCCAAATACGCGAAAACTTTCAGAATAGATATGCTCAAAGATAAAGTTAGAAGAAAGAGAAGAACAAAAGAAGAAATGGAACTCGCAAGAATGATTCAAGGGGAAATAAAGCAGAAAAAGAGAAGAAAAAGAAGATCAATAACAAAAATTGAACCTAAAACAACTGAATTTTTTGATCTAAAAGATAACCTAACAGAGTGAATTTTTAAACTAAACCTATCTTCACTGCATAGAAAATTCACTAAAAACTTTATCTCAAACCTGAAACTTTAACTCAAACTCATGTCACAAAGTTTAAATAATACAAATGTTCTGGAAGTTTTTAAATGAAAACTTTTAGAAAACTTTCAGGAATCAAAGCTTACATTCTAGATGATTTAAGAAATTTTAAGTATGAGTCCTATCTACTTGCAAAAAGTTCCAAACCCGCTATAATAGATATTATATACCCACCCATTGGTCCAAGATGTGCAGAAAAAGAAGGATTTATAAAACCAACTAACCTCAGAGGGACTATATAAGTCCCAACTTTTAAACCAGATGAAAGAGCAAGGTTAGCATAATTTTTCTTTTCTCTAAATACTAAAGAAGGCCCGAGAGCTCCCAATATTGATGCGGAAAAGCTTTCTGAATCAAACCTCAGACCTATATCTGCAAGAAGTGAGAAAAGATTCAAAGATGGGAAGAAATTAAAGTTTGCTCCAACTGAGAAATTATCATATTCAGACATACCGAGTCCAACAGAGATCGCGGCAGAGTTTTTTTTATCCCCGGCAATATCCTGATACGGGATAGCTAAACCAGCCGATCCGGAAAGATAGAACTTATATGAGAGTATTAATGTTGCAAAGACTAAAACCATTTATAAGTGGTGGGGAGGGAGGGATTTGAACCCCCGTAGGCGCTGGGGCCACCCGGTTTACAGCCGGGCCCGATTGGCCGCTCCGGCACCTCCCCTCTATGCAGTTGCCATAAATTTCTCCAACTCCTCATCTTCTATTTCAAAATTAGCCCAAACCTTGTTTACATCATCATGTTCATCAAGAACCTCCATAAGCTTCAGAATGCTTTCCGCAACCTTCCCTGAAACCTTTACGGTATTCTTTGGTATGTATGTAACCTCAGCAGATTCCCAACTAAAACCTGCATTATTCAATTTTTCTTTAAGAGCTTCAAAATTTTTTGGATCGCACATAACATATATGTTGTCTTTATCCTCATTTATATCATCAGCTCCGCTCTCTATCGCAGTATCTGTAAGCAAATCTTTTTTATCTCCAAGCACTCTTTTTGAGAAAGTTAAAACCCCCTTCATCTCGAACATCCAAGAAACTGAACCTGCTTCAGCAAGAGTTCCTCCATACTTAGAAAATATAGATCTTATCTGCGAAGAAGTTCTATTCCTATTATCTGTAATAGCAGAAATATACATCGCAATTCCGCCAGGACCATATCCTTCAAAGAGAACTTCGTCCATATTTTCACCTTCCGCGCCACCGGTTGCTTTCTTTATGGCTCTCTCAACATTGTCTTTTGGCATGTTCACTTCCTTTGCCATCTCCATCGCTAATCTCAATCGTGGATTATTATCTGGATTCGGTCCCCCTTGCTTAACGGCAACATATATCTCTCTCATTATTTTTGTAAAAATTTTTCCTCTCTTCTGATCCTGAGCAGCTTTCTTATGCTTTATATTATGCCATTTTGAGTGTCCTGCCATACTTTTACAATTTAATTAGCAAAAATTCAAAGCATCCAAAATCCGAGATTTTTTTGCAATTGCTCACACCTAATCATAAACCCAATCATAAAACTTTTCTTATACTCTCCTGAAACCTAAATTCGGAGAAGATTTTGCCAAAAATTAAACAAGTAAATGATCAGAAATCTGAAATAAATTGGAACGAAAAAGATTCGCAAATCTGTGTAGAACCGAGTATCCATACAAAAAACAAATAAAAGAACAATCCGCTACCTTGAGATATTTGAAGTACCGTCAGAATTAAGCCTTACCCTATAAATCGTTCCATCTGCATCCTGCACCTCGCCACTCCCCGATCCATCCGGTAAAACCAAATATCTTCCTCTTATAAACCTTCCATCAAGAGTTACAAGATCAACACTGAAAGACATTGAACCATCCTCCTGAGAGTCTCCTTTAATCAAAAATGTTCCGTCCGCGCTCACAAATCTTCCAGACATTTCTGATTTACCGGTTCCTTTGTAATTGCTCACCTTCATCGTTCCCTCCAATCCCTTGTCAGTTCCCCTAATCTTCAAGTCAAATGATTGTTTGGTCGAGTCCTCAGCAAAATCAAAAACTTCAATATCTGTTTTCTTCTGATCATCACAACCGTATATTGAACAAGACCTGAAATCTGCCTTTGCCTTCTGCGAACATAAATTATAAGATGAACTTTTCCTATCTCCTCTTATGTATTCATATCCATCCTTCACCTTTTTTATACTTACAAATTCCCCTGTTTTTGCATTAACGATCTTCAAACAGTATCCCGCAATCTCATCGGATTTATACTCTGGTGCTCCAAATAACAGGCCCTGACATTTATCAAAACCCTCACAGCTTCCATATCCTGAAAGAGAACAGTTCGACTTTATGAACTTTTCTAAATCTTCTCCTTTTTGTGGGCAAGAATCTATCTTGCAAATACCGAGTTCCACATTACACCTTATTCCAGATGTAGCTTGTGAAACGTAGGTCACCGGTCTATCTATCAGAGATTCATCCACACTACAGTATGCAACCGCAGATGAGCCATCCGGCTTTATAATAGCTATGGTGATCCTACGAGATGTCCTGAAGTCACTTGGCAAAATAGATATAATGATTTCTTCCTTCTTATCGTTGTCAAAATCACCTCTCCAGCAGGTTTTTCCACCCTCAAGATAGCCTGAATCCTGCCACTTGCATCCGGAAGGATTACAATCAAATGAGCATTCTTTTCCTTCGTAAAATTTGCAGTTACCTGCTTGACACTCTGATTTTCTTGCTCTGCCATCTCTCTTTACAGCCACAGAATATCGCTGACCACCACAAGCTCCACTGATAATTTTACTCGGAACACCATCTGTTTCAAAATTGTTCTGCACACAAGACTGGTAAGGTTCTCCAGCTTTACCGTTGCCAGTGTATGAACCAACATTTTTCATATCGCATGTAGAAATAATTGATTCAATGTATTCTATAGCTTGATCTATCGAGTATCCAAAATCTTTACAAGAAGAAGCTGGGAACTTACATTTACCTTTTCCAACCTCAGCGGAGGACATATAATTGTAACACTGACCCTCACCGAAACACATAGTAATCATAAGATAATTACCTTCCCCGTATATGTTTTTTCCAACCCAGATATCAATTGAAAATCCATCTTTCTGCTTGATATAAAAGCCATCAGGCTTTCCATCTTTGTTCCAGTCTATAAGGTAACAACTGTTGTAGTTATCCCATTTTACTCCGGAACCCTCGTAGTTGGTCTTGCAAGAAGATATAAGATTTTTCAAATAATCCTGATTCCCACTACAAGCAAGATCCTTTATGAAACCCCTATCTATATTTGAGCAACTGTATTCAGCTATGGTACAATCCATTTTATTATAGTAAGAGCAAGAGTCAACATATACTTTGCCCTCAGATATATCTACTTTGTACTCTCTCTCTTGAGAAGAGTACTTGTATGAGATCTCCGATTTTAAAGCATCATACGAACACTTATCACCAGAACTTATGTGAGTTATGTTGCAATCCTTTGTAATACTGTTCAGATAATTCTCGAACACATCACATCCTAGATTCTTTACAAATCTATCATCCATACCGGAACAAGAATATTTAGTGAAAACACAGCTACTGCCCTGATTAGAGCATGAAACCTCTTCTACTTTGCCCACAGCCACACTGATTCTCCTTCCACCACCAGCAGTAGAGTACCTGTAAGAAATCCCCGGATTCAAAGCGTCATACGAACAAACTTTTCCTTCCGGATATCCTGAACTATAACTTCCACCCTCTATTGAGCAGTTTTGTGTAAGACTTCGTAAAAAAGAATTAATACTCTGATAGTCATACATATTTACACAGCTCAAATTTGGCATCGGCTTGCATCTTAATCTAACAGAAGCGTTTTTTGAACCAGAAATAAAGTTTATATCAATTTTACCCTGATCATGGTCAGCAGATAAAAACACATCACAAGTTACGGAAGAACTGAATATCTTTGAAAATTCACAAGATGGTAGGTTGGAAAACTTTATGAAATCTACTTTGCTATCTTGATTACTGTCAGATGATGAACATATGCCTCCCTGACAGTAGTTGTCTAATATAGATTCAAAATCGTCATCATATCTATGACAACTTATTTTTATCCATTCATGATCTGGGACCTGACAGATACGTTCAATCAAGGTACACTGTGTATATCCTTGTCCAAAACAAAAACTTTCCCTAGCAGTTGTCCGGTTTATTGTAATATAGCGTGTCGCCGAAGAACCATAAACAGAGTATGAGACACTTTGAGCATCATTCTCAATCAAACAGTAATTCATAACTTCATCTGGATCAGTTTCAGTATTGGTATAACTCACATTTTCTACGGAACAGTAGTACAAGAGCCCTTGCAAAAATGACCAGAAATCTAGGTCATTGTGTTTTCCACAGCAGCAGTTGAGATTAGGCAATGAAGTACACAAAAGAGAAACAGATGCATAATCCACCCCAGATATGAAAACAACGTCAACCCTGTTGGAGCCAACAATAAATACAGATACGGTACAGCCTTGATGAAAATTATTCCTGAAATAGAACATGTAATGTGGATGATAGTAAAGTGCAGAAGTAACATATTTTGGGAAATTACAATGAAAACCAGACAGTTGAACAAAATTTACACTTTCAGGCTTTCCATCGTTGTTATAGTCGCATTCGCTACATTTTCCAATGGAAGAGCAACTACTTGCCTGCTTTTCTCCAAGTCTCGGAGCAGAAAGAAATGGACAATAGCCTGATTGCGAAAGATAATTCAGTCTTGGCGCCGTTTGAGGCTGTATCCTTCCTGTAACCATTTGATCGCTCAAACCACCTCCAGAGTAAACATGTTGAAAAACATTACCATATGACCTTAGTCTGCTTTATAGCCGATGTCGTATACTTCACAGAATCTAGAACGGAAAGAGCTGTTTTTAACGCACTGGTAGAGGAATCAACAGATTTGTTTGTTATATCACCTTTCTTATCCGTTCTACAAGCTAAAATAAATAAAACCGCAACCCCAAGAGATATTCTTGATACTATCCTAAACATAATCTTCATCCTCCTCTTTCAATGCCGAAGGATTATGTTTAGAGAAAATGGTACTATTGCCTAACACCACTCCTCCAACATAATTCTTCAACACCTAAGTATCCCTCTCTGCATTGATTTTATCTTAATATTTTTTTCTAAAAACAAGAAAATCTTTCAACAAAACATTTTTTTATCAGTTAAACTAAAATTGAAAGTATAGAAATAAGGAGGAGTAAAGATATGAATACAGTTCAGAGGGATAGATATACAAAAAAATAATGGCGTTTTTCTTGTTGTTGATCAGCTCAAGAGCTTTTGCTGAAGAGATATGCCCGGTTCCATCGACAGGTAGCATAGGAACAACAACTTTCTCAACATTCTTTGATTTTGGCTTCCGTTTTGATCCTGAAGATATAACCACAGCAGTTAAAGTGATAAATAGGACATCAAATAGCAGGGTTTCTCCAGCTCTCAGGGGTTGGGTTGATCTACATACTCATCCTATGGCTCACCTTGGCTTTGGACGCAGAGTATTCCATGGAGCTCCAGATGTTGACATTCTTATGCCGCACCCCCGGGGAGATTGTAAAGGATTATACAGACCAACAACTCCGGAACAGGCACTCCATAACTGCAATTATACACACGGCGGATGGGGATTTGATAACGGGTGTGGAAATCATATCCGCGCTATAGTAATTAACCACGCACTTGATAGCAAATTTCGCGAAGATTGGGGAGGTAGCGGTAATGTACACGGAGATCATCACCATCATGGTTTGAGCGAAGGACTTCCTTTTTGGCCTCATCATAGCTCAAAACTTCATCAGCAGATGTGGTGGGAATGGTTAAAGAGAGCAAGAGACGGAGGACTCAGAGTAATCGTAGCTCTTACGGTAAACAATGAGTTACTGGCAAGAATAACAAACGGCGATCCACCATTTGATGACAAATCTGTTGCAGATATGCAGATAGATGAAACTATAAGATTTGTAAGAAGACACCAAGATTTTATGGAAATCGCCTACTCCGCCGCTGATCTAAGACGCATAGTGAGCCAGAACAAAATAGCAGTCATATTAGGTATGGAAGTAGATAAATGGGGAAACTTCGGAGCCGGAGTAGAGCCAACTGAAGAAGCTGTGGTTCAGGAAATAATAAGACTATATCGAAAAGGTGTAAGATACTTCTTCCCAGTGCATCTTATAGATAACCCATTTTCTGGAACAGCACTATACAATTATCTGTTCGCCCTAGTCAATAAACGTCTAAATGGATACTGGCCAGAACTTGAATTAAGCGCAGATACGCGGATCAACTTTAATTTTGGATCTGTTGGCGCGCTAGGTGCTATAGAACGATTTGCCGAAATAGGACAGTTCTTCCCTGGTCCGTATGGAGCTATCTCAAAAGCTATTATGGATACGGTCCGTGCCATTATTATAGGCCTTGAACACGCGCCCGGATGTGTTGAATGGCCATTTGAATGTGTCGTACCTGGAGCTGCTTTTTTTCCACATACATGTTGTCCTGAGCCTTTTGGTTTTCTAAAATGTTGTGCAGAGTACAGAGAGATAAAGAGAGTTCTTGAGGATCTTCCTCCACCTCACTATATAACTAGCGGAGGCGTGATAAACAGACGTGGGCTAAGCGATATAGGAAGAGTAGCTATATTTGAGATGATGAAGCTCGGTATGCTTATAGATATTGACCACATGTCTCTGAAGGCTCAGCGAGATACAATTGCTTTCGTAAGAGGTTTCGGAGGCTACCCACTTATAATGGGACACAACAATATTATCAAACCAGAGTTAGGCAGAGAAAGAGATGCTCTCCCAGAGATTGTAAGAGAAATAAGCGAAATGGGCGGTATGTTCGGTATAGGAACCGTTCATTCTACCCCGGGGGAGTTTATAAGGCGATTTAAAGCTGCTTGGGAGGCTATGGGGAGACGCGCAGTAGCTATAGGTTCAGATGTGAACGGCTTTGAAACACTACCACACCACGAACGTCCCAAAACCAGACAAAGCTCCCACGAATTCTATACAGATTTCTTTGCTACATATCCATACATCCTATCACCAGGTTTAACAGCAGCAAACGTTGAAGAATTCAAAAGACAATTCCCAGCAATTACAACAATAGACAGTACACCAACCGGTGCAAGACTTAACAGAAGAACCTTCAGTCCAAATATGTGGGACTACATAGCAGAAGGTGGAGTATCACATTATGGCCTTATGCCCGAATTTCTTTTTGATGTTTACCGACAAGGAAGAGAAGGAATGGAAGTAATAGAGGCTTTGATGAACTCAGCGGAATACCTTGCCCAAACATGGGAGACAGCAGAAAGAAGAGCAAGAGAAATTCTTGGAGTATCGGCGGAAGGAAGAGGCACAATCACTGTTAATCTACCCCCAATAGAAAACCTATGCCCCTACGGAAATCCTAATCGGGGTGATAGAGAATTTGATGGTCACGGACCGAGAATTATAATGACAGTATCTGTTGAAGTCTACCCACGCGATAGAAGATATCTACAAGCTACTGTTCGCTTTAGAGCAGAAGAAACTACACACGACTGGTCTACCATACAGAAAGAATGGACAATAGATACTTTTGGTCCTCCAGCACCACCTGGAACAGTTTATCATAGAGTCGTGGGCGAAAGCGGCAGCTCAATAGACGTAGTACTGCATGGACATAACTGCCGACACGAAATTATTCCACGCTCCGGTCCAGTTGCAAAAATTATACTTGTTGGAGATACAATGGGAACCGATATTAATGAAGATCCAAACTGTGCCGATTGTGATGATACTCGAATTGTAAGAATTGAATTCAGACCAATACAAGTGGAAGTCGGTCCTCCGGGGGAAAGACCGTTTGAAGGTATGAGAACAAGAGATCGATATATGTACGGTCAGATAGATGGAGCAAACTCCGGAAACAATTCTGAGCAAAATTCCGAAAGCGGATTAGAAACTAGTTCATATGCGAATAAGAATTACGGTTGTTCTATATTCTCCTTTGGCTCTATATCATCTGCTATACTGTTTTCAATCATCATACTGTACATGCTAATGAGAAAAAGGAAAAGTATATTCAAGCAAAAAATATAGGAAACAAATAATAACAAAATAAATCCGTGCTTTTTTGTAGTTCCTATCCCCACGAATATAAATTCTTCTCTCCTATTGTAAACACCTCTTTCGTTGCAAACATCCCACACTCTTTGTGAAGAGAGCACCGGACTTCAGGCGCTGAAAAATATTATTTCACTTACAATAAATCAACAGTTCACTTTTCGACTGACTTTAGTTGTGAGAAATTTTTATCACTCAATCTCTTTACCAGATAAACCCAGTATAGCTCTTGCAACTATAGTTCTTTGAACCTCAGATGTTCCTCCGCCTATAGTTATGAGACGAACATCTCTGTAACCCTTTTCTATTTTTGACTCACGCATGTATCCGAGTCCGCCCAAAATCTGTATGGCTTCGTATATATGTTGAACGATACTATCTCCCCAGAAGAGCTTAAATGACGAAGCTTCAACAAACGGAAGCTCTCCTCTATCTATGTGCCAAGCTATTGTGTATAAGTAAGAGCGGGCAACTTCAAGTGTTACCTTCATATCAACTATCTTTTTCTGTATAGCTTGAAAATAAGAAATTGGCTTTCCAAAAGCAGTCCTGTTGTTGGCAAAAGCCATAAGAGCTTTTATCACCGTTTCAAGAGAACCAACAGATGGAGAAAGCATAACAGACCTTTCCCATCCAAAAATTGTTCTGACAATCTGAACGAACCCCATATTGACTTCACCCAAGACGTTTTCTTCCGGAACTTCACAATCTTCAAAAACAATCTCACCAGTTGGAGAAAGTCTGTTTCCCATTTTCTGGAGCTTTCTTGAAACCGAAAAACCCTTGAAGCCTTTCTCAACCAAAAAAGCAGTTATACCAGCTGAGCTTAGAGATTTATCTGTTGCGGCTAAAACCAAAAACAGGTCTCCTATGGGAGCGTTTGTTATGTAGAGTTTTGAGCCGTTCAGAATCCATCTATCGCCCTTCTTGACAGCTGTTGTTTTCAGGTGTATTGAGTCAGAACCACCGTGAGGCTCAGTTATAGCGAAACAGCCTATCATCTCGCCTGTTGCGAGCTTTGTAAGATATCTCTTCTTCTGATCCTCGCTCCCAAATGTCATCAAAGGTACTCCACAAAGTATTGTATGAGCAGAAAGAGACATAACCATTCCACCGTCAACTCCGGCAAGCCCAAGTGCTTCCCAAGCTATGGTTGTGGCCAAAGCAGAAGCTCCCTGACCTCCATACTCCTGCGGAAAAGGAAAACCAAGAAGCCCGAACTCTTTGAATTTCTCCCATATTGGCCAAGCAAACTCTTCCTTTTCATCTAATTCAAGCTGAATCTTTTCTTGTATCGGAATTATGTTGTCTGTTGCGTAGCGATACACCGAGTCTTTAAGCTGAATTAACTCCGGTTCAAGTGAAAAATCAATCATATCTTTTAATTATTACTCAACGAAAACTATACAGACACATTTAACAAAAAAATTGACCAATTGTTCGATAATTTACCATAACTTTTCAGATTTTTCGTAAAAACTCGGCAACAAAAATAACTCTAAAATCTATGCTTGAAAGAATTCCTTTGGGGAAAGCAGACGTTGAACCTGGAACACCGGTCAAGAAGATGAAAGCTGTTGTGGTACGCCCTGATAGATTAGGAGATCCGATAAAATCAATGAAAGTCGAAGAAGTTGATGTTCCCGAACCAGGACCAGGAGAAGTTTTGGTTTATGTAAAAGCAGCTGGAGTTAATTTTGATGGAGTCTGGGCAGCTCTGGGCAAACCCATCAATGTTATGAAGTATACCGGATACGATTTTCACATCGCTGGCTCAGATGCATCAGGAATAGTATGGAAAGTTGGTCCCGGTGTTAAGAATGTAAAAGTTGGAGACAAAGTAGTTATACACTGCAATCAATCATGTGGACAGTGCCCTCAATGCAATGGACTTGACCCTATGGCTTGTGAAGAGCAGAAAATATGGGGTTATGAATCAAACTGGGGCTCTTTTGCTCAGTTCTGCTTAGTTCAAGCTCAACAAATTTTACCGAAGCCAAAGCATCTGAGCTGGGTAGAAGCTGCAAGTTATCCACTCACATATTTTACAGCTTGGAGAATGCTTGTCAAGCACGCAGAAATAAAACCGGGAGATGTTGTTCTTATATGGGGTGCAGCAGGAGGACTTGGAATATTCGCTACACAGATATGTCTTATATCAGGAGCTACTCCTGTATGTGTTGTATCTTCACCGGAAAAATCTGAGATCCTCAAATCATTTGGAGCAAAACTCTTTATCAACAGAAAAGACTTTGACATTGCACCTAAAAACGGCAAAATAGACGAAAAAACAGCTAAAGAAATGAAAAAATTCAGAGATGAAATAAGACGTCTTACCGGCGGGAAAGATCCTGATATTGTATTTGAACACGTTGGACAGGAAACATTCCCAACCAGCGTCTTTGTAGTTGACAGATTTGGTAAAGTCGTTATATGCGGAGCAACTACCGGATACAACCTTATGTTCGATGTAAGACACCTTTGGGTAAGACAGAAGAAAATTATTGGTTCTCACTTTGCAAACGCATACGATGCCCACAGAGCAAACGAACTCGTTATGCAGAAGAAAATAAAGACTTTCGTTTCAAAGGTTTTCGAATTTGAAGAAACTCCGCTTGCTCACCAACTTATGTATGAAAACAAACACTACGGAAAAATGGTTGTGAAAGTTCAGGTTGAGGACGAAAATGAAGGAAGAGAAGAATAAAGAAGAAAGACAGAAATCACTGAACAAAAAACAAAAATACAGAAAACCTTTAAATCAGAATATCGATTGCTAACGGGTTGTAGTAAAACAGAAATCTGCATTGAATAAAAGAAACACACAACTCAAATACAAAAGTTATGATTCCATATGGTTGAGTAATTCCTTATAATATGGATAGCCACTTGTTAATTCTTTTACTTCATTCTTAACAGAGTTTATAACATTGCTATCAAATTTTGAAGCTATGACCTTATTTATAAGCTGTACTATCTTTCTTGCTTCTTCTTCTTTCATACCACGTGTTGTTATTGCAGCAGTTCCAACCCTTATTCCAGAAGGATTCATCGGAGGTCTCTGATCAAATGGTATGACATTCTTGTTCAAAACTATTCCAGAGTTGTACAGGGCAGACTCAACTTCGGCACCACTAACACCTTTTGGAGTTACATCAACCAAAACTATATGTGAATCTGTACCACCCGTAATGACATTATATCCAAGTTTCAGAAATTCATCGGCCATCGCTCTTGCATTTCTTATAACTTGTGTGCAGTAATCTTTGAAATCATCCTCCATTGCTTCTTTGAAAGCCACAGCTTTTGAAGCTATAACATGCATAAATGGTCCGCCTTGTGAGCCCGGAAATACGGCAGAGTCTATTTTTTTCGCATGTTCAGACTTTGAAAGAATCACAGCTCCACGCGGTCCCCTTAATGTTTTATGAGTAGTAAACGTAACAAAGTCTGCAAACGGAGTTGGGTTCGGAAATACCCCAGCAGCAGCGAGTCCAGCTGGATGAGCAATATCTGCCAAAAAGTAAGCTCCAACTTCCTTTGCTATTTCAGAAAAAGCTCTGAAATCTATTGCTCTTGGATACGATGAAGCTCCAGCTATTATTATCTTCGGTCTCTCCCTCAAAGCGATCTCCCTGACCTCGTTCATATCTATCAGATGAGTCTGTTTGCTCACAGTGTATGAAACAGATTTATATATTTTTCCAGAGAAATTAACTTTTGCTCCATGAGAAAGATGTCCGCCAGATGAGAGATCAAATCCTAATATTTTATCTCCAGCTTCACAAAAAGCTAAATAGACCGCCTGATTTGCCTGAGTTCCAGAGTGTGGTTGAACATTAGCGTGTTCCGCCGAAAACAGTCTCTTCACCCGTTCTCGTGCAATTTCCTCAACCTGATCAACAAACTCACATCCCCCATAGTATCTCTTTCCGGGATATCCCTCCGCGTACTTGTTATTCATCGGATTGAACAGAGCGATGAGCGATCTCAAAGAAATCATGTTTTCAGAAGCTATCAGATTTATCATATATTCCTGTTTCTTAATCTCACCAACGATAGCTGAAAAAACCTCCGGATCAAATTTTCTCAGGGAAGAAAAATATGGAAAAGCAGATTCCAAAATCTCTCTTTCTATGTCTGCTATTTTTTCTACTCTTTTTCTGTGTCTTGAATCCGAACTGAAAGACGACTCCATAAAAGTCTTCAGAAGTTCCTTCACATACTCAAAATCGAAAATTCTACCAGAGAAAGCTAAAAGATTTGCGTCATTATGCATTCTTGACATTCGTGCTGTGTACTCGTTGAATATCAAAGCTGCTCTTACACCAGGGAACTTGTTTGCAACTATAGACATTCCAATACCAGTTCCACATATAAGAACCCCAAAATCCGCTTTCCTCAAGCTTATCTCCTTTGCAACGGCAGAAGCTATATCTGGATAATCTGCAGAGTTGGTAGAAAAAACCCCTTTATCTTCACAAATCACACCTATTTCATCAAAGTATTTTTTTACCTTCTCCTTCAACTCAAAACCAGCATGATCTGAACCTATTACAACACGAGTCATAAATTATAAAATATGGAGATTTCAAATGGAAAGAGTAAAATTCAAGTTTATGAAGTTATTTTGGCTTGCTAAATCCATACGAAATTTGACGAAATCTAAGTTTTATGAGCTGGTTTAGTATCCAAAAATACTCTGAATATGTAAGGATTCAGTATAACCCATATTTTTTTATCTAACTCCACTTCAACAAAAGGTATGTTGATACCCTGAAAAAGTATTTCTATTTCGTTTCCAAATGTTTCTTCACCTTCAACAAAAACAGATGTTATTTCAGATGAAACTTTTTTCTTACCAACCTCTTTCCATTCACAAACAGCTGGTCCGATTTCCTCAAATTTGAAAGGTATAGTGAATCCAAGTTCAGTTTTAAGTTTTTCTATCTCCTTTTCTCTCTCCTTCCACTCCTCATCCTGGTATTCAGTTGGTAAACATCTGAAAACCTTTATTTCTCTTTCTTTCTTCAAGATTGAAATTTTTACTGGCTTCTTATTATTCAGAGATTCCCTGAGTATATCTGAAAAAACTGAAGCAAACAATCTAGCGTCAGACTTTGCTTTTTCCTGAGAAACAAAAGGCAAAGAAGGGAAAACCAATCCTAAAAAAAGTGATATAATTCCCAAAACAATAGCTAACTCTATCAATGTAAATGAGCGAAAAACTTTGGAAGTAGGAACATTTCTGCAACATTTCACCAATTTCATAAATCTATAAGTCTCTCAAGAATATATATCAAAATCGAATTGTTTTTATTGCGCAACCTGAGATTCTGTAGATATATCATCTTGCGTTCCGATTGATTTATCTGGACCAGCCGATTTCAGTGTAAAAGTCTTACCGTCTGAAACATAGTAATACTCGCTTCCCCACGGATCCTTTGGAATTTCCTTTCCCTTGAGATATCCACCCTTAACAAGTGATCCTACGCCCTCATCTGTAGTTGGATATCTTCCCTGCTCCATTTTATACAATTCAAGAGCTTGCTCTATCATACTTATTTGGGTCTTCGCTGTTCTTTCTCTCGCTCTTTCAAAATATCTTACAACATTTATACCTACAAGTCCTGCCAAAAGTCCCACAATAAGAACAACAACCATTATCTCTATCAATGTAAATGCTTTCATCTTTCTATTCTTCCTTTCCATAATAAAAAATATAAAAACTAAGAAACAAAAATGTGAATAGATAGTAAAATGTTTAATAGAACATTTCATAGAGCTGTGAATTGAAAAAAATGATTACTCATTATACTTTTTCTCATCTTCTTCTCCAGAGATAATGCTTCAGAGATTTCAAAGACAAGATTTACTCTGACAGAGGTTACATTGAAGGGAGGGTTGTAGGTTCGGACAGTTTTACTTTATTTTTTGTATTTATTTTTTTGAAATTTTGAATGAAAGGAATGAGAAAGAGAAGGGGGGATTTTGTTCCCCCCTTTTGTTATTATCCGTTAATCCTTCTTCTTATGATAGCTAATGAAATCATCACACCTGCGAATACAATCCAGGAAACAGAGGCAGTAGAACAACCAAGTATTCCTGCATTTTCTGTTACAAAGAATCTGTGTGTATATTGTGATATATTTCCTACATCATCTTTTGCTTTTATCTTCAGAATATGTTCACCTTTTGAGAGTCCGCTAAGTTCTATTGATGTAAGCTCATTAGCCGGAACCCACTGTGACCACTCTCCATCATCTACAGCATAAGATACGAGAACCTGATCGGCCGAAGCCTGTGCGTCCTTCACATCTGCAAAGAATACTGCTTTAGAACCTCTTACTACCTCTGGAGCAGTTACATTTATATCTGGACCAAGCGAATCGACTCTGAATACAAACTTAGCCGGAGTTGGATCTATAAGTTTTTCTCCATCCTTTGCTCTAACCTCAAAGACATGCCATCCCTCTAGCAGGTGTGTTAGAACAACGGAATTTTCTTCAGACCAAAGGTTCCATGTTCCACCATCAAGCCTCCATGAGTATCTTACCTTGTCTGAGTTTGGAGACCAACCGGAAAACTCTATTCTTGTATAAAGTGCACTTGGATCTGATGTATGCGTTATGAATGTTTCAGGTGGTGTTATCATTTTTCCATTGCCATTGACAGTGTAATCAGCAAACCTAACATTCATTGGAACACCCGGAGCAAGACCAGCTATACTACCAATTGTGTCAACAAGGTCAATACCAAGACCGTTGAGGAGTTTTACTATATTACCAAATGTTGGTCTTCCACGCCAATGTATAAACATTTCAAAGTAGTCTCCTATACCATCTGTTGTTGCACCAGGCGCATTGTGTGGGAACGCGGTATCCCAGGGCAGATTACCAAACTCAGGGCCAACCCACGGGAAGTTGAATTCCATAGGTATCTGTAGTAAAGCAGCAGGATCAAGTGCAACTCTTAGCTTTGCTCCAGCGAGTCCGTTAAGAACAACCGGGAGGATATTTCCAAGTATCTCTGCCCAGTTTGAACCAGAAAGTCCCAAAGCATTAGAGTTGTATGCAATGAAGTATCTCACATCTGGATCAACATATAGTGTGAGATCTATAACTCTTGCAAATGTTCCTCCCTGTGGGAAGTAGTTTCCACCTCTATCCGTGGTCTGACCAGTGTAATAGTTCCTGTAGAATGATGTTAGAGGTTGCGAAAAGTCAGTAGAGTCTATATTCGGGAACCTCACAGTTCGTGCACAATCTGGTGAAACACAAGGGACTATATCTATATCAACAGAAAGCATCAGACCAACCGTTAATCCAAATACTCTCATCCAATTGTGGTTTGCATTAGTAATATTTCCTGTTGTTACAACATTAAACGAAAGGTCTATGTATGGAAGGTCTATTAGCAAATCAGCTGTATCGAACCATGTTGTTGGTGAAACAAACATTGTGAATCCACTTCCAAATGTCGCATTCTGTACAAATTGATCCCAGAAGTTATTTCTTGTTGAACCTGTAGAGTATACGGAGAGAACTGGTCTGAATGTAGGTCCTCCGGTTTTTGAATATGCCACAACCGATAGCGGTCTATTATACGTTGCAGCTCCACCGCTATTACCAGAAGGAGAACCAGGATCTTTGTAGTTTGGTATTATCTCGATTGCCATTTCCTTGTTTGGGAATGAGTCTTTGAGTTTTGGCATAAAGAAAGCAAAAGAATCTGTATTTAAGAATCCACCTGCAAAGCTTCCAAGCATTGGTGTATATTTGTCCACCCATATACAAGCTATACCGTCTCCAACAACTTCGTATAATATTCTTGATACAAGGTTATGGTGTATTCCTACTCCAACATAGTAATTTGTTACAGAATATCCATATCTACCTTCTGCAAGTGTTGGTGCCACTGGATACTGCGGTAAGAACTGCGAGGAGAAGACATGTGGGAACTGTCCGTTATTTGCGTTAAGATTACCTGTACATTGAGCAACGGTTCTTATAGTTGACGGACAACCTGTTTGAGGAACACACTCTCTTATAGGAATGATCTGGCTTGTTGCAGCCTTAGGCATAGGAGTAGCAAACTGAACACAGGATGTAACGTATTGATTGAAGCTTGCTCTCTTCACGTCTGAGAGGCTCGTAGCAGAAGAGTTCCATATAACATACCTTATATCTGTTGCAACATTCATTGCCAAAAGAATTCCCGCCGAATCTGCCCAAAAGTCATTAGTGAATCCGAGATCTATGAATATCTTATTTGGTTTATGCTCATAGTATGTAGTAGCTCCAACATAAACTACTTCTTCCATAGGATGTTCTATTGGGTTCAAAGATTCAAGTATATCTTTCAAGTCAAAAACCTGACCCGGGAACAAGAAGTATGCTATACAAGTATCGTACTGATTCACCGTAGTTTTTCCGCTTACACAGCTTACATTAAAGTTATCAATTGCAATCAATCTCAAAACAGCATCAAGCCATAACAATGTTCTTGCAACCTTCTGTGAAACTCTGTATTCTGGACAGTACTGCGCTGATCCTACTGTGTTCCAAGCAATGTTTCTGCAAGCAGGAGTAGTTACAGAGGCAGCCATTGGAATCATATCATAAGCTATTCCTGCAATGACATCCAAACCTTTCAAGTTTATACCAAGACCTCTTACGACCTGCGCCCAATCTGTATGGTCTGTGAAATTACCCTTAATTTGGATTCCAAGCCTTAAGCCCAAAATCGGTATCCTTAAATAAACTCTACCATTTACATAGTTTGATATAACACGGGATTCATCATATGTGAATGTTGTATTATTTGGCGTCTCCCACTGTGGATCACATATATGCCTGTCATTTATGGCGTCTCTATTCTTGAAACAATATGAAAGAGCGTTGGGGAAAGAAGTTACACCAGGGTTAAATTGACAAACATTTCCCACCCAAACACAATCTACATATCTTGTCTGCGAATCAACATAAGGAGACGAAAATGTCAGTGCAAGCTCAAAGTTTCTCAGCTCAACTGATATATCAAGTCTATCATCTGATGTATGTTCTGTAAGATCTCCTTCACAAGTTGCAGTTGCAGGGTAGTCCGTTCCTATATCTTCGTTTAATCTTACCGTAACAGCATCTCTTTTGTAATCAACAATTAGCCTATTATAGGTCACTCGGTCTAAGAAGAAAAATGGATCCCAGCTTTGTGGAGGCGATATAGGACAAAATGTATTAGCATTATCTAATCCACATTTTCCAAATGGTCTCCATGACCATCCACCCATTGCAAACGTTATCGGATTTGAAGATGTTCCAACTCTTTTATCTCTTTCCTGTCCCCATATCACACCATTCAAACATATAGGAGCTCCTTCATCGTTTAGAAGAGGAATCGGTAAACACAAAGAAATAAGTCCTTTTCCATCATCTTTACACTGATTAGTTCCTTCATCCCAAGTTCCAGTTGGGTTATATCCTGCTATATATTCAAAGTAAATATCATTACCGAAACAGTGAGTGACTCCTTCTCCAAGGCTAAAATTCGGAGCAGTTGTTGTTATACCACATGCAGCAGTCGAGTTATTCCAGTAATATGAATATGTTGGATTATTTGGATAGTTATTTGTAAGCCATTCTTGAAATTCTTGTAAGTTATCCCAGAAATCTGCAACAACCTTAGTGTCTGTACATCTGTCAAGAAATGTCATAGCCAAGTAATTAACAAGATTTGCAACCGACGGATCTCCGGAAAGAATATCTGATATAAGTTCTCCGATCTCGTTTAAACCAGATTTTGTAAGTCTTACAACAACGTTGTGCTTTTCAAACTGGTTTCTGTAAAGAATAGAAGTAACACCATCAAGTCCTCCCCAGGTAATCGGATTTCTAAAACCGGCTGAATATGGGTTAGCTGATGTTTCATTAAGACTCCTCCTTCTTTGAGCAGATGCGTCTGAGACAAAGATAAGAACAAGACCTACAAAGAATGAAAAGACCGCAAAAGCCCTTGCCTTCTTTATTATACCTGCCATGGTATTTACCTCCCTTGATATTTTTTCTAAGGATTTCATACCAAAACTATAATCATTCATTTTTAAAAAGTCAAGCAAAAGTGACACTATCTTCGCCTTATTTTTCAAGGGATCCAGAATTCAGAATTTGCAAATTCACAAAAAATCATCATTTTGTGCACAATTTGGCCATTTATTATCTACACGGAGAATAATCCACAAGAGTTAAAATTAGCATAGCTAATTTTTAGCATAGATAACACTGGGAGGAACGGAGAGCGGATATGATTTCATGAATTATTTTTGCATATGAAATAATATCCTTTTGATATTTTCCACAGAAGGTATCAAATATCTGCAATAAACAAAAGAACTAAGGAATCTACACCAGTTTTTCTATGCTTAGCAAAACAATATCAAAAGCTCTGGCCGAGCCATAACCTGTTGTATATTCAAAAATGCTAACAAAAAATTTTATCTCAAGCTTACCTATAGGACAAATAACCAATATTACAACTATCTCATAAAACCATTTGTCCCTTCATCAGCTCCATTATCTCGTTTTTCCGGAAAATCACTTTTCTTCCCCATAATGGAGACGTCCCAATAAAAAATCTAATTCAGATCCACTATAGCATAAAATAAAAGACACAATGGAGTATTAAAAATTTGCCACGGTTCTTCTATTTCATAGCAAATCGGCAGTTTTATCATTACAAGATCTATTTATCATACACGATTATACACAAGCCTTTTCTCGATTCTCGGATATCTACTCTTACAATCTAGGAACTATTTTTTGTTTGCAGCAAAGTCAATAAGCTACAACACTTCCCAAAAATCTAAAACAAATCAAGGTCTTTGAGAAATTATATGCTTTTCAATAGAGAAGAAAAATATGTATCAAATTCATCAAGAACTTTCTTGAGTCGCTCTTCAATTTCCTGTGTCAACTCCTTTTTATCTTTTATGGTTTTCAGAACATCTGGATATTTTGATTCCAAGAATTTGTATAGTTCTTCTTCGTATTTTTTACAGACCGCAACAGGATACTTATCAAGATACCCTCGCGTTCCAGCGTAAATTATCACTATTTGCTTTTCAACAGGTAGAACCTCGTGAACACCTTGTTTGAGAATCTCTGTAAGCCTTCTCCCTCTTTCTATCTGTTTCAAAGTAGCTGGATCAAGATCTGAGCCGAACTGAGCAAAAACTTCCAGTTCCCTGTATTGAGCGAGCTCGAGTCTCAGCATTCCGGCAACCTTTTTCATTGCTTTTATCTGGGCATTACCTCCAACACGCGAGACTGATATTCCAACGTTTATAGCTGGGCGAACACCCGCATAAAATAAATCAGGTTCAAGATATATCTGACCATCTGTAATAGAAATAACATTTGTTGGTATGTAAGCCGAAACATCTCCTGCTTGAGTTTCTATTATTGGGAGTGCTGTGAGAGAACCGCCTCCGAGCTCATTTGAAAGTTTCGCCGCTCTTTCAAGAAGTCTTGAGTGTAGATAAAAAACATCTCCGGGGAAAGCTTCTCTTCCCGGTGGTCTTCTGAGCAAAAGCGCAAGAGCTCTGTAAGCCTGAGCATGCTTTGTAAGATCATCATACACCACAAGAGCGTGCATCCCGTTATCTCTCAGGTACTCCCCAATTGTACAGCCAACATAAGGTGCGATGTACTGCAAAGTCGGTGGTTCAGATGCAGACGCAACCACAACAGTAGTGTAATCCATAGCTCCATAATTTTTTAGTGTATCAACAACCTGAGCTATTGTTTGGAGTTTCTGTCCTATTGCTACATATATGCAGTAAACTGGGGGCTCCGCATATTTCTGATTTATAATAGTGTCAACAGCTATGGTGGTCTTACCAGTCTGTCTATCTCCTATTATAAGCTCCCTTTGACCTCTTCCAATTGGAATCATTGCATCTATGGCTTTTATTCCTGTTTGCAGTGGTTCTCTTACAGGTTGTCGCATTATAACACCCGGTGCTTTGACCTCCACTCTTCTTGTTTCTTCATAACTTATCGGCCCGAGTCCATCTACTGGTTCCCCGATAGCATTTATAACTCTACCTAAAACTGCTTTCCCAACCGGAACCTCAAAAAGCTTATTAGTTCTTTTAACAATATCTCCTTCCTTTATATGTTCAGTGTTACCCATAACCGCTATTCCAACTGACTCCTCCTCCAAATTCAATATCACACCTTTTTCACCTGATTGAAATTCAACAACCTCCCCTGCCATAGCCTCTGAAAGCCCAAAAGCTCTGGCTATGTAATCTCCAACATAAGTAACTACACCGGTGTGTTCAAACCTCGCTTCAAGATCTACTCCCTTTATTCTTTCTTTTATTATAGAAGAAACTTCTTCTGCCCTGAACATATTTCCTTTTCTTAATTACTCCGAAAATGAAAGATACAAAAACAACTTTTTTATTTATATTCTTGTGAATATCAGATTTGTCTTGCGCGACATAAGAGAAGCAAGAATATTAAAAGGTATCCTTGAAGAAAACGGATTCAATACTGAAATCTACGAAAACATTGAAGATATATACTCAGATATAGAAAAAACAGAAATTATATTCATAGATATACTACGTATTGATGAGAACAAGATCATCGGTGGAAACAAAATAAATCAGGACATAGAAGCAAAAAAAGAAGAAATAAAATCAAATGAAGAGAAAAAAAGAATAAAAGAAATATGGATAGTATTCATTGTTCCCTTCTGGATGCGATTCAACTCGGAGAAAGCAAGAGAGCTTGCAAGAAAAATTGGATTCAGGTCTGCCAGATACATAAAAAGACCTTTCACTGCTCAAGAGATCGTTGAATACTGCAAAAAAATATTGCAACAGAAAAGGAATAACAGTGATAACAGAAACATTAAAAAGAAAAATCAATCAATAGAAAAATTATCTTTTGAAGAATAATAAAGAAAAATACGAAATATAGAAAAAGGATATGAAAAAAGTAAAAGTTGCAATACTCGGATGCGGGAATGTAGGAAAATATGTTGTCAAGAACCTAAATCAGCTTAGTGATTATATAAAGAGCAAAGAGGGGATAGAATTAGAGATAACAAAGATTCTCGTTAAAGATAAAACAAAACCGAGACAAGCAAACGGCTTTAAAATACCAAAAGAACTTCTTACAACAAGTTTTTCAGATATTATAAAGACGAAACCAGATATAGTAGTAGAGCTAATAGGAGATTATGAAAATTCAAGAACATTTATCAAATCTTGCATTTCTGATGGAATAAAGGTAGTCACTGCAAACAAGTTTTTACTTTCCATGGATGATGATATAATACAGAGTCCACTTGTTTTTTTCGACGCTGCGGTTGGAGGAGGAATACCTATAATAAGAACATTACAGAATGCGGTTTTTGATGAAGTTTACGAGATAACAGGAATACTTAATGGAACAACCAATTTTATTCTCACAAAGCTGGAAGAAGGTATGAATTTTCAAGAGGCTCTGGAACTAGCGCAAAAACTAGGTTATGCAGAACCTGATCCGTCATATGATATAAACGGGATTGATGCTTTACAGAAAATCTGCATTCTTTCAACCGTATATTTTGGAATAAGACCCGATACTAAAAAGGCTGTGCGTGAGGGTATATCTGGAATAGACAAGATAGATATAGAATTTGCAAAAGATTTCGGATACACTATAAAGCCAATAGCAACAGCAAAAATAGAAAGTGAGCAGACAATAAACATTTCAGTATTTCCAATGCTTGTGCCAATGAGCTCGAGTTTAGCAGCCGTTAAAGGAAATCTGAACGCTGTTTTAATAAGGGGAAAAAGAATAGGAGAACTATTTATAAAAGGACAAGGTGCAGGCGGAGAACCCACTTCCATATCTGTAATATCTGATATAATAGAAGCAGCACGAACTTCTGAACCAAAACAAAGAGTATTCATAACCAACAAATTCAAAATCGCAGTTCAAGATGAAATAACATCAAAGTTCTATGTAAGAATAGAAGTAATAGACAAACCCGGAGTTTTAGCAAAAATAGCAGATAGCTTCGGAAGAAACAATGTATCAATAGAATCAGTACTACAAAAGCATAGAGCATACAACAGAGGAGTACCAATCTTTATAACGACTCATGAATGCAAGGAAAAGAATATGAGATCAGCTCTTGAAGAATGCTCAAAATTAGATGTTGTTCTTGAAACACCGTTTTTCCTGCGAGTATATAGCGAAACAAAATCTTAATACAAACCAATCAAGACACAAACTAATCGAGCTTCATACTTTTTTGATTTTTATATATCTCAGGAGCAAGTCTCATAACTTAATAGTAATTAAGCTATCCACAGCAAATGATAAATTTTTTAGTGAATAGATATGGCAGTAGAAAACAAGAAAGAAAGTGGAACAATAATAATAATAAAAAAGAAAAGAGATGAAGAAACTAAAACACCAGAAACACAAAAGCAAACAACAGCTGAACAGGAAGAGATAAAAAGAAAACCGGATTTCAAGAGAAAAAGTATAGAACATCCAAAAGCATACAAAACATATCAACAAGATAGAACAGATCAACAAAAAGAAATACAAAGACCTACAAAATTTGATAGGAAACCATCTTTCAGAGAAAGATACGAAGAGTTAAGAAAAACAGAAAAAAGAGAAGAAATAAAGAAAGAAGAAGAAAAAAAGGAAGAAGAGATAAGAATCAAGGAAGAAGAAAAGAGAATTGTTGAGGAAACAGAAAAAAAGGTAGATGTTGAAAAAAAACTTGAACAAACAGAAAGCACGCTCCCTGAACAAGTAAAGGAATCTGAAGAAAAGAAAGAACAAGAGGGAAGCAGCGAAGGAGTAAAGTTTGGAGATGTAGAGATTTTCTCTGGAAGAGAAGATATAATCCCGTTCAGAGCCAAAAGATTCTTCAGCTACAAGAAAAAGAAAAAGAAAAAATTTCAGAAAGCAGAAGAATACGAAGAAGAGATAAAAAAGGAAGAGAAAACAGAGCCAAAGAAAATAAAAATATCTGGAATTATAAGAGTAGCAGATTTATCTAAAATCACTGGAATAAAATCATCTGAAATCATAAAAAAGCTTCTTGAGATTGGGAAGGAGGTTACAATAAATCATTTTATAACATCAGAGGAAGCTGAATTAGTTTGTCTTGATTACGGAATTGAAGTAGAAAGGGAGGAATTTGACGAAACAAAGTTTTTCGATACATCTACTGACTCAGAAGATTCTCTTAAGAAAAGACCACCTGTTGTTGTAGTTATGGGACATGTTGATCACGGAAAAACTACCTTGCTTGACTCAATAAGAAAAACAAACATAGCAGAAACAGAGTTCGGTGGAATAACACAAAGTATCGGAGCATACACAGTTGAGATAAATCAACAAACGATAACATTCATAGATACCCCGGGTCATGAAGCATTCACAGAGATGAGAACGCGAGGAGCAAAAGTTGCAGACATAGCAGTCTTGGTTGTAGCAGCAGACGAAGGTGTAAAACCACAGACAGAAGAAGCGATAAGTCACGCAAAAGCGGCGGAGCTTCCAATAATAGTTGCAATAAACAAAATAGATAAACCCGGAGCGAATCCTGATTTCGTCAAAAATCAACTTGCTCAGCTTGGACTTATTCCGGACGATTGGGGTGGAGATGTGCTTTACGCGAACATATCTGCCAAAAAAAAGATAGGAATTGATGAACTACTTGAAAAAATACTTCTACAAGCTGAAATACTTAATCTGAGAGCAAACCCTTCAAGATTAGCGGAGGGAGTAATAATAGAATCAAGCATAGATAAAGGACTTGGAGCAACAGCAACTGTCATAGTTCAGAGAGGAACTCTGAAAAAGGGAGACGTCTTTGTCGCCGGACTTATGTGGGGAAGAGTAAGAAACATCTTCTCAGATAAAGGAAACGTATTGAAGGAAGTTCCACCTGGATTTCCTGCAAAAATAGTTATCGGAGGAGAACAAATACCTTATGCAGGGGATAAGATTTACGTCGTCAAAGACGAGGAAATAGCGGCAAAGATAGTTGAAGAAAGGAAACTCAGAGAAGGTAAAAAAACACAACAATCAATTTCACTTGAACAGATTTTTGAAAAAATTAAAGAGGGGAGTCAAGATAAAGTCGTTTTACCTTTAATATTGAAATCATCCTCTGCTGGATCTCTTGACGCACTTGAGAAAGAGATAACCGCTATAAAACATCCGAATGCTGAAATAAAGATAATACTCAAAGGAATAGGGATAGTATCTCAGAGCGATGTTAATCTCGCGGCAGCCTCTGGCGGAATAATAATAGGATACGGAGTTGGAGCAGATAAGAATGCACAAAACCTGGCCAAAATGCATAAAGTACAAATAAGACTATACAGAATCATCTACGAAATAGTTGATGACATCAAGAAAGCCCTACAAGGTATGCTTAAACCAAAGGAGAGAGAAATTGTATTAGGGAAAGCAAAGATCTTAAAAATTTTCAAATTATCTGTTGGAAAGGTTTTAGGATGCTTTGTTGAGTCTGGAAAGCTCATACAAGGAACAAACGTAAGGGTTAAAAGAGATGGAGAAGAACTAGGAGTAGGAAAAATAATTTCGCTCAGAAGATTCAAGGACACAGTACAGGAAATAACCGAAGGTAACGAATGTGGATTGATAATAGAGGGTGTTCAGGACGCTAAAGAAAATGACATAATCGAATGTTTCAGAATAGAGAAGGAAGAAATAAGTATAGCGTAGGATAGTGCGCCTGGCGGGACTTGAACCCGCAACCTTCGGATTCGAAGTCCGACGCTCTATCCTGTTGAGCTACAGGCGCTTGAGCTAAAAAACTCCCAAATCCCAATAGATAACTTATAACAAATTCAACAACTCTTCTTTATAATATAATATGTGCACTTACCACTTCTGATTTTATCAGAAACGAATTCCTTACTGCTTATCATCTTATATATAACCCTCAAAGGAATTCTCAGTTGATCTGAAAGCTCACGAGCAGTTCCATATACATATCCCTTCTTTGAAAGTTCCATCTCCATTCTCAACATATAATTATCTGGTATTCTACTATCATCATGAAGTTTTTTCTTCGTCTTGCTTTTGGCTTCCATTGATCTCTTTTTACCTTTCTTCCTTCCTCCGATCATTCTCCTAACCTCCTGTTTTTGTCTTCCTTCAAAAATTTCTCCGGAGACTCAACAAAATACTTCATAATCTTCCTCACGAAAAGATTCAAAGGTTCATTTATTTTATCCTTGATATTATTATAGATATACATTGAAATCTTCAGAGAAACTGTTTTATTCCTCATTATCTTTTCTTTTGGTTTTCTTATTTTACCTCCGATTTCTATACCAAAAAATTTTGACAGAACATTTACAAGCATGCCACTGGCAGAATATCCTAATCTTTCGGCGGTCTGAATAAATTCTCGCACTGTTTCATCAACTTTCATTTCTATCTTCTTCTGACGAGGCTCAAGTGAAACCTTATTCTCTTTCCTCAAATTCATCTGCTCCTCTGCCTTCTTTTCTATAACGTAGGTTAAAAAATCAAAAATATACGAAAGCTTCTCTTCATCATCCCCACAATATTCAATAGAAGCTTTCACAATGTTTCTCAAATGAAATTTCTTTTTTTTCATCTTATCAAAATTCTTGACAAAAAAACAAAAGGTGATTAATATATAATAGTAACTTGAATAAAATATTTTTATTGATATGAGAACGGGCATAAAAAAATTAAAGTTGCTTTTCTTATGTTCCTTTTTTGTGTCCACTATGCTTTCCTTTCCAAACTTGGTCTACGCCCAGCAAAAGAAAGCTCCGCAGAAAAAAGTTATAAAGTTAAAAGAAATAGTGATAAAACAGAGAGTAATAAAGCCACAGGCTATGTTTATCCTATCAAAAAGTCAGCAGGCAAATGTAAAATCAGATATAACAACATCGCAAACATTCTCCCAAGAAACATTGAAAACAATAAATGAAGATTTCCTAAGATAAGTTACCTTCAAAATGATTTGTATGCTCAATCTATGGAATAAGTATGAATATTTCTTTACCGTCTGTATGTAAAATTCCTTGTCTACCTTGAAGGTCTATTTCTTTGAGCGTCCCTCCTTTTTCTTTGAGCTTTATTTTACCGACAACAATAGAGGAAAGTTTAGCGTGCTCCTCAAGAATTTCGGCATCTCCAACAGTAGTCGTAACGTATACTGAATCAACATCTCCATAATAGATTTTCGAATATGGATTTTGAACGAGCAACTTCATAATTATAGCTTTCTGGCTTTCTCAAATGCTTCCTCTATTTTTCCTACCATATAGAAAGCTTGCTCCGGAATATCATCGCACTCCCCCTCTACAATCATCTTGAATCCTTTTATAGTCTCTGCGATCTTAACATATTTCCCTGGGTTACCAGTAAACTGTTCAGCAACATGGAAAGGTTGGCTCAGAAACCTCTGTACCTTTCTTGCTCTGAAAACGGTAACCTTGTCATCTTCTGAAAGCTCTTCCATTCCCAAAATAGCTATTATATCTTGTAGGTCTTTGTATCTTTGAAGAACTCTTTGAACCTCTCTTGCAACTTTGTAATGTTCCAACCCAACGACTTCCGGTGCCAGAGCTTTTGATGTTGAGTCAAGCGGGTCGACGGCAGGGTATATACCAAGCTCTGCGATCTGTCTTGAAAGAACAGTTGTTGCATCAAGATGGGCAAAAGTAGAAGCTGGAGCCGGGTCTGTGATGTCGTCTGCTGGGACGAATATAGCCTGAACAGACGTAATAGAACCACGCCTTGTTGAAGTTATTCTTTCTTGGAGCTCTCCTAGGTCCTGCATTAATGTTGGCTGATAACCCACAGCAGAAGGTAGTCTTCCCAAAAGTGCTGAGACCTCATTGTTAGCCTGAACATATCTGAATATGTTATCAATGAAGAGTAGGACATCTTGCCCTTCAACATCTCTGAAATATTCTGCCATAGTCAGAGCAGTTAGTCCAACCCGAGCTCTTGCTCCTGGTGGTTCATTCATCTGGCCGAAGACCAAAACCGCGTTCTTGATGACCCCAGATTCTTCCATCTCCAAAATAAGCTCATTTCCTTCTCTTGATCTCTCACCTACACCACCAAAAACAGAGATTCCTTTGTGAAATTTCGCGATGTTGTGTATCAGCTCCATTATGAAGACAGTCTTTCCAACACCAGCCCCACCGAAAAATCCTATTTTCCCTCCCTTTGGATAAGGAGTGAGAAGATCTACAACCTTTATACCCGTTTCAAGAACCTCTATTTTTGTTGACTGCTCCGTGACACTGGGAGGCGGTCTATGAATCGGGAAGAATTGTTTTGCTTTGACCTCGCCCTTTCCATCTATTGGCCTTCCAAGGACATCAAAAACCCTTCCCAACGTCTCCGGTCCAACTGGAACCTTTATAGGAGCTCCGGTATCATAGACTTTTTGTCCCCTCTTCAACCCATCTGTTGAGTCAAGCGCAATAGTTCTTACAGTTCTATCTCCTATTTGCTGTATAACTTCAAGAACCAAATTAAATTTCTGGCTATCAAATGGTGGAAGATATTCATTATATGTGACAACAGCGTTATATATTGCTGGAAGCTCTCCATCCGGAAACTCAACATCTACCACCGGACCTATAACCTGCTTTATAAACCCTTCATTAACAAACTCAGATTGCATATATTTTTTCAATAAGAAACCAAAATATCCTTTTATAATTTTCAAGAATGTAATATAGGATATCGCACAACTCAAAAAAAAATAAAAAAGCACATCAAATCTTAAACGAAAAATCCCTGTTATCTTGAGCACAACTTATTTTCTAATATAAGAAAAGTAACTGTGATGTTTTTGAAACTTGACCAACTCTATAATAATTTATTCTAATGCTGAAACTTAAAAGATGGGATGAGGTAAAATCAAAGTCATCTACAATAAGAGATATCTATGAAAAAGGTGGGGGAATAATCTTTGCCGACAAAGTTCTGGACAAAAATTTTCTAACTCTTGCAGTCTGTCCGTTTATCTCAAAGTCATTCGAAGATTTTACAAAAGCAACAAGGGAAGCAAGAAATCCTCCTCCATACCTTTATATAAAGGATGAAAAATATATATCAAAATTCTTTTTCCTCAAAAACTTTGAGGAAGTAATTTTAAGAAAAATATTAAATACTGAGGAATTCATTTTTGTATCTGTACCAAACCTGAAAATTTCACAGAAAAAAATAGGAATAAGATTACATAGAGATAAAGATATAAACGAATTAATAGGAATCCTCGGAGGTTTAGCATTATGTATACCAATAAGTTCACAAAAACTAGAAATGTTTAATCACAGAGCCGATATTGTTCTGATAGGAGATGAGAACATACAGAGTAATTTTCCAACTTTTCTGGAGTGCGTTGATGAAAATTCTGTCAGAATTTTTTATGAGGGAAGCTTCTCAAAATACTATGTATCCGAAAAACTTACACAATATGGAATAAAAGTAACATAACATTTCACAGATTATACAACAAAGTTTTTGTTTTCACTAATATGTTTGTTTTATGATTATTCCGAAAACAGAAGCTGAGATAAAAAAGATGAAAAAATCAGGCAAAATTGTAGCGGAGTTTCTTGAAAAGGTAGAAAAGTTGATAAAACCCGGTATATCTGCAGACAAAATAGATGCTCTTGCTTGGGAGATAACAAGAAAAAGAGGCGGACATCCTTCATTTTACAAATATCAAAACTACCCAGCATCGGTTTGCGTTTCTATAAATAAAGAAGTTATTCATGGAATACCTTATAAAGAAAAGGTAATAAAAGAAGGTGATTTGGTCTCGGTTGACTTCGGAGTAATATACGATGGCTATCATGCTGACGCAGCAAAAACATTTATAGTTGGTGATGTTGATGAGAAAACAAAACTGCTTGTTGAGGTGACCGAAAAAATTCTGTATGAAGCGATAAATTACCTAAAACCAAACATGAGAACCGGTGATCTTGGTAGCTTCATAGAAAATTATGCAAAACAATACGGATTTTCCGTCGTTAAGGAGTTCTGCGGACATGGAATAGGGAGGAAACTTCATGAAGACCCACCTATTTTGAACTATGGAGTTGAGGGCAAAGGCGTAAAGATTATAGAGAATTTAACAATATGTATAGAACCTATGATATGCGCAGGAAGCAGCGATGTTCAAATACTTGAAGACGGATGGACTGTTGTGACAAAAGATGGGTCTCTTTCTGCTCACTTTGAACACACTATTGTGGTTAGAAACGGTGAAAATGAAATATTGACAATATGAAAATTAAAATAACAGAAAATCACTGAGATAAATAAAACATGAATGAATCCACGAATTGATGTGAGGAAAATATAAAAACAACAGAGATAAAGTAAAAAAATACAATGAAAAACAGCAAAATAAAATTTTCTCCGTTTTTTCTTTCTCTCAGATACTCAAAAGGTAGATCTCCGTTTCTGAGATTCATGAATGCTCTCTCAATTCTTGGGATATCAATCGGAGTTGGTACTCTCATAGTTGTTCTCTCTGTTATGACAGGTGTAAGGGAAGAGCTCAGGAACAAAATCCTTGGAATAAACCCACACATACTCATAATAAAATCTGGCGGTCTAATAGATGATTGGCAGAAAGTTACAGAAAACCTAAAAAAAATGAACGGAGTTTCTGACGTGTTCCCACTTTTTGTAGGAAACGCGATAATCAGAAAAGAAGAGCTCACCTCTTCTGTTGTAATACAGTGCATCCCATCTGAGTTTGTTAAAAATTCTGATGGATTCAGGAGACTTTTGAAGTCAGGTGAACCATTTGAAGATAACAGAGCAGTAGTCGGTGCTGTGCTATCTAAGAATTTAGGACTTGAAGTCGGTGATAAAATCACAATTATTTCTCCATATGGTGAATCCACAATGTTTGGATTTGTTCCAAACACAACAGAAGCTTTTATTTCTGGAATAATTGAGGTTGGAATCTTTGATTGGGACTCCGTATTTTTGTTCTTGGATTTGAAAAAGTGTGATGAACTTTTTGAAACAAAAAACTGGGTCAGCTCAATCGCAGTTATGCTCAAAAATCCAGAAGAAGCGGATGCAAAATCATATGAGATTCAGGAAAAGTTGAAGTATCCATTCTTTGCGCTACCATGGACCAAGACACAGAAGAACTTGTTCGCAGCGATGCAACTTGAAAAAATTGGTATGACTGTTATTCTGACCCTGATAATACTTGTTGCTTCATTTAACATACTTTCAACCCTCGCAATCTTACTAAGAGATAAATCAAAAGACATAGCAGTACTAAAAGTTTTTGGATTCTCGCTTTCAGAAATAAGAAGGGCTTTCTTAGGCGTTGGTATGATAATTGCAACAAAGGGAATAATTTTGGGAACAGCTCTTGGATTAGGAATCTCTTTCCTGATCTCAAAATACAAAATAATTCACCTTCCTGAGGATGTATACTTTATCTCAACGCTACCGACCAAACTCAAAATACAAGATATAATACTAAGTTGGATAATAGCACTAACAACATCCTTCATTTCATCAATAATACCAGTTCAAAGAGCAATAAAGAAAGAACCATTTGAAATACTAAGAAAGGAATTATAATTAGAAAACTCAAATATCTGAAAATTCCATGGAATCAATTTGATTTTTTATGAAATCCAAAAATTCTCTTACAACAAAATCTGGTTTGAGATTTTTCATACAAGCAAAATGCGACCTTGGGCAGGTGTTAGGTCCGTGCAAAGAACAGGGTCTGCACGGTAAGTCGGTCTGCAAAATCCTGTAAGCTGAAAAATTTGGGAAGAAACCGAACTCCGGCACAGTTGGTCCGAAAATAACAAAACAAGGTTTTGAAAGAGACGAGGCAATGTGAGATATGCCATTGTCAACTCCCAAGAAAAAATCAGAAATATAAAGTATAGCTACAACATCTTTGAGAGTAGTTCTGTTGAGAAGATCAACAACATTTTTATTTTTTAGTGCATATCCGGTTGTTTTTGTTTGCCCAACAAGAATAAAAAGTATATCATCTGGTAAGAAATCAAAAAGCTCCTTCCAATACACATAAGATTTTGTTTGCCAGTTAGAAAATGGTGCAAAGACCACTTTTTTTCTAGAAACGAAGGGTTTCAAAAACTTCCTCCATTTTTCTACATAATGTTTATCAACAAAAATCTCCGGCTTACCTGCCTTCAGACCAAGAGGTTCAAGTATTCTTGAAATTCTCTGCGACTCGCTTTCAAGGTCTTTACCGAATTTTCTGACCTTTTTAGTAAATAAAAAAGATAATGTGTTTTCTTCAAATCCTACTCTTTCCTTTGCTCCAGACAAAAGAGATATAATGGCAGATGTAGCAGAAAGATGCGGAACAATACAAATATCAGGTTCGAGAGCATTCAGATGAACAACAAGCTTGAGTAAATTCATATACTTTGATCTTTCCTTTTGAAACTCTATCACTTTATTTGATGTAAGTTCCTTTGCAAATGGTCTTGCTACGAGATACACATTATCCTTCCCGAAGGAAGAATTCAGAGAACTAATGACCGGAGTAGTAATTACAAAATCTCCTATGAAAGCAGTTTGAACGAGCAATACTTTGTCTTTTCGATATATCAGTGTATTTTTACTCTTATGAAATTTTGAAAATGAGTAATATTGAACGGGAATTTTGTGAGAAATTCTCCCTGCTGGAATACAGCCCTGAAGAACTTCTCTGAATTACTCTGCCACAATCATAGTGTTACCTCCCGCATCGGAATGAAATCTAGGACTCTCTACAAGAAAATTGGAATAAAGAATTTGATGATTGCTTACCTTTATATCGGATTAGCTTTTGTGTTTTTATCCAGAGAAGAACTTAGCTCTGTAAAATAACATTCAAAAATCAATAGCTTCCACAAGAGAGTATTTGTACCGGAGAGAATATCAAGAAGCGGAAAGCTCTTTGATTTCAGGTTTTTGGGAGTTTTTCAGAAATCTTAGAACCTCATTTATGTAAGGGATAGAACTAAAAGCTCCTTTTTTGGTTGTAGAGATCGCTCCAGCTGCGGACGCATAAACTACCGCTTCTTTTATGCTATATCCTCTGCTTATGAACGAAGCAAAGTAGCCGCAGAAAGAATCCCCAGCTCCAACGGTATCCACACTTCTTACAGAAAAAGCTGGCATATGGAAAAACTCTTTTTTGTTGCAGAATATAGCTCCTTTTTCCCCAAGAGTAATAAGAGCTCCACCGGAAACTTTATCTGCCAAGTATCTTGCTATGTGTGATGTATCTGAATTAAGTTTAAGCCTGCTGGCAAGCGCTGATGCTTCAAGCTCATTCATAACAACAAAATCAGCAAGATGATATACATCTTTGACCCATTCCTTAAATGGAGCAGTGTTGAGAAATACTCTTTTTCCATTTTTTCTTGAAAAATGAATACACATTTCAACTATATCCTCCTCAAGCTCACATTGAAGCAAAATAGAATCAAATTTTGATCTTTTTAGCTCTTGGTAAACTTTGCTTTTGTTTATCCTTTTGTTTGCACCGGGGGAGACAACTATTTCGTTTTTCCCATCATCTGATCTGACAGTTATAAATGCGCAACCGGTTTTGCCTTTTGATACAATGAGAGTGTGCTGGAAATTTTTGTTTTTCTTACTTTCCTGTTTCAGAAAATCCAAAAGCATATCTGCGATAATATCGTCACCAACACAGCCGATGAATTTGGTTTTTGATCCAGCCCTTGCGCTTGCAACAGCTTGGTTAAGCCCCTTTCCTCCGGGCGATTCAAACAGAGTTCCGTCTGTTACAGTTTGACCAACTTCTGGGAAACGGTCAACATATATGGTGAAGTCATAGTTGATAGAACCGACAACAATGTTCATCAATAGTTGTAGGCGGGAAGGGAATCGAACCCTTGACCTTCGGCTTGTAAGGCCGACGCTCTACCTCTGAGCTACCCGCCCGACTTTCTTTAAAATTAGCAAATAATCAAAAAATTTCCTGAAGCTCAAAATATTTGAGTTCAAAAAAGCAAAGAATCTTAAACTCTATCATTTCAGTATACTTTTTGCATAACTATGCTCTCGATCCGCTGATAGGTTGGTACCAAAAATTTTCCTCTCAGACCTTTTATCTCTCTCTTTTCCACATTACCCATTCTGATTTCAAATGATCCAATTCCGGGCCAGCAATTCAGATCTTTATCGCAACCAAATATTTCAATAACTGGAAATATCCCAAAGGAAGAATCTATAACACCTATAATTCCCTCAAAAGAAAATTCGATCTCATAGAGAAGATTAGAAGAAAAGATTATATTTTTCTTTTCCCTGTTTTGTTCTAAAATGCGCTTCTGTACTCCATATTCCACTGTTCTTAGGTCTTTGATCTCCAACGTAAGCTCATCTGTATAGAGCTTTGCTCCTTGCTTAACATCATTGATGATAAAATCGTAATATAAATCATATTGTTTCATAGCATTTTCAGTAACAGGATACTTGTATGAGAACTCATCAGATCCACATATTACATGATCAAGACCATCTGAACATATGTAGAACCTTGATTTTTGGTAGTAACAGTCAAAGAAGCATAGACCATCAACTCTCGCAGGCTGATATATCAAGAAAATCAATTTTACTCCGGGAGTAACAGCAAAGAAGTATTCCACTTCCTTTTTATATGACCCCCTACTGATCGTGCGAACTCACAAGCCTGATCTATAACGCAGTAATACAGATATAAATCAGCTGAAGTTTCTATCTTAACAATATATCCTTCCCACTTGTCTGGAATTATATACTCCGTATCCAAATCAAATACTCTTGTGACCTTTCTTGGAGCATGAATGAAAAGCTTTGTTCTTGGCTCTCCTATATCATCAAAATAGTACTCTTTATCAAACTCTAATCTTTCAAAGTATTTTTCGGATGAGAACATCTCCTTCCAGCTTGAAGAATTTTCCCCGAAGGGAGCTATATAATCTGATTCAGAAAGAACTTTCCTCTTTATTCTTTCCTGAGCACAACCTAAGTTTAAAGAAACAAAAAGCAAAATCAAATATTTCACCACCCCTTTCATTTTTTTGCAAAGATAGTTTTATATTTCTAATATTGAACACAAAAACAACCTGAAACAAACAAAACAAATAAACAAAAAATCAAAATGTATCAAAATTCTTGCAATAGATGCCCAAAAGGAAAGACATAAACAAGATACTGATCATAGGTTCAGGTCCAATCGTAATAGGTCAAGCAGCAGAGTTTGATTATTCTGGAACACAAGCCATAAAGGCGCTGAAAAAGGAGGGATACAAAATAATAGTTGTCAACTCAAATCCAGCAACAATAATGACTGACCCAGAAATAGCTGATAGAACATATATAGAACCGCTTACAGCTGATTTTGTAGAGAAAATAATTAAGAAAGAAAGACCAGATGCACTGCTTTCAACTCTTGGAGGACAAACAGCTCTGAACATCTCATCTGAGTTGTGGGAATCCGGAGTTCTGAATCAATACTCAGTTGAGTTGATTGGAGCAAAATACGAGACTATAAAGAAAGCAGAAGATAGAGAAGAATTCAGAAAGTCAATTGAAAAAATAGGACTTGAAGTTCCAAAATCTTTTTTTGTAGATTCTCCAGACAAAATACAGGAAGCAATTAGAAAAGTCGGAGTTCCCTGTGTTATTAGACCATCTTATACTTTGGGGGGTACAGGAGGAGGAATCGCATGGACCGAGGAAGAATATTACGAAAAAATAAATTTCGCTCTCAGAATAAGTCCAAAAGGATCGGCAATAGTTGAGGAGTATCTTGACGGATGGAAAGAATACGAACTTGAAGTTATGCGAGATAAAAATGATAACTTCTCTGTGGTCTGCACAGTAGAAAATCTTGATCCAATGGGTGTGCACACTGGTGACTCAATAACAGTAGCTCCAGCCCAAACTCTTACAGATAAAGAATATCAAGCAATGAGAGATGCCGCAAAAAGAATAATGATTGAGATAGGAGTTGATACTGGTGGTTCAAACATACAGTTCGCAGTAAATCCTAAAAATGGAAGAATGGTAGTTATAGAGATGAACCCACGAGTTTCAAGAAGCTCCGCTCTTGTTTCAAAAGCAACTGGATTTCCCATAGCCAAAATAGCTGCTTTACTAGCGGTTGGATACACCCTTGACGAGATACCAAACTTCATCACGCAAAAAACACCTGCTTCATTTGAACCTTCAATAGATTATGTTGTAGTCAAAATCCCAAGATTTGATTTTGAAAAGTTTCCGGAAGTTGACCCATTTTTGGGGACACAGATGAAATCAATAGGAGAAGTTATGGCAATCGGAAGAACTTTCAGAGAGGCTCTACTCAAAGCAATAGAGTCAATAGAAAAGAAGCCATCGTTTCCTGAACACCTGAAAAAACTTACACAGAGCGAAATTGAAAACTATCTTAAACCACACCCTATGAGAATTTTTGTGATATTTGAGCTTCTCCGAAGAGGCGAGACTCCTGAAAAAATTTCAGAAAAAACCAGAATAGATCCTTGGTTCATACGACAAATGAAGAAAATAGTTGAGATTGAGAAAAAAATACAAACCGCAAAATTTGATGAACTTAGACCTGAACTTCTTAAAGAAGCAAAAGAAAATGGATTTTCAGATAAATACATAGCTTACCTTCTCGGTAAGTCGGAGGACGAAGTAAGAAGGATTCGCTACGAAAAATCTATAAAACCATCTTTCAAATGCGTTGATACTTGTGCAGGAGAGTTTGAAGCATACACACCTTACTATTACTCTACCTATGATTATGAGAACGAATCTTACGTTGTGTCGGGTAAGAAAAAAGGAGTAATCATAGGTGCTGGACCAAACAGAATAGGTCAGGGAATAGAGTTTGATTACTCATCTGTTCATGCGATAGATGTTCTCAAAGAACTCGGATACTACTCAATAATGATCAACTCAAATCCTGAAACAGTTTCAACGGATTATGATGTTTCAGATAGACTCTATTTTGAACCTTTATCTTTTGAAAGAGTTATTGATATACTACATCATGAGAAACCAGATCTCGTGTTTGTAAGCTTTGGAGGGCAGACACCCCTGAACATCGCTAAAAAGATTGCATCAGAGGGTTTCAACATAGCCGGGACTCCTCCGGATTCAATAGATATAGCAGAGGATAGAGAGAAGTTCAGAGAGCTTCTTGAAAACTTAGGGATAAAACAACCTAAATCTGACATAGCATTTTCACTTGAAGAAGCAAAAGAAAAAGCAAGAAAAATAGGATATCCGGTTCTCATAAGACCATCTTTTGTTCTTGGTGGAAGAGCAATGTCTATTGTAGGAAATGAATCTGAGCTTGAGTTCTACATACTTTCCGCAATAGAAGCCTCGCCCGGCCAACCCATACTCATAGACAAATTCATGGAAGGAACTATTGAGGTAGATGTTGATCTTGTGTGCGACGGAAAAGATGTTCTTTTTGGCGGAATACTCAGACACATAGAGCCAGCCGGAATACATTCTGGGGACTCCGCAAACATAATTCCAGCAAATGACCTGCCAAGAAAAATCAAAGGAGATATTGTTGATATAACTTACACTATATCAAGGTGGCTCGGTATTGAGGGAATTGCCAATTTTCAGCTGATAATTCATGATGGCGATGTATATGTTCTTGAAGCAAACCCACGAGCGTCAAGAACTGTTCCTTTCATTTCAAAGTCAATTGGAATACCGCTTGCGAAAGTTGCAACAAAAGTGATGTGTGGATACACCCTCAAAGACATTGGGATAAGAGGTTATATGGAATCAAAATTTTTCTCTGTCAAAGAAGTTGTTCTACCGTTTCTGAAACTGAGGCATGACCCGGTTCTCGGACCAGAGATGCGCTCAACCGGAGAGGTTATGGGAATTGATTTCTCACCATTCATCGCATTTTACAAATCTCAACTTGCATCGGGAAACAAAATACCAATCTCCGGAAGCGTTCTTTTTACAGTCAGAGATAAAGATAAAGAAGAAGCATACAAAATAGCTTATGAATTTGAAAAACTTGGATTCAGAATATTCGCAACAGCTGGAACATACGAGTACTTCAGAAGAAAAGGTATAAATTGTACCGTTGTAAGAAAACTCGGAGAAGGTAAGCCAGATATAGTTGATATTATAGAAAGCCGTAAAATAGATCTCCTTGTAAATACATTTGACTTTGACAGAAAAGCAATATCTGATTCCGGATACATAAGAAAGTCTGCTCTTTTTTCCGGAATATGCTATTTTACGACAATAGAAGCAGCGAAATTTGCTATGCTATCTATAAAAGAAATAAGAGAAAAACTTAATGGAGATATTTCCAGAATAAATGTATATTCACTACAAGAACTCTACTCAATAGAGAAAAACTATGATGTAATATAGATTTAATACAATAGCTTAAAACATAATTACCAAGACAAATTATCAACCAAAAAAGTAAGGGTATCTGAAAACTCCATCCTCTGTTATTATAGCTGTAATAAGTTCTGGAGGAGTTATATCAAATGAATAGTTTAGAGCTTTGGCATCGTCTGGAGCAATCTTTACTCCAAAGATCTCCTTGACCTCGACATCACTTCTTTGTTCTATTGGTATTGATTCAGAATTTGGGTCTATTGTCGTTTTTGGAGCACACACATAAAAAGGTATTGAGAAATAATGAGAAGACACAGCAAGCATAAGAGTTCCTATTTTGTTTGATGTTGTTCCATCTCTCAGAATTCTATCTGCACCGGTGATGACACAGGAGTTTTTATGTTTTGACATAAGAAAAGTTGCTGATGAATCAACAATTATTCTGAAATCTATTTTGTTTTTCAGAAATTCCCATGCGGTAAGACGAGAACCTTGTAGATATGGACGAGTTTCAAGAGAGTAGACCGTGAAGTTTTTTCCTTTGAGCTTTGCTGTTCTTATTACAGAAAAGGCTGTTCCCCACCCTCCTGTTGCAAGAGCACCAGTATTGCATATAGTAAATACATACCCTCCGTCCGGTATAAGTTCTGAACCATTTTCACCAATAAGGTAACAAGAAAGATAATCATAAAACCATATTTCTTTTGCTTTCTGTTCCATCTTTTCAACAACATCTTCTGGTGATGAACTAACAAAAACACTCTGCATATCATCAATGGCTTTCTTGAGGTTGTACGCAGTGGGTCTTGTGTTGAGGAGTTTATGTTTCATTTCTTCAAAATCCGAAAAATTTACTTTTCCTCTATTCTCCAATCTTTTTCTGATTCCGTATAAAATACCAAATGCAGCAGATATACCTATTGCTGGAGCACCACGAACAACCATACTCCTTATAGCCAAAGCTACATCGTTTTCATCAAAGCACTCAACCCACTTTTCACTGTGAGGCAGAAACCTCTGGTCAAGAAACTTTATACTGCTGTCAGATAATTCAAACCATATCCATTTTTTTACACCTTCTGTTTCTTCATAGAATATTTTTTTTATTTTATCCAGATCTATCTTATCCTCCTTCAAGTACACTCTCCATTCATTCAAATACATTTCTTTGTTCATTTCTATCTTCATGCTTTTCCTGATTATAATTCTAAATATAAAAATTAAAACTGAATATGATCTTTTTATTAAAGCTTGTTCTATTTGTAATTTCTGCTGCTACGACATTATTCTTATATAATCTGGGGAGTATAGCTTACAGAAGTATACTTGTTATATCTTCTCTGAATTTTGTCATAGCTCTACTGATTTATTATTTGATTGGTTTTGATTTATTGTCCATAATTCTATTAATAATTCTCTTTGGAATATATGTGTTCATATTCTACCAGAAGTATATAAGACCTCAAGAAGATTTAGGTAAGAAAATAGATTTGATAAGTGCAGAAATAGACAAAGAGAAAAATCAAGAGAAAATAATACAACATATTTTAGATATCAACATTTCCACTGATAAGACAACTCCGCTTATAAAATTTTTCAAGGAAATAGCAAATTTCTTACTATCTGAAAAACAAAAATTTTCCAGAATGCAAAAAATGTTTATACTGCTTACAAACTTTGCAAGATACTCTTTTTCCGAACAAGATAAAGAAAAACTCATAAAAGAACTAAGCAATATGATATCGTACACATTCCCAGAGAAAAAGTTTTGGGTTATCAAGCAGAAAGATATACAAACAAGTCAGGTCTTAGGTCCGAACTTTGATGAGGAAGATCTATCAAATATAAGAATGGGGAAGTTAGAAGGGAAGACATACACATCTTTCCCCATATTAGAAAATGGAAGTGCTTTTGCTTATATCATTATAAAAAATGGAAGCATAAATGAGTATGAAAAACTCTTCTTTTACCTGATATCTAAGTTTTCAGAGTCAGTCATAAAGAGAATAGATAGAGAGAAGGAAATTGAAATCAAAGCAATAACAGACCCTTTAACAGAGCTTTACAACAGGAGGTACCTTGTTCAACATCTTGAACAAGCTTTTGCTAAATTTAGAAGACTTGGTAATATCTACTCTCTTGCGATATTTGATATAGATGGCTTCAAAAAGATAAACGATAACTATGGACACTATGTTGGCGATGAGATACTCAGAGAATTTTCAAAGATATTGAAAAGCAGTGTTAGAGCTTATGATATTCCAGCAAGGTTTGGGGGAGATGAATTTGTCCTCTTTCTTGATGGAACAAGTAAAGATGATGCTGTAAATGTAGCGAAAAGAATAGCAAAAAAGTTCTCAGACTTTTCTCCGTCCAGAGAAATGATAAAGGAAAATTTATCTGTAAGCTGGGGTTTAGCAACCATAAATGAAGCTCCAGGACATTTCGAAGATATAATAAAATTGGCAGATAAGAGACTTATCAAATCGAAACTCTCTGGTAAGGGAAAAGGAAGCTGGGAATAAGATCTAAATCTCCTAAAATAGGCATTTTATCAACAGATTCTTGAACAAAACCATCTACAATCAACTTTTTAGCAAGATCTTCACTCAGACCACGACTCATTATGTAAAAAAGTTCGGTTTCAGAAACCTTACTTATTGATGAACTGTGTTTAGCCTTTACTAAATTTGTATCTATCTCCATAAGGGGGACAAAATAGACTTTGGCTTTATCTGACATCTTTATAGCTTTAAGCTCAACATAAGAATCAGAATTTACAGCATTACCCTTAACCCTCGCACCACCAACATAATTTACAGAAGATGAATCATACATAACTGCTCTGGCAGACAAATATCCAGTGGAACCACAACCTATGTGTTCAATTGTTGAATTAAATTCTATAAATTTATTTCTTCTACCTAATATAACATCGCGAACGGAACAAGAGCTATATTCTTCAAGAAAATAATCTTCAAAAGAAAAAATTCTTGAATCCCCGAGCCAAATTCTACCAAGATTCAATCTTGAACCTTTTTTCAAATCAAATTCCTTACTCAATACCAAAGAAGAATTCGTATTTTCAGATGAAAAAAATTCAAGCTCAGAATTCTCAAGAACATTAATTCTTAAAGAACTCACAGCTGAAAAATACGCCCTTTGATCAAATAACTCGATGACCTGAGCTGAACCTTTCACGGAAATTTCCAGTCTGGAAGCAAAAACTTGTTTTGAATCTTGATTAGACTCCATATAAAACAATACTAATATCTTTTTTTCATCCTTCGCTTCAATCATTAGAAAATCTGATTGCTCCAACAGAAAGTCTGATACGCTACTTGAAGAGTTTTGTTTTTTTCCTGAATCTGATCCTTGAGGTAAAATACTAAAACCAATACCATCTTCACAAAAAAATTTCTTCTGCAAGGGTAGTATAATAATATTGAACTTATCTGGTTTTTCGAAACCTAGAGATTTAAGAGTTTTGTACATATCTACAGAATTTACATTAGACCAGCTTTCAGATATTACTTTTGAGTCGTCATCTATTCTAACTCTTGAATATCTGGTTCTGGCAAGTTCCATCTTCTAAAAATACTTAATGATGATATGAAGTTTGAGTATTTCAGAAATGTATTCCCGGTTCAATGCAAAAATCTCCAACTGAGAAAAGTTAGAGAATTACTATCCGATAATCGACGAGAAATCAGGAACTGTATATTTTGAAGAATAACCACGAGGTGTAAGCATAATTCCATTCTTGTATATTGTCGTTGAATTTCCAACGATTATAGTTGTAAGCATTCCGAGGTTTTCAGCGTTTGGCATATCTTTTAGAGTTGTAACCTTTATTTTCTGTCCTTCCCGGAAAGCACTTTTAATAACTGCAACAGGAGTATCTGGTGATCTGTACTCCATAATTATGTCTCTTGTTTTCTGAAGCTGCCAAGTTCTTTTTTTGCTCAAAGGATTGTATATAACTATAACAAAATCCCCAGCAGCAGCAGCTCTTACCCTTTTTTCTATAAGCTCCCATGGAACGAGCAAATCACTCATAGATACCACAGCGAAGTCCAAAGATAAAGGTGAACCAACTAAAGCAGCGCATGCGGAAGCAGAAGTTATTCCGGGAACCACCTCAACATCTGGGTTCATACCCGGCCTCCATCCGGATTCCAGAAGAATCTCGTAAATCAAAGCAGCCATCCCATATATTCCAGCATCACCCGAAGAAACTATTGAGACTATATTACCAGATTGAGCTTTTTCAACAGCCATTTTAGCTCTATCTATTTCCTCCGTCATACCTGTTTCTATCACTTCTTTACCATCTAAAAGATGTCTTATCAGATCGATGTATGTTTCGTATCCTATAACAACATTACTTTTTTCTATACAATCACGAGCCCAGAAAGTCATGTTTTTTTCATCTCCGGGACCGAAGCCCACAACAAAAAGTTTTCCACTCATAGTAAATCAGGAAATTTTACATCCAAAAGGAGAAAAACAACAAAAATTCAAGAATGGTTTGAGCAAATTTACTGAAATTTTTTATGGACGAGAAAAGAAGATCTCAGGCAGAGATTCTCAAAATATTCCAGCAGCAATTGCTACATTCGGGAAGAGATATTTTTTAATTCTCTTACCGTTCTCTTCTATCCAACGCTCTCTTGCTGCATCCATAGTTTTGATTATGGTCTCGTATTCGATTTTATCCTCTGGGAGCAATATAACTGTCCATTCATTCGGGTATTGTTGCTTTATCTCCCAGAGTTTATCGTTTAGAGCTTGAAAATCATATTCACCATTTGTTTTTTTCGGAATGGTAGGTTCACCTGCTCTCTCTTGTAGAATAGCACCCGCACCTCCTATGTAAAATCCCTTTTCTGTTATAGCTATGGTTAGGTCTAACCTTTCCTCTTGTTGTTGCTGTTGTTGCGCTTGTTCAGCGGTTTGAGCTTCCGCACCACCAGCACGAGGCATTGATGACTCTACAATACCAAGATTCATAAAACTTGCAACCATAATCAAAAATATAATGATAACAGAAAGCATGTCTATAAAGGGTATGACGTTTATATCACCCGAAACTGCCAGTTCTCTTTTCTTAGATCTTAACATATTTTTCTATTTCTATTTATTCACTTCTGAAGTTATCTAAAAATTTTTCAACAAATTTCAGAAGAAAACAATCAAGTTATCAGAAAAAACAGATTTTTAAAATTTTAAAATAAAGGTAAATAAATCAGAATAACTCCTGTTATGGTGTATTTATCAAAGAGCATTCTTAGAGGAGAAGTTGAAATATCTGGTTCAAAAAATGCTTTCTTCCCAGCAGTTGGTGCAGGAATAACACTTGGAGCTAAGAAAATAACAATAAAGAACACACCCCTTGTTCGAGATATTTATGTAATGCTGAAAATAATAGAGGAACTCGGGGGAAACTTTGAAATAGAAGGAAACAAAGTTTCTATATACACTGAAAAAATAGAACCCAAGCTAATTGATCAAGAAACATTTAGCAGAATAAGAGGTGGAGTTGTAATATTTGGGGCACTCCTTTCAAGATTTGGGAAAGCATACATACCATATCCTGGGGGATGCAAAATAGGTAAAAGACCGATCGATCAACATGTGAAAGCAGCCAAAGATCTTGGATTCTATGTTGAAGAAACCGAATATGGAGTAAAAGCATATGGAGAAATCAAGAAAAATAAAATCTCATTTGACATAAAAACTGTCACCGGAACAGAAAACGCAATACTCATGTCAATCAGATCTAGTAAAGAAGTAGAAATCACAAATTATGCAAAAGAACCAGAAGTTCAGGAGCTTATAAAATACCTTGAAAAATATGGTGTCAGATTTATAAAGGAAGAAGATAAAATAATAATTGATCCAACGAGCAAAGAAGAACAAGAAGAGGTAGAATTCGAGCTGATACCAGACAGAATAGAGGCTGGAACATTTCTCATAAGTGCTGCATCAACTGAAGGAAGAGTGAGAATTAAAAATGTCATACCGGAGCACCTTGAAATAGTAATACAAAAACTAAAAGAAGCCGGAGCAAAAATACATATAAGCCAAAGCGAAATAGAAGTAGAAGGAAAGCCGATATATGACCCCCTTTACATAGTAGCAGATTCATATCCCGACTTTGCAACAGATCTGCAACCACAGATAACAGTTATGCTTCTGAAATCCAAGAGTAAAAGTGTGATAGAAGAAAGAGTTTTCCCAGAGAGAGTAAACCATGTATTTGAGCTCAGAAAAATGGGAGCACAAATAGATATATCTGGTAATAAAATAATTATCTACCCTGGGAAAATATATGGAGGAACCTCTGTTGAAGCGAAAGATCTAAGAAGCGCAGCATCTTTGGTAATAGCTGGACTTATTGCAGAAGGTGCTCCCACTTTCATTAGAAACTTTGAAATCATAGAAAGAGGATACGAAAAGTTCTTAGTAAAAATACAGAAACTCGGTGCTAAATTCTACAAAGAATTAAAAGAGGGGATTAAAGATGTACCCAATTTTGCTTGACCTCGGCCAGATAAAAATATATACTTACGGTGTATTTCTTGCATTAGCTTTTATTCTTGCTACAGACTATGTTTCAAGAGTATCAGATGAACTCAAGGTTCCACCAAAAGATATAATTGACCAAATAATATGGCTACTTATAGCCGGACTTCTTGGAACTCGTATAGTATACATAATTCAGAACATAGGAGAATACATAGAAGAACCAATAAAAATACTCAAAATATGGGAGGGAGGATTAGCCTGGTACGGTGGAGTAATTTTCGGAATAATTTCAGTATATATATGGTCTAAAAAAAACCAAAAAGAGTTCCTAAGGGTACTTGACCTTGTTGCACTTGGTGTTATTTTAGGTCTCGCAATAGGAAGATGGGGATGCTTTTCAGCCGGATGCTGCTACGGAAAACCAACAGACTTTTTCACATCGGTTATATTCAAAAACCCAAAGACCTTAGCGATACAGGGAGTTCCAATACACCCAACCCAAATATATGAAGCTTTGGGAATGTTTTTTGCATTCCTATTCGCAAGAGGAATTATGGTTGGAATTTCTGGAACGAAAAAAATATTTGAGCTCAAAACAGATATATTTATTGCATTCGAACTCATCCTGCTGAGGTTCTACTACCTTTGGTATTCAAAAGGAATATCATTTCCATCAATAACTGACCTATGGTTCATTCCTGCTTTTATATTGATAACTTATCTGACGAAGTACATCGGTATAAAAATCGGAGAAGGTAAAAATTATTTCCCAGGTCTAATTACAGGGTTTTACTCTATATCTTACGGAGCACTAAGATTCTTTCTTGAATTTGTAAGAGATCCTTCTGGTCTCTCTGGATTCATAGTAGACAAAGTTATAACAGCAAATCATATCGTATCGGTTATCCTTTTCTTATTTGGAATGTATATACTTTTGTTCAGGAGTGCCAAAGCGGAGGGAAAATAATATTCCAAAAAATTCCTGAATCCTTCACTCTTATTTACTAAGTATTTCACAGCATCAACAGCAGTAAGAATCTGAAAAAATTACCGCTGAAATTCAATTGTATCCTTACCATCAAAAGGAGGACTAAATATAACTATCGCATAGACACCTTTTCCTCGTGCTAAAAAATAGTGAGGAGTACCTCTTTGAACAAACACAGAATCACCCTTTTTCATATCATATTTTTTATCTCCTACAAAAAATACACCTTTACCTTTCAAAATAATCACAAAAAGATCGTGTTTTTGATGTACATGTGGTTTCTCTCCTGTATCAATTCTTACTAAATGAAAACTCAGGTCTTGTGTTCTGTGTAGCTCCTTTCTTCCTATTCCATCTGACCAAGAAAGTTGCTCATTTTCTACAATAAATGTTTTATCGCCGGAAGCAAAATATATCTCTTTTTTACTACAAGAATAGATTAGAGATGACGAAACCAATGTAAACAGAGCAAAAAACAAGAACAGGAAAAATTTGAAAGAATTGGGAGTCATATCAATAGAGATTTTAAGAAAAATTTAATGTATATCAATAGAGATTTTAAGAAAAATTTAATGCATCAAAACCTATTGACAAAAATCATAGTTTCCTATATTCTTTAAATTCTTTTGCAACTTCCTGAATAGATTGTTTCGCATCACCGAATAACATATATGAGTTATCAAGATAGAACAGAGGATTTGGAACTCCTGAAAACCCAGCTCGCATACTTCTTTTGAGTACTATTACAGTTTTGGCTCTGTCCACTTCTATGATAGGCATTCCGGATATCGGAGTATCTTTTGAATCACGTGCAAGTGGGTTGACAACATCGTTTGCTCCAATAACAAAAGCTATATCTGTTTCTGAAATCAGAGAATTGGATTCTTCAAGGGTTTTTATTTTATCATATGGTATGTCTGCTTCTGCGAGAAGAACATTCATGTGTCCTGGCATTCTTCCAGCAACCGGATGGATTGCAAAATACACTTCTTTTCCATCTTTTGTAAGAAGATTGAAAAGTTCTTTCACGGCAAACTGAGCTTGCGAAACAGCCATACCGTATCCTGGGACAAAGGCTATGGTATTTGCGGAATCAAGTAAAATTGCGACTTCCTGTGGATCTGTTTTCTTAACCCTTCCCTTTATTTGAACACCAGCAAAAGCTTCTTCTGTCATCTGAATAGTGACATTCCCTATGAGTATATCTACAAATTTTCTGTTCATTGCATCTGCCATGATTTTCGTGAGGATGAATCCGGATGAACCGACAAGCGAACCTGTTATTATCAATCCATAGTTGTTCAGCACGAACCCAGAAATCGCAGCTGCAAGCCCAGAGTAAGCGTTAAGCAGAGATATAGCAACTGGCATATCAGCTCCACCAATCGGTATCACAAGCATAACTCCAAGAACAGCGGAAACCCCAAAAATAATCCAAGCAAAATTTACATTTCCCGAACTTACTAGAAATCCTGTTAGCACCAAAGCTGATATTAGAAGAACAAGGTTCCAGAGCTTATGAAGCGGCAAAGATATAGGATCTCCTTTGATTATTTCTTGGAGTTTAGCGAATGCGATGAAACTTCCAAAGAATGTAACCGAACCAACAATTATTGAAAGACCAACAGCTGCTCTGTTCCACTCCAAAGGGACACCCTCTGGAATTTTAAAAGCACCATAAAGAGTAGAGATAGCAACAAGAGCAGAAGCAATACCACCGAACCCGTTAAATATTGCAACTGTTTGGGGCATTTGAGTCATTTTAACAAGATAAGCCCAAGCTCCTCCAGCGACCGCACCTATTATAAGACCAATTGCTATGTTTCTGAAATGAACTATGTCTTTGACGAAGAGAGTAGCAACAACAGCAAGCAGCATACCGAAAGCCGAAATCAGATTTCCTCTGACAGCAGTTTTTGGAGAACTCAGAAGTTTCAGCCCAAAAATAAAAAGAACAGCGCTTACAAGGTAGGCAATATCTATAAGAGATTCCCTCATAATCTCACCCCCATCTATTTTCTAAACATTCTGAGCATTCTATCTGTAACTAGATAGCCTCCGAAAACATTTACTGAAGCAAAAACAACGGCGAGTGTTCCGAGTATTTCAGCTACCCTCTGCTCACCGGCTCCAGCAGCAACAAGGGAACCAACAAGAGTTATACCACTTATAGCATTAGAACCAGACATAAGAGGAGTGTGTAAAAGGGGGGGAACTTTTGTTATAACCTCAAAACCAGATATAAGTGCTAAGACAAAAATTATTATACCAACTGTAACCGGATCTACCATAAATTTTCCCTCCTTTTACAAGATTGTTACTCCGTAGGATTTAGATTTTCAAATTTCAAGAAGTTTGATTCCTGAAATTGAGCGATCTAGTCTCGAACGACCATTGTTTTTGTAATTGTATCATGTAGAAGACTTTTACCACGACTTATCAGAAGTGGGATGATTATACCAAGACCTGCTGGAAGAACCATAAATATAAGCAAAATAGCTCGCAGAAAAGAAATTCTTATATCCGGAGGAGATCTGTCTAATCTTTCTACTCTTATCTTCATTATCCACTCACCCAACGTTCTACCTTTGAAAAAAAACCAAGAAAGAGAAAGATAGATAGCAAACATAAATATTTCAATACCGCTGAGATACAGATAAGATATAGAAAACTTCTTTTCCTCACCGATTTTTATCTCAACCTTACCTGGTTCTGTATATATTTCTCCGCCCTGTGTCTCTATCTCAAGCTCACCTCTTCCAGCTTTGATTTTGCCAAGCGGTGTCTCAAATTCAAAAAGTTTTATATCTTCTTGTGGGATTTTCTTCTCTGGATCATTCACCTCCCTTTTCTCCACAGCACCGGACTCTGCTACATCACCAGATTTAGTAATCTCCTCTCCTTCTATTTTGGCAATTTCACTCTCTTGGCTAGCGTCAATTTTTTGTAGAACCTCATTTTTATCATGGCCGAACAGACCTCTGAAAGCAAAGGTAGTGATCAATCCCACAGATGATACAAATACTATAACATCAAGATAAAAGGCAATGAATCGTTCCCATAATCCAGCTGGTTTTACATAAAACCTGACATCATCTGTTTCAGAAACGAACCTTTCAGGATCTCCGTATACAAATATTTTTATACCATCCCCAACGCCCTTTACAGAGAGTTCCTTTGTTGGTAAAAAACCGTTTTTATCTTTAAGAATATGATAAGTTGATTCAGATATAGCGAGGGCACCACCCTTAAGAGTTTCAAGCATTCTGAAAGCGAAATTTACATCGTGACCAAAAACATCATTATCATCGAAAAAAACTTCCCCAACCGTTACAAAAATCTTGGCTTTTGTTTGAGTTTCTCTGTAATAGTCAATTATCTTTCGCGAGAAATTTATTGATTTATCTATTGTATTGAAGACAACGATTGCACCATCTCCCAAAAACTTTATTACCTTGCCATTATTCGATTCAGCATTGGTTTGAATCAAAGATTTGAAATTTTCAAGAAAATTTGAGAGCTCATCTGCTGAGAGATTAGAGGAAAAGTTCGTAAAACCTTCAAGATCAACAATAGTAAGGACAATCAATTGTGGAGACCTTTTTGTCTCCAAATTATTCATTACCAAATATATAGTATAAATATTTCTGCAAGAAGATTAATTAGTAAAAGCTATCATTCACCACTGTTCTGTCGCAATCAATTTCTGGGTAAAGAATTTCAAAAAGATAACTGCGCGATTCGCTACAAAAGTTCAAAGATGCCTTTTTGAGCTTATACTTAAGCTGATATAAGAAAATTAAGATAAAATAAAATCACAATTTTGAGCTCACCGTACTCCCCTCAGTATCAATTATTTTTAGAGTTTTTCCGTTGTGTAGTTTATTTCTTATCGTATTCTCAACTATATTCATAGGACAGAAAGGTCCGCACATAGAACAAGCTTTTGTTTTTGTGGATCTTTCTTCATATATCTTTCTTGCTTCGTTAGGAAACAGAAGGAATTGAAATTGTGTCTTCCAATCAAGTTTGTACCTTGCTTCGGAAACGATTTTATTTCTCTCAACCGCTTTTGTATTTCCTCGTGCGAGGTCTGCGATGTGTGCAGCTATTTTGAAAGCAATAAGACCATCTTTTACATGTTCTGGTGTGGGTAATCCAAGATGTTCTGCGGGAGTTATGTAGCATAGCATATCAGCTCCATACATTCCAGCAAGAGCTCCCCCTATTGCTCCGGCGATATGATCAAATCCAGCAGCAGTGTCACAGGGAAGCATCCCCAAAATGTAAAAAGGAGCACCCCTGCACAATTTCTTTTGTATCTGAACATTTGTTGCCACTTCATTAAGAGGAATATGACCAGGACCCTCTACCATAGTTTGAACTCCTGCTTTTCTTGCTCTTTCAACGAGTTCTCCGAGAGTAATAAGTTCGTGAATTTGCGGTCTATCTGTTGAGTCTGATGTTGAACCTGGGCGCAGGCTATCTCCTAAACTCAGTGTCATATCGTACTCCCTTGCAATCTCAAGCAATCTATCAAAGTACTTGTAAAGAGGATTTTCCTGCTCATTGTATATCATCCAAGCTGCCATAAGCCCACCACCACGAGAGACGATTCCAGTTGTTCTTGAAGTATTCATGTATGTTCTCAAAGCTTCCAAAGTTATACCACAGTGAACCGTGATGAAATCAACTCCTCTCTTTCCGTGTTCCTCTATTACTTCAAACAGGTCATCGACTGTCATTTTGAAAAACGAGCCTTTTTCCTTCGCCGCACGAAACTCTGCTTCATATATGGGAACAGTTCCGAGAGGAACTTTTGCTTTACTTATCAAAGTTCGCATTATGTTTTCAAGATCTCCACCAGTTGATAAATCCATAACGGTATCTGCACCGTACTGATGTGAAATCTCTATTTTCTCTATTTCTTCTTCAAGATTAACATAGTCATACGAAGTTCCCAAATTAACGTTAACTTTTACAGAAAGTCCCTGACCTATACCGGTGAATCTATGTATATCATGATTCGGATTTGCTGGAATAACAACGAGACCCGCTGCGACAAGTTCTCTTAATTTCTCCGGTTCAATGCCCTCAACTTCTGCAACATATCTCATCTGTTCCGTTATTATACCTTTTTTTGCACTTTCAAGTTGAGTCATACCAAAACCTCCAATCATAAAATGTTAGTAATTGTACAAAATAAATAAATGTTTTATCAAATTTCGCTACAAACAAGCTTGACCAAAACTTATTGATCAGTTAGCTATAATTTCAATCGCTAGCGAGAAACAATATAGACCAAACAACATATGTAGTTTAGTCCGTATCAAATACGAACCCATAAATTCTTTTTGCATTAAAAATAAATAACTTTTTCCGGAAAACATAATAAAGATTGAGCAAAAATACCTTATGATCTCAAAAAACAGTTTAGATAATGCTGTGGAGTGAAAAAAAGAATATACAAAATAATGAAAAACGCTACCCCGTTGCAAACACTTATGCAAACTCTTAAAATCCATGGCAGACAAAAATCTCCGCAAGAACCAGATTCGTGAATCAAAGTCAAGAAACTATAAAACTTATTATTTTTCTTCTAGAGTCTCTAAGAATTCCTTATACTGTTCGCTTGTCATAAGCTGTGATTCAAGATTATCAGATGTTTCAATTTCGATCAACCAACCGTCTTTATACAAACCATCGCCATAAAGAACATCTGGAGATTCAGTCAATTCGGAATTCACTTTCGTGACCGTTCCGGAAACCGGAGAGATTATCTCGAATTCATAATCCGGCATTTTGATCAACCCCAAAACATCTCCAGCGGAGACCTCACTACCCTGATCAACATCAAAAGCAATTTCCTCTATTTCATCTGAAATGGAAAATATATAATCAGTGAGGTAAAGCCTAACCCTTTCTCCCTTTGTTTTTTTCACCGCTATGTGATCTTCGGAGTAGAAAAATCCTTTTGGTATCTTCATAACTTTTAACTTTCCGTATTTTATACTTTCCTAAGTCATAAAATCAAAAAAAACAAAAATTTTCGGTTTAATCACTTTGCTATAAAAATGTCCCTGTTATTGATTGAAGATCACAAAAAACGAATCAGATCTTCAAGAACCCTACTAAGAAATTCAGACAATGAGAAAGCAAATGATTCCTGTTCAAATAATTGGCTTATCTGAAAACATACAGAATTTTCTTGAAGAGCTTCCTGAGCATAATATTTTCATCCATAAATTACAAGATTCTTGCGAAAGGATAAATGATTTTTAGAAACGTCATTAACTTACGACATCCTAAATCTGAAATGAAATCTTTTTCGTCAGAGCATTCATACGGATTACACCAATTATACAATGATTTATTTATGGATAAACAAGTTTATGGTTTTGATTTTTTCCTAAGGCTAGTTTAGAGCTTTTATTCTCTATCTATTTTTGCAACAGAGTACTTTCATCAACAATTTCTTTACAATACATCTAACCCCTAAAAACAGTTTTCAGGTATCCCTCATAAATCATTGGAGCTGTTCTGAGTTTATTAAGCTCAGAAGGTCTTATTAGTTTGAATGAAGTATGCTCCCAGTCTATTTTGACAAATTCAACAGGAGATATGGCAGAAATAGCCAAAAAAGGATGTATTACCCACCTTATCCTTATTTTTGGATCTACAAACTCAAATGGAGAGCCCTGAATCATTTCTTTGATGAATTCTTTTTTCATTGATGTTTCTTCCTCCAATTCCTTGAACGCTGTCTGTAAAGAAGTTTCACCTTTCTCGATATGTCCGGAAGCTACGCCCCACATTCCCTTATATGTTCCAACCTTTCTGCTCCTTTTCATCACCAGAATCCTACCATTGTAGTAAACAAATGTAGAAGAGACTTCTTTTGTTTCCAAATCCCATCCTATTATATGATTTTTTGCAGCCGAAAAGCAGAAAGCAGCTATGTTCTCCATAATTCTTTTTCTATCTCCCCTGAACACGTTTACGAAACTTGTTTTACCCTTCTTTGAGCGCACCGAAACAAAAGAAAGACCAACTGGCTTCTGCGGAGTTCCACCATCCGGCCCAAGTATAGAGCTTTCACAGACCACAACATCTGCTCCTGAAATACTTATGAATTTTTCCGCGCAAACGTCTACAAACTCTTCCGAAACAGCCCCCTTTGGAGAATTGAAATCAAAATAATTTTTCATATCGTAGGAGTACGGCACAATAGATCCTATGAATATCTTTGATGCTCCCTTTCTTTTCACTATGTTATATGAAAGGAAACCGCCCACGGAACACTCAACAAACGCAATTTTCAGCTTCTTGTAATGAAGCAAACCCACAAGCTCTTGCGCTCTCTTTTCAAAGTTACCAAAATACGGAGAATACGGAATATTTTTCTCAAGCATGACCAAAATAGGATAAGGCAAAATACAAATTTTAAAAGATAAACTATCTTCTTGTTCCGTAAAACATATTAGGTAAAGAACTCCAGAAGCTCAGGTATGGAATCGCAAATTCCCTTACTACTTTCTGAACTCCCTCAGCCCATCCCCAATCATGAAAGATTACATATCCACCACTTTTTAACATAGGAAAGAATAATTCAAAGTCAGTCTTGCAACCTTCATATGAATGATCTCCATCTATAAAAAGTAAATCTATTCGACCATTCGTAATCTCTCTTACCTTCTCTACGGCTTTGTAGGAAAAATCTCTGATTGTTATTATCTTGTGACGAAAGGCATAGGTATTTTTTAAAAATTCACCATAGGTGTCTCTTTTCTCCTCATTCATTGCATCGTTCATCCAGGTGTCAACACATATAAGCTTTGAGTTTGATTTTAAACCGGCGCTTATAAAACATGCAGATGCTCCAAGATAAGAACCAATCTCAAGAGCAAAACCATCCACTACTTCAGATGCCAAATAAAACAATTTCCTCTTTTCATTTGGCATAACGCTGGTTCTTATCTTTTCTGCTTCCTTCAGCTCGGGATGTAATTCAAGGAAAACTTTATGCTTTATAGTTTCTGAAATCTGATAAGGTAAATTTCTCAATATCTTTACTGAAACCTGAACGGTTCCAACAAATCCCTTCCTTTTGATTTTCTGTAAGATTTCAGTCATAGAGTTTATAATGAAAATGAAAATTATAAATTCAAAATCTGATCATAAAAATTACTAAAAGATAAAAACCAGCTAACATATTTTACTATGGTCAAAGAAATACCAATTGAAGGATCTGAATACATATATAGCAAGGGAGAACTCATAGCAGTAATACTGCGAAACAATTTTAAATCAGAAAAGATTGTTTTTCTAACACCGAACAATTTATCGCAACAGCTTGGCTATCTACCGCATAAGAAAGGAAATATAATAAGAGCTCACAGACATGTTTACAACAAAAGAGAAGTTCATTTCACACAAGAGATGATACTCATAAAAAAAGGAAAAGTCAAAGTCAATCTATACGATAGTCAGAAGAACTATATATGTTCAGAAACTCTCACAGAAGGAGACATAATTCTTCTTTGCGGCGGCGGGCATGGCTTTGAAATCCTTGAAGATTCAGTTATGATCGAACTAAAGCAAGGACCATACACAGGAGAAGAAGATAAAGAAAGATTTGATGGAATCGAATAAGATAAACTTGAACAAAAATGGGAGAGGAGAATAAAAAGACAAAGTTCATATATGTGAGCCAACCTTGGATAGCAGGTCGGGAAAAAGAATATGTTCTTGATGCAGTAAGCAACGGATGGATATCTTCAGAAGGGAAATACGTAAAAGAATTTGAGGAAAAATTTGCTTCTTTTGTAGGTAGAAAATATGGAATATCTGTGAATAACGGAACAAATGCTTTGATTCTGGCGGTAAGAGCTCTTGACCTTCCGGAGGGAAGTGAGGTCATAATTCCGAGCTTTATGATAATTTCCTGTGCTCTGGCTGTGATATACAACAATCTTGTTCCAGTTTTTGTCGATTCGTCGCTGGAAACATGGAATATGAAACCCGATGAAATAGAAAGAAAGATAACAGAGAAAACAAAAGCAATAATTATGGTTCACACCTACGGATACCCCTGTGAAGTAGACGAAATACTAAAAATTGCCCAAAAATATAATCTCTTTGTGATTGAAGATTTCGCAGAAGCAATCGGCTCCGAGTATAAAGGACGCAAATGCGGAAGTTTCGGAAACATAAGTTGCACAAGTTTCTATTCAAACAAACTCATAACAACTGGTGAAGGAGGTATGTGCCTGACCGATGACCCAGAACTTGCACAGAAAATGAAAAACCTCAGAAACCTATCTTTCATACCCGAAAAAAGGTTTCTGCACTATGAACTTGGTTTCAATTTCAGATTATCAAATCTACTTTCCGCAGTTGGACTCGCTCAACTCGAATTGATTGAGCAGAGGATCAGCAGAAAATTAAAGATGGCACAGATATACTATGACACATTGGGAGAACTCGAGGAGAAAAAAATTATAAAACTACCTCCAAGAAGCAATAGAGATCATAAAAATACTTTCTGGATGTATGGAATTGTTATGGCGATCAAAATTCCGGCAAAATATATAATGGATAAATTAAAAGAATTCGGTATAGAAACCCGTCCCTTTTTCTTTCCTTTACACCTACAACCAGCGTTCAGAAAATTCAGCTGGTTCCGTGAGCAAAAACTACCAAATGCAGAATATCTGGGAGAATATGGATTCTATATACCATCTGGACTCGATCTTGAAGAAAACGACATAATACATGTTGCAAAAACTGTAAAAAATCTGATTTTAGAACATGCCAATATATAGAATAAAAATTCACTGAAAATGAGCATAACTCAGTTTGAACAAAAGTACTCAGAAATATATGATTTAATATATCAAGACAAAGACTACGAAAAAGAATGTGATTTCATCGAAAGAATATTTTCCAAATTTGGAGTAACAGTCTCAAGCATACTAGATCTTGGTTGCGGGTCCGGCGGACATGCTATACCACTTTCACAAAGAGGATACAGCATTACGGGAGTTGACATATCTACACACATGTTGAACAAAGCTATTGAAAAAGCAAATAAATTGAAAACAGGTTGCAGGTTTCTACAAGGAGATATAAGAAAAATTCAAATCAATGAAACATTTAACGCAGTTATTTCTATGTTTGCCGTCATAAGCTATCAGATAGAGGATCAAGATCTTGTTTCCACATTTGAAACAGCTTACAAGCATCTGAAAAAAGGAGGGATATTCATTTTTGATTTCTGGTTTGGTCCAGCAGTCCTGAACGAAAAACCCAGTCTGAAATTCAAGGAGGTAAACCTTGATAAAATGAGAATCATAAGAATAACAACTCCTTCAATTGATATATTCTCAAACACAGTTGATGTCAACTTCAAAGTTTTTGTAATAGACAAAAACAGAAAAAGCTTTGATTTCTTTGAAGAACTTCACAGAGTAAGATATTTTTTTCCAAGAGAAATCAGCTCAGTGCTGAAAAATATAGGATTTTCTGAAATACATTTTTTCCCGTTTCTCGACCTTTCAAGAAAACCGAACGAATCCGATTGGAATGTCTCATGTGTAGCACTCAAATGATTTTACTTTGTTGTAGAGTATAATCTCCTATATGCAAAAATATCGTTTTTGAAAACTAATACTAAGAGAATTTGTAATTGCAAAAGAACAAAGCAATCTCATCATATAACAAACAAAAATACGGAAACAACAAAACACATAAAGAACTATGAGATTGACAATCAAGAATAAAGCCTTTCCCTGTTGTAATGATTTAGATTTATCTTGAATTATTTTTCAAATTTTTACATGGAGAGTCTTCTATATTTGTGATAGATCCAAACAAAACTATTTAATTGCTCTACCGAAAAATTATATCTAGTATAGAGTGTGAAAGGAAGCTTTAAAAATTCTCGGTGATCCTATCATTTTAATTTCTAGACATGAAAACAACTGACTCCTCACCAAAATAGCAGATCAATTCAACAAGTTTTCAAGAATTTGCTGTTTTAATATCTATTTTCCTTACGATTCTTTTTATATTTTTGATTATCTGTTCTTGAATCTCCAAATTCAAGTTGATGAAATATGACGCAGAAATAAAACGAACTTTTGAAAAAGTAGCTCTTGGTGTTCTGAGAATTCTTGGATATGAAGTCGTTGAGATAAAACCAATTCCGCTTGAGATGCAATTTGGAAAACTTGTAGCTGACTTTTTAGCTGTTGTAAAGCTCAAAGATGGAACAGAGTTCATTTTGCACATTGAATTTCAGACAAAAAATGATCCAGATATGCCAAAGAGAATGCTTGGTTATTTTTATGTTGTAATTTCAAGATATAATCTTCCGATAAGACAAATTGTTATTTATTTAGGAAAGGAAGAGCTTAAAATGGGCAACAGGATAGAGATGAGAAGTGAGGGAACATCTATTTCGTATGAATACGAAATAATAGATCTGAAAGAAGTGGAAGCTGAAAATTTTTGGAGTCAGATGCTCCAGATGTGTATTTACTTGGGATACTCGGTAAAGCTCAAAACATATCAGAAGTAATAAGGAAGATAATAACAAGGCTCAGAGAAAGTTTTGAGAAAAGAGAGATAAGCAACCACAATTTGTTAGAAAATATATAAATAGGTTAGGAGTATTTGCAGAGCTCAGAGACATAAGAGAAGATTTAAAAAAGGAGGTACAAAAATCAGTGATAGATATAGACATAACTAAAACGTGGTTGTATCAGGAGGGAATGCAGGAAGGCATACAGAAAGGAAGAAAGAAAGGGATACAGGAAGGAAGAAAGGAAGGTATAAGAGAGGGGATAAGGAAAGGAATAAAGCAGGGCATAATAGAGGGAATGAAGAAGGGCTTGAAGGAAGCAATACTTTCTGTTATAAAAGTGAAATTTGGTAAAACGCCATCATCAATTAGGAAAGTGATAATGCACACTGATGATATTGATAAACTTAGGCTTATGAAGAAGGAAATATTGAGATCAAAGACTCTGAGAGAATTTGAGAAAAGGATCAGATCTATGAATCACAACAGTAGATAGTTTTTTGTATTAATTGAGAATTGAAAAAGAGATAAGTAAAGACCTGAATTTATATAGAACTGAATTTGGGTCTATAAACACATACTCAGATGCCTTTTACCACTTTACCGAGAAATTCACATAAAAAATTGCTAGCGACTTACGACTCGCATTACCATTGAGATAGACCTGAGACAAAACTTTTGGACTCAATGTAATTTGTCAAAAAAAGAGATAAAAGGGCTCTCAGGAATTTCTCAGATTGTCTTGTATCCTTTGTTATTCTGCTGTATAGCTGGGGTTTCGGCAATGCACTTGAAGCTTTGTAAATTCTTCAGAAATCGGTGAGTACATAGTTTCTGTGATATAGTTTCTGTGATCAGGATAGTCTTTCTTGGCAAAGTGATTATATTATGATACAATCGTGTAGTTTTGTATTGCGTTGCTCTAGCAAAAGTATTTTTTGTTTTATCAATATACATCAAAAAATGCTTGCAAGGCAGTTTTCTATGATAGAGATAAAGCGAAAACTTACAAATACATTTCTTTTATTTTCTTTACAACATAATCACCGAATTCACGCGTTGAAACGGGTCTTTGGTTCCTCTCTGCTATATCTTGAGTTCTTAATCCATCTTTTATTGTTTTTTCTACGGCTTTTTCCACTGCTTTTGCTTCTTTTTCCATGTTGAAGGAGTATCTGAGGAGCATTGCTGCCGAAAGTATTGATGCTATTGGGTTTGCGATCCCTTTTCCTGCTATATCTGGAGCGGAGCCGTGAACTGGCTCATAGAGTCCGAAGTTTGAATCTCCCAAACTTGCAGAGGGGCAGAGTCCTAATGAACCAATAATGGCTCCTCCTTCGTCGGAAAGGATGTCTCCAAAAAGATTGGGGCAGAGCAGAACATCGAATCTTGCAGGATTCACAATAAGATAGAAGGAAGCTGCGTCAACATATACATGTTCCAGTGATATATCTGGATAATCTTTTGAGATTTCGGAGACAATCTTGCGCCAGAATGCGGAGACTTCAAGAACATTTGCTTTATCAATTGATGTGACTTTTTTCTTTCTTTTTCTTGCGAGCTCAAAGGCAAGCCGAGCGATTCTTTCTACTTCTTCTCTTGTGTAAGAAGCTGTATTGTATGCTCTGTTTTCTTCAATTGCTCGGGGTGTTCCAAAGTATATGTCTGATGTGAGTTCTCTTATTACAACAAAATCAATTTTCTTCAAAAGAGCTGGGCGCAGTGGAGATATTTTCTTCATCAGTATTTTTATTGGTCTTATGTTAGCCCATAGATTCAGAGATTTTCTTAGTTTGAGCAGCCCACTTTCCGGCTTTTTGTCCATCGGTAGGTTATCCCAATTCGGTCCTCCAACTGCTCCCAAGAAAACAGCATCAGACTTCTTTGCTTTCTCAATAACTTCGTCTGTGATTGGGACACCTCTTTGATCTATTGAGATCCCACCAATAAGCTCATACTCAAACTCAAATTTCTCTTTCGTTATTTCAGATATACATTCTAGAACTTTTATAGCTTCATTAGCGACTTCTGGTCCTATTCCATCTCCGGGTAGAACTAAAATTCTTTTCATGTTTTCTTCCTCCTTATAAGATTTCTACAAGATTTTGAAAAAATAATCAGCTGAGTAAAAAATACAAAAAGTAAAAAAAGTTTGTGGAGGTAGGTTTATGAAGATAGAAGCCAAAGAGATTTTAGAGCTTGAAAGAGATGGTAAGAAGATAAAGAGAGTTATAAGAGGTAGATTCTTTGAAGATTTTGAGGTTGGTGAAAAATATTATCATCACTGGGGTAGAACGCTGACTCAGACAGATAATGTTCTTTTTTCTACTTTAACAATGAATTTCAATCCGATATATTTTAATGATGAATGGGCAAAGATTTGCGGGTACAAAGGAGTGGTTATAAATCACTTTCTTGTGTTTAATGTGGTACTTGGTATGAGTGTTGAGGATCTGAGCGAACAAGCTCTGGCTCTTTTGGGATATACGGACATAAAATTCTATCAACCAGTTTATCCGGGAGATACAATATACTCATTTTCAGAGGTTATAGAAAAAAGAGAATCAAAGTCAAGACCTGAGGCCGGAATTGTAACATTCAAAACAACAGGTGTGAACCAGAATGCAGAGATTGTAGTTGACTACAAAAGGTCTGTTCTCGTCAAGAGAAAAGAATTTTTCCTAAAAAAGGAGATAGAATAGCACTACTTGTTTATATATTTGAGAATGTAAAAATCGTCTATTATTTGTATCTCTTCTAAGTAATTCTCCTTTTGATCCTTGGGATTCTTCCTTACTATGACATCAATTCTGTATTTCTTCATAAGTTCTACTATAGATTCTTTGTTGCTTAGGACTTCTATTATTTTTTGTATAACCTCGCCTTCAAATTTTTCATAGTCATTGTAGGTAGCAGGTGAGCTCGGGATTGAAACACCCTTTGGGAGTCCAAAATATGCTTGGAAATACCATATTCTTGCTTCCCAAGTTCTGAGCCACTGGTTTGTGTTTCTGAATTCTTTTATCAAGTTGATTATTTCTTCTTGGTTTTTACCTATTAAAATTTGTTTTATAAGAAATCTTTCAAATACTTCGTTGGAACTTAGGTCGGAAAAATAGTTCATAAGATTGTGGAAGGTGTACCTGCCAGTTGTCGCTGATATTTTGATTTCGTATATTTTGTTCGTTTCTTCCGAAATTATTACTGCATCTTTTTCAGTATTATTTTTTATCCAATTTATCAACTTTAAAAAAGTCTTTTCTGATAGTGAATCTTTATGAGATGAATGGAAAAATAGATACCAGTTGTATGAAAATCCAGAGAACATGATTCCAGCGATTATGTAACCTGCAAGTCTTGATCTGTTTGCAATTTTATCTATGACAAAGCCGATGCATATTCTTCCAAACATTTTAAATGTTCCCTGTATGTGTTCTGGTAGTTGTAGAGATATTCCAGTTACGATTTCTTGGAAGAAGTATAAAGAGAATCCACAGAGTGTTGATAGCAGAATGAAAATATTTTTCTTCGCGAAATTTCGTGATAGCAAGAAAAATGCAACTGAGATAAGAAGAAAGGTAATGTATATTCTTGGTTGAGATGTTATAGCGTGAGGTATCTTTATAAAGATAGCGGCTCTTTTTATAGATTCACCAACCATTTCTGTCTGAAGGTAATTGAGAATTAGAGCAGGTGAGGCAACAAGTGCTCCGAGTATCAAGATTTCAAAAGTTGACTTTATGTCTTGTTTATTCTCTTGGTTCTTGGAGAACGGATATGTAATAATTAAATATATCAACATAAGCAAAACAGATAAGTTTGCATAGAGCCACCATTGTAGTGTAGAATAATACAGAACGCCAAGAGCTACGCCAGATAGTAATTTGTATTTTCTTTTATTCTCTTGCGGGCTATCAAGGAACTTCACAAAGCATATGGAGAATAACAAGAAAAAAGTAAGGAAAAAGGATGGGTTAAATATTCGTGATATTTCAAGGAAAAGTCTTCCTGGAGAGTTTGGAACTCCAATAATGCTGCTTGCTACTTCTGAAATTGTTGAAAGCTCGTCTGCTTTACCGATGATCACTCTTGATATGCTGTATATGAATCCTGCTAAGATTATAGCTGTGGTGAAATTTGAGAAAAAACAAAAAGAATAGCGGATCTTTTTTTCAGGAGAATCTCAAGAAGTTTGAGAAATAAGAATAAGTTCAGAAAAATAGCTATAAAACGAATTATTGTGGTACTAAATACTGCAAAATAATAATCGCCTATGATAAGTTTTAGTGGGTATATTATACAAAGTAGGGGGACAATCAATCCCCATTTTTGCTCGTAAAATGTAAATTCTCCTCCACAGAAGCTAACTTGTTTAATCCATATCAATTCATCAAAGTCAAAATATGTAATGCTATTTTCGGTTATCGCGAGGTAGATAATAGTAAAATTGATAAATAAAGATGTAAATAGAGAAACGATAATATTGTTCAGATTTCTGTGCCAGAAACTTTTATTGTTTATCATTCCTTGTTTTGATGGATTCAATGTTCTATAAGTTCGGCAAATTTTTCAGCCATTTTGACTGATGAGAACTCCAATATCTTGTCTATATTGGGAGAAAAGTGGATATCTTGATTCTCTATTACTATTTTTTCAAGTGTTTTTACGATTTCTTCAGGTTCGTTTTTAACGAATATACCTGTTTCGGTCTCTTTTATTATCTGATTTGCTTCTGAATCTTCAACTTTTCCGATAGATATAATAGGTGTTCCTGCTGTAATATACTCGTATAGCTTTCCTGTGATTATACCTTTTTCTGTTTCGTTTTCAATTTCCGTTAGATTGAAAAACAGAAGATAATCAGCTTCCTCCTGAATTTTCAGAGATTCGTTTATATCAACAATTCCTCGGTATTGAACTATGTCTTGTATGTTTAGATCTTTGATCATTTGTTCTATGGGTATGTTTGGTACACCATATATTTCAACTTTCATAAGATTTTTGAGTTCTGGGTATTTTTTCTTCAAAATATGTATCGCTTTGAAAAAATTTTCTGGACTTCTTCTTACTGGATAGAAGGCGCCCGTATATATGAAATTTTTTATTTTATTTTTCTTTCTTTTTTTTGTGTTTATTTTTTCTACTCTCGTAAGCTCTTTTTCTCCAAAGGAATTTCTAACAAGTAATATTTCTTTGTTCATCATGTTGTTCATTTTTTTCTCAGATATTCCGAGATAGTTGTGATTTGATCTGCTTTTGATATAAAAAATTTTTCTATTGGTTCAGAGATCTTTGCTGAAAATTTATTAGAGAAGTACAAATCATGTGACCAGAGGTCTCTGTAATCTGCAATCCATTTTAAAGAGGGAAAAAGCCTTTTGATGATACCACCTATTATGTGTACAGATGGTGGAGGAGAAGTTGATATGATCGCATCAAAAGCTTTTTTTTCATCCTTCATTCTTCTTATAATGTAAAAAACAGCTGGGGTATCCATGGCATAACTATATCGAAGTTCGGACCGAAGATTTTTAGTAATAAATCGCGAAATCCCTTTAGTTTTATCAGGATGTTCCTATCTATGTTCTGATCTATTTTTTCGATTTTTCTCTGATTTTGATTGATTCTCTTTCTCGTTGTTTCAATCAATTTGTTTAGCAGATCAAATGGTTTATTTGGTATTTCTACAAGTTCAAAGTTGATCTCCGGGTATTTTCCTATATATCCGTATAAAGGGATTTTGGAGGTAGTCAGAACACAAACTTTATAGCCCATTTCTGAAAGATGATATGCAAGGTAATAAGGTCTTTTTGATATATGAAACAGAGGTGGAAAGTAATGAGTTATCAAACATATTCTCTTTTTTGCCTTGGGAAATTTGGTTTCTATATGTTCATGCATTTTTATTTTTTTAGATTAGCTATAAAATCAATTTTGAAAAAATTATTGAAACTTTTTTAGGTTTATCTGATTAACAATAATGTGAATTATGGCGTGTATCAAGCAGGTCTGTGGATACATTCCTTTCCTGAGATTGAAAGGTGATGATATAAAAAAGGATGTTAAGGTACCGATTCCGTCTCAAAAAGCTGTTGCTTCTTATGATGAAAATCAGGTGACTCTTGCATACGAGTGCGCAAAGGAAATTGTTGATTCTATGGTAAATGATGGTATCGGGTCAGATGGAAACATTGCTCTTTTGTTTGCTTCGTCTTCTTTTTCTGATTCCGAAAAGAATCCAGCTGTGTTTATATCCGAAGCCCTTGACCTTCCAGAAAGCACAATAACTTTAAATATAACTGGAGGGAACAATGCCTTTGTTGATGCTGTATATGTGGCTTCGACTTTGGTCGATTCTGGAAAAGTAAAATATGCAATTGTTGTTTCTGGTGAAAAAAGAAGATCAGATGATTGGAAACTTGATTTCGGATTTTCTGACTCCGGAGGCGCGGTCCTTGTTGCTCCGGATACCGAAAAGGAATTTATTTTCAAAATAAAAGAGTTTTATTTCATTTCTGAGGAAACATTTGATACATACAGGAAGAATGGAAAGGTTCTTACCACAGATGAAAGATTTGTTGCTCAGGAAGAGTATCTTGCGATTTTAAAAAAGCTTTCCGGAATAAATGTCAAGAGATTTTATGTCTCAGTACCAACTTATGGTATATCTCAGGTTATATTAAAACAACTCAAAATAAAAGATGATGTATTTCAGAGTTTTGGAAATCTTGGAAACTCTTATATCCCTATTCTTTTGGCTTATTCTACTGGTTTTCTTGATCCAATGGAGGATATTGTAATCATTTCTTTTGGAACAGGTTTGAAGGGGTTGAGACTTGTATTTTCGGGTGGAAAGAGTTCCTATGACAAAATACTTGCGAAATTCGAGAGAAAGAGATTAATAAGCTTTGCCGACTACATAAGAATAAAGGATGTTGAGGGTTTTCCAGAAGATGAGTCATCAGTTCCTATGTTGTGGCGAGAGAAGAAACAGAACATCAGATTCTATGGTCAGAAATGTTCTGACTGTGGTGGTGTGATTTTTCCGATGCAAAACTACTGTATAGTTTGTGGAAGCAAAAACTTGAAACTTGAAAAGCTTCCTAAGAGAGGCGAGATATTTACATTTACGGAGGATTATCTTACTGTCTACTCTGAAATATTTCCACCAGTTCCTATGCTGGTTGTTCAGCTTGAAAACGGAGCCAGAGTTTATGTTCAGGGAACAGATGTTGATCCAAAAGACAGATTCAAAATAGGAGACAAGGTTGAGCTTACCTTGAGAATCCTTAATTCTTATGGAGGAATGCTGAATTACTTTTATAAAGCAAGGAAAGCGGGATAGCCGTCTCGGAAAGTAATGTACCCGTTTTTATATTACATTCATTATCTTTTCTGCGATTGTTTTCCAGTCATAAACTTTTGCGTACTCTATTGAGTTTTTTGAAAGTTGTTCTCGCATTTTTTCATTTGCGCTTATTTCGTTTATTTTCTGGATCAGCTCTTTTTCGGATGAAAATAGGAGTCCAACATATTTATCTTTAACCACATCCTTGTATCCACCTATATTTGATGCAATAGGTGGGGTACCACAGGCCATGCTTTCTATAAGAACTATTCCGAAGCTCTCTCCACCTTTTGATGGAAATACAGATACATCTGCGGAGGCATAAATTTCCGGTAAAATTTTCTCTTCAACGAATCCAATATACTTGATATTTTTTTGCTTTTTCGCTTCAGCTTGAACAAGAGATCTCATAGGTCCATCGCCACCTATAACTAGATTCAATGGAACTTCTCTGTTTTTCTTATTTCCGAATTTTCTGATGTTTTCCCAAGATTTTAGAAGGACATCTACTCCTTTGCGCTTATCAAGTCTTCCGAGAAAGAAAAAAGTTATGTTTTCATCAGATTTTTTGCCTTTGGATGGTTTGTATAATTCTGTGTCAACTCCCGGCGGAATTATGAAGAAATCCTGTTTCCCAAAATACTTCTCTATTTCATCCTTTGCACGTTCTGATACAGCTATTTTTACATCAAGTTTTTTCAGAAAAGGTTTCATAATCTGCCTGAATAGTATAAAACCTAAGTTTGGTTTGTCTGTTGATGAATGGAATATTCCTACCATTTTGGATTTTGAGAAAATCGTTGCAGGATAGGGTAGAGTGAGTCCAAGGGGTCCGTTCATTAAAACAACATCTGGTTGAATTGTTTCAAAGGTTCTTTTGAGCTTAATAATGTCTCTCAAACCAACGATGGTTATAAAGCATCTTGTCCCGTTAGCGTATACGCTTATTAGCTTCCCGAATCTGATAACTTCTCCGCCCATCTTCTGAATTTCATAGTCTTCATAGGGTATGTTTTTTACTCCACCTGTGATAACAAAAACTCTGTTTCCTTTTTCCAACAATTTTTTTGTAAGGAAGTATGAGTATTTTGATACTCCTGAGGGAACTGGCGGAAAACTATCCGAGACCAAAATTATCTTTTTGTTTTCCATTTTTGGTTTTCTAAATTTCTTTGTTTTTCTGGATTTTCATAGTTGATATACTAAAGAAAACTTACTGAAATATAGATGAGTATAGACCTACATGTCCTTGTTTCAGTTTTTCATATATGAACATAGCTGCGTGTATTGCGCCGTTCGCGAAGACTTTTCTTGAAGTTGCGGTATGCTTTATTTCAATTCTTTCTCCATCCCCAAGGAAAAAAATTATGTGTTCTCCAACAACATCTCCTCCTCTTACTGCGAAGATCCCGAGTTCATTTTTCTTTCTTGGACCGACCATACCTTCTCTACCTGTGATCTTTTGGGTATCCTCTGAACTTAAAGCTTCTGCCAGTAGTAAAGCTGTTCCAGATGGAGAATCCTTCTTCATCTTGTGATGTATCTCTAATATTTCTACATCAAAGTCGGGTAGATTCTTTTTTATTTCTGGAAGAATCTTCAAAATCAGATTTATTCCTCTGCTCATGTTATATGAAAGTAGTATTGGAACATTCTGAGCGTACTGTTTGATTTTTCTGAGATCTTCTTCTGAAAATCCTGTTGTTCCGATTACGAAGCCGGTTCTAATTTTGTTCTTACAGATGTAATCAAGGTAAGGAATTATCGCTCCTTTTGTAGAAAAATCAATTATAACGTCTGGTATATTTTCTTTTGCAATGGTTTTAAATCCTTCTGGTGAGGTTATTATTGGAAAGTCATAATCGATTTGTGGAAAAAGGTTTTTTATATTGATTTTGCCAAGGCTTTCCGCTTCTATTCCGAGACAAACTTTCAGGTTCTTTTCAGAAGCTGAGTGAAATACTTCTTTTCCCATTTTTCCAGCGATTCCGGATATCCCTAATTTCATATCTTTCAGTTTTTGTGCGACTTTTCAAAATGTATTTTTTTCAGCTTTTCAGAAAGTATTTTTCAGTGTGAATTAGCTCTTTATTGCTTTGTTGTAAAATTTGTATAGGAAGTTTGTTCCGCGAAATGATCGTGGTGTAATGTTCTCTGTTATCATATCATTTGTGAGTATTTTTTTTCCTTTGTTATGGAGGTGTTTTATGTCTTGTCTTGAAAAACAAAGAATTTATATATTTTATAATATATACTGAATGAGAACAAAAACGATAATTGCTTTTGTGATTTGGGTGATAAATTCTATTTTGCTTTTGTTCTTAATTCAGATAAACTACAAGATTGATGATTTGAAGAGAAATTTGGATGATGTTGAGAAGAAGGTTTCGGAGATGAGGGTTTGGGCGGAGGATATAAAGCTGGCTCGTGCAAAAAGTACAGATAATGTTAGTGTTCTTGAGCGGGTGGAGAATTTATCTAAAAAGTATGAGATAAGTTTCGAGTCTGCAAGACCTTCTGGTGACTATGTTGAAGTTGTCGCGAGAGGTGTTGAACCCTCAAAAGCTGTCAAGTTCATATGGGAGCTTGAGCAGTCTGGTTTGGTTATAGCTAAGTTGAAGTTGAGGAAAAACATATCAGATGCAAATTTGAACGATATCGAGGTTTTTATAGAGCAGAGATAATTTTCTTGTAGCTTTCTGGTTTATTCTTTTGGAGATACTTTAAAAATTTGTTTCTTCTGCTGATTAGTACATAAAGAGCTCTTTTTGATGAGAAATCTTTAGGATGCTTCTTGAGATGCTGCTCAAGGAGCTTGATCCTTCTTGTAAGCAGGCCTATTTGAACTTCTACTGAACCTCTGTCGTTCTCGTGTAAAGCAAATTCCTTTATTATCTTTTCCTTTTCTTCTTTTAACATGCTTTTTATTTATAAATTTATACGATCATTTTTGCCATTTTTCAAGCAATTTTTTAATTGAGCTTGGAAGAACCTCTGCTTCAGCTTAAAGGAGAATATTCACGATATAAATAAGCTCGGTCTTTTGAAAATGAAGTTGCAAGAACCAGATCTGAATCAGGTTTTAAGTCTGTAAGTAGTAAGTAAATTGATGAATCCTAATTGAATCAATGCTTCCACTGCATAAGGATGGAGTTTAATACCTTCGTAAGAAAGACTTTTATGAGTTGTTAGATATTTTTACAAGAAATTTGTGTGTTTCTAAACTTTCTGAGCGAATTTATGTTTTAAATTATAATTCAGTTATGGAGGAGAAAGACATAATCGGTGTGATTTTGGCAAATCCGCTTTTTTCTGCTTTCAATATGTCGGAGATAAGGGATATAACTCGTTATTTTCAGAGAGTGAATGTAAAAGCTGGGATTCCTGTTTTTAGGGAGGGAGAGATCGGTGACTGTATGTATTTTATTATCAAGGGAAAGGTCGGTATATATAAGAGGAAGAAGGATTTGGGTAAGAATATTGAGAGTTTCAAGATTACAGATTTGCATATTGGAGAAAGTGTAGGGGAACTTTCAATTTTTGATAACTATGTTAGGTCAGCTTCTGCTATTGCGGAAACAGATTGCGAGCTTCTTAGGTTATCGCGAACAGAATTTGAGAAGATGGAAAAGGAGCATAATGATTATGCATACAAGATACTTAAAGCTCTCTTGAAGATAGTTAGCAAAAGGTTAAGAAGAACAACAGATATGGTTGTAGACATACTTAAAGAAGATTGAATAATTATATATCATGGTACTTTGCTGAGAAAATCAAATAAGAGGGCTCAATTTTTAGAGCATCTTCTCTTGACTCTTCTGCAATTAATGAACTGTAGCTTTTTGAGATTTTGATTGATTTCATACATTGATTGGTTTTGGATAAAGAAGAAAATTTTTTACTTTTTTGCGCTTTTATTTAGCAGTTCTGAAATTTTGGAAAATTTAATCATAATAGTTTAGGATATATCAATGGCTGGTAGGATATTCGTTCTGCTCCCTATATACAACGAGGAACCGGCTCTCAGACAGTTAGTTCAGGATATAAAATCTGTAATGGATAAGATGGGTAGGGATTGGCTCATTATCGCTTGCAATGACGGAAGCAAAGATAACAGTGGACAGATACTCAAGGAGCTTTCTCAAAAATATCCTATGGATATAATCACCCACAATATGAATAGGGGACTTTGGGAAACAATAAGAGATCTTTTTGAACATACTAACGGAGATTGAAAGAACTCAACAGGTTTGACCTTTGGGAAACAATAAGAGATCTTTTTGAACGCGCTGCGGAGCTTTCTGAAAATGGGGACATAGTCGTTAGAATGGATGCAGACTATACGCATGACCCCAAATATATACCTGAGATGGTAAGAAAAATAGAACAAGAGGGATACGATCTTGTTATAGCTTCAAGATTTGAAAAAGGGGGTGGACAGGTTGGGCTTGATCCATACCGATCTTTTGTAAGTTATATGGCACAAATTTTTGCTCGTATAGTTTTTGGTATGTGGAATGTAAAAGAAATCTCTTCTGCTTACAGAGCCTATAAGGCAGAGCTTGTGAAGAAAGCTATATCTTTTTTTGGAAACGATTTTATTCAGCTCAGAGGTCTTGGTTTTACCTGCTCAGTAGAGAAACTTGTGAAGATGAAGATACTTGGTGCGAAAATGAGTGAGGTTGGTTTTGTTCTCAGATACGATAGAAAAAAAAGTCCAAGCAAAATGATAACAAGTACAACTACTCTTGGATATTTTATTCTTGCTATTCTATATAATTGGCCATTTGGTGGATGGAAGACTACATACAAAAACAGATTGAAAGAGCTGGAAAGAAAAGAAATTAAGAAAAGAGATTAAAGAAGGAAAAAAGTAGATAGTCCTCTACAAGATGTGTGAAATAGCAGGTGTTGTAAGCAAAAAAGCAATAGATGAGGTTAGAGATTCAGAAATTGTTAGAAATATGCTCAAGAAACTTGCGCACAGGGGACCGGATGACGAAGGAATATTCATAGGAAAAAATTTTGTGTTCGGACACAAAAGACTTTCAATAATAGATATCAAATATGGCAAACAACCTATGGTTACAGAAGATGGAAATCTTGTTATAACTTATAATGGAGAAGTATACAATTATCTTGAATTGAGACAGAAACTTTCACTGAGCGGAGTCGATTTCAGAACTTTTTCTGATACAGAGGTTCTTCTCAAAACAATATGGAAGGAAGGTGAAGATTTTCTTTTCAAGAATGCAGTAGGGATGTTTGCTTTTGCCACTTTTGATTTTTCAAAAAACAGGTTTTTGGCTGCTGTGGATTTCTTTGGAATAAAACCTCTGTACTATTTTTACGATGGGGATACGCTGATTTTTGCTTCTGAAATAAAAGCTATTTTAGAGTATGTGAAACCTCAAACAAATTATCAAGCAATTTACGATTACATAACTTTTCAGTTTTCATTGGGAGATAAAACATTTTTCAAAGGAATAAAGAGAGTTCCACCAGCTCACTACTTGGTTTGGAATTTACATGATGACCCAAAAGTTGTTGAATACTGGGATATACATTATAACATTGATTCTTACCATACAGAGGAGTATTTTCAGGATACTCTTTTGATTTTGCTTCAAGATTCTGTGAGAATTCACCTGCGAAGTGATGTTCCGGTTGGTTCTCATCTGAGCGGAGGACTTGATTCGTCAACTGTATCTGTTCTTGCTGGGAGAAGCTATCCTTCAAAGTTCTATCTTTTTCACGGTAGGTTTCCGGAATATCCTGACTATGACGAATCAAAGTATGCAAATGTTATACATGGTTTGCTTGAGGATTCAGAGCTTGTTGAAGTGAAACCTAGTGCAGAAGATTTTATTCAGGATATGCAGAAGATAGTTTATTTTATGGACGAACCTGCTGCGGGTCCAGGAGTTTTTCCGCAGTTTGAATTGAATAAGGTCATAAAATCTTACGTCAAGGTTTCTCTTGGCGGTCAGGGAGGAGATGAGATATTTGGCGGATACACAAGGTATCTGATAGCTTATCTTGAGCAGTGCTTGAAACACGCTATATTTGAAACGAATGAAGAAGGAAAATATGTTGTCACGTTAAGCTCAATTATTGAAAATCTTCCTGAGTTGAAAAATTATATTCCAACATTGAAGTATTTTTGGAGTGATGGGCTTTTTGATAGTATGGAGTCAAGATATTTCAGATTGGTTGATAGGAGTGATGAGCTAGTTCAGATTATGAAAGATGATTTTAAGGAAGAATACTTGCGTGAAAAAGAAGGTAGAATATTCGATGAGTTTATAAAGATATTCGATAAGAAAGACGCTAAATCTTATTTTAACAAGATGACTTACTTTGATATGAAAACGCTTCTGCCAGCTTTACTTCATGTTGAAGATAGAGTTTCTATGGCGCATTCAATAGAGTCAAGAGTTCCAATTCTTGATAGGAGAATCCCTGAGTTTATGGCAACTGTTCCGCCTACGATAAAATTTAAGAATGGAACTTTGAAATATCTTCTCAAAAAATCCGTTGAAAATATACTTCCGAGAGAAATAGTAGGAAGAAAAGACAAAAAAGGATTTCCTGTTCCACTTAACGAATGGATTACCGAGAACAAAAAATTCAGAGAATTCGTTTTTGATGTAGCTTTTTCTCTTCCGGATATTTTTGATAGAACAAAGGTTGAGCTCTTGGTGAACAGGGCTCGTCCTTTTTCACGAGGAGTTTGGGGACTGATAAATCTTTCTTTGTGGTTTTCGACTTTTCGTTTGTAATTGTTTGAATTTGTTTTTTTCATTACGCATTTATTTCTATTTTCTAAGAAAGAAAAATCAGTTATTGCTTGCTTCTGAGTTTTTCAGATTTTTTGTTTTGTTGCAATCATATGTCTTGTGTTGATTTTTGATTCTGATATTCTGTTGATTTTTGATTCTGATATTCTTTGCCCGATAAATGTTATTCATTTGCGACGGAGCAGAATTTTTCAGTCTGACCGGTAATTAGGATAGATATATGTAATCTGCTTTCATATAGTCTCTTAGAGCTTCTGGAATTTTTATTGATCCATCTTTTTGCAGATGAGTTTCTATTATTCCGGCGAGACATCTTCCTACTGCGACGCCCGAGCCATTGAGCGTGTGAACAAGTTCTACTTTACCTGATTTTCTTCTTAATCTTGTAAGTGTTCTTCTTGCTTGAAAATCTTCACAGTTTGAGCAGGAGGATATTTCAAGGTAGTTTTTGTATCCCGGCATCCATATTTCAATATCATATGTTTTGGAAGCAGAAAATCCCATATCGTTTGCAGGAAGTAAAATAACTCTGTAATTCAGTTCAAGTAGATCCAGAATATGGCAGGCATCATCAACGAGCTTTTCAAGTTCGTTATATGAATCTTCCGGTTTTGATATTTTCACGAGTTCAACTTTGTTGAACTGATGCTGTCTTATAAGTCCTCTTGTTTCTTTGCCCCAAGCTCCTGCTTCTCTTCTGAAACAGGCTGAGTATCCAACAATGCTGATGTTCAATTTTTCTTCGGGGATTATTGTGTCACGAAATATATTTACGAGAGGAACTTCCGCTGTTGGAATTAGCCAGAGGTTATCTTTTTCAATTGAGTACATATCGTCTGAGAATTTTGGGAGTTGTCCGGTTCCGATCATTATTTCTTCTCTGACTAGGTATGGAGTAAAATATTCTGTGTATCCTCTTTTTACGTGTTGATCTATCATTAGGTTTATCAGAGCGCGCTCGAGCTTGGCTGCCTGACCTGAAAGAACAGTGAAACCGGATCCGGAGATCTTCGCTCCTGCTTTGAAATCTATCCCGATCTTCTCCGCAAACTCCCAGTGAGGTTTGTGATGATCTTGACTAAAAGGTTCTCCTTTTACTTTTACAATTTTTGGTTCTCTATCTGGAACGCTTTGGTGAACTATGTTTGGATAAAACAGTATTAGGTTCTTCCATTGTTCTTCTGTTTGTTCTTTTTGTTCTTCAAGGTTTTTTATTTCTTCTCTTATTTTTCTGGCTTCTTCTTTGTATTTACTTATATCTTTTTTTTCTCTTGCGAGAATTTCTATTTCTTCTGTTATTCTGTTCAGTTCGTTTCTTTTTTTATCTATTTCTACTTGTATGTTTCTCCGTTTTGTGTCTAGTTCTATGAGTTTTTCTACATCGTAATCAATTTCTCTCCTTTTCAGGTTCTCATAAAGTATTTGCGTGTTTCTTTTTATTATATCTGGGTTTATCATTTTATTTGTTGTTTTGTTTATTGTTTGTTTTTAATTTTTCTGTAAAGCCAGAATTTTGTTCATTTTCAGCCAAATCTTATGAATTTCATATTATTGAACATTCTTTGAAAACGTTTGTTATAATATTTATAGATGGAAAAGGAGAAAATAGAAGAGAATGTGATACCGCTTTTTCTTGTATCAAATGTTGTTCTTTTTCCGAAGGTAAGAGTTCCACTTGTCGTTTCCGAAGAGAGATACAAGTCTCTTATTTTTGATTCAATTGCAAAATCTAGTTTTATAGGTGTCTTCCCGACGAGCAGGATTGGTGTAAGATCTGAAGATATTGATAAGATATATCCGGTTGGTTGTGCTGGTAAGATAGTTTCTGTTTCGGAGGTTTCTCCAAATGTTTTTTCAATTGTCGTTGAGGGACTTTTCAGAGTGAAGCTTCTTTCATTACTCAAAGGAGAAGTTTATAACAATGTGAGATTTGAGATATTGCACGATATACTACCTGATGAGAAAACTCAACAGGAGCTGAAAAGAGATCTAATAGAAACAGCTGTCAGGTTTCTAATAAAAATAGGTGAAAGTAAGGAGAGAATTGTGGAGATAAGTCAGATTGCGAACAATATGAATTTTGAGGAAGTTCTGAATTGGGCTATATTTTTGCATCCACTGAGATTTGCTTCAAAGCTTTCTCTTATGTCAGAAAACGATGTTAAGGTAAGAGCAAAAAGGTTTGTGGAGGAAGTTAAAAGAGATATATTCTATATGGATCTTATAGCAGAATATAGGGATATAAAGCCTAAGGATCCGAGGGTTAATTGAACCTTTCTGTTAATCTGAAATTTCCGGTTATTTTCTTAAACGATTCAAGAATCGTAATGATGGAAGTACGGAGCTTTTCTCATATAGCTTCTTTATCCCGTAGTGAATGAAATTTCTCGGCGTATAAATTCAAGAGCTATATATTCAGGTTTGCTGTGAGCAAGATGGTATAAATTTCGAGAATTTTAGTGGTTTTCTTATGGGAGTTTCCCAACCGAAGTTATTAGATGCTCAAAATTTGAGATAAAGGTAGTTTTTCTTTCTGCAGAGCGATTATACTTTGTCATGATTTTAGAACCTTATCTTGTGTTGGTTTTCGGATATTTTTTACGCAAGAAGGGTTATATATACACAGCGGAGTAAGGGAATTGTTCGGTTGGATCCATTGAGTTTTTTCTGGAAGGAATTTAGAAAGAATTTGTATGTACATTGTGAATTTTGGGTAGATAATTAATTATAGAAAATAAAAGAATAAAAAATGGTTATAAGGGAAAAATTTTGCTTTACATTATAAATTTGTAAGTATGGCAGTTAGGAAAAATCTCAAAAAGAAGGCTATTGGTATGAAGAGGGACTCAAAGATTTCAAAAGATTTATACAAGATTATAGTATCTGTGGTGGACGAAAGGATAAGATTTTATGAATCAGGTATAGTGCGTGCGGAGTTTGATGAACTGAGAAATATTGTAAAGGAGTTAGCAGAAGCACAGAGGAGGACAGAGGAGAAGTTTCGTGAGTTAGCGGAGGCACAGAGGGAATCTGAGAGAAGGATAAATGAGTTAGCGGAGGCACAGAAGATGACGGAGCAGAAGTTTCGTGAGTTAGCGGAGGCACAGAGGGAGTCTGAGAGAAGGATAAATGAGTTAGCGGAGGCACAGAAGATGACGGAGCAGAAGTTTCGTGAGTTAGCGGAGGCACAGAGGGAGTCTGAGAGAAGGATAAATGAGTTAGCGGAGGCACAGAAGATGACGGAGCAGAAGTTTCGTGAGTTAGCGGAGGCACAGAGGGAATCTGAGAGAAGGATAAATGAGTTAGCGGAGGCACAGAAGATGACGGAGCAGAAGTTTCGTGAGTTAGCGGAGGCACAGAGGGAGTCTGAGAGAAGGATAAATGAGTTAGCGGAGGCACAGAAGATGACGGAGCAGAAGTTTCGTGAGTTAGCGGAGGCACAGAGGGAATCTGAGAGAAGGATAAATGAGTTAGCGGAGGCACAGAGGAGAACAGATGAGAGGTTAGAGCAATTAGCAGAGGCGCAGAGGAGGACTGAGGAGAGGTTAGATAGTCTCAGCAAGAAGTTAGAGGAGTTAGCGGAGGCACAGAGGGAGTCTGAGAGAAGGATAAATGAGTTAGCAGAGGCGCAGAGAAGAACGGAGGAGAGGTTGGAGATTCTTTCAAGAAGGTTTGAGGAATTAGCGGAGGCTCAGAGAAAGACCGAGGAGAGATTGAACGAATTGGCCGAGGCGCAGAGGAGGACGGAGAAGAGAGTTGAAGAGTTAGCTGAAGCTCAAAAAAGAACTGAAGAGAGGTTAAATCAATTAGCTGAGGCTCAAAAGAAAACCGAAATTGAGATACAGAGGCTTACGGTGGGTCTATTGAATCTCAGGAGGGAGGTTGGTGGAATTTCAAGAAGTTTTTCATATGCGTTTGAAAATGAGACCTATAGAAATCTTCCAAGGTTTTTGAGGGAAAGATATGGGATAGAAATAGTTGAGAGACTTATAAGAGCGGAAGTGGGGGGTAAGGAGGTGAATATTCTTGGTAAAGCTGTGATGAATGGTAAAGAGGTTCTTGTTGTAGGAGAGGTCAAGCTGAGATTAGATGAAAGGAGGGAAGATGAGCAGGAATCAGATGTATTTGAAGAGCTTGAGGAAAAAGTTAAGGCGGTTCAATCTGAATTTGGTCAAAAAGAAATATTGAGAGTTCTGGTAACACATTATGCTACAAAGGGCATTTTGAGAAAGGCTTCAGAGAAGGGAGTGATTTTAGTCCAAAGTTTTGAGTGGTAAGTCAAATAAAACTAAGTAGAGTTTTCCAGTAGCATCTCTTATTATGTATTCAGAGTTTTTTGGATAAGATCCATATAATTTTGGAATATGATTTTTTCATCATACTTTTTGATGACGAGTTGTCTTCCTCTTTTGCCCATAGCAATTTTTTCTTCATCTGGGAGTTCGGAGAATGTTTTGATTTTATCGTATAGATCACTTACATTTCTTGGTTTAACCAAGATTCCATTTTTTTCCGAGACAAGTTCTCTACATCCGGGTATATCAGTGGTAATTATGGGTTTTTCCATAGACATAGCTTCAAGTAATGATCTGGGAATACCTTCGCCATAAGATGGTAATACGGTACGATCCGCTTTACATACATACTCTCTTGTTTTGCAAAAGGTATGATTATCAAAGGTATGATTATCAAAAAGGCTTAAATTGTTTAATTTTTTTTCAAAGACAGAAGCAGGGTTTTCCTTGTCCAAACTCCTAAAATCCATATTTCAGAATCCTTTCTTTCTTGACAAATTTTCTCGCCTGCCTTCACAGGTTCAAATAAAATATTATCTCTTAGAATTTACCAACAAACAAAAGAATGACTTTATTTTCGACTTTCTTTTCAGAACGATACTTAGTGCTAAAGTGATCTGCACTTCGGAAGGTTGAATAACGATTGAGGAAGAATAAACCGGCGAGAAGACCCCAGTGATGAAAAGCCTTTAGAATAAGGTATCAGAGCTTGAGAAAAACATATAACCTTCGCTCTCTAACTCCTTGGCCATTTCTCTAAAGATAAACCTCGCCATTATATGTTATAACCAATCCTGAAAATTCCATTGGTTGATGTCCTGCAGATGATAGTTCAAGTATGGCAAGCCGTCTGTGTCCTAAGGCAAGAGCTGTATTTTTATCAATAAACATACTTGCATTATCTGGTCCTCCGTATATCTCTCATATCTTTTATGATACTCTCCAGAGAGTAGTCTCCTTTCCAACCTCTATTCCAAAAGCCGACTACTCTACACATTTTGATACCCCATATTATAAGATACGGTAAATAAAAGCCAATTTTTGTTCCCACCTTTACAAAAATAGCAAATTGTTGTATGGTATCCAAATATCTCTATGGACTGCAAAAAAATCCATACAAGCAAAACAGCTAATCCTCGTTTTTACGCTCTCAATTTAGGACTTTATGATTTTTGAAGATAGTCTACTTGTGCCGGTGTAATAAAGAAGCGTGTTGAATTGAAGTTCGTTTATTGTATCTTGCTTTATTCTCAGCGGATTCACGATTACTCTATCATTATCATAAAACTCCATAAAGTTGAAGCCTCCAAATGTTGCGGAGTATTGGTCTTGCTTTCCCCCAGCCATCTCAAGGTCTAATCTTTCTATTTCGTAGGCAAGATGATCAATGTCTTATTCACCAAGAAGCAAACCAAGCCATTCAGCAAAGGCAGATATAACCGCAACAGCGAGAGTAGAAGAGTTACCAAGCCCCGAACCCGGTGGAGTATTTAACAACCAGCTATCCCAAGACTAAGCGGAGCTTTGGTTCTTATATGCATTAAGGACTTCTTCTATTACTCTAAGTAATCTTTTCTCATATATTGCCCAAGTGAAGTTGTGTTTTATAAACTCTTTACTTTCCTTTTTAATCTTTTCATACTTAATTGGATTTTTAAAGATA
>JANXBU010000050.1 GCA_025060505.1 Candidatus Calescibacterium sp.
TGCACTATCCTAGACAGACAAAGATTTTTGTAAATCAGATATTTTCTTGCTTTAGATCTTATTATGTCTTTGCACGGATTTGAATCCTACCTATGAGGGATTGAAACCTCAGAGACTATCTCTGAGTCACACTGAACAACCCGAATTTGAATCCTACCTATGAGGGATTGAAACTCCCCGACTTCGGGTACATTTTTCTGCCAGAAATGTATTTGAATCCTACCTATGAGGGATTGAAACTCGTATATAATGACCCAGACAGAGTCCCACGGAGATATTTGAATCCTACCTATGAGGGATTGAAACTCCACTCACTATCCTGATAGTCAGAGGAATTATACACATTTGAATCCTACCTATGAGGGATTGAAACACATACTCTTTACAAAAATCAATGAACTCTTGAATAATTTGAATCCTACCTATGAGGGATTGAAACCCTTTCGCTCCCCTTTGCAAGACAAGGCCTCCCGAAATTTGAATCCTACCTATGAGGGATTGAAACCCGCCAATGTTAAAGGTATAAAAAGTGTATTGTCCCTATTTGAATCCTACCTATGAGGGATTGAAACGGTTTTACCCCAAGTCTTACATACCCCGGTTTAATCAGATTTGAATCCTACCTATGAGGGATTGAAACTCGTGATGACAACTTTTGCCCTTTCCTGATTATTTGAATTTGAATCCTACCTATGAGGGATTGAAACATCTCTTTCGAGATCTCTTCGTATAGTGGAATTTCTAATTTGAATCCTACCTATGAGGGATTGAAACGAGAAAGGCTCATATGATGCATTTATATCTTGTGCGGTTGAATCCTACCTATGAGGGATTGAAACATCAGCAAGACCCCTGAGGATACGGGAACTGGATGTCGTTGAATCCTACCTATGAGGGATTGAAACTTCTTTTGGGTCAAATAACCGTATGAGGATGAATCTCGTTGAATCCTACCTATGAGGGATTGAAACCTTCTTTAAAAATCTCTTTGTTCAACTTTCTTGCATTGTTGAATCCTACCTATGAGGGATTGAAACTCAAAATCAAGATTCACACTCTCGTAATACTTATCACCGGTTGAATCCTACCTATGAGGGATTGAAACATGCACAGCCGATAATTCTGCCGAGATTTTCTTCTTGGTTGAATCCTACCTATGAGGGATTGAAACCCGCTTCTTGGTATGCCTCGAATAAGTAAAGAAATTCGGTTGAATCCTACCTATGAGGGATTGAAACTATAAGAGTAGCCGGATCAACAACGATGGATTTGTATGGTTGAATCCTACCTATGAGGGATTGAAACGTTTTCCTGTTTGCATACAGTCGAATCAGGGAGGAATGGTTGAATCCTACCTATGAGGGATTGAAACATAGACAGATTGGCGATGGTGTTCCACTTCACCCCGGGGTTGAATCCTACCTATGAGGGATTGAAACAGATATAAAGATATAGAGTTTGTTGTTGAAGATGCGGGGTTGAATCCTACCTATGAGGGATTGAAACTCAAAAACCACCTTCATAGCAAATTTTTATGATTTCTTGGTTGAATCCTACCTATGAGGGATTGAAACACAATCACAGGATGAATGTGATCTTTTGCCCAGGGTTGAATCCTACCTATGAGGGATTGAAACCTGTGCGGGGTTCGCAGGATTCGGCCTTGTATTTACGGGGTTGAATC
>JANXBU010000051.1 GCA_025060505.1 Candidatus Calescibacterium sp.
GATTCAACCGTGTTTTGGTACTATACGCCGAAGCGGGTGCTCATACGGTTTCAATCCCTCATAGGTAGGATTCAACCAAGCGGTACATACCCCTCTGCTCTTTCTGAATCATCATGTTTCAATCCCTCATAGGTAGGATTCAACCGTCAGAAGAGCTATGATTTTCGACTCACGATAAATAAGTTTCAATCCCTCATAGGTAGGATTCAACCTTAAGGATATCGGGAGAAACCATATGGGGGAGAACAGGTTTCAATCCCTCATAGGTAGGATTCAACCTTGAGAATTCTTTCTATTGTCCCTCTCGAGAGATTGTTTCAATCCCTCATAGGTAGGATTCAACCATAACTGAAGAATTCCTTGTTTTTATTCTCAAAGAAAGTTTCAATCCCTCATAGGTAGGATTCAACCTTGTACATCAAATAAAGGATAATTTTCCTACTATCAGTTTCAATCCCTCATAGGTAGGATTCAACCCCAGAACATTATGCTATGAAGGTTGAGATTCCGTTGTTGTTTCAATCCCTCATAGGTAGGATTCAACCAGCCCAGGATGGCACTTCATATTAAATTCGAAATCCTGTTTCAATCCCTCATAGGTAGGATTCAACCCCAGTAGCTTTTTCAGGATCAAGTGTTGTTGATTTTTGTTTCAATCCCTCATAGGTAGGATTCAACCGAAGAGACTACTCCGGGGTTAGAAATTCCACTATACGAGTTTCAATCCCTCATAGGTAGGATTCAACCCTGATCTCTTGGGAAGATTTCCCTCTTTCCGTGTTACGTTTCAATCCCTCATAGGTAGGATTCAACCAAACAGAATATTTGAAACCCTTTTAAAAAAAAGCAGTTTCAATCCCTCATAGGTAGGATTCAACCACATTTGTATCAAGGTTGATCATTATTTATTTATTTGTTTCAATCCCTCATAGGTAGGATTCAACCTCAAGCATCACAGCAGAGGATATCTTCATTTTTTCTAGTTTCAATCCCTCATAGGTAGGATTCAACCAGACTTTAAGGACTATCTGCTTCCGATAGTTAGGGAAGTTTCAATCCCTCATAGGTAGGATTCAACCTTGTGATCACATCGTCCATTTGTTCTACAAGCAAAGGTTTCAATCCCTCATAGGTAGGATTCAACCAATTTAAAAATTACAGTCTCCGGTCTTTCCTTGCCGGTTTCAATCCCTCATAGGTAGGATTCAACCAGGCTCCCTTTGGAGATGTAATCAAAATTGAGATGAAGTTTCAATCCCTCATAGGTAGGATTCAACCGACCAAACCTGACTTTTTTCCGGAACCTTATCCAACGGGTTTCAATCCCTCATAGGTAGGATTCAACCCAGGGCACTTAGAATGATATCGTGTTTTTAAAACAAGTTTCAATCCCTCATAGGTAGGATTCAACCTCAAAGAAGGTAATAATATGTAATTATGATCTCCCGGGGTTTCAATCCCTCATAGGTAGGATTCAACCAAACAAGGGAGTCGGATATATACTATGCGTTTATTATGTTTCAATCCCTCATAGGTAGGATTCAACCAATACGATTACAACTACAAATCCAAACACTTATTATTTGTTTCAATCCCTCATAGGTAGGATTCAACCCCGTGCAAAGACATAATAAGATCTAAAGCAAGAAAATATCTGATTT
>JANXBU010000052.1 GCA_025060505.1 Candidatus Calescibacterium sp.
TCATAGGTAGGATTCAAATGGCACTTTACAGATGGAAAAACTCTTTGATTGTTGCTCGTTTCAATCCCTCATAGGTAGGATTCAAATGCCATGACAAGAATAAAAAACTTATTGCCAATAGCTTGGTTTCAATCCCTCATAGGTAGGATTCAAATATGCAAATAGTTCAAACATTAATGACAGAGGAGTTGTTGTTTCAATCCCTCATAGGTAGGATTCAAATTATTATCGGTTTTACAAGAGAGTAAAGGACCTGTTATGTTTCAATCCCTCATAGGTAGGATTCAAATGCAAATAATCTGCCAAACATCAACACCGAATTCTTTATGTTTCAATCCCTCATAGGTAGGATTCAAATGCGTATGGTTATTTGCCTTAAGCCGTTTGAAGTCATCGTTTCAATCCCTCATAGGTAGGATTCAAATGAACAAACTGGCGTATTCATTTCTTCCGTGATCAGAGTTTCAATCCCTCATAGGTAGGATTCAAATTATCTTCCCTATGAGAAGCTGCTTATTGCTACCGAGGTTTCAATCCCTCATAGGTAGGATTCAAATTTCTTTCTGACACAGAGCTTATTTATCGGGAACCAAGTTTCAATCCCTCATAGGTAGGATTCAAATTTAAAATCTCTAACTCTTATAAGCTATACGGTGGATTGTTTCAATCCCTCATAGGTAGGATTCAAATTTTCGTATACTCTTAACAAGAAGTTTATAAGAGCGATGTTTCAATCCCTCATAGGTAGGATTCAAATGATAGAAGAGTGTATGCTTATTTACCTTAGACCATTGTTTCAATCCCTCATAGGTAGGATTCAAATTGGACCGGGATCGGCCTGCAGTACTTCGTCAAAGAAGTTTCAATCCCTCATAGGTAGGATTCAAATCCCATATCTTTAGGTATATCAGATCAAGGAAGATGAGTTTCAATCCCTCATAGGTAGGATTCAAATTCCTGCGTTGTTGATTGTTGGAGCACCTGGCATCGGGGTTTCAATCCCTCATAGGTAGGATTCAACCCTTGCAAAGTAAAACGGATGTAATGCGAGGGGTCTTGTTTCAATCCCTCATAGGTAGGATTCAACCCTCCCCTCTTCGTTTCATTTCTAAATATTGAAACAATGTTTCAATCCCTCATAGGTAGGATTCAACCTTTTTAGAAATCATCAAAACGAACTACTTTGAGTATTGTTTCAATCCCTCATAGGTAGGATTCAACCCACAACTATCGGGATATTGCGCTCCTTCGCGAAGTCGTTTCAATCCCTCATAGGTAGGATTCAACCTTGATAAGTATTTTCATATACCTACACCTCAATAAGTTTGTTTCAATCCCTCATAGGTAGGATTCAACCAGGAAACTGTACCCAAAGTCCGGAAGGACAGGGTAGTTTCAATCCCTCATAGGTAGGATTCAACCTTGTGTTTCTCTTCCCTCTTGTGTGTCCTGAATACATGTTTCAATCCCTCATAGGTAGGATTCAACCGCCAGAAAAGAAGAAGCTTGAAGACTATCTGCTTCCGAGTTTCAATCCCTCATAGGTAGGATTCAACCCCGTGCAAAGACATAATAAGATCTAAAGCAAGAAAATATCTGATTTA
>JANXBU010000053.1 GCA_025060505.1 Candidatus Calescibacterium sp.
TAGGATTCAAACTGTGAATGATTTTGTTGAGCAGTATAGAAGAGACATGTTTCAATCCCTCATAGGTAGGATTCAAACTCAGGGCATTTTATAAACGATTTACTGATTATATGGAGTTTCAATCCCTCATAGGTAGGATTCAAACTACTCTCATAATTGCAACTGGAAATCATCTCCGTGAAGAGTTTCAATCCCTCATAGGTAGGATTCAACCTTAAGGCTGGTATGATATCTGGATGTATGCTGAATCTGTTTCAATCCCTCATAGGTAGGATTCAACCAATGCTCGAGCATTCGGAGCTTATCGGGGTTCCGAAAGGTTTCAATCCCTTATAGGTAGGATTCAACCATGAAGAAAAACTTCTTTCACTCGAAAACTATCTAAGTTTCAATCCCTCATAGGTAGGATTCAACCGCGGGAGCGGGACAACCTTGATAGAATGCAGAAGATGTTTCAATCCCTCATAGGTAGGATTCAACCCACAGCCTTTGTCCGCTGTGCCTGATAGCTCTTGATGGTTTCAATCCCTCATAGGTAGGATTCAACCGATAGCCAAAAACGAAAATATCTTAATTTTTGGTGTTAGTTTCAATCCCTCATAGGTAGGATTCAACCGATATTCCAATTACTGACGATTTCATCACTTGGATATTGTTTCAATCCCTCATAGGTAGGATTCAACCGGTTTCATCCGGATGTCTACGAGTTTCTCAGAAACAAGTTTCAATCCCTCATAGGTAGGATTCAACCTTGAGAAAAGCAGGATTATTTACAGACCAGAGAAAGAGGTTTCAATCCCTCATAGGTAGGATTCAACCGTTTTGAAAGCTTGTTTTCGGATTATTCTTGAGTTTGTTTCAATCCCTCATAGGTAGGATTCAACCACCACTACGAGGGGTTTATCCGCTCATCTACCCTTCGTTTCAATCCCTCATAGGTAGGATTCAACCTTTATTTGTTACTTCGGTATTGTTTTTTCTTTACATGTTTCAATCCCTCATAGGTAGGATTCAACCTTTTATGATCTTCCTGACAATTTCATCACTGGGATATTGTTTCAATCCCTCATAGGTAGGATTCAACCTTCTTTATGGATTATTTGCTTCCGATAGTTGGGGAGGTTTCAATCCCTCATAGGTAGGATTCAACCTTAAGGAGAAAAAGGATAAGGGCACTTACTACACTTTCGTTTCAATCCCTCATAGGTAGGATTCAACCAAGAATTCAAGGAGCAGAGAGAATAAAAACCCCATCACGTTTCAATCCCTCATAGGTAGGATTCAACCCTGATCAGAATATTTGACGCAAAGGACTCTGATCAGCAGTTTCAATCCCTCATAGGTAGGATTCAACCCCAAAATCACTGGTATCTTTCTCTCCTCAGCAAATCGGTTTCAATCCCTCATAGGTAGGATTCAACCCTTACAGTTCCTTTGATAAACTTCTTTACATCTCCGCGTTTCAATCCCTCATAGGTAGGATTCAACCCTCTACGACGCATTTCTGCA
>JANXBU010000054.1 GCA_025060505.1 Candidatus Calescibacterium sp.
GTAGGATTCAACCACGATGATTGAAAAAATACAAGAAGTTTTACACAAGTTTCAATCCCTCATAGGTAGGATTCAACGAGGATTTTGTATGGTGATCCCATTATCAACTAAACGTTTCAATCCCTCATAGGTAGGATTCAACCTGAGCTTCCTTAGGTATTTTCGCTCGAAGAAAGAAAGTTTCAATCCCTCATAGGTAGGATTCAACCCCTGAAAAATTCTATTTAGTTTTTTTCGTTATATAAGTTTCAATCCCTCATAGGTAGGATTCAACCAACTCAAAGAACTTCTCAAACAAGATACGGAACTATGTTTCAATCCCTCATAGGTAGGATTCAACCACTCTGATTATGATAGTTAAGGTCAAAATAGAAATCGGTTTCAATCCCTCATAGGTAGGATTCAACCCCTATAAGCCAAACAAATTCCGTCCAAGGTAAAACAGTTTCAATCCCTCATAGGTAGGATTCAACCGTGGGCTTTTTGAGAGCCCACCAAGAGTACATCGGAGAGTTTCAATCCCTCATAGGTAGGATTCAACCCGCACAATGTAATTACGGAAGTAATTGCGAGGGATAGGTTTCAATCCCTCATAGGTAGGATTCAACCCATTTACCTGCGGGGTTAGCGATGATGGATATTGAAGTTTCAATCCCTCATAGGTAGGATTCAACCTATGGGGCTCCATCCCAGACGGGAGGTTCATTTTGAGTTTCAATCCCTCATAGGTAGGATTCAACCATATTTACCTTAGGCCATTTAAAGTCCTCGAATTTGTGTTTCAATCCCTCATAGGTAGGATTCAACCTCAGAAGCTTTACTGGCAGTCAATACACTATTGATCAGTTTCAATCCCTCATAGGTAGGATTCAACCAATTCCTGTAGATATTCCACGATATATCTTACCTTTGCGTTTCAATCCCTCATAGGTAGGATTCAACCCTGAGGGGGTTAGCCCTCAGCAACTGGATAACGTCGTGTTTCAATCCCTCATAGGTAGGATTCAACCCCCTCCACGGCCCTATATACCATTACGAGGGTTTTATGTTTCAATCCCTCATAGGTAGGATTCAACCAAAATTTAAAAAACTTGACTTTTTAATTAGCACGGATTAGTTTCAATCCCTCATAGGTAGGATTCAACCTTGCAAAAATCATAAAGATATGGATCCAATTCTATACGTTTCAATCCCTCATAGGTAGGATTCAACCCCAAAATGCGAAACGCCTTTACTGAGACCTGGGTAGAGCGTTTCAATCCCTCATAGGTAGGATTCAACCTGCTATTGAACTACAAACTATCGATAAACCTTCGCTGTTTCAATCCCTCATAGGTAGGATTCAACCCAAAAATGACGAACTTGAAAAATTCATAGATGACTACAGTTTCAATCCCTCATAGGTAGGATTCAACCAAGAGGGAGCCGTTTTTGGCTCCCTTGATTGGGATGCTGTTTCAATCCCTCATAGGTAGGATTCAACC
>JANXBU010000055.1 GCA_025060505.1 Candidatus Calescibacterium sp.
AGGGATTGAAACAAAAAGTCATAGACACATATCTCAAATGGAGATGAGGTTGAATCCTACCTATGAGGGATTGAAACACTAGTCTCGGCTCATATTTTACCGGGAAAATCTTAAGGTTGAATCCTACCTATGAGGGATTGAAACAGTTTCATTATCAGGAACCTATTGAGTAAGGCAAACCGGTTGAATCCTACCTATGAGGGATTGAAACGAATCACTTCATCAGAACCTTTGATGTAGAATTTGTGGTTGAATCCTACCTATGAGGGATTGAAACCGCGACAAGGCAAAAGTTGTGAAAGTAGAGCAGATAGGGTTGAATCCTACCTATGAGGGATTGAAACGAAGCAGATAGTCACGAAACTTCCTTTCCATTTTTCTTGGTTGAATCCTACCTATGAGGGATTGAAACCCCGTCTGGCGTAGATCCCCAGAGTTTTACCCCGGTTCGGTTGAATCCTACCTATGAGGGATTGAAACTTGTTAAAGGGGAGGTTGCGTTTGAGTCGTTCTGAGGGGTTGAATCCTACCTATGAGGGATTGAAACTGTGCCCAATCTCGTGCATGACCAGTAACCTGTGATTGATTTGAATCCTACCTATGAGGGATTGAAACTCCCCCTCTTTTGGGTCAAATACCCGGATAAGAATGAATTTGAATCCTACCTATGAGGGATTGAAACAAGCCATCTATTACCAACTGCGTATCCTTATCTCTGATTTGAATCCTACCTATGAGGGATTGAAACACCCTTCTTTTGGGTCAAACACCCGGATAAGGATGAATTTGAATCCTACCTATGAGGGATTGAAACTGATACCAGTATCTCTCAACTGCCTGAACATCCATCTTATTTGAATCCTACCTATGAGGGATTGAAACACTATTCTCGATTTAAATTCTTTTTTCAGGCAAAGTTGGTTGAATCCTACCTATGAGGGATTGAAACGCTTTCGGCTTCGGGATTTTGAGGATTTCCGATTATTCGGTTGAATCCTACCTATGAGGGATTGAAACGTCATATAGTATCTGTGTATAGCCCATCGGTTGAACTCGGTTGAATCCTACCTATGAGGGATTGAAACAAGAAGGATGGCTGGAACAATTACAGCTGTCATCTGGGTTGAATCCTACCTATGAGGGATTGAAACAAAATCCTGTGTTCGTTTCATTCCTAAATGTTGAAAGGTTGAATCCTACCTATGAGGGATTGAAACTCGATTTCGGTTTAGCTTCTGCTTCCAAGCAAATTTCTCGGTTGAATCCTACCTATGAGGGATTGAAACGAGAGGATTATTGAGAAGGGATATCTTGAAGCTACTGGGTTGAATCCTACCTATGAGGGATTGAAACATAGGATTCTCATTAGGAGCCGAGTTCGAGCTCGACTCGGTTGAATCCTACCTATGAGGGATTGAAACACGGACTTTTTGATGTCTTCAATGTATTCGTTAAGGTGGTTGAAT
>JANXBU010000056.1 GCA_025060505.1 Candidatus Calescibacterium sp.
TGAAACTTCTAACTCCTTAAAGAAATGGATGATAATATCGTCAGGTTGAATCCTACCTATGAGGGATTGAAACAGCATTCGAATTCAAGCATAAATCAAGATCACTTCTGTTGAATCCTACCTATGAGGGATTGAAACATGCTGCGAGCTCATCTTCTATATTCCCAAGAAACTGGTTGAATCCTACCTATGAGGGATTGAAACTAACATTTGAATCATTTTTCTTTATCATATCGACAATGGTTGAATCCTACCTATGAGGGATTGAAACTAGTGGGGGATAAATACGCAAAGGGAAAATGGATACCGGTTGAATCCTACCTATGAGGGATTGAAACAGGTCCGGAGCGTACAAGTAATTTTGATTGCTTCTGAGGGTTGAATCCTACCTATGAGGGATTGAAACTTCCTGCTACCAACTCAGTATCAGTCCAATCATCTGCTGGTTGAATCCTACCTATGAGGGATTGAAACATCTCAAAATTTTTTCTAACTGCTCTCGGCTCATATGGTTGAATCCTACCTATGAGGGATTGAAACTTGAATGATATAAGAAAACTTCATTACATCCGACGAGGTTGAATCCTACCTATGAGGGATTGAAACTGAGCTTTTTCACAAGTTGAATAGTGTCCGAGCCATGGTTGAATCCTACCTATGAGGGATTGAAACTCTAAAAGTTTTATAATTTGATTTCTTGTGTTTTCATGGTTGAATCCTACCTATGAGGGATTGAAACAATAGCTCAATGTATAGTGCATCTTCTGGATATCCGAGGTTGAATCCTACCTATGAGGGATTGAAACTTCTAATAGCTCAGCAGTCTTTGAATTTGAATTAGGTTGAATCCTACCTATGAGGGATTGAAACTCGCTTGGAATTGGAAGGCCTCGGATCTCTCCTGCTGGGTTGAATCCTACCTATGAGGGATTGAAACCACAAGTCTCGGATGTGGAGAGAAGAATTCCTTTTCGTTGAATCCTACCTATGAGGGATTGAAACTAAAATCCAGTATAGCTCTCAACATCTTCTATCTTGATTTGAATCCTACCTATGAGGGATTGAAACATAGATGAATACCTCCTGGATAGGAGTATCCTGTAAAAATTTGAATCCTACCTATGAGGGATTGAAACAAATCTTTTAATCTGTATAATTATGTTACTCCAGGGAAAGAATCTAGTGAGCGATTGAAGCCTCTTTGAACGCTTCAAAGAATTGGATGAATTCGCGCTCTAGTTCCTTAAAGAGAAATATGATATCATCGTTATCACATGGAACCTCATAACTTGACAGGAGTAACCGCTTCGGCTGGTAATACCAAAATACCGGGCGGGGGGGAGATAGAAACACATATGTTTCGGGGAGATAAATTTCAAGATCTTTTTCGATTACTCTGGGTTTGTAGTCTCCGGGGAAAATCTTCAAAAATTCTTTAACTATTTCGAA
>JANXBU010000057.1 GCA_025060505.1 Candidatus Calescibacterium sp.
GGATTGAAACTCATCTTGAGCCTGCGCGGCTATCTGAGGAAGCATTCGGTTGAATCCTACCTATGAGGGATTGAAACTACCTTAACGTAGGAGACGAAGTGCCGACGTACATATAGGTTGAATCCTACCTATGAGGGATTGAAACAGTTTTTTGTGAATTATGTTGAGAAAATTCAACAGAGGGTTGAATCCTACCTATGAGGGATTGAAACAGATCAAATTCTTTTCTAAGTAGTCTTGGGTTATATTTTGGTTGAATCCTACCTATGAGGGATTGAAACCTGTCCCCCCTAGAAATAAAATTGTTTTTTGATACAATTCTTGGTTGAATCCTACCTATGAGGGATTGAAACCAGAAATGCGTCGTAGAGATATCGCATCAACTCGTGGTTGAATCCTACCTATGAGGGATTGAAACAGTTCCTCAAGGAACTTAACGACGTTATCCAGTTGCGGTTGAATCCTACCTATGAGGGATTGAAACTGTGAATGAGGTAATCCCCCTCCTCAATCCACCCCGGGTTGAATCCTACCTATGAGGGATTGAAACTCGGAAGCAGATAGTCTTCAAACTCACTTTTCTCTGGGTTGAATCCTACCTATGAGGGATTGAAACGGTTTTACCCCAAGTCTTATACCCTCTGGTTTAATTAGGTTGAATCCTACCTATGAGGGATTGAAACTGAGGTAATTTTCGAGTGAAAGTAGTTTTTCTTCATCGAGGTTGAATCCTACCTATGAGGGATTGAAACTACACCCCTATCTTTACCAGCTGTCTAATTTCACTATGGTTGAATCCTACCTATGAGGGATTGAAACTAATCTCTGAAAAACAAAAACCAGAAAGAAGACTGCGGTTGAATCCTACCTATGAGGGATTGAAACAAGGCTTCAAAGAATTCAAGAAATTCGCGCTCTAGTGGTTGAATCCTACCTATGAGGGATTGAAACCTGTTAAGGGATTTTTGTCTTTTGCGTGTATTGACAGGTTGAATCCTACCTATGAGGGATTGAAACGGGAGAGAACCCCATAGCTTGTGTCCGGTTCTCCCGGAGGTTGAATCCTACCTATGAGGGATTGAAACCCAGGTTAGTGACGATATTATCATCTGTTTGTTGTTTGGTTGAATCCTACCTATGAGGGATTGAAACATGATAAATTCTTCAAGGAGTTTTTCGTTGAATCTTGGTTGAATCCTACCTATGAGGGATTGAAACTAGTCTGTTAGAGCTGGCAATTCACCATGGAAATCCAGGGTTGAATCCTACCTATGAGGGATTGAAACTACCACAACCCGCATAATTTGCAAACTCTTTTTTGATGGGTTGAATCCTACCTATGAGGGATTGAAACACGGACTTTTTGATGTCTTCAATGTATTCGTTAAGCTGGTTGAAT
>JANXBU010000058.1 GCA_025060505.1 Candidatus Calescibacterium sp.
TAATTCCTAAAAGTATATGAGCATATTCGTGAAATAGAGTAAATATTCTTGCCAAGATATTATCGGTTGAATTAATGGCTATTGCTGGCGGATTTTTATCTAATAATGAAAAGCCCCTTGCAGACTCAAGCGGAAATTTAAACTGGAAAACGAATATCCCTTTCTTCTCAATTGCAGACCTCCATTCATTGAAGGCAGAATAAGGATTTTTCCAACTTAATTGTCTTTCTAGAGAAATTCCAAGTTTTTCTCTTTCTTCCGAGGCGACTATTAATGGATCGTCTTCTAACTTTCTCTTTGTAATATCTGGTTCTGGTGAAATTCCTAAACTTGGGAGTAGTTCGTTCAAATTAGATTGGTAATTTCGGGCTTTTCTTATAGCAAGCAGTAATTCTTTGTGAAAAGTAATATCTGTTTTTGGAAGTATTCTAAATGAGGAAGCTATAGGTGGCTCTTTTGGTGGTTCTGGGAGAAAGAAGGTTGCTACAGGACGCTTAAAACAATCTGCAAGAATCTCAATCTGCTTATATGTTGGTTTTTTCTTTCCGCTTTCTATTTTTCTGTAGTTATCTAAACTGGTTCTTAATCTTTTTGCAACTTCCTCTTCTGTCCACCCTGAAGTTTCTCTTGCCCATTTTATTATTTCTGGATTAATCTCAACTTCAAAAGTTTTCTTTTTCATTTTTCACACGCTTTTTGCTTTTTCAAGTCTATTTTTCACAAGTTCTGCGACTGCCCAATAAACCTCTTTGCGCTCGTCTTCTGTTAAGCCAAGGGCATCAAAGACAATATCATCAAGCGCTTTTCGGTCAGGTAGTGGATTCGGCTCCTGTTCACGGATAGGTTTTGTGGGATCAAAACCAAGTTCGGTGAAGATGGAATAAATTGGGCGTTTTTTCATTTCTTCAAAAATATCCAATATCATTTTATAACTACTGGTTATGAGCTTATGGTTTAATACTAACATGTTGTTTATCTCGGGGCCGTAAATATATGCGACACCTATTCCATAAGTTTTTCTTGAAATAACTTCAATTGAAAGGTATGAAATAGTGCTGTTTATTAAGGAAGTTCCTATATTAGACTTTACATCTTTGAATTTCCCTATAAAAAATACGTCGCAAACTAATATATTATTAATAGCAGGAAATCCAAATCTATCCCCTAAAAATCTGTTCGATACAAAATCTGGATATTTTTGTTCTGGTAGAATATACCATTCAATTCTC
>JANXBU010000059.1 GCA_025060505.1 Candidatus Calescibacterium sp.
AATGTGTTAAAGGTATAGAAAGATTTGAATCCTACCTATGAGGGATTGAAACCTCGTAGAACAACTCGACGATGTAATCACCAAAAAGGGGTTGAATCCTACCTATGAGGGATTGAAACTTCTCCCGGACTTCGGGTACATTTTCCTGCCAGAAATGGTTGAATCCTACCTATGAGGGATTGAAACTTCATCTCAATTTTGATTACATCTCCAAAGGGAGCTGGTTGAATCCTACCTATGAGGGATTGAAACCTGTTGTGCGCCCTGGGAATTCTGAGAATCCGTATAAGGTTGAATCCTACCTATGAGGGATTGAAACTGGGTCAAATAACCGTATGACAATGAACTTCCCGTCCGGGTTGAATCCTACCTATGAGGGATTGAAACTCTCAAATGGAGATGATAAGTCGTCGGAGGATACTGGGGTTGAATCCTACCTATGAGGGATTGAAACCCCATCCTCCCGAATCTACCATAGCTGAAAAATACTCATTTGAATCCTACCTATGAGGGATTGAAACGAACTATCCAGTGCTATTATCAATTTCACAGCATCTTTATTTGAATCCTACCTATGAGGGATTGAAACTCATCTTTACCTGAACTACTTGACTTATCATCTTTACCTATTTGAATCCTACCTATGAGGGATTGAAACAAATGCAACAATAGAATGTGAGCAAGCTCATGAAATAAATTTGAATCCTACCTATGAGGGATTGAAACCAGTCTCCGGTCTTTCCTTGCCGAATATACAAGCTTCCATTTGAATCCTACCTATGAGGGATTGAAACTTCCTCCCTGATTCGACTATATGCAGACAGGAAAACATTTGAATCCTACCTATGAGGGATTGAAACTGAGAGCATACAGCTCCTCCCAATAATCACTCACCTATTTGAATCCTACCTATGAGGGATTGAAACACAACTTTCTTCTGCCGATCCTGTGCATTATTTTTATATTTGAATCCTACCTATGAGGGATTGAAACCAGCTATTCTGATGTAATCTATTCTGATGAAATCGATTTGAATCCTACCTATGAGGGATTGAAACTTCCCACCTCCTCGGGGTAAGATTGTAATCTTCCAGATTTGAATCCTACCTATGAGGGATTGAAACAGGTAAATAAGCATACACTCTTTTATCCAAAGCTTTAGGGTTGAATCCT
>JANXBU010000005.1 GCA_025060505.1 Candidatus Calescibacterium sp.
CAACTTACTTTTTTCTTCTTCTGGCATACATATGGGGAAAATTTATAATTGAATCTCAGTAATTAGTGGATAAAATAATTATAATGCTTTATCAATTATTGAAACTTGCAAGCATTTTTTTTGTATAATATCATTCTACCACATAACACTCAACGCTTATCTTGGAGAACAATATACAAATCTGTTATGATACAATGATGATACACAATCCGCTTATTAATTCTCATTCTTGAGACATCATTCTCATTTATGAGAATCACGAGATAACCAGAAACATTTACTTCTTTTTTTCACAAAAAAATGAAAAAATCTTAAAATTGAACTATTTTTCTCATCATTGAGATAAATTTTATTTGGAGCCATGATTTATGCAAGAGAAAAAGTGATACGGAATTCAAAAGCCTGCTGGAACAAATTTTTCCCTTACTTGTGTCTTCTATTTATGGAGGTAAAAAGATGGAAGGAAGACAAATAAGAAAAAGAGAAGAAAAAAGTGGCGGATTGATAGAAAAGCTGATACCAGGTCCAGTTCTTCAAAGGGAGAGAAGAATAATTATTGGGATATTGATTTTATTATCCGCAGCTTTGATATTTTTTTCATTCTTTCTACCATTTTGGAACTTTACCTTGCACGCTCCGCAGTATCCGGAAGGCCTGCACCTGAAGCTTTATCTAAACAAAGTAAAGGGCGAAGTTATGGAAGTCGATATTCTGAACCACTATATAGGTATGAAGAAACTTGAGGAAGCAGCAAAATTTGAAAGGAAAATAGCTTTCTGGGGAGTTCTACTACTTTCACTTGGAATGCTTGGATTTGTATTCTCTGGAAGAAAATCTATGATACTTTTCTCACTTCTTCCTATTGTTTTTCTCATAGCTTTTGTTGGTGATCTGTTCTTCTGGCTTTACAAATATGGTCACGACCTTGATCCAGCAGCTCCAATAAAAATAGAACCTTTTACACCAAAAATTTTTGGAAAAGGAAAAGTTGGACAATTTGAAACAGTCGCTAGTTTTGGTGCAGGATTCTATATGATATTACTAGCGTTCGTGTTTTCTATTTCCGCATTCTTTCTGAGAGTTGGGGTATGCAATGCTTGTCCAGCCAAAGAAAAATGCTCAGTTGTATGTAAGCTAAGATGGAAAGCGAAACCAGAGGATTATGAAAGAGTTAGCTGATTGGGAGAAATGTCAAAAAACTCGGTGGATTCTACAAAACCACCGAGAGAAAGGAGGTGCAAAACATGAAAATAAAAGAAAAAACAAAAAATATAAACCAAAAAATAGCGGCAGTTGGTTTGTTCCTATCTGGTATTATAGTAGGCACAACAATAGTTGCCACAGTCTCTGCACAACGTGAGACTGACAAAGTCCTTGAAATAGCAAAAGCAAGAGGTCTCAACCCAGATCACATAGAAGCTGCTCTGAAAACCTATCATCCCACAGGTATGAAAGATGAGTATATTATGTTCTCCTCTGGTGGGCACTCAGGGCAGGTTATAGTCATTGGAATACCATCTATGAGAATCCTCAAGTACATAGCCGTCTTTACACCTGAACCTTGGCAAGGTTGGGGATACGATGATGAGAATATAGAAATACTTCGCGGAGATCTATGTGATCCACAACGTGCAAAACTCACATGGGCAGACACACATCACCCAGCAATATCTGAAACCAACGGAGATTATGATGGTCAGTTTCTGTTCATTGGAGATAAGGCTAACTCACGTCTAGCAGTCATATCTTTGAAGGACTTCGAAACAAAGCAGATAGTATGCAATCCTCTTGGAAATTCAAATCACGGTGCAGCTTTTGTGACACCTAATTCCGAGTACATAATAGAGCCATCACAGTATGCTGTTCCACAAGGAGGAAGATACGCACCAATAGATAAATATGCAGAGCAGTTCAGAGGCTATATTACATTCTGGGCGTTTGATAGAGCAAAAGGTAGAATAGACACTGAAAAATCCTTTGCAGTAGAGGTTCCTCCATACTGGCAGGATCTTTGCGATGCAGGAAAGGGTCCAAGTTACGGATACGCATTCTGCAACTCTTTCAATAGCGAAATGGCAACTGGTAGAAAAACTCTTGATAGTAAAGAACCTCCGCTTGAAGTTGGTGTTTCCGCGAACGATATGGACTACCTTCACATAATCAACTGGAAAAAAGCAGAAGAACTTGTAAAAGCAGGGAAACACAAAGAGGTAGTAGGTGTTGGAGGATTCAAATTCAAGGTTATTCCACTTGATGTCGCAGCAAAAGAAAGGATACTGGTATTCACACCGGAACCGAAGTCTCCACACGGTGTAGATGTATCTCCGAATGGAAAATGGATAGTTGTTGGTGGAAAACTTGACACAAATGTCAGTGTATACTCCATAGAGAAAATAAAGAAAGCAACAGAAGCAAACAAGTTTGAAAAGACAGATAGGTACGGTGTTCCAATAATAGCTTTCAAAGATGCTCTTGAAGCCCAGGTTCAGATTGGTCTTGGACCTCTTCACACTGTTTTTGATGATAAAGGCTTCGCGTACACTTCTGTTTTCATAGAGTCTGTTGTTGCAAAATGGAAACTTGAAGAATGGAAACTTGTTGAAAAACTTCCGGTTCACTACAACATAGGACACATCGCAGCAGCAGAGGGAGATACAGTCGCTCCCGACGGAAAATATGTTATAGCTCTGAACAAGTGGTCTATCGATAGGTTTTCACCTGTTGGACCCCTTCATCCACAGAACTTTCAGCTCATAGATATATCTGGTCCGAAAATGAAGCTTCTTTACGACATGCCAATACCACTTGGAGAACCTCACTACGCACAGGTGATAAAAGCAGATAAACTTTCTCCATGGCTGGTCTATCCAGAAGTTGGTTTCTCTCCTGCTAAAATGAAAAAATCGGCACACGCAGTTGAGTTTGGGAAGGAAAAGATTGTAAGAAAAGAGAACAAAGTAGAAATATACATGACTGCCATAAGATCAAGATTCACTCCTGAAATAATAGAAGTAAATCAAGGAGATGAAGTTACATTCTACATCACAAATGTTGAAAGAGCAAGAGAAGCTACACACGGTTTTGCTCTCGGTGGATATAATGTCAACATATCAATAGAACCAGGGGAAACAGGTTCATTCACAATAAAAGCGGATATGCCCGGGGTATTCCCATTCTACTGCTCTGAGTTCTGCTCTGCTCTACACCTTGAAATGGCGGGGTACCTGCTTGTAAAACCTAAAAAATAAGAAAAGGAGGTGAAGTATTATGAACACCATTAAGATCGGATTGTTTTTTATCTTTGTTTTTTCAGTTATTCCGAATGTAGCATTCTCAGATGAAACGAGTGCGAAAAAGTGGGTAAAAACAGCGGAAGATACTATGGCTCTGGCCGAATCAACTGTAAAAGAGCTCATTGAAAAAGGTATAGAGGAGATCTCAAAAAGAAATGATGCAGTGAGAGAGGAGTGGAAATCAGCGGGTCAGTGGCTGAGCCTTGCAAAAAAGAAATTAGATGAAGCAAAAAAGCTCTGCATTGATAAAAAGTGGGACGAATGCGAGAATATAGCCAACGAGAGCTGGCAATATCTTGTCAAAGCCGCCACAGCTGCTATAAACGCCGGCAGAGCAGCCGGTATAAAGTAAAGAACGGGGGAGACAGGCTCTCCCCCCTAAAGATTCTCCAAATAAGGTTGTGCTTGCAAGTATGCTAAATTAAAAAACTATGACCTTTGAAATACTGTTTCTGTTGATATTTTCAGTCCAAGAATCATCAGCAGATAAATTAAACGAAGCTATACAAAAAAGCAAAGACGGTGATACGATAATTGTTAGAGGAGGCAAATTTCAAGGAAATCTTGAAATAAACAAAAAACTCAAAATAATTGGGCTCAATAAACCTGTAATAGATGGACAAGGCAAAGGAACAATTATCAAAATCACAAAGCCAGCAGAATTCAGAGGTTTCATAATAAAAAACACAGGAAATACACTTGAAAATGAAGACTCTGCAATATTTGTTGAAAACACATCTGAAGTAATTATAGAGGAAAACTTATTTGAGGATGTTCTATTTGGTATTTACTTAAAAAGCGTACAGTTTGGCGTGATAAAAAAAAATAAAATAAAAGGGAAAAAACTGGATATATCTCAGCGTGGAGATGGAATAAGGCTATGGAATACAAGAGATATATTGATAGAAGAAAACATAATAGAAGATTCAAGAGATGCTGTCATATGGTATTCAGAAAATGTAACTTTCAACAAAAACAAGGTTTTGAACAGTAGATACGGACTGCATTATATGTATAGTAACAATAACAGACTATCTGAAAACGAATTTATAGGAAATGTTGTCGGAACATTTATTATGTTCTCAAAAAACATTTTGGTTGAAAACAGCGTTTTTGGAGGAGCCAAGGAACTTTCTGGTATGGGAATTGGCTTTAAAGACGCATCAGCTGTTGTTGTCAGAGGAAATCTGATTGCAGACAATACAGTTGGAATGTATTTCGCAAACTCCCCAGAATATATAACAGAGGAAAAGGTTTCACCTGAAGACGCGTCTGAAGAAAAAATAATAACAGGAAAAGTTCACGGCAACCTAATTAAAAACAATGTGTTCGCTTTCAATACAGTTGCCCTCAGAATACTACCACCATCTTTCCCAAATTATATAATAGAGAACACTTTCTGGGGAAACATAATTTTGTGCGAATTTGAACAGGTTCTTGAAGATAAAAACTTATGGTATTCAAACTACTATGAAAATTATAGAGGTTTTGATCTCGATGGAGATGGGTTCGGTGATTTCCCTTTCAGATACGAATCGCTGTTTATAAAACTTCTTCTTGATTATCCAGAAATAAGATTTCTTTACTTTTCTCCACTGAGAACTCTTTTTGAGTATATAAGCAATGTTCTGCCATTTTTGAAACCAGAAGCAATATTTTCCGACCAAAAACCCAAAATATCTCCGGAGTTTTTCGGCTGGAAAAACAGAGGTATAGAAAAATGGAACTAAGAGTAAAAGAAAATATCCATTCATCAGAAAATCCAAATCAAATTATAGTTGAAGTAAGGAATCTATCAAAAAGGTTCAACAATTCAGAATTAGTTCTACAAAACATAAGCTTTTATGTAAGCAGTAATGAAAAAGTGGTTCTTTTTGGGCACAACGGTTCCGGTAAAACCACACTTCTAAGATGCATTATGGGCTTTGAAAATTTCGAAGGAGAAATAAAAATATTCGGAGAGAATATAACAAAAGATGGCGCAACACACATAAAAAAGTTCTTAGGATACATTCCACAGATTCATCCAATTATGTCTTACAATGTTTCAGACTTCGTAGAATTTGCCTTGATTTCAAAAAATGCAAAAATAGAAGATTTTGAAAAACTTGCGGAAACATTTGAACTTAAAACAGAATCTATCTTGAAAAAGAAACTGAACGAACTTTCTGGTGGAATGAGACAGAAACTGTTTTTAATACTTGCGCTGATAAATAGTCCAAAATTGCTTCTTCTTGATGAACCTTTTTCAAATCTTGACATACATTCCCAAAATAAGCTCTCAGATATTCTAAGAGAGCTGAAATGTGCGCAGATAATATCAACTCACAGAATAGAAGATGTGTACTTTGCAGATAGAGTAATATACCTTCAATACGGTAAAATGCAAGCAGATCTTCCAAGAGAAGATTTTTTAAAAAGTTTCAGTTTTATTTTGAAGGGAAGGAGGCAAGGAAACAATGAATAACCACAAGAAAAAAAATATATACATAGCTAAGATGGCTTTAATATTCATCTCCTTAGCAATTATCTTGAGCTGCAAAAGAGAATTCAAGCCTGTTGAAATTCTCCCGGGAGATGCGTGCGATCTATGTAAAATGCATATAACAGATAAAAAATTCTCGGCTCAATACATACTAAGAGATAGAACGGTCAGGAAATTCGATGATATTGGTTGTATGGTTGAATCTTACATAAAAGAGAAAGATAAGATAGCAGTAGCTTACGTTGTTGACTTTGAAAGCGGTCGTTGGATAAAAGTTCAGGAAGCAATATTTCTCAAAGGTTTCACTACTCCCATGGACTACGGTTTCGCTGCTTTTGAAAAAGGCAAAAGAGACGGTATAAGTTTCGAAGATTTAGTCAAAATAATCCAAAAACAAATGGAAGAAGATCAATAAAACCATGAACGATCAAAACAAAACAAATAAACAGAACAATAAAATCAGAAGATTTCTTTCACTACTGACTATGGACACAAAAGAACTTATAAGATCAAAGTGGACACTGTTTTACTTCCTTACATTCTCAATTATATCAGTAGGTATCATATTTTCCGGAGAAGCAAGTGAAATATACGGATTTTCCGGAATAAGCAAATTTATTGCATCTCTTGTCAACATATCTTTTCTCCTTATCCCGATATTCTCTCTTGGTCCATCAAGCATATCTATATCTGGTATGAGAGAAAATTTATCTTTGGAATATATGCTATCATTCCCTGTCACGAAGAAAGAAATTTATCTTTCTAAGTTTCTCTCAATCTTTCTTGTTTCAATATCTACCCTGTTTTTTGTATTGTTCATTGCTCTATCTTTTTTTAGGTTCAGAGAAGTTGATACGAAAATAATAACAGCATTTCTGTTCATTCTACTTCTTTCGTTTGTATTCATATCTATTGGATTTCTCATTTCTGTTTTATCTAAAACAAAAAGTAGCGCTATAGCTTTGTCTTTGTTTGTGTGGTTTATCATAATAATAGGTGGAGAACTCGGAACTTTGGGATTCATATCTGTATCAAAAATACCAGAAATATCTTTTTTCCCAATAATATTTCTCAATCCAGCAGAGACATTCAGGGTTGCTGTAATAGCAATATTTTCAAGTTCTCTTGATATTCTCGGTCCTTTTGGAATATACATATACTCAAAGCTTGGGAAATCTCTGATACCAATATCCGCATTACTTATGTCTATTTACGGTTTTCTTACACTTGTGATTGGATACAAGCTCTTTTCTATGCAAAAAGTATCAACAGATATAATACGAAGGAGATGAAAACTTTATCTCTTCTGGTCTTGGATCTAATTCTTTGATGCTCCGCAATCCAAAACCACAACAAAATTAAGTAAATCTCTGCTTGTTGCAAAATGATTTACAACTTTTGAATAAGTTATCAAATTTAATTCAGAAAGAGCTTTATTCCGATATATGCAATAAATCAAAAATCAAAAAAGAGAAAAAATAAAAGTTAAAAAATAAAACAAAGCTAAGTTCCCTCCTCCCAGCTTGAAAGATATTTTCTCTGCTCTTCTGAGAGTTCCTGAATCTTTATACCCATAGATTTGAGTTTGAGTTCCGCAACTCTTCTGTCAATTTCATCAGGGACTTTATACACTTTTTTCTCGAGTTTTCTGTGGTTTTCAAGTATGTAGAGAGCACTCAAAGATTGGTTAGCAAAAGACATATCCATAACAGCAGATGGATGTCCCTCAGCAGCTGCAAGATTTACCAATCTTCCTTGCGCCAACAGATAAACTTTCTTGCCGTCAACATCAAACTCCTCAACAAAAGGTCTTATTTCTCTTGATTTGAATAATTCCCTCATTTTTGCAACCTCTATCTCGACATCAAAGTGACCAGAGTTTGAAAGAATAGCGCCATCTTTCATCTTCTTTATGTTTTCTATTGTGATCACACTTTTGTTTCCCGTAACTGTAACGAACACATCTCCTATAGTGGCAGCAGAATCCATATCCATAACCTCAAAGCCATCCATAACTGCTTCAAGAGCTCTTATTGGGTCAACTTCAACAACTATAACATGAGCTCCCATACCCCTTGCTCTTATTGCAACTCCCTTACCACACATTCCGTATCCAGCTACAACAAACTTTTTTCCAGCCAGAAGAATATTTGTTGCTCTCAGGATTCCATCTATTGTGCTTTGTCCAGTTCCATATCTGTTATCAAAAAGATGTTTTGTTTGAGCATCGTTTACAGCTATTACTGGAAATTTCAAGTTTCCAGATTTCTCCATAGATCTCAGTCTTATTACACCAGTTGTTGTCTCCTCTGTTCCACCGAGCGGTATTATGTTTCTTTTGTGAGCTTCAACAGTTAGATCGCAACCGTCATCAATAGTTATATCTGGCTTTTTCAAAATAACAGATTCAATATGTTCATAGTACTTTTTATTTGATTCTCCCTTTATAGCATAAACATCTATCCCCTCTTTAACTAAAAAGGCAGCAGCATCATCTTGTGTTGAAAGCGGATTTGAAGCACACAGAGAAACATCTGCTCCACCTTCTTTCAAAGTCAAAACAAGATTCGCCGTTTCCGTTGTCACATGAAGACAGCACCCGATCTTTATTCCCTTGAATGGTTTTTTAGATCTGAATTCCTCTCTTATAAGCTTTAAAACTGGCATTTCTCTTGAAGCCCACTCTACTCTCTTCTTCCCTAAATCAGCCAATCCTATGTCTTTGATATCTGGCATAAAATATCCTCCTTCTTCAAAACATAATCAGCAAAAAAATTAAAAAATCAAAAAATCCAAAATAGATTTTGCTTGATGAACAAAATCAAAAACCTATCTCAGAAAGAGATTCAAAAAATATATGAGATGGAAAAAATAATTCAGTCAAACAGACATACATATCCTATTGATCAAATAATAAGTGAAGCGAGAAAAGAAAAAGCTCTGGACATCATCGTAAAGACCATACTCTCTCAGAATACATCAGACAAACTAAGAGACATAGCGTTTTCAAATCTCAAAAAAGAGTTTCAGGATTTAAGACATATACTAAAAGAGAAACCAAGCAAAATTCAGAAACTTATAAAAATATGCGGGCTCCCTAGAGTTAAAACCAAGAGACTGAAAACATCTCTGAAAGTTATACTGAAAATGTTTCCTGATCCAGAAGAAATGAGAAAAGAACCAGAAGAAAAACTGTTTTATTTTCTGAGTTCAATCCACGGTATCGGACCAAAGAGCGCATCTGTTATAATGGCTTTCTTAGGCTTTGACGCTTTTCCCGTCGACACTCACGTATCAAGAATAATAAAAAGATTAGGAATAGCAGATGGGTCTCGCGAAAGGATATTCAAACTTGTTTCACCCCATATAAAGGACAAAATAGTGTCACACCTTTTTCTCATAAATCACGGAAGAAACATCTGCAAAGCACAAAAACCAAAATGCGAGATCTGTATTTTCAGAAAAATATGCAACTTCTATCAGAAAAAATAGACCAAATTGCCCCACTTAAATCACGTCGCAATTAATCCTGTTCGGAAACAACATTGTTACTAGAGATTATCCGAAGTTTGAGCAGATTCTTCTTGATTCATGTTGATTTACTTAGACTTGCATTAAAAGATATTGCTCTAAATAAATCCCATAAAATCAGTTGCCATCTTAAAGTGAAGCGACAAAATTCTGCTACTTTCGTTAGAGCTGAGCTTGAAGCCGCTTTAGCTCAGTGTTTTTGAAGTTCCAAAATTACTTTCTACATTTGGGTTCGTTCAGAAACCTTGAATTATACATGTTCACTACATCCCATCCTTCTATGTGTGCCGAGTTGATCCTTGATCCACCTATACCGACCACTACAAGCGCAGGTATTGAGACCAGACCAACTCCGATTCCAACAGTTCTGTTGCTAGGGTATATTATTAACCCTCCGACAATTGCAGCCAAAGCTGTTGCTCCTCCTGCGATCTGCATTATTCTCCCACTTCTTGCTTTTCGGTTCACATCTCTGGCTCTGCTTTCAAGATCTGACATGCAGCTTACCATATTTGAAAGTCCATCCCAAAAAGGTGGTTCAGAATAAACATTTTCCTTTGATACTTTGACCTGTCCCTCCCCAGCATAAAGCCAAACTATTTCCTCCCCTTCTTTTGGTATTGTATTGACGCATGAAGGTGATCTATTGTGGTGTTTTATTGAATCAATCATATTAAACAATGCTGCTTCTTTTTTTGATTTGCCATGCGCTTCGGCAATTCCACCAGCTGCTCCCAGTACGGCTCCAACCACCCCTCCACCACCTCCTCTTACCAATGTACCCGCAGATTCAAACGCTCCTCCGACTCTATAGTCCTGTACAGCTTTTTGAACATTTGCAAGGATTTTATCATCACAAGCAAAAAGGAAAGACGGATCGTTCTTCTCTATTAAGACCATCTGTCCATTCTTCATAATTGCAAGTTGGTTTTCTTTTAGTCCGAGATATGCTCTTCCATCTTGTGGAGGTATATATTTGGTTGACATGCTAGCACAAGACAAAGCAATCGATCCGCCTATTACCAAAATCAGATAAGATTTCACTTTATTCATTGTATTTCCTCCTGATATTTTTTAGTTTTATCCTAATCATCTTGCATAAAAAATATCGTTTTGCTGATGAAATATAGTGTGTTGTTTGGAGCTCTAAGCTACCCATACCTTCACACAAACGCAACAAAAAATCTCAAATATTTCTTTCAAGATTTCCAAACAATTTCTCAAGAAACACTACAAGTTTCCAACATCAAATCTTTCTCAGAAGATAAAAATCATTAGAACTCCTTGAAATTATTTTTAGATAACTGCTTTCATCTAAATTCCTAAGATTTGCCGTGTTTCTGAGAACCATCAGAACTCCATCAACAGCTTGAAGTTTCTCTAAGTGAATTTCCGGAGTATTTCTGAATATACTCACAAAATCTCTGTAATCCTTCTCACTCTTTATTTGACGTTTCAGTATAATGAAAGCAATTTTTTTTCTACCAATTTTTATCTCTTTATTCACATCATAAACTGGATATATCTTGATTCCTTTTGCAGATTTTATCTCAATGGGCTTTGGAAATACAACCAGCACTTTTTTCTTCACATCAATAATAACAGTATCATCTGATATATAACCAAAGCCTTTTTGAAGAAGGATCTTACAAGCCGTTGATTTTCCGAATCCGCTCTTCCCCAGAATTATGTATATTTTTCTCCTATTGTATACAGCAGAAGCGTGAATGAAAGCTAATTTTTCTCTTTCTGAAAGAAGAGTTTTTCGTACTATGTATCTCGTAAGTCTTTTATATATCTTCCAAAAATCTACAAAAGAGCTACTTGATACAACGAATAATTTCTTTTTCCTTTTATGTCTTACTTCTGCATCTTGCTTTTCTAATATATTTTGTTTTCTAAGATCAAATCCTCCGAAAATTTTTTTAGCAAAATTGTACCATCTGACTCCATCCCCTGAGAATCTTACACATACAGAAACCTTTCTGAAAGAGAAATAAAGAGACCTGATTTTTCTTCGTCTCAATGTGAATCAATAAAATTCCAAATTCACCAGACAATTTCTTCGTTGCTGAAAGCTGGTCCGTATTTGCAGCAGAGTTTCATTCCATCTTTTGTTTTGACAGCACAAGAAAAGCATATTCCGATTCCACAAGCCATTCTTTCTTCAAGCGCAAATATTAGTGGTTTATTTATACCTTTCTGTTTGAAAAATTCAGAAACAGCCTTCATCATAGGAACTGGTCCACAGGAAAACACTATATCAAAAGAATCAACATTCAAGTTGTGTAAAACATCCGTAACCCGTCCCTTTGTTCCAGCACTTCCATCTTCTGTTGAAACGAATATCTCAACTCCAAGCTTAGAAATTTCATCAAGCAGAATTATATCTTTGTTTATCCTTCCACCAAATACAAGAGTATTTTTTGAATTCTTGAAATATCCAAAAAGAGAAAAAACAGAAGCAATACCAACACCACCAGCTATAAAAAGTATTTTTGAGAAATCACTGTTTATTCCATATCTTGCCAAAGATGAAATAAAACCAACACCACAAGGTCCAACTACATTGACAAAATCACCAACTTCGAGTTTTGAGAACTTCTCCGTCCACAATCCATAAATTTTAAATAACACACTCAAGCCGTCTCCATTTGAGAGTATAGAAAATGGTTTTGGAATGATCCAGGGAATAGATGGACTACTTATCATCACGAACTGACCGGGTTCATATTCAAGATGTAAATCAAACTTGAAAAGAAATGTTTGTGGTGCAAGCTCTTTTTTTTCTACAATTTTGGTTTGAATCATCTGCATGGATTATTTAGAAACTCTGATCTGAAGCATTTTTCTGTTCTGAACTACTGGGCTGATCTTCATCCCCCTCTTGCTCATTTTATCTTGAAGATCAAACAGAACCTCATCTGACTTACCTTTGAACCAGATACGGAAAGTCATTAGGTTTTTAGTAGAAACTTCGCGTTTGTAGTCAGAAGATATTTCCTTAATAGAGTCAACGGCCTGCTTTTGTCTTTCCAGTTCAGTAAAATCACCGTAAAGCATTATAAGGAACTGCTTACCCTTTTTGATATCTGACTTCCAGTAGTCCATAACTTGCGTCAGAACTTTGTCAACAGCATCTCTGACAGCTTCTGACATAGTGACCCTATCTTTGCCCGGGCCTGCTACAAGCTCCTTTGAAAAGCCTGTTGAAGATCCAATCAATCTTCCAGTAGTAGTTTCAAAAGCTTTCAGAGAAGCAACAGCTTTGACAGTTTTATCTTTTCCAACCTGCTTTTCTTCGAATTTCCCTTCAAATGTTATGTATATATCTGAACCAACAGAAAGAGCTATTTTCGCGGTAGGATCTTGCGGGAGCCCTTCAAGAGCTTCAATTTGACCAGCCATATTATAAAGTTTATCAAGAGTATCTGGATTCAAAACCTCGAATTTTCTTGTTGTAAGGTAAGAGTTGACTTCATTTGCTACAAATTCTGCCCAATTTTCATTCTTCACTGCATCGGAAGGTATAACAACAATTGAAGGATTCTCAAGAATTTCTATTATTTCCTCTCTTTTCTGAATGTATCCGGCGGAGACCAATGATTCTTCAAGAAGTTTTTTTCTGACAACAGCTGTTATTTCTATATTTATTTTTCCTTCTGGTGTTTGTTTTCTTCTGGGGCTACCTTCAACCATAACGAATCTATCTATGTCAGAGTATATTCTTTCTTTGTTTCTCTCAACAAGGAGTTTTTCTTGGTCTGTTTGAGCAAGGGTTTGTATAACAGCCCAAACTGCATTCATTTTCGCTTCAAGCAAAGCACCTTCACCATTATCCCACGTTCCAGAACTTCTAACCTGAACAGTTTCTGGGTCCAAAGAAGTTATTATTTGAGCATCATAAGTATATGGATATTTCGGAAGACTCTTTGCACAAGAGACAAAAAAAACAGAGATAAGAAAAATGAGAAAATACGAAGGAAACCTGCTTCCACTGAAAGTAAGATCTCCGATGGACTTTCTATTCATGTGCTTGAACCCTCCATTTAATTAGTAATCAGTCTATTTTCCTTTTTGTCATTTCTTGACTTTTATTTATACTACTTTGAGATTTGCCAATCAGAAGATTTCTTGTTCTGCTTCCTCCTCAACCTCCTCAACCTGCTGTTTTCTTGTTTTCATCTCCTCAGATGGTGGAGCAAAGGTGGGTTTAGGCAGTATCTCAGGTATATACCTTGTAAGAAATACATCTATAAGGTACAGATCAGAGTATCCAAGTGGATGAACTGAAACTTTTTCCTTCCCCATAACAATATCTATGACAAAACCGTCATCTACTCTGGAAATTCTTAAAGTTTTTTCTTCTCCTTTTCTCCCGAATCTTTCAGGTGTGTGAGTTATTTCAATTGGGAGTTTTTTTATTTCAGCTCCAGCGAGCATCCTGCGAGCAAAAGCACCGAGTATTGAAGCTTCATTTCTGTTCAGAGATATTGTTATCTTTTCATCCCACATGTATTTTCTCTCACCTCTTTGAGTTTTTTCGAATTTGCCTTCAATAGGTCTCGCAAACGAAACGAATATCAAACCTCTTATCGAATCCGGAGCTAACCTCATAGCACCTGATCTTTTATATATTGTCAAAACAGACATCAAAAACTACCTCCTTTTTATATGTTTCACTATATTTAATAACTTTTGTGTAATTTTGCTATTTTTTTGCATCGTTGATTATTGCCCTCTCATACCTCAAATATATTTGAGGTTCTATGATGGGGTTTATCTTTCAAGAATTACTTATTCCTCCCCCCATACCTCAAAAGGTTCAATAATCTGAGAAGATCTATGATGGCAAATTCAAATTACATAGTAATTTGCGATTTCTGAAATGGAATAGCATTTTGTTTTTCTTTACTTTCTTTTCTCGAAATGGTAATATATAAAGAATGCACGTATAGCTTGGAAATTTCAGACTATGACTAAAACGGATAAAATTGTAGAAAAAAACTACGATGTTAGAAAAGACTTCCCATCTCTTCAAAGAAAAATAAACGGATACAACATTGTGTATTTTGATAGTGCGGCAACTAGTCTGAAACCTCAAGTAGTAATAGACGCTGAAAATGAATACAACACACTATATCCAGCAAACATACACAGAGCAGTACATACTATGTCTCATGAAGCAACGGAGAAATATATAGATGCACACAAAAAAGTAGCCCAGTATATAAACGCTAAATCTTGGAGAGAAGTGATCTTTACGAAAAATGCAACAGAGGGTGCAAATCTGCTCGCATACTCACTTGGACTACACAGAATATACGAAGGAGACAAAATCATTATAACCATCATGGAGCACCACGCAAACTTGGTTCCATGGCAATTTATTGCAAAATACAGAAAGGCTCAACTTATCTATGCCGATATAAATGAAGACGGAAGTCTCAAAGAAGAAGAACTGATAGATAAAGTCGACAAAAAAACGAAAATCGTCTCAATATCAGGAGCATCAAACGTTACAGGATATATGCCAAACCTCAAAAGAATAATAAAAGCAGTGAAGGAGAAAAATCCAGAAACTCTTGTCATAGTAGATGCGGCTCAGCTTCTGCCACATGTAAGATTAGATGTCAGGAATTTAGGTTGCGATTTCATTTTTGCATCAGGACACAAGATGCTTGGTCCCTCCGGAACCGGATTTGTCTGGGGTAAAGAACAAATACTTGAAGAGATTGAACCCTTTATGTATGGCGGAGATATGATTTCACGCGTGACTTTAGAGGGTGCTCAGTGGAATGAACTTCCTTACAAATTTGAAGGCGGAACTCCTAACATAGCAGGAGGAATCGGACTCGGAAAAGCTGTTGAATACCTCTCAGAACACCAAAATATAGAACACGAAAAAGAACTTTATACATACGCTATGGAACAAATCAAAAATATAAAAAACATAAAACTATGTGTTGAACCAAAAGATTACGAAAATTACCTTGGAATAATCTCATTTAACGTTGAAGGAGTGCATCCGCATGATATTTCTGACTTTCTAAACAGATACGGAATAGCGGTGAGATCAGGACATCACTGTGCTCAACCACTTATGACGAGACTAAAAATAGAAAACAGCGTGAGAGTTTCGTTCTACATATACAATACAAAAGAAGAAGTTGATTTCTTTATTGATGTGCTTAAGAAAGCCGTAAATATTTTCACATAATCAACCCTTCGCAATCTCAGAAGATTCTGAATACTTTTCCGAAACTTGAAAAAAACAAACTAAAAGAAATCATCTGATATTCTGACTTATTATGTCCACAACTTCAGATGAAAAAAGTACAGAAAAATGACCGGAATTCTTCACGAAAATATCTTTATCTCGAACAGGGAAAATAAACTCATCGTATTCGCCGACCAAACTCACAATGTTATCTGATTTGTTTGGAATTTGATTTACAAAATCAGATTCATATCTCATTTGCTTCATAGACTGACCAAATGGAATCAGATAAGCTAAACGGGTTCCAATATGAGGTGTTCCCAACGTTATACAACATTTAACTTTCAGATCAAAATCTTGCTCCTTTGAAGCTATGTATTTTGCAGCTAATCCGCCAACTGAGTGCCCAACCAAAATAACCTCTTTTGTCCCAATTATTTCACATATCTCCTTTATATTTCTTGCTATATTTTCTGAAACCTCCTCAATTCTTCCAAGAAATGGAAAAGAATTTATTATGAAAAGGTTTTCAAATCCTCTGTTCCTGAGAGACAAGAACAGAAAATACATGGAACTTTTGGTCATAAGAAAACCGGGGATAAAAAATATCGGTGTAGAAAGATCTGATCTTTTTCTTGGTATGAAGCTTTCTAAAGAAGTAAAGCCAAAAACCCATATAAGAAGAATAAGGAAAAAAGATATAATTTCTTTCACATAGCTTATGAGAAAAAATCTGAGGTCTATTGCCTGTTTTGATGCTAGCCTTTCATAAAGCAGTATAAACTGGAATACAGAGACAAATGCGAAAGATGCTATAAGAAGAGATTCAAAAATAAGCTTCATCTACCACATCATAATGATTACTTTTTCTTTTCTTTTTCTACATCTTTCATTTTTGATATTCGCATGAGGTATACCCAGTTTACCGTTCTTACTGCGTACTCTTCTATGACTGCAAGAAGGTTATTTGCCCTTGAAGAAATCATAGCAAAAAGAACGACACCTATTATAGCAGCAATAAGTCCAAAAGCTGTGGAGTGCATAACGATAGCAATTGATTTTGAGAGATAAAGCTGTCTTTGAGCTGGATCAAGTGCTCCGACTCCAGCGAAAGCTTCTATAAGACCCACAACCGCTCCGAGCAATCCAAGAAGAACAGCTGTATTTGCGAAGATGTGAACCAGAGGTATTCTTTTTTGTATCTTCGGAACAGCTCTGAGGAACTCTTCTTCCACAGCTGAGTTTATAAGTTCTTTGAGCTCTTTTTCATCTATATTAGAGGGATTTGTTTCCTTTGCGACTTTAAGTGCTGAGAAAAATATAGAACCTGTTGGATATTTTGAAAGACTTTGGGCAACCTCTATTGCTCTATCTATTCCACCCTCTTCAAATGCTTTTCTTATTTCCTCAAATATCTTTGATGGATCCTTTCCATAGATTATGTAAACAGCTATAATCCTTTCAATTGCAAGAACCAATATCAAGATTAAAAATAGTAAGATAAAGTGCATTGGCCAGTCACCGACCACATATGCTTCAAGTAGTTTTGCAAATATACCTTTTTCCTCTTTTTCTTCAGCCTGGCCTGCCTGTGCTCCTTCTTGGGGTTCTCCTACAGCTTGTTGAGCTGGTTGCTCACCACCTTGTTGCTGAATCTGCTGTTCAGCAGCAGGTGGAGTTTGACCTTCCTGAGAAACCGCTACTCCCACCAAAAACATGAAAGATAAAACAACCGCAGAAAATGAAAACCACACACCTGTTCCATTAATTCTTAAAGATCTTCTCATAACTTATTCCTCCCTTTTCAAAATTTATAACTACTGTAATTAAATAAAGAAAAATTTTGCAATTTTCTACCTTTTTTTATTACTGTATCCCAAAACTTGTGCTAAATTCTTTATCCAAAGAACATAAAATGAAATCAAAAGAAGAAGAAATGGAGGTAAAATAAAAGCCAATAACCCCATGTAGTTGTTAGCCAGACTCGCTAAAAAACTATCAAAGGAAAGGTTATAACGGAAATAAAAAATAACAATCTGTGAAATCAAATAAGATAACCAGAGCGAAAAGACGATGTACAGCTTCACTTTCAATCCTATTCTCTGATTTATCTTTTCATCAATACCCGGAACTTTGAAAATAATTGAAAGGAAAGGAAAAGCTCTTACAAAAAGACCAATACCAACAACAAAGAAAACCATACCTGGAATGACTGGAAGAAAAATACCCAAAAATCCAACCAGTATGAAAAATATAGACAAAGTGAAAAGAAAAAATCGAACTATATTCCTTTTAAAAAAGCCAAACATATTTGAGATAAACAAAATCTGATCGTGTGCGTAATAAAAGTTTAACAACAGACCAGATACAAACCAAAGCAATCTGAAAAATTAACCATTTTGAAGATACAAGAAATAATATCATCTACCAGAAACAAGAAATCCCGCAAAAACAAATTCTGAAAAACATCTTCTTATAGTAGGAAAATTATAATTATTCCTTCATAAAAGGAGGAAACTATTATGGCAAAAGCAAAGTTTGAGAGAAGAAAACCACACGTAAATATAGGTACGATAGGACACGTAGATCACGGAAAAACAACTCTCACATCTGCAATAACAAGAGTCTTATCTAATTTGGGTCAAGCTCAGTTCTTAGCATACGAGCAAATAGATAAAGCTCCTGAGGAAAAAGCAAGAGGACTAACAATAAATATTTCTCACGTTGAATATGAAACAGAAAAGAGACACTATGCGCACATAGATTGTCCAGGACACGCCGACTATGTTAAAAACATGATAACTGGAGCAGCTCAGATGGATGGAGCTATTTTGGTTGTCTCCGCCACAGACGGAGTGATGCCTCAGACAAGAGAACATGTCCTTCTGGCAAAACAAGTCAATGTCAAAAAACTTGTTGTATTTATAAACAAAGTCGACGCTGTTGATGATCCGGAACTCGTTGACTTGGTTGAATCTGAGGTAAGAGACCTACTTTCAAAATACGGATACCCAGGAGACAGTGTACCGGTTATAAAGGGAAGTGCCCTAAAAGCTCTTGAAGAAGGTGGAAAGGGTCAATGGAGCGAAAAAATACTCGAACTTATGAAAGCTGTTGATGAATATATAGAAGAACCAATAAGAGAAGCCGATAAACCTTTCCTTATGCCAATAGAGGATGTTTTCCTGATTCAAGGTAGAGGAACTGTTGTTACAGGAAGAGTCGAAAGAGGTACACTCAAACCCGGGGAAGAAATAGAAATTGTAGGAGGCTCAGACAGACCACTAAAAACTGTAGCAGTATCTATAGAGATGTTCAGGAAAATACTGGATGAAGCTCTACCAGGGGATAATGTAGGAATACTTCTGAGAGGACTTTCAAAAGAGGAAGTATGGAGAGGTCAGGTTGTAGCAAAACCTGGATCAATAAAAGCTCACAAAAAATTCAAGGCAGAAATATATGTTCTCACAAAGGAAGAAGGAGGAAGACACACTCCATTCTATTCACACTACAAACCTCAATTCTACATAAGAACCGCTGATGTTACAGGTGAAGTTATTCTTCCAGAAGGTGTAGAAATGGTTATGCCCGGAGACAACGTTTCTATAACAGCAGAGCTCATAGAATATGTTGCTATTGAAAAAGGATTGAGATTCGCCATAAGAGAAGGTGGAAAAACCGTAGGAGCCGGAGTTATATCAGAGATCCTCGATTAAAAACATAGCAAACAAAAGCAATGCCAAGAGATATAATAGGACTCGAATGTACAGAATGCGAACGAAGGAACTACCACATAACCAAAAACACCAAAGTGAAGAGGGAAAAAATCAAATTGCGAAAATACTGCAAATGGTGCAGAAAACATACCGAACATAGAGAAGTCAAAATATAAAAAACCATAAACACTATTTTGCTATTTGTATATACAGGCTTATATTTTTTAATTTATTTTTATGTAATTTTGCTTTATAACACAGGTCCGTAGCTCAACAAGGTAGAGCACCGGACTCCAAATCCGGAGGTTGTGGGTTCGATTCCCACCGGACCTGCCAAAGAGCTATGCTATCAAGAATCAAAGAAACAATAAACAACTCAATTTCTGAAGTAAGAAAGGTTAGCTTCCCAGATTTCCCAAAAACAAGAATAACCACTATTGGTGTTCTGACCATGATATTCATTGTTGCAGGAATAGTAGGACTGATCGACTTTATACTTTCAAGATTATTTAAACTAATATTCTGAAGGAGGATAACTACATGGAAAGTATAACTGAAAAACCCAAACAAGAAGAAAAGAAAGAAGACGAAGAATTCAAATGGTGGATAATAAAAGTTGCAGGGGGAAAAGAAGATGAAGTAAAATCTCATATAGAAAGAATTGCACAAAGCGACCCGAGAATAAAAGAAGTATTTGTTCCAGAAGAAGAAGAAAAATTTAAAAAGAAAACAAAAGAGGGAGAAAAAGAAATAGTAAGAAAGAAAAAAATAATCTCAGGCTATGTATATGTCAAAATGAAATTAGATAACGAAATATGGAACAAGATAAGAGAACTTTCCTCAGTTGGATACATATTAGGAGAAAAGGGAACTCCAATACCTGTTCCGGAAGAAAATATAGCATCACTTAGAGAGAAAGTCGTTGGCGGAGAGGTATCAAAAATATTCCAAATATCTGTTGGAGACAAAGTCAGAATAAAATCCGGCCCACTCAAAGGTCTTTCTGGAATTGTGGAATGGATAAGCGAAGACAGAAACAAAATTAGAGTTCTGATCTCTATATTCGGAAGGCAAACACCCCTTGAAATAGAAACCGCACAAGTAGAAAAAGAGTGATAATCGGTCTCCTGCATGACATAATTCTTGTTTCTCTCTCACCCTTTATAATACCATATACCTTAGTTAGATACAAAGATAAAATAAAAAAAGGAACAGCTCCACGGTTTGCACTCACACATATTGTATCCGATATTATTGTACACTCTTCATCTATCGGTGAAACCAAAAATGCTCTGCTCTTCTCTGAGCATATAAGAAAAATATTTCCACAAAAAAAAATTATAAACACAGTTTTTACACAAACGGCCATGAAGACCTTTCCAGAAACCGTGTCTATGACAATACCTCTTTTCACTGTACAATCCCTACTCATAAATACAAAAAACCTTATATTTTTTGAAAGCGATATATGGCCATCTTACATTCTATCTGCCAAGAGAAACAAAAGCAAAATTCTTCTGGTAAGTGGGAAAATATCTCAAAAAACCGCAGAATACTGGAAAAAAATACCAATACTTACAGAAGCTAAAAAACTCATCGACCATGTTTTTGCGAAAGATGAAGAGAATCTTGCAAGATTCAAGTACGCTGGCTTCCCATCAGTATCTCTATCTATAGATTTAAAAAATCTTATATTTCTCAGAGATAGAAAAAAAATGAAAATCAAAACCAACAAAAAAATACTTCTCGGATTATCTACAAGAGGAGCAGATGAAATAAAGTTTTTACTCCAAAGCTATGTTCCAAATAAAATCGGCCTTATAATAGCCCCAAGACATGACTTCGAAGAAGCAGAAAAAATTGTATCCGAATATGCAGAATACATAAAGCTAACCGAGATCATGCAAAAATCACAGAATAAAAAAATAGAAACAATAAAAGAGCAAATAGAAAACAGTATAAACAACAACAAAATCATCCTGGTAGATACATATGGAATAACGGAAGAAATTCTCAAAATATCTGATCTATGCTTTTTAGGCGGGACAATATCAAACATAGGAGGACACAACGTACTTGAGCCTATATCATTCGGAGTACCCGTATTCGCAGGTCCAAACAACTGGAACATACCGAAAGAAATAATAAATGAAGGAATAGTAAAAGAGGTAAAAAGTCCAGATGAACTGAAAAATTATGTCGTCAAAAGCGAAAATATGGAAGAGAAAATTTATGGATTCATAAAACAAAAATCATCAAAAGTAAAAGGTGAACTAGAAAAAATAGCTTCATACATCGTATAAACTCTATAACAAAAATCTATCTTTTGCTGAAATTAATTCAACTCTTTGAAAAAATCGCAACACTTCCAGAAAAAATATCTGAAAAATAATCTAAGAAAAAATCAACAAGATAGAAATGAGAGTACATCTGTTTCAACGAGTATGAGATAATAGACCTGAAAAATGTTGAAGCAGAAAAATTTTGGAATCAGAAAATCCAGATGTGTATATGCTTGGAATACTTGGGAAGACTCAATCAAAGGTTATAAGGAATATAATATCAAGACTCAGTTTTGAGAAAGGTGAAATAAGCAAACAGAACTTATATAAGAGAAGATTTGAAAAAAGAGGACGAGAAAGAAAAGCAGTGATAGATATAACAAAAATTCGGCTTTATCGGGATGCAAGAAGGAATACAGAAATGTAGAGAAAAGGTAATAACAGAAGGAATACAAAGAGGGATAAGGAAAGAGAAAAAGAAGAAGGCACAAGTGAGAGAATAAAGAAATAATTCATGAAGCATTTATATTTGCTACACAGATTAATTGAAAAAATATCTAGATCAAACAAGAAAGAGATAATGCAAATTAATGCTATTGATAAGCTTGGATTTCTAAAAAGGGAAGTACTGAAGATAAAGAATCTAAAAGAATTTGGGAAAAGATCTGATCTATAAAACAAAATGTGTAAACACCTGAGACAAAATTAGAACAACTCAGTAAAATTCATTTAGCAAAAGGAACTAACGAAAAAAACAGAATGTGTATAGATAACTGTTATAATCAAATGCATAAAAGTCTTTATTTCCCTTGTTTCAATGGAAATCTCCAAGCCTCAGTAAGATTTCAACAAAATCTGTAATTTAGATTTTTTACTTTTGATTTTTTAAGAAGCAGACGGGGAAATCTCATCCCCGTCCGACGATGTATTTCACCATGTCATAGTTCTAACATTCAATTCAGAAAGTCTTTGAGATACTATATCTATATTTGCAGTTTTCAGACGATTATCAAAGAAATCTTCAACAGAAACCCCATAATAATCCATACACATTGGACATACAATTACTGAAACCCTATCTGGATGCTCCTGAGTATTGTAAGTGAAAAGTTCAGCAATATCGGTCTGCTGAGTAGGATACCTATTAGAGGATCTTTTTGAAGCAGCGAAAACAGCTCTATCGTTGAGAAAGAGAGTCAGGTGAGCTACTTTGTTATTCTTCAGATGCAACTTAGCGAAATGAACAGCCATCTTAACACGATGAGGATCATCGCTTATAAGATTTATAAACAATGAATATTTTTCCGTTTGCTCGTGAGAGTGTCCCTCATGAGCAGTTGCTTTCTTCTCAGCACATGAATATAGACCGAAAGATAAACCAAGAACAAAAAAGAGAACAAAAGAATAAGCCGCCACTTTATACTGTTTTAACATATTTAAAGACTTAACCATAGGTTTTACCTCCTATATAAATAAATAGCAATATTCTTAAGATCGGGAGATTTTCAGATAACTTTATGAATAAATAAATATCTGAAGAGATTATATTTGTTCAAAGAGACTCTTGATATAGTCTGCGATTTCACTTCTTCCTCTTTTGGTCCTACCTTTTCCTTCTGCAAAAGTTTGTTTCCCTCCGCCACTCCCACCTAAAAATTGAGAAATCTTTTTCACAAGATCCCCGCAGTCAACCTTTGTTGAATTTGTACCACATACAATATCAATATCTCCGGAGTTCTCTGAAATCAACACTATAACAGAATTGCTGAACTTCTCTTTTAATCTATCTGTGAGAAAACCGAGTTCCTTCCTTGAAAATCCACGAAGATAGTCAAAAATAATCTTTAGTTCTTTGACATCAAAAATATCTGGATTAGATGTTCTTGTTATTAGCTCCTTTTTGAGCGATTCGAGTTCGCTTTTGATAGCAATGTTTTCTTCAACAATATTTTTCAGCCTTGTCATCAGTTCAGACGGAGAGACCTTTACGATTTTAGATAATTCAGATATAAACTGTTCCTTCTCTCTTACATATTTTAAAAGTTCCCATCCAGCAATAGCCTCTAATCTTCTTACACCAGCAGAAACTCCCGATTCTCTGACTATCTTGAATATTCCAGCTTCACCTGATTCAGAAAGATGAGTTCCTCCGCAAAGCTCCAAAGATACATCACCAATCCTGACAACACGAACTATTTTCCCGTATTTATCTCCAAAAAAAGCCAAAGCTCCCATTCGAATTGCTTCATCAATCTTCATATATTCGTGTGAAACCTCGTAGTCTGCCATTATCCATGTGTTCACGAGATTTTCGATCTGCTGTATATCTGAATCAGAAAGTTGAACCGGATGAGAAAAATCAAATCTCAGTCTTTTAGGTTCTACCAAAGAACCCATCTGTCGGACGTGTGTTCCCAAAATCTTTCTCAAAGCAGAGTGAAGAAGATGAGTTGTGGTGTGATGTTTAGCAGATTGCTCTCTGTGATTTTGGTCAACCTCAAGAATAACCTTCATATCTTTTCGTAAATTTCCTTTTTTGACTTTAACCTTATGAACTATAAACTCTCCGACTTTCTTCGTATCAAAAACATAGCCTTCAAAAGCATCTCCTCTTATGAATCCAACATCTCCAACTTGCCCTCCTCCTTCTGGATAAAACGGAGTTTTATCTGTTATGACCAAAATTTCTCCATTACCTATATCAGTATGTCTTCCATCTGGGAGATATATACCCAAAACCTTTGCATCGGATATAAGATTGTAGTACCCCAAAAACTCTGTTCCAGATGTCTCAGAAGAAATAGGAACACTTATATGAATCTGTATCTTCTCCTCCTTTTTCTTCGCCTTCTTTTTTGCAGACTCAATAAGGTTTTCAAGTTTAGCGTCATCTAAATAAAGAGAATTTTCCGAGAGAATCTCCCTCATTACATCCAAAGGAAGACCGTGTGTATCCCAGAAAGCAAAAACTATATCTGCTGGAAACTCCTGAGATTTGATTTCCTTTTTGAAGTCGGAAACTTCCTTTTCGAAAATGGGAAGGACTCTGGATATTGTATCAAAAAATCTTTCTTCCTCTATTTGCAAAGTCTTCTGTATTATATCTGAGTGCTGAACCAGATGAGTCCAGAAATCAGACATGGTATTTACAACCTCTTTAGCAACTTCGTTCAAAAATGGTCTATCAACATAATTCATAGAGTATCTGAGAGCTCTTCTTATTATTCTTCTTATAACATAACCTCTTGATTCATTTGAAGGCATTATACCATCTGCTATAGCGAATGCAGAACACCTTACAGCATCCATTACAACTCTCAGAGCAAAGGTATCAATCTCCGGAACAAGATTCAAAACAGCGTTCTTTACAGGAACAAAAACATCTGTGTCAAAAACACTCGGGACTTTCTGTACAATCATAGAAACTCTTTCAAGTCCCATTCCAGTATCTATGTTTTTAGTTTTAAGTGGCTCCAGAGTACCGTCTGCTCTCATATTGTATTGCATAAAAACAAGATTCCATATTTCAAGGAACCTATCGCAATCGCAAATAGGTTCTTGACACTCGTGACCAGAATCAATATCGTCTCTTACAACAATCAGCTCAGAGCAAGGACCACAGGGACCTTGCTCTCCCATAGTCCAGAAATTAGATTCCTTCCCTGCTCTCACAACTTTTCGAATATCTGTCTCTCTGAACCATATCTTCTCAGCTTCATCATCTTCTTCATACACAGTAGCAATGATTTTTTCTTTAGGTATTTTGAGGAAATTTGTAACGAAATCCCAAGCAAATACTATTGCTTTTTCTTTGAAGTATCCACCGAAGGAGAAGTTTCCAAGCATCTCAAAAAAAGTCATGTGCCTTGATGTTCTCCCAACATTTTCAAGATCGTTATGTTTTCCGCCAGCCCTTATGCATCTTTGAACTGTTGCAACATTTTTGTGATCCGGAGTAATTTCGCCGAGAAAATATTTTTTGAACTGAACCATACCAGCATTCGTGAAAAGCAAGGTTGGATCATCCTGAGGTACAAGTGATGAAGATGGTAAAATCTTGTGATCTCTTTTTTCAAAGAAATCTAAAAAAGCTTGTCTTATTTCAAATACCTTCATCTCTACAACTATCCTGTTATATAACAGTAGTTTCAATACAAAAGTTTTTTTTAAATTTCAAAACTGTTAAAAAGCTATGCTTTGTCGCAATGGTGGGATTTTGACTTACATGATTTTCCGTCTCCGATATACACTTCCTATATACACCGTAGTATTCTATTTCTACGACAGAGAAAAGAAAGAGCAAAAAAGTTATTTCTCAAATTACTCTGAAAAAAACAGCACAGAAGTTAAACCAGATACAAAGCAGCTCGGAAACAAAAATACAAAAACTGCAAAATCTACAAATCTATAGGAACAGAATCAAAGTATGAGAAAATGAGTAGAAAACTGTATCTTGTAATCTGGTGGCATATGCATCAGCCACTTTATAAAGATCCTTTCTCCGGAAAATATATACTTCCTTGGACATTTCTACACGCGCTGAAAGATTACTACAGCATGCCAGCAAAAGCAAGAATGTACAACATAAAGATAAACTTCAACCTCACACCAGTGCTTATAGATCAAATTCAAGATTATGAAACAGAAATACCATGTTTGTTCACAGAAAAATTTTTGAGATCAGAAGACAAGAGCTTTTGGGAAAAGCTTATAAAAACTATGCCATATCCTCTTGCAAGAAGAGTTCCAGAACTTCAAAAAATAAAAGAAGAAATAGATAGAAAAGGAAAAACAGATGAAAGCTTGAAAAAAATTTCATCGCTCTACCTTTTAACATGGTTCCCAGAAGAAAACGGAATATTAACAGAAATAGAACAGAAAATAGTTTATGGTGATATATCAGACCAAGATATCAAAGAAATCTTCAAACAATCAAAAGGAGTAATAAGGAAGATAATGCCAGAGTATATAAAACTCAAACAAGAGAACAGAGGAGAAGTTTCCATATCACCCTACTATCATCCGATAATCCCGCTACTGATAGATTTCTCAAGCGCAGAGGAATCTTCACCGGGTATAAAGCTACCGCAAAGAGTCTCACTAAAAGATGATGCAGAAGAACAAGTAAAAAGAGCCATAGAAAAATATGAAAAGATTTTCGGCGAAAAACCTATATGTATGTGGCCTTCCGAGGGCGGAGTTAGTAAAGATGCAATTGAACTCTTTTCAAAATACGGAATCAAAATCATCGGAACAGATGAAGATGTTCTTTTCAACTCAATCGGAAACAGAGATAAAAGTCTGATATATCAAAAATACAAATTTGGAGAAATGACGATAATTTTCAGAGATAAAGAGCTCAGTGATCTGATAGGTTTTTCATATCAGCACTGGAATCAAAAAGATGCCGTAGCAGATTTTATAGCAAGACTAAGAAGAATATATGAAAGCTCCCACTATATGAACCCAGTTGTGAGTGTCATTCTTGATGGAGAAAACTGCTGGGAGTATTATCCAGACAACGGGAACGAGTTTATACATAATCTCTACTCAGAACTTGAAAAAAATAAAGATTGGTTAAAAACCGCCGATCTTAAAGAGATTATACTAAACGATGATATAAATTCCGAAGAACTTCCAAAAATAACAGCAGGAAGCTGGATATACGGGAACTTTCTCAAGTGGATTGGGCATCCGGAGAAAAATAAGTTTTGGAACGATGTCATAAAAGCAAAAATCTCTGTGAACAACCCAAGAGATAAAACCAATCTGCTTGTTGCAGAGGGAAGTGATTGGTTCTGGTGGCAAGGAGAAACACACCAACCAGAATTTGATAAACTGTTCAAAGCAAACCTGAAAAGATTCGTTGAGATAAACTCGTAAATATTAACTTTTGTGTTCCGTCTGCCGTGAAATCGGAAAGTTCCCTGATAGAGCATATAAATAGCATACCATACAAAAACTATTTTTGCAATAAAAAATTCAGCCAATACCCCCAGATGGTTTGAGCCTGTATGTTGGATTTATCTCTTCTTTAAGATCAGATAGCTGACCAAACACCAAGTTCCTGAGTCCCCCAAGAAAAGCTATCATTGTTCCGTTATCCATACAGTATCTTGGATGAGGGAAAACAAACTTTATTTTTCCATCTGCTTTTAAGAGCAAACTTCTCATGTATGAGTTCCTTGCAACTCCACCAGTTATTGCGATATATATAGGTTCTGGAAAATTTTCAGAAATCTCCGAAACTTTATTCACTGTTTTCCTAAAAAGTTCATCAACAATCTTTTTCTGAGCCGATGCTAAGAATTCCGGAAGAGGAAATGGGCCAAACCAGTTTTTCGCTGTTCTTATGCAGAAAGTTTTGAGTCCAGAAAAACTGAAGTCTTCGGATTCAACATCTGGGAAGTAAAAGATTGGTTCTTTTCCTTGTGAAAGAGAATCTATCACTGGACCACCGGGATAAGGTAATCTGAAAATCTTTGCTATTTTATCGAAAGCTTCACCTGCGGCATCATCTTGAGTTTTAAGCAGTGGTTCATAGTTTCCTATGTCTCTAACAAGATAAAGAGAAGTATGTCCACCAGAAACTATGAGAGAAAAGAAGGGAAACGGAATATCATTTTCAATAAGTGGAGAGACTATATGTGCTTCAACATGATTTACCATTATTATCTTCTTAGATAAAGCCTGAGCAAGTCCTTTCGCAAAGTTTACACCAACCATAAGCGAACCCGGCAAACCCGGTCCGTTTGCAACAGATATAAGGTCAATATCTTGCAATTTTATTCCGGCTCTGTCCACTGCTTCCCTGAAAACAGATAATATGTTATCAAGATGAGATCTTGAAGCAAGCTCTGGAACAACACCACCGTACTTTGAATGTATTTCCTGACTCAATATAACCAAAGAAAGTTCCCTGATCTGAGGTATTTTTTTGTTTTTTTTTCTGCTTTGCCCCAAGAACTCAACAATACCAACAGAAGTTTCATCGCATGTTGTTTCTATTCCTACGACGATTGGCATATAAGTAAAAAATATAGATTACCGACCCCAAAACAACACATAATACTGAAAACAGATCCCCGTACTTTGTGTAAAACGTCTGGATATGCATAGGTTTTATCTTGACCAAAAATGATGTTCTTTCAAGAAGTTTAGTTTGCTTTAGGACTTTTCCGGTTGGAGAAAAAGCTCCAGATATTCCGGTATTTGCACTTCTTAAAACAAATCTCCTTGTTTCAACAGCTCTTATAGCGGAGACAGAAAAGTGTTGAAACGGACCAGAGGAGTATCCGAACCAAGCATCGTTTGTGATGACAGCTATAATAGAAGCTGCATCTTTTACAAAATGTCTTGAGATTTGAGGGAATATTGATTCAAAACATATGGGAACACCAACTCTGAAATCACCCTCACCCATGGAATTAAGCGCTTCTCCGGGAACAAAATCTCCAGCCACTTTTTCAACTTCTTCTATAATCTTTCTGATGAACGGAATTTTTTCGAGAAAACCTCTCAAAGGAATATACTCACCAAACATAACAAGATGTGTTTTGTCATATTTGAAAATTTCTCCCTCAGGGGTTATAAAGAAAGCTCTGTTGTAGAACCTGTATCTACCTCCCTCTTGTGAGAACCCGAGTCCACCAGATATTATGTAGAAACCTTTTTTAGCCAAGTCCAAAAGCTCCTGTTTGAATTTTGGTTCATGTTCAAGGTAAAATGTAAGACCTGTCTCCGGCCATACAACGAGAACATTGCTATACGGATAATCTAACGCAGAAAAAGTAAGATCTATATTCTGACGAAAGTATCTTTCCTTGAACTCCGGGGTCCACTTCTGATCTTGCGGTATTGCTGGCTGAACTACTACCGAAACTATTTCTGAAACCTGCTCCTCCACAATCTTCTCTATTTGATTTCTCCTGTATACTCCATACACTACCACGAAACATACCAAAAGCAAAGTAAAAAATCCGGAAAACACAAGCTTTTGATTCGAGAGTTTATTTTGACCTGTAAAACTACTTCTCAACTTCTCATACACGTCACATATAAAACCTGAGATTGAAAGAACAAAAAAAGATATGATGTACACTCCTCCTATATCTGCAATCTGTATGAGCACATCTTTTTTCCAGAGCGTATATCCAACCAGAGCCCAAGGAAAACCTGTGAAGAGAAAAGTTTTTATATATTCAGTTGATACCCATACAATAGGATCCACAATAGAATAAGGAAGCTTTGAAAAACTGTAAAGCTTTTCTCTAACATATCCGAATATCAGAAAGAAAAATCCAAGTACAGCTGAAAGCAAAGATAAAGGAACAATTGCAAAAATGTAAGGAAATCCTCCATAATAAGTTATAGCGTGTGTTATCCAGTGTACAGTAAAGAAAAACGAAAAAAATCCACCAGCAAAATATACCCAGATATTACCTGTTTTTCGGTAATATATGTGTAGCGGTATATAAAAAAAAGGGGATAAAAAATATAGGTCAAATTTTGGTTGAGAGAGCATATATATGACTCCACTGAAAATAGCAATAGAAAAGAAAGTGATTTTCGATCTAAAAGAGCTCTTCATCGTAAATGTAAAGAAAATTAATCAGATACTCATAAAAATGAATAAGCTGGAAAATATTCGTTTGGAATTTTGTCTTTAATTGTATATATCTTCCTTTTTGTGAAATCCTTTCTTTATGAGAATGTCTATGTTATCTTTCTTTATAACTTCCACAGGAATGTTGATAACCTTTACATCAACTTTTCCGTTGTTTAAAGTTGTTTGGAAAGAAGGTTGTTTACCATTGATTATTTCATAGGCTACTCTTACAGCAGTTCTTGCAAGCGGTTCTATATCTTTTAATATTTCCAATTTTTGTTTTTCCTGTAACAAAAGCTTTATGTTTGGCAAGTCAGCATCCGCTCCGGCGACGAAGATCTTTTTTGTATCTATTCCTTCTTCCTCAAGAGCTCTTATTGACCCCCTGGCCAAAGATGAATTGTTTGCAAGAACACAGCTTATGTTTTTTTCAGTCTTGAGCAAGTTTTTAAGAGTTGTGTAAGACTCCTTTTCATCCCACCCTTCGTGATAATATATCCCAAGAATTTTGACATTCGGATGTTTTTCAAGTATCATAAGATTACCAGTAGTTATTTGCTTTGCAACAGAATGGTTTTTACCGCCAGAAATTACTACGACTCTCTTTTCATCCTTGAAAAAATTCACACATTCACGAGCTTGAACAATTCCAACCATAATTGAATCATGTGTCACGTAGTAGTCCACATCTGCATCATATATGATTCTATCGTACGCCACAACGGGAATTTTTTGAGCCTTAGCAATCTCAACCGCTTTTTTCGCCTGAAATGAATCTACCGGCTGAATAACAATGGCTTTTACTCCTTCTTTTACAGCTTTTGAAACAAGCTCGTTTTGTTTTTCTTGATTATTGTCTGAACTACCGAAGAAAATTTCTATTCCAAGTTTTTTCCCCTCATCTATAAAAAACTTTTTATCTCTTTTGTATCTTTCTTCTTTTTCGGTAGCTATTATAAAAGCTATACGCTGAGCAAAAGAATTATTGGGAACGACAAACAAGAAAAAGTAAAACGAATAAAAAAATCTCAAAGAAAATGCAAGAGCATGAATTAAAGCTTTAAAGAACTCAAGATAATTTGATTTATGAAAAGAGGAAAAAGTTAAAAAATTCATCAGTTCAAATTTAATAACTTTTCAATCCGCTAATCATAAAAATCTCAGAATATCAAGAATGGATTGGATACTTTTTCACGGGCAATTGTTGTTGTTGGACCGTGCCCTGGATAAACTATGGTTTCAAGCGGCAAAACAAGCAGTTTGCTTTTTATACCATAAACAAGTTGATTATAGTTTCCACCTGGCAGATCTGTTCTACCTATACTTCCGGCAAAAAGTATATCTCCTGTAAAAAGATGATTCTTATCCCCATCAGATATAAAGTAAGCAGTTCCACCGGGTGAATGTCCGGGAACGTGTATCACTTTTATTTTTAATCCTACAAAATCAAGCTCATCGCCATCCTCCACAAAACCAGAAGGTTTCGGAGGTTCGTTTATTTCATATCCAAAGTATCTTGCCATAGATGGAGCAAGCTCAAGCAGAAAAAGATCAGATTTATGCATAAGTATTGGAGGATTTTGTCCCTTCTTTTGCATCTCCTCAGAAATCTCTTTCAGAGCACCAACATGGTCTACATGTGCGTGGGTCAAAAGTATATATCTTACATCAAGATTTTTACAAGCACTTAAAATCTCATCTGCATCGTCTCCTGGATCCACTATGAAAGCATCTGATCCAGAAGAAACAACGTAGCAGTTTTCCTGAAATAATCCAGTAACAATAGTCTTTATTCTCAGGTTTGCCATATTCTTTATTTTTCTATTTTTGTAACCGCTTTTTCACAATGTCAGAATGATATTCTACAAGAATTTCACAAAATTATAAATTCAGAAAGTTCTGAATCAATTTCAAACCTTTGCTTCCACTTTTTTCTGGATGGAATTGAACTCCATAAATATTATTCTTCATTATCGCAACAGGATAAATTATCCTTGATGAAAAATTAGCAATCACAAAAGATTTGTCTTGTGGTTCAACATAGTATGAGTGTATGTAGTAGAAATATTCATTTTCTCTCATTTCAGAGAATATGTCAAGCTTGCCTATCAGATGGGTTCTGCCCCATCCAATGTTTGGAACCCTTATAGATCTATCAAGATTACCGAGATGTTTTACTCTACCCGAAATCAAAGATAAACCCCGATGTTCTGGACTTTCCTCCGAAGAATCCAAAAGAAGCTGCATACCAAGACATATACCGAGAAAAAATTTATTCTTCTCTCTTATCTCATCAATCAAAGGTTCTATGAGGTTTCTTTCTTTTAAGTTTTCGATTCCCTTTCCAAAAGCACCTACACCGGGGAGAACTATTTTATCTGCTTTCGTTTTTGGATCTCCTGAAACAACAACATCTACCCCAAAATATGCAAAAGCACCGTAAACACTCTGCAAATTTCCAAGTCCATAATCCACTATCCATATTCTCTGTTTGAACATAGAGAAAAACTTGAGTTTCTAAATTTCTTGATCATATAAAGATAGCTGTTTAATTATAAGTTTTACAAACAACAATAAAATTGTATAAGTTCAATGGTTAATTACTGGAAACTTCCAATTGGAGACGAATACCCTGAAAAATTTCATGTAGTTGTTGAAGTTCCGAAGGGAAGTCAAAACAAATACGAATACGATAAAGAACTTAATATTTTTCGTTTAAGTAGAACTCTATTTTCTCCGGTACATTATCCCGGTGATTATGGTTTCATACCAAGCACACTATCTGATGATGGGGATCCTCTTGATGTACTTGTTTTGGTTGATGAACCAAGCTTTCCGGGCTGCGTACTCGTTGCACGACCTATTGGTATCCTGAAAATGATAGACCAAGGAGAGGGAGACGAAAAAATACTGGCTGTTCCAGTAGATAATCCCAGATACGACAGCATCAAATCATACCATGATGTATTTCCGCATATGATACGCGAGATAGAGCACTTCTTTAGAATATACAAAGAGCTTGAAGGGAAAAAGGTAGAAACAAGAGGATGGGAAGATATAAAACAAGCAATGGATATGATAAAAAAATCTCATGAAAACTTTCTGAAAAAAATTGGAAAATAAATTTACTCTGTTTTAACTTGGAATAATCTCCGGATAAGAAAAAAATCAAAACAAGAGTTCCCTGATTTCAACAAATCAATCTGAAAATATTCCATTGAAAACATATCTTTTAGTGGCGCTTCTCAAAAACTCTTCTCAAGATAGTTCCAAATAAACTATACCCTAAACCATCTTCTGTAAGCACAAATATACTGTTCCAAAACCTTTCTCTCTGATGTATGTTTCATATAGATCTTCGCCATAAAGGAATTTTTGGTCTATAATCTTGAAACCATCGATGATACTTCTCAAATATTCCATGCTAAAAGCTCTATGAGCGTTAAAGTATACTTTATTTCTCTGATCTATATGTACAGATATAAGTGCAATTCCAAGCGGTCTGAGAATTCTTTTTATCTGCTTTATAGCTTTTTCCGATCCATCTGGATCAATTTTATCTCCATATCTTCCAAGACCAATATGTTCTATTACACAAAGAGAAGAGATAAAATCTACAGAGTTATCTCTGAAAGGAAGAGAAAGCATATCTCCCTTCACATATTCAAGACCTTTATTGTAGGTGGTCTGATATCAACAAAGAAAACTTTTACAAACTGAGATATAATTCCCAAGAATGCAACAGGTGATCCTATATCAAGAATATATTTTGGTTTGAAGTTGAATATGTGTCTTGCAGCCCAAGCGTTCTGGATATATAGGGTCAACAGGAGTATATCCCAAATTATCGTTCAAGCACGGATAAAGCTCTATCTGATATTCCGGAGCCTTTTGATTGCGTATATATTTGAAGAGCAATGAAAAATACCAATAATAAAGTTTCAGCGCCCTCTTAATATCTAACCTGAAAAAATCGTATGTTGTGAGAAAAAGTCTCCTCAGAGACCTACGCAGTAAGAGCAGATGATCTGGGAGTAATTCCTTTATTTTTTGGCTAATTTCTGACTCTAATTTCTTTTGATCTGTATTTTCAGATCTCACTCAATTTCTAGGAAAGCATTTTTTAGAACCTCTTCACCATTATCATTAACAGCTACAACATCTATTCTTCTTTTTCCTATTTCTGGTTTTTCTTTGCTTTCATAACCAGTAAATGTTAAAGTTTGCTCCGGTAATACCGGCTTTGAGAACCTAACACGAGCCCTTTTCACTTTGGTTGGATCTCCACCAAGAACATTATCCACAACAGATTTAATAGCAAAAGCCATTGTACACATTCCGTGAAGTATTATAGTTGGAAATCCCATAGCTCTTGCAAAGTTCTCATCTGTATGAATTGGGAATCTATCTCCAGATCCTTCTGCGTACTTTATTGGTTGATCCTTCGCAACTTTTATTTTCCATTCATAAAGTTTATTCCCATACTCTGGTTTGCTCTCCACTGTTTCCTTCTTCTTTTCTCCTTTCTTTTCTCCCCTTATGAAATAAAGATGGTATCCTTCACCTATTTTTTCTCCGGTGTTTTCGTTATATTGTTCTGCTTTGACTATAAAAATAGTTCCGGTTTCTTTTTCTTCTCTTCCAAGAAACTTTGAGATAATCTTGACTCTATCACCAGCTTTCACAAGCTTAAATATACGCGAATCTTGCTCACCGTGAACCACCCTTGTTGGATTTATACCCTGATTAACTTCATCATCTATTAACACTCTACCTGTAAAAGGTATAGCAAGAGCAGTAGCATAAAGTGGAGGAGCAACTTGATTCCTCATAAAAAAAGGATTATCCTCACTTATTCCCTCAGCATACTTTCTTATAGACTCTGCCGATATTTCAACAACCTCCGGTGGATACTCCTTTATAACCTTTTCCATAGTAAAATCAAACTTAAAGTCAGTATATATATTTATAATTTTACCGAAATTTTCAGTGCCCAAACGAAATTTTCAGTGCCCAAATAAAAGTTTCGTCAATAAAACAATGATTAGAGCTCCTAGCGTAAAAGAAGCAAAATCTTTAGCGGAATTCAATGCCGGTATGAAATCGTGTATTGCAACATATATAAGTATTCCACCAGCTATCGGAGAAAATATATCAGATATACTGAAAATAGAAATACTGAAATATGAAAAAAATAATCCAACAATGTTGAAAAGAGAAACGATCATTATACGAACCATAGACCTAACTTTATCGTATCCAGAAAAAGATATAAACAAAATAAACCCGTCAACAAATTTATGAGCGATAACTGGTATAGAAGAAACAGCAAAGCTTTCCGATGATATAAGAAATCCTCCGAGAAAAAATCCATCTAAAAAATAGTGTAAAGATAAAGCGATAGAAAAATCAATACGAAATGGTTCTTCACATTTCCAACAAGAAAGCTCATCTTCGCTCAAATGCGCTCTTTTGAAAAAATTTATCTTATCAAACAGAAGAGATATAAAAATTCCTCCAAGCATAAGAATCGGAAATAATTCGGAATGATTATGCTCATATATATCCGGAACTATCTTTATAAACACATAAGAAAGAATCACCCCGGAACCAAATCCAAGTATCACTCTACCCTTTGGTTTTACAAAGTATAGAAGGAAAAATGAAGAAATCACCGGTGTAAGAAAAAGTATAGCGGAAGAAACTGCTAATGCAGAGAGATATTCCATGCTTTTAACAATTAGTTCGTTGAGCTACTGTTCTGCTTCCAAACAGAAATTTAGGTTATTACTAGGTTCTTATATGCCCATCACCAAAGACAACCCACTTTAAAGCTGTTAGTCCTTCCAGCCCCATAGGACCGTATGCATGAAGTTTTGTTGTAGATATTCCAACCTCTGCTCCAAGACCATATTCATAACCATCTGAAAATCTAGTTGAAGCATTAACCATAACAGATGATGAATCTACTTCGTTTATAAACCGCATAGCATTTGTGTAGTTTTCAGTAACTATAGCATCTGTATGCGATGATCCGTATTTCTTGATATGCTCTATTGCTTCGTCAATGTTCTCGACAACCCTGACAGCCAATATAAGGTCAAGATATTCCGCATACCAATCGTCTTCCGTTGCCGGTTTTGCCCATTTAACATATCTTCTCGTGATTTCACATCCTCTTAGCTCTACATTCTGTTCCTTGTAGATTTCAGACATCTTTGGAAGAAAACTTTCGGCTATGTTCTTGTGAACAAGAAGAGTTTCCATAGCATTGCAAACAGAAGGTCTTTGAACTTTTGCATTAAGACATATCTTGAACGCTTTTTCAAGGTCAGCATACTCGTCAACAAAAACGTGGCAAACACCTTTGAAATGTTTAAGGACAGGAACTCTTGAGTTCTCTGTGACAAATCTTATAAGGCTCTCTCCACCCCGAGGGATAACAAGTTCGAGTAAATCTTCAAGTTTTATCATTTCAACAATTCTTTCACGCGATGTATCTTCTATAAATCCAATGATTTCGGGAGAAATTCCTTCTGATGAGATCGCATCTTTTATTACTTTTGTGAGAACAAGGTTTGAGTTTATAGCTTCCGACCCCCCGCGCAGCACAACAGCATTAGATGATTTTATAGCCAAAGCAGCAATGTCTACTGTAACATTTGGTCTGGCTTCGTATATTACACCTATAACTCCAAGGGGAATTCGCATTCTACCAACGATCAGACCGTTTGGCCTTCTGTTCATCTCAACAATCTTGCCAACAGGATCCGGCAAAGAAGCGACCTCTTCAACAGATTTTATCATACCTTTTATTCTTTTCTCATCGAGTTTGAGCCTATCTATCATCGCAGAACCAACACCATTCTTCTTTGCGTTTTCTATATCTTTGAGATTGCTCTGAATTATCTCGTCTCTTCGGTTCCAAAGTTCCTGAGCAATTTTTTGCAAAATTTTGTTTTTCTTGTCTGTAGATGCTTTTGCTATCTGAGGCTGAGCTCTTTTGGCTTTCTCCGCTATCTCCCTGACACTCATAATATACAACAATTAATGAGTTTAGAAAGAAAATATTTTTTTGCAGAGTTCTACATTATAAAAAAACACAACTCAAAGCAAATATTGAGAATACAAATGCACCCTGCACAATCATAGGATGCATCTGAAATGCGAAGAATATCGCACAGGAACTTTACAAGATGGTTTCTCATAACTCCGACAAACAAATACAAAGTCAACAGATGAAAAACAGAAAACTTCACAGAAAAAATTAGCCCACCATACCTTGAACAGACAAAACAACACGATGAAGGCAGTCCATCATAGAAACTAATTCTGATACCTCAATAGACAAATCCATAATATTCTTGCTGATTTCCTGAATAACTTTTGACTGCTCCTCAACAAATTGAGAAATATTGATAGTTTCATCTCCAACAGATTTAAGCGAGCTCGATACATTAACGAAATATCTTTTGAGCTCATTCAGATCATTTGATATATTGTTCATAAAAGATACTAACTCCTCCATTATTGACTTCAACTTTCCTACTATCTCTGAAAACTTCTGAGCTCTTTTCTTTTGCTCCTTCGATATGTTCATTATCTTCTCGGAAAGCTTTCTTATTTCAACAGCTACAACCTCAAAACTTTTTCCATTAGCTCCCGCACGAGATGCTTCTATGGAAGCGTTAAGAGAAATAAGATTGGTCCTATCTGCTATATCCTCTATCTCGTTGAAAGACTTCAAAAGAGCATCAGATATTGAAAGAAGTTCTTGAACAACTTTCAAAAGTTCTTGAATAACCTTCAACCTATCTGTAATCACTTTGACCTTTCGATCTAAGTCCTTCTCATAGTTAATCACACCAGACAAAACATACCTAACCCTTGAGTCTATCTCACTAACTCTCCTTGATATTTCCTGTATGGTTGAAGAAAACTCCTCAGTAGCATTTGAAACAGATGTTGCCTGAGATGATATATTTGAAGCTTGTTTCTTTACAATATCAAACGAATGTAAAACCAAGTCAGACGAAAGAAGATAACCAAAAGGATATCTTGAAATGTTTTTTAGAGAAGACATAAGATGAACTTCCACTCTGTTTGAATTATTTGGGTTCTGATCTTCTTTCCTATTCCAAAACATAGTTTTCTCCTCCTTGTTTTACTTTTCTATAAAAACTAAGTTCCATATATTTCATCTATTATATCCCCACCGCAACGCAAATTCTCAAGCCAGTTCAGAAATTTTTTAACATTCTCGCCACTCATTATAGCACCATGCTGTGGAGCTATTATGTTTATCTCAAACCTTCTAACAATAGATACCCACTTCCTCAGAACATCGTTCCCCTTCATATATCTCCTGTGAAACCATTCCATATATCTGGTATGCTTCTCAAAGTTCTCTACCTCAAAATATAAATCTTCATCCGGCATCACTGAAGCACCTATGTCTCCAGAAAACAAAATCTTTGCCCGAGGATCATATAGAGAGAAATTACCTTCAGAATGAAGAAAATGTGCCGGTATTATCTTCAAAGTTGTTCTTGAAAGATTAAAGTCCATTCCCTTATCTGGTATAGTCTCAATTCTATTAACATCAGTAAACCCAAAGTGAGGCACAAACCTGAGCCATAGACGAGAAATAAGAATCTTGACGTTAGGACAAACATTCATAAAAAGACCTATACCAGATGAAACATCTGGATCCTGGTGTGAGTAGAACAGATATTTTATTTTATCAAGCGGAATGTACCTTGAAACAGTTGTTATCACATGCGGAAACACATGTACTCCACCCGGATCAAGAAGAACACCCTCATCACCATCCACTATAAGGAACTGATTGGCTTGAAATTCACCTGATTTCTTGTAAGACCACCCAAGCCAAATAAACTTATGATCTTTATCCGAGTAAAGGACCTTTCCCTTTTCCATCTCATCTTTAGATATTCCGCGCATGTCCACAACACCTCCTTTTTGTTGCAAACCGTTCATAAAAAATACACTTTATAGAGTTGATTGTCAATATCAAAAACCTCCTAACTAAGATGTAGTTTAATAACTTTTGAGTGTAATTTATTCTTTTATTTCAGTTTTTCACAAATAAATTACCAGAATAAAAATCGGAAAAAAGCAAAAAACATAACCAGAAAAATTATCTTTCAAACTATGCTCGGTTCTGTAAAAGATAAAAAATATATAAAACTCATAGAGGATAAATTTGTAAGGAAAGACCTTCCAGAAATAAAACCTGGGCAAATAGTTCGTGTTTGGTATAGAACAGAAGAAAAAGAAAAAAAGAAGCTCTCTTCTTATCAAGGAATAGTAATCGCAGTAAGAGGATCCGGAGCATCAAAAACATTCACGATAAGAAATGTTCTCAGTGGTGTAGGTGTAGAATGGATCATACCTATAAATTCTCCGCACATCGAAAAAATAGAAATAATAAATCAAACGAATGTGAACAGAGCAAAACTCTATTACCTCAGAAACGTAAAAAGTTCAGAATTACCAACATAATACATATTGAATAGCTTTAACAATATATAAGACACAATGCATAAACGCTAAGGATTCAGGAGATAGTGTAAAACTTACAGAGGTTGATAGAAACACAGCAAAAACTCATTTCCATCAATGCATCTGTAGTAGCCAGGTGGCTCGCTGTAGCTTATGGTTATAGTGAATGCTTACTCTGTTTGAAAAATCTTTTTCAGTTCAGAAGAATCTTCAAGTAGGAGCTATCTGATTGAATCCTTCCACTCCATCATAGCTTTTGTTAGCCTCGCTGATGCTTGAGAGAAATCTCCACTAACAGAAAGCATTTTTTCCGCTTCATCTACTCTACCTTGGTTTATGTATTCTATAACTCTGGCGGCGGTCTTGTGGAATTCTGCATGAAGTTCTTTCACTTTTCTGTAATATTCTGAGATGTCATTGACTGAATAGAGCCACTTGCCAAAATCACAGTTCCTATCTGACCTTACAAAATCAACAGAAAAATCTATTTTCTTGTTTTGGATGGCTTCTTTGAATCTTGCTTTCCAAAGATTATGAGCCGCAATAGCCTTGTCTATATTTGATTTGATTTCGTTCCCGTTCGCTTCCCCGTTGTTCATATCCTTTTAATTATAATAAACTTTGATACATAAAATCATTTTTTCAAAATTTTTTCTCTCAAATAACATCATATAGTAAAGAAGAACACAAAGGAAAAATTATCTATCGTGAAAACCATTCCGTATGATGAAAGACTGAAAAAACCAACAATGCAACAGAACACATTTGATATGCAATTGCAGATGGCCTGAAACAAATATTCCAGATTTTGTCAAATAGATATACGGACGAACTAACTCCATAACTTATGGAAGCAGTGATATATGAAGAACTTGAAGATGGAAAAATAGCAAGAATAAAGTTCAATAAACCAGATAGGAGAAATCTTATGGACCCAGAAATAGTTGACGGATTTTTAAAGGCTGTTCAGAATGTCAAAAGCTCAAAGAGCGTAAGATGCGTTATAGTTACTGGAACTGGCAACTCGTTTTGCGCAGGTGCAGATTTTTCTACGCTTCAGAAATTCGCCCAAGAATCGGGATACAGCGGAGCAGCTGCAATAAGAGAAGGAGTAATAAGATTTTATAATTCGTTTATGACCGTTCTTGACATAGAACAACCAGTGATAGCTTCAATAAACGGATATGCAATCGGAGGTGGGCTTGCGTTTGCTTTACTTTGTGATATAAGAATAGCTTCCCAAGATGCAAAACTAGCGGCAAACTTTGCAAGAGTGGGGATACACCCGGGGATGGGAATAACTTATACTTTACCCAAACTTGTTGGTATCGAAAGGGCATCTGAACTTCTGTTTACAGCAAGATTTATAACAGGGGAGGAAGCAGAGAGAATTGGACTTGTATCAAAAGCAGTGGAGCCTGCTAAACTTGAAGAAGAAACATTGAACTTGGCAAAGACGATATCAGAAAACGCTCCGTATATAATAAAGCTCACAAAAAAAATTCTCAGAAAAGACTTCAACGCAAGAGCTCAAGGTGAAATCGAGTCGCTCGCTCAGTCTCTATGTGGTCAGATGGAAGATGCGCAGGAAGGTGTAAGAGCATTCTTTGAAAGAAGAAAACCAGAATTCAAAGGCAGATGATATTTGATGAATGGAAAGCTTTGCAAGTCGCAAAGGAAACAGCTCTCAAATCCGGAGAACTACTCAAACAGTATTTTTACTCAGATGAATCAAGATTTGAAGAAAAAGGAATAAGCGACTGGGTTAGTGAAGCAGATAGAAAATCAGAGCAAGCAATAGTAGAAACACTACAAGAAAAGTTCCCAGCAGATTTTGTTGGTGAGGAATTTGGAGAAAGACGAAAAGGCAGCGACTTTGTTTGGTACATAGATCCTCTTGATGGAACAAAAAATTTTGTGAGAAAAATCCCTCTGTTCTGTGTATCAATAGCTCTCGCTTACAAAAACGAAATAGTGTTGGGGGTTGTATACTCACCAATAGATCAGAAGATGTTCTGGGCAACAAAAGGAGGTGGAGCATACATGAACAGCAAAAGGATCAAGGTATCAGAGGAAAGAGATCTAAAAAGATGTCTTGTAGCAACTGGTCTTCCTTTCAGAAGCAAAGATTTCATAGATAAGCATCTTTCATTTTACAAAAATATATTCTTGAAAGGAGCAGGAATAAGACACATTGGGTCAGCAGCTCTTGAGATGTGTTATGTTGCAAGCGGAGCAATTGATGGATTCTGGGAAATAGGACTTTCTTCCTGGGATCTTGCAGCTGGCTCCCTTATAGTTAAAGAAGCCAATGGAATAGTCTCTGACATATGGGGTGGGAACAGCTTCTTTGAAACAGGTTGTATCATATGCTCAAACAGAGAAATCTATCCAGAAATACTCAAAAGTACAAAGGAGATATTCTCAAATATATAGTATGCTTGTTATAGGATGTCTTTCTGGAACATCAATGAACGCAAAGGAGTTTATTCTTTGTGAAATAAAAAAAGATAAAATAAAACCAATTAACTACTTCTCAGAGAAATATGACGAATACGAAAGAAGTATTCTAAAAGATATTACCATTTTCGGAGGAGATGTTCAGAAAATAGCAACCGCGCACGACCTGGTTGGAATATCTTTCAGTAGCTCACTAAAAAAATTCTTAGAAAATAACCTTTTGAAGAAGAACGTACCAGAAATCATAGGATTTCACGGACAAACTATATTTCATTCTGAGTTAAGCAGATCTTATATAAAACATCAGAAGCTAATAAAAACAAGAGCAATCACATTCCAGATAGGTGAGCCCGCGTTTTTAGCCAGAATAAGTCAAAAACCTGTGGTTTATGATTTCAGAAAAATAGATATCAGCGCTGGTGGAAGAGGAGCTCCACTTTCTCCACTTATACACTACATACTTTTCAAAAAATATGGTAAAAAAGTGTGTGTTTTGAACCTCGGTGGTATAGCAAACATATCAATAATTCAGGGAGAAAATTTTTCACAGGTAAGAGGATTCGATGTGGGTCCTGCAAACGCTCTTTGCGATCACATAGCTAAAATTAAGCTCAAAACCGAATACGATCCAGAAGGAAGATACGCCAGAGAAGGTAAAATACTTGAAAGAGATTTTTCGAAATTGTACAGAATCTTCAAAACAAAAAACAGATCGCTTGGAGTAGAAGTAGAAAAAGCAAAGATAATCTCCGAAAAAATATTCAAAGATAAAAACCCCAAAGATTCCCTGAGAACTGCTCTTGAAGTATCTGTAAGACTTATTACTGATACCATAAATAAAATAAGACCTAATATAGTTATATTGTGCGGAGGTGGTGTGAGAAATAAATTTTTTGTTGAGAGAATCAGTGAAGAGTCAAAAACAAAAGTAATTTTGAGCGATGAATTGGGTATGAAAGCAGAATATGTTGAACCTATACTCTTTGCATTCCTTTCTTATCTGAGAATAAGAAACATAAGAATAAATATGCAAAACATAACAGGAGCGAAAATTCCGTATCTTCCGGGAAAGATATGCACTTTCTGATTTAAGAAATCCGAAAAACCGGAAAAACTATATTCGTAATTCCGCATTGGTAATTGATTTTTTTATACAGTGATTTTAAAACTATGTTACCATTAAGAGATATAAATAGAACAAGAAACCTTCCAATTGTAACAATACTGCTTATAATAATAAACTCCGCTGTATGGATATACTCTGTAACACTTGGGGCAGGATTTGAATCCTTCATAAGAGAGTTTGGACTTGTCCCGAAAAATATAATAAACAATCCGATAACCATCTTGACCCATATGTTTTTGCATGGAAATTGGTTTCACATAATAAGCAACATGTGGGTTCTGTGGATATTTGGAGACAATGTAGAGGATGCAATGGGTAAACTGAGATTCATAATCTTTTATCTTTTATGTGGGCTTGGCGCCGCTGCACTTCAAGTTGGAATAGGTTTCATTTTTGGAAGCTCAGACATACCTATGGTTGGAGCAAGCGGAGCAATAAGTGGCCTTCTTGGAGCTTACATGAAATTCTTCCCCGGCGCAAGAATACTTTCGCTTGTATTTTTCTTCTTTTTCGTATCCTTTGCACAAATACCAGCAATCATATTTATTGGCTTTTGGTTCATATCACAAGTAATCAATGGAATTCTAACCCTACCCTTCGCTGGAATCGGGGGAGTAGCGTGGTGGGCACATATCGGTGGGTTCCTAACCGGAATATACCTTTGCAAAAAATTCAGAATATACCCCAGAAGAAAAAAAGTTTTTATAGTAAAATATCACTGAAACTTCAGATCATCAATGTACTTTCTTTGAGAGTTCAACTATTTTCTGTCTCATTATCTCAGAAATAAACTTTCTTCTATTCTTTGGATTTTCTGAAATAAAATCCTGATAAGTTATTGGCTCCCCCACAAAAACAGTTATAGATCCACTTGAAGGTATAAACGATCCAACAGGAAAAACTTTCTCGGTTCCAGAGATGAAAACCGGAACCAATTTTTTCTTCATAACATCAAACAGAAAAGATATTCCATCTTTGAAGGGTAGAATATTTCTGGCATCCCTTCCTCGTGTTCCCTCTGGAAATATACACAAACAATCTACATCTTGCCTTTCAATAGTTTTTATACAAGATTTTACAGATGAGAATTCAGAGCCTCTTTTAACTATTGGATGATTCTGAATCTTCAGACCCCAACCTATCACAGGATATTTCAGAACCTCTTCCTTTGCGAGAAATTTTACTTTCTTTCCTTGAAAGGCCAGCACCACGGCTGGAATATCAAGAAAACTCAGATGATTTGAAAAAATTATAAATTTTTCATTCGGAATCTCTGACCCCTTTCTTAATTGAAGTTTTATACCGAAAATCCAAAACATCAACCTGAACCAAGATGCACAGAACCTCTCAGAAAGGTTTTCTCCTCTCAGACCACCTATAATCAGAGGAAAAACAATTATGAGAAAAAAATATGGTATAGATAAAATTACAAAAACAAATGCTCTGAAAAATCTATCTATACTTTTGATCAATTTTCTGAAAAAACGCATAAGATCAAACGAGAAATTTAAAGGAATCCACCGAAAAATCTGGAAACTTTCTGAGAATATTTTTCAGTTCCCTTTCGTAATTTTCTTTTTCATCTTGAAAAACAACTGAATCTGTTGGGTAAAGAGACATAACTTTCATAAAGTTCAAAATGGCGAAAATTCTCTCGGAATCTCTTTGAGATTTTGATATGCAATCCTTAGACAACTTATAAGCCACTTCAAAATTACCTCGTCTGACCTGGATCTGTGATAAAGCAATATTGTAGTATACATCATTCATTACATCAGGAATTAATTGTTTTGCTTTTTCAAGATAACTTTCAGCTTCATCAATCATATTCTTTCCAACAAGAGCCATAGCAATAAAAAGATTATACTTCGATTTTTTAACATCAGACTCGGTGCCGGAAATAAGCTCATTTTCAACAATTTTTATAGCTTCGTCGTACTGACCAGTCATAACTTTCATATTTACTATTATTTCGAGTGTTTCAGTAGTTCCATATTTATCTTTAATTGCTCTGAATATTTCAAGTGCTTCATAAGCCCTTTGCTGAGCTTCGATTACCTTTCCGGTCTCAAATAGAACCTGAGAAATGTTAATAAGAGCAATAGCGGTTCCTCTTGTATCCATTATTGATCTTGATAATTCGAGGTACTGCTTAAAGAAAAGTAAAGCAGACTCCAGCTCACCCAGAGAGTAAAGAGAAACAGCGTAGTTAGACATAGCAACACCCTTTATTCTTTGGTTATCTATTTTAAGAGCCAATTCGTAGAATTCCATAAAGAACTTTTTTGCTTTGTGAACATCTCCAATAGAAAGGTATGCTCTTCCGAGAGCGTTTATTACATCAGAGCAAATTTCTTTTTGTTTTTCCTTAAAATTCTCATCACACACCTCCAGAGCTTTTAAACCAAACTCCACACCCTTTGTAGGCTCACCTTTATCAACAAAGAGATGACACAAAAGAGCGAGAGTTTTTACAAGTTCAGTTTTCAGCGTGATATCTTTTTCTGCCTGAGATATTATATCTCTGTATATCTTTTCCGCCTCGTCGAATTCGCCGAGCATCTGCATACAATCTCCCCTGAGCCTTCTTGCACTGATGACCTGTTGCTCGGTGTTTGCAAACTTTTCTGCCATAGTAAAACAATTCTTTGCCCTCTGAAAATCACCAACATGATACAGCATCTCACCGAATTCTATGAAAAACTCATAAAGATCTTTGACAGAACCCAAATCTTTTATATCATTCATTACCCTGTAAGCATTTTCAAAGAAGTAAATCGCCTGAGAAAAGTTTATTTTTGATTTAGCTAACTTCCCAGCTTTTCTATACATCTCAAAGGCATCCGTGAACCTCTCAGATTTCTCAGCCTGCTCAGCCGCTATATATATCAAATCTATATCGTCCTTCGCTATCTCAGAAGCACACTCAAATAGCTTTGAATGTATTTCATATCTTCTTGATTTCAGAAGCCTATCATATATCACATCTTTGTATAAAACCTGCTTGAAATTGAAAAAGTTCTCTCGTTCTTCAACAAGAGCATTCTGTTTCAGAATATCTATACCTTTCGAAAAATTTCTGAGATCATCTTCAAAAAATTTATATAAGACTTCTTTACTCTGAGTATTCATACAAGACATAACATCAAGTATGGCTCTTGCATTTTGAGGAAGCTTATCGATTTTCGAAAGAATAACTTGTCTTATACCTATTGCTTTCGGTATAACAACACCAGATTTCATCTTCAAAACTCCATCTGATACCTGAAAGTAGTCAGAAGCTTTAAGGAGTTCATAAAGCTCAGATATAAAAAGAGGATTTCCACCAGTTATTCTGAAAATTGTCATAACAAGTTCATCATCTGGTATTAAACTTTCACCAGAAAGGTAATATATAAACCTTTGAGTTTCATCTATGTTGAAATTCGAAAGCTCAATTAATTTCCATTTTTGAGAAATTTGTTCTGGATCTATTGTTCCTTTATCAAAGCCAATTATTACAGAGAAGTTCGGAGATTTTTCTGGAATTCCAAGAAAAAATTTTTTCGTATATCTATCTGCTTCAGAAAAAGAATCTATAATTATGATCTTGTTACTGAACATTTTATTCATAAGTTCAGAAAGAGTGTTGAATGTTTCGTATTCTATCTGCTCTGGGGGAAGATACCTTAGCGGAGATTGAGGGAAAACAACACCAAAAACATATCCTAAGAAGTGGGGAGAAACGTTGTACATCTGAGAGAGTTTAAAAACAGTATTTTCTTTTCCATCCGATAGGTCATAAACAGATGATATTATATCTTTTATAGTTCCAAAAAAACCGTGATCTGATGCGACAAATTTATATGAATTTTGAAGATTGCTTTGTAAAAAATCGATAAAGCTTGAAATACCAACCCCTGGTTCTCCGTAAACTCCTACAAATGCATTACCCGAACTCAAAATATTTGATATTTCCTGAAATTCTTTATCTCTGCCTATGAAAAACTTTGAAGCTTTTTTCTTACCAACAAGCTCATAAACTTTCAGCTCCTTCGTCTTTCCTTTAAGCTTTATACTTCCAAAATATTTGTATTCAAAACTTCCAGATGTAATTATGTATGTATTCTCATCTACCAAAAACTGCCAAGAAACCGATTCTTCTTCCAGGCGTTTTGCGATATTAACGGTATCACCCATAGCAGTATAGTCCTGAGGTCTATCTGATATTGAACCAACCACAACATCACCTGTAGCTATACCGCCGTGCAGTGATATATCTTTGTAGTTTTCTCTTATAAAATTGAGCATCTCATAAGCTGTTTTGACTGCTCTCTTTGTATCATCTCCCATAGCCTGCGGAGCGCCAAATAAAGCCATAACCTCATCTCCTATGAACTTATCAACATATCCTCCATTTCTTCTAACTATTTCGGCTAGCTTGTTAAGAACATCGCCTATAAATGCCCTGAGCTCCTCAGGGTCAAGCTTTTCTGAAAGCTTTGTGAATCCTGAAATATCTGCAAATAGAACAGATATTGGCCTTCTTTCTGCTTCCCTACCATCTTTTTTTACTTCTTCTCTTTTATCATCCCCTTCCCCCTGCTCAGCTGCCCTATGTGATAGCTGAAAATCTTTTGATTCAACTTGCTTTGCTTCTGTCTTGGAAGTCAAGTAATCCTTGATTCTCTCCTCTTTCTTTGATTCCTCCCTCGAGAATTCAGAAGTTAATAATCTCGTTCCACATTCACCACAAAATTTAAAATTGGGTGGACTCTCAAAACCACAGTTTTGACATATAATCTTTAATTTTGCACCACACTCACCACAAAATTTAAAACCCGCCGGATTTTCAAATCCGCATTGCTGACACCTCATACAACATTTAGAAGTATAAAATTAATAAAGGTAAATCGGAAAATGTAATACACAATTTTGGTAAAATAAGAAATGGATATGACAAGAGAAATTCTAAATAAAATTAAGATAAAATCTTTTCGTAGCAGAAATAAATTCCGGATTCAAAAAAAAGAAATTTATATCTATTTCGTTCTAATTACAATATTCTACTTCACCAAACTCTGTTACGCTGATACCAGAACGAAATATATTTATATATTTGGGGGGTTTCCGGATATAAGATTTCAAGGGGGAGGAATAGTTCATCCAAATTCAGAAATGAATCCAGCTACTCTTGAAATATCTCAAAAATACGACATAAATCTCTCCGCTGGCTTATCAAAATATAAATCAGTTCTTGCAAAGATAACAGATAAATCAACATCTGTAATCGGTGGAGGACTTTATTTCAAATGCATATCTGAAAAATTTTTATGTTCCGGAGAAAACACGAATATCTTATCAGGAGATATATCATATTCGTTCAATATTACAGATATACTCGTTGGTGCAGGACTTTCTATAAAATGGAAAACAAACAATGGATTTGAAAGCGAACTCGGTAAAAAAACAACAATAGCTGGACTCGGTACTATATTCAAAAAAGATTTTGAAAAAATAAGCCTATTGGGTGGATTTTCTTCTTTTTTATTTTATGATGATCTCGCAGGTGGACTAGGTATTGGTGTAATTTCAGAAGATTTTTTTTCTTTCACACAAATATTTTATATAGAGAAAAAATTGATCCCTGCAGCTGGTATAATTACAAGAGCTCTGAACTGGTTCAGATTATTTGCAAGCTACCATCTTGATCTAACAGGAGGAATAGCTTTCATATCACCAAGACTATACATTTGGACTGGATACTCAACAATTAGCAAAGGAAAATTTCTTATAAATATAGGAATAATACTGTGAGATCACTTTGATTGCTTTGATTGCTTTGTGGTACTAAAAACCTTGCCAATACCTCAGGTATGCTGTACAACAGAAAACATGCAATGTGTTTGATATTCTTGATTGTTTCATTTCTTGGCAGAGTGCCTTTCAAGATATGCTTACAAAAAGAGTCCGCATAGGAAGTATATTTACATATTCACTTCTTTTTTGTTATCTACACTCTGCTCTTCCTTCTTATATTTTCTAATTTTCTTTATCTCACGCGGAGGAATAAAAGGTTTTATATTTCCTCTTATTTCTCCCTCAACAACAGACCACGAATAAACAACTGGATCTTGTTCAATTCTGTTCATAAAATCTATTGATCTTAACTTAAACTTATATAGGCCGGCCTTCATATTTGAAATTTTATATGGAGATGAGCAAGCAAACCAGCCAGAATCATTAAGACTACACTCAAATCGAACATCATCTTCATCTGCGTCAAATTCAAAAACAGCTTCATGAGAGTTTGTAATAGCTGAAGGTGCTGATATAAGGAAAGAAACAGGAGGTCTTGCATCAACCCTAAATATATATTCCTTAATCTGCCTTTCTTCATTACCGGCAAGATCTATTGAGTAAGCAGAAATCTTATGCCAACCTTCTTCAAGGTTTGAAAGATTTATAGAACTTCCGGAACAATCCATCCAAAAACCGTCGTCAACCCTACAAAGTAAAACCCTATAAGGCTCACTGACATCAAGTTTAAATCTTGCTTCTGGAGAAGTTACCATCTCAGAAAAACCTACCGGAACTATTTTGGTCTCCGGAGGAGTAGTATCAACTATGAAAGATATTTTTATGAGGTCTACCTCACAACCTATTTCATCCTTATACTTAACTTCGAAATTTTTTAAGCCGTCTTCTAAGTATTCTACACTTATTCTGTTTGAGTTTACACCGCATGGGAACTCAAAACCTTCTGTTTTACAGGTAAAAACCAATCCGGGAGAGAAAATTATGTCAACCATTTTCCTATTAGTATATTTCCGTGGAGCTTCAAGAATAACAGGCGAAAATTTTGGTATAGAACAAGTCGGAGGAACCGGAAATGTTGTTACCTCCGCTTTATACATAGTTATGTGAGTTTGGAAAAATTCCTGAGCGGGTTTGCCTTCTATAAAAACTTTTACTCTCTCTTGCTGAATTACCTCGGTTGTAGGTCTCTCCGGAAAAGATTTTTCAGAGATTTTTCCTTCTTCTTTTTTAGAAGGACATCTTGAAAGAAGAATACCGATAATTAATCCAAGAATAAAGGTTATAGCGGAAATCACAATTGTGGAAACATCTTTTTTTCTCTCTGCTTCCCCGTTCACCAAAAATATATGCGCCTGGCGGGATTTGAACCCGCGACCATCGGATCCGGAGTCCGAAGCTCTTCCTCTGAGCTACAGGCGCCAAGCAAAAAAACACAAATAAAAAAATAAAATCTCATAATATAGTTTAATTTTATCAATTTAACGAATTAGTGAAGTATTATATGAAAGTGTATAAGATGTGATGGGAGAAAAAGTATATACACCAAGTGATAAAAAATTAATTTTTAATCTTCTGATTCTTCTGAAATTGGTTCTTTCTGGTTCTGTTTCACCTTCAATGGTTCACCCCTTATGATAGAGATCGCGAATTTTACCTCCTCATCATACTCTGGATGTTGTCTTCTTTCGAGTATTTCCTGAGGAGTCATTTCAGCAAAAGATCTTTCTTCTCCCTTTGGTTTAAATAAAATATCTGGCTGTATTCCTTTTTCTTCTATGTTCGTTCCAAGCGGGGTGTAGTAATGAGCTGTTGTCAGGCGAAGAGCTCCGCCATTTGATATAGGAATTATCGTCTGAACAGATGCCTTTCCAAATGTTCTCTGTCCAACTATTATTCCCTTCTTGTTATCTTTTATTGCACCGGCTACTATTTCTGAAGCAGAAGCAGAACCCCTGTTGACCAAAACCACCAAAGAAACACCAGCAGGAAAATCATTCCTCTCTTTTCTACCTCGGTAATCCTTAGAGGAATTTCTACCTCTTGTTGAAACTATAACCTCATCTCCTACAAACAAGTCCCCAACCTTTATAGCTTCAGAAAGGAGTCCACCCGGATTATTTCGCAGATCAAGAATAACCCCCTTTATTTTACCTTCGTATAGACCGGATTTCTTTAAAGTATCCAGCAGATCATCGGAAGTTCTCTCCTGAAAATTTGTGAGCCTAACATATAGTATATCCTTTTCTATTGTGGATGCCCTGACACTTTTGACCTTTATTATATCGCGTATGAGTTCAATATCTTTCGGTTCATCCCAACCACTACGTTCAATTGTTATAACAACCTTTGTACCTTTCTGTCCCCTCAGGCGTCTTACAGCATCTTGAACAGTCATATCTCTCGTAGGTTCCCCATCTATCTTTATAATTCTATCTCCCGGAAGTATTCCAGCTCTCCAAGCTGGTGTATCCTCAATTGGTGTTATAACCAAAATGTAATAATCTTTCTTGGTTATCTCTATACCAAGCCCACCGAACTGTCCACGAGTTTCTACCTCCATATCCTTTAACTCAGCTGGAGACATGTATGCTGAAAATGGATCAAGAGAGTTGACCATCCACTTTATAGCTCTCATTATAAGCTCTTCATCTGAAACCTCATAGACATAGTTATCGGATACCTTTTTCATAACTTCGTTGAACAAGTTTATTTTTTCATATATTGACTGATCTGTTGCGCTCTTCCTGTTACTCTCTTCAGCTCCTATATTTGAAGATAACTTCCAGAAACTGAAAGCAGAAAAAGAAAATAAAACCACAATAAGCCAATCCTTAAAAGAGCCCTTAAATTTTTTATCCATAACCATAAATTGTATTCATCTTGCAAAAATTCAGAAAAAATCCAGACTTTTTTCAATTTATATCCTTCGATTATTTCAGAAATACAAATTCATCAACGTTAAAAATAAAGATTATAATATCCACAAGTTGTATATCCATATAATGTCGATTCCTTACTTTGTAACCAGAGAATCTTTTCTGTTCTTAAATCTATTCACTCGTATATAGAAAGTTAATTAATAATCTCGTAGTAGCAACAAGAACATCAGATCTGGACAATTCATTGAATAATACCGTGCTTTTTCAGAAACCTCTCGATCTCAGGGTTTATCTTGTCTGGAAATTCAAGCGGAGTGTAGTGAGAACCGTTTTCAACCTCGAATACTTCTGCATCTTTTATTTTATGAGCCATCTCAAGAGCAAATCTTTCTGGTGTGAAAAGATCTCTTGTTCCATATATCACAAGTGCTGGACATTTTATCTTCTCAAGAACATCCTCGGCATTGTGCTTACCAAGTTCTCTGAAATTCTTAACATATTCTTTCATATCAAGCGATAACCAAGCTAAGACGAGTTCCCTTGCTACATCCCTATACTCGCTCATTGTAAATACACCTATTGATGAAGCTAATTTGAGTATTACACTTCTTTTTGCCAATATTCTTGCGGCTGGAAAGAACATACGAAATCCATCTTTCATAAAGTGAAAAAATATCTGCCATACAAAGTTCGGTATTCTACCATTGAAAGCTTTCTCAAAGGGTTTTCCAGCAACACCGTTTATAAGTACCATTGCTCTGAATATATCAGAATGATTCCTGTAAAATTCAAGACATAACTGCACCCCCATACTCCATCCGAAAAATACTGCTTTCTTTACTCCAAAGTGCTCTATTATAACTTCAAGATCTCTTGCGTGATGTTCTATCTTGTAGTTTTTCTTTTTGGGTCTTTCACTTTTGTATAGTCCTCTGTAATCCCAAGAAATAAACCTTATTTTTGTTTGAAACTTATCTAATATAGGTCTCCATGCTCTTATGTCTCCGCCAAGTCCGTTGCAGAGTATAGCTACATCTTGCGCTCCACCTACATCATAAACAGTGAGATAAGTACCATCCCAACTCCTTAAAACCTTCTCTTTTATATCCATCAATGAAAATTATAAAAAAGTTCAGCTCTCTTATTTTCAACACACAAACTCGCGTGCAAGCAGATATGCTTGGCTTTCTTTCTATTCAATTACTCAAATACCCTTTCTTTATTTATTCTTCTATTTATTACAACAATCATTTATTCATTCAGTCATTTATTCATCCAGTACATCATTTGTTCAATATTCTTCTCAACATTCATTTAACATTCTTCTTATAAAGTTCAAATAAATTCTTGCTTTTCTCTTTCAAATAAATTCTTGCTTTTCTCTTATTGTTTGAAAAAACATATTAAAATGTAAAATCTTTATGGAAGCTATAATAAAAGTCGGAGGGAAGCAGTACAAGGTTTCTGAAGGAAGTGTCATAAAAACAGAAAAGTTAAATAACCTGAACGAAGGGGAAACATTTGAGATAAAAGATGTGCTAGCTATAATTAATAACCAGAAGATTGTTGCTGGAAAACCTAATGTTGATGGAGCAAGTGTTGTTGTAAAAAAGCTGGAAGATGGTAAAGGAAAGAAAATAATTGTATTCAAATTCAAAAGAAAGAAAAGATATAGAAGAAAATACGGACACCGCCAGTGGTACTCACTACTTAAAGTAGAAAAGATAAACTGGGAGGAAAAGCAGAATGCATGATAACAACAGATTGAAGGATGACAGCAGACTAAAAAACATAAAACTAACAGATGAAATGATCACGAGATACTCCCGTCAGATAATACTCGATGAAGTAAGTGGTATTGGACAGAAAAAAATTCTTGCTTCAAGCGTTTTCATAGCTGGAACGGGAGGTCTCGGAGTTCCAGTTGCAATGTACCTTGTAGCAGCTGGAGTTGGAAAAGTTGCAATCTCTGATTTTGACAATGTAGATCTTTCTAACCTTCAAAGACAAGTTCTTTACTCCACAGAAGATATAGGAAAGCCAAAAGTAGAAGTAGCATATGAAAAATTGAAGAAACTTAATCCAGATGTGGAAATAGTAAAAATCAACGAAAAATTAAGCGCATCAAACATAATGAACCTAATTAAAGATTATGATATTGTTGTAGATGGTTCTGACAACTTCCCAGCAAGGTATGCTGTATCTGATGCATGTGTTATTTTGGGAAAACCCTACATCTACGGAAGCGTTCTGAGATTTGAGGGTCAGGTTTCAACATTCGTTCCAACAGAAGGAGCTTGTTACAGGTGCCTCTACCCTGAACCTCCTCCGCCGGGAGTTATGCCATCGTGTCAGGAAGCAGGTGTTCTTGGAGTTGTTCCCGGAATAATAGGACTTCTACAAGCTAATGAAGTACTGAAAATGATTCTCGGAATAGGTGAGCCACTTATGAATAAACTCCTTGTGTTCGATGCTCTTTCTTCAAACTTTGAAATATTCAAAATAAGAAAAAGAAAAGACTGTCCAGCTTGTGGAACCAACCCAACAATAAAAACCCCGCAAGACATAGAATACTGGTGCTCGGTAAGATTTGGCTCCGCATAGTTCAAAAATCATCGCATACTGAAAAAAGATATACCAAATACCTTTCTAATCTAAAGAAACCCGCCACACTCTGCTTTAATGCAATCATAGAAGAGAACAAAAGGTATAGTCTTTGAATTATCAGAGAACTTCAAGTCTTTGAAACAAAGATGTTATACTTCAATGAACTTTCTGAAATTAGCTATGAATTTATCTTTCTCTCCGTAAAAATCTCCACTTGTCATAAAAACAACCGAGATCTTTTTATTTTTGATTTTTGAATTTGCTACATAATCTATAATCTTATCAGCAACATTTTCAGAATACACAGCATATATACCTTTGCTCTGAAGATATGAAACTATATCTGAAGGATCCAATCTTTTCTCTTGAGGAATCTTCTCTTCTCTGAATATTTTCCCTATAAATACAGCATCAGCAAGTTCAAAAGCTTTTTTGAAACCTTCCTGATGAACTTTTGTTCTAGAAGTATATGAGCGCGGTTCAAATGCCACTATTATAGTATCAAAAAATTCTCTCAGAGACCTTATACCAGATTCAATCTCAGTCGGATGATGGGCAAAATCATCTACAACATAAAAATTCTGAGAAGAATATAAAACTTCAAGTCTTCTCTTTACTCCTTGAAAATCTCGAAGATATTCACCGAACTCATCTGGACGAATTATATCGTTTGTTAAGGCAAAAACAGCAATGGCGTTCAGTATATTGTGCCTTCCAAATGTTCTCAAATTGAAATCTATGTCGTATCTGTTTATACGGAAATTATATTTTCCATCTAAAATCTCAATTTTCGTTGGATAAAAATCCGCCGGATTTTCATAATGATACGAGAATTTTTGTTTCACATTAGAATCGGAAGTTATCTGCTGAACAACCTGAGAATTGAAATAAGAAAGTCTGTAATCAACCATCTTTGCAAAATCTGAGAAAGCTTTTTTATAATCCTCAAAGCTCTGGTACATATCTACATGATCTACTTCAACAGGACCGATGACTGCTCTCTTTGGTTTGAAATGGAAAAACTTAGGTCTTTTATCAAAGAAGGAAGTGTTGTATTCATCTCCTTCAATAACGAATATATCACCAGAACCAACCTTTGCACTTACTCCAAAATTTATTGGGATTCCTCCTACCAAAAAAGATGGATTATATCCAGCTCTCCAAAGAACATAAGTTGCAAGGGAAGTTGTCGTTGTCTTACCGTGTGTTCCAGTTATAACAAAGAAATCTTTTGATCCAAAAAATTCATTTATTATATCTGGATAAGAGTAAAGTTTTTTGCCAATAGCTTGAGCTTCAAGAACTTCTATGTTATCTCTACCCACTGAGTTTCCAACAACAACTATATCTTTATCTTTGACATTTTCTGGAGAGAATTGAAAAGTCTTTATACCGTACCTTGAAAGCTGCGTAGAAATCGGAGGAAAAAACATAGAGTCTGACCCAGAGACATCAAAACCAAGTTCCTTGAGAATAACCGCAACTCCCCCCATAGCGGTTCCGCAAACTCCAATTATATGCACCTTTCCCTTGCTCATTACTTTGTCAATTTTGTCAAAACCTTTGAACAAAACATTTTTTTTGAAATTTTAGAATTTTACTGTATGTCTTCTATTATTCAGGTCTTCCATTCAATAAAAGTTATTTTGATTTTCCCAACATATTTGAGAACTTCAATCCATTCTGAAACATTTCCATCGCCAATCTTTATTCTCAGAATATCGGCAGGAAAGAGTCCCCAGGTTGGGTCAAAGCTTATCCATTTTTCCCCATCGTAGAATTCAACCCAAGCGTGATAGAAAAATGCTCCTTCGTTGTAAACAAGACCAAAGGCTACACGGGAAGGAATTTTCAGAGCTCTTAAAATTGCAACAGACAAAATCGCATGCTCATTACAATCACCCCTGCGAGACCTCAGAACCTCAACAGCTGATGGCATAGATAAAACAGATACTTTTTCCAAATTCCCGTAGACCCAGTCAGATACAGATTTTGCTATCTCCACAGGATTCTTTTTTCCAGAAGAAATTTGTCTCGCTAATCTCCTTATCTCCTCCGAATCTGATTCTATCAAAGGTTCCGGCAAAATATAAGAAGAAGAAACAGATTTTTCATAAAGGTACTCCTTCCTCAAAGAAACATAGAATTTTTCTCCATCTTTTGATACTGTTTGAAATGGTAAAAACTCAGCAACTCTATCGACTCCCTCAACTAAAAGCTTCACATAAGTTATATCTCTTCTGTCTTTAGTCGGAAGACTTCCCTCAGCTCTTGAAGATGTTGAAAATATTATATCAACATCTGTTTTCAAAGAAGAGATAACATCTTCATAGTTAGATTTCAGAAGCTCAATTCCAGCAGGCCCCTCCTCCTTTACAAAATCTCCTGTATCCGAAAAATATAATTTGGAAACTATTCCGGCATACGATTTTGAAAAAACTATAAGCCCTGCTGCATCCTTCTTTTCATATTTTATTTTGAGAATATCAAATTTCAGAACAGATGGATCAAAGTATGGAATTTCTAAACCATCTTGATAATTCCCTAAGATGATTTTATTGCTCAAAAGAAATATATAAGCTGCTCCGGTATAAACTTTATTTTTGATTTCAATCTCTTTTATCGTTGGTCCAATTCTCAGACTGAGTTTCCCACCATAAACTCTTCCGATAATAGAGTTCTTAGAGTCGTTAGTTTCAAGATCAAACACGAAATTTTTTAGGGAAAAATCGGGTTCTTTGTACCAAACAAGACTTGTTTTCACTTCTCTTGAGCTACCAAGCGCCCTTATAATCATATTCATGTTTTCTTGTATCATATTCCCTTTCACCCTAAAAACAGCATAACCTATTGTAAGGCCTTGCAAGTTTATTTTCTGCCAGAGTTCATATTCCTGATTGAAGGTTACCCGCTGTATTTCGGTTTTTGTTTCGCCTTTACTTTTCAGCTTCTGGCAATTAAGAGAAAAGGAAAGCAAAAAAAATGGCAATACAACAGATATGACAAGATTACGAGATGAGAGCATAGGGAAATATTTTATGGAAATTACAAAGAAGACTCAAATTTGCGATACAATCTTTGTTGAGCTTTTGACGGCAAATCTTTTAGCTCTATTGTGTGCTGCATCTCTTAGTCGAAGGATAAAAGAAAGAAGCTTGCCCTTTGGTTTTATCTCCTGACCATCGTATATCAGAGTTATCATTCTTGTGTTTCTATTTTCTTTTTTTACACACGCGAATGGAATCTTCAAACCAACAGAATTCATGACAGATTTTGCTGCAGAGTAATGTCCCTTTCCTCCATCTATTAGTATAAAGTCTGGTGCAGGAACATCTTTCTGAGAAATCACATCTTTTAGTCTTCTTTCAAGAACATTTTTGAGTGCCATAATATCATCATAGCTGTATTTATCAACTTTATATAGCCTGATACGATCTGGGACAATCTTACCAAACTCGAAATGAACTTTGACCCCAACCAAATTTTTTCCTCCGAAATTTGAAAAATCATACACCTCTATTCTTTTTGGAACTTCCTGAAGCATCAGGAATTTTGAGAATTCCTCATGTGTTCTTACAAGCTCAGAATCTTTATCTCGCATCTGGAGTATATGTTCAAGGGCACTCTTTTTAGCAAAAGCGAGAATTTCTTTTTCCTCATCAGATTTAGGAGGTCTGAAAACAAAAGTTCCAATCTTTTTTTCGGTTTCAAATACTTCAGATACACATTGTGAAACATCTGACAATTGTGTAAAAACCATTGAAACCAATTCTTCCAAATCTTGTCCACCATATCTGTATACACCTCCGTAGCTCCCAAAGAATCTCCCATCTCTAACTTTCACTCCCGAAACCCCGACTTTATCTCCAAAAATTTCAACGGAAATGTAATCCGATGCTCTGTAATCTTCGAAGACAACTCTTTTGTAGTCAAGAGTTCTCAGAAGAGTATTGAGCTGATCTCTGTATTTCGCAGCGAGTTCAAAGTTTTCTTTCTCAGATTCAGCCCACATTCTTTCTTCAATTTGCTTTATTACCTCCTTGAACCTTCCGCGCAAAAAATCAGAACACATAGAAACCTTTTTCATATACTCAGTCCTATCGACCTTATATGCACAGGGAGCCGGACATAAAGAAATCTGGCCGTCAAGACATGGTCTTTGAGCTTTCCTGAACATTTTGAATTTCTGCTCAGTACAGGAACGAATATTGAAAACACGTCTTACACATTCAAAAAGTTCTCTTGCATCCTTCGCATTAAACGGACCAAAGTACAAAGAAGGATCTCTTCTGAGAATTCTTGTTATAGCTACGGAAGGAAATTCAAAATCCATATTTAGCTTTATATATTTTATGCCCCTCGTATCTTTTATTTTCACATTGTATTTCGGGAGATTTTGTAATATGAGTCTTTGCTCCAAAAATATGGCATCCTCTTCAGATGGTGTAATTATCCATTTTACCTCATCAGCTTCCTCAATTATCTTTGGAACACTTTCTCTTGAATCTGTAAGGTCAACATAAGCTTTCAATCTTTCTCTTATGTTCTTTGATTTTCCAACATATATTGGTTTTCCCGCGGAAAGGAAAATGTACACACCCGGACTTTGTGGTGCAAGCGAAATCTTTGAGCGATCCAACATCTATTCATTAAAATTATTATTCCTAAATGGTATATCGCAAAGTTTGTATTTTCTTATTTTTGAACTAAGGAAATTTATATAGTATAAGATCATATCAATGCTCCAAGATCCTTTCGCTTTAAGCTTATTAACTTAGTAGCAAGCTCAACTGCTTCTCTTAAAAGATCAAAATTACATCTCAGATATGTTTTTTGAACAAATATACAAGCACTCTTGAAAAATTCTCAGCGGTTTTGTTACCTCATTATGTGACGGAACAATCAGTTTACCTATCTCAAATATTTATCATCTATTGCATATCTATTTTGACGATATAATTTTGCAACGAATTGTTTTTAGAGAAGATATTTCCTACCACTGATATTTTTTAGCCAGAGAGTATTCAGTATTTGCGAAAAGAGATAGAATTTTTTATCTTTCCAAGCGCTTCAGTACAACTTCCTCTATTATCTGGATTGGAATTCCTCCCAGAGATAGTATTAGGTCATGAAATTCTTTTATAGACATAACTCTGAGAGCTTTTTCTCTGAGTTCCATAATTTTTTTCATTCCAATATAGTATGCCAGTGCTTGGGCAGGCCAGGTAATGTATCTATCTACTTCATTTATAACCTCTACATTCTCAAGCCCTGTATTATGTAGGAAAAATTCTATAGATTTTTCTCTTGACCATCCAAAGGAGTGTATTCCGGTGTCAACAACAAGCCGAACAGCGCGCCAGACCTGCATAATTAACATTCCGAACTTGTAAATAGGTTCCGTGTAAAGTCCCATCTCATCTCCTAATCTTTCGGAATAAAGCCCCCAACCTTCCGTAAAAGCATCCCAATCTATGTGTTTTCTGAAAGGATGATCAATTACCTCCTGTGATATTGATATTTGCAAATGATGCCCCGGAACAGCCTCATGAACAGCTAATGAGTAAAGTTCATATCTTGGTCTTTCCTCTGGTTTGTATGTATTTATATAAAATATCCCCGGCCTCGAACCATCTTGGGAAGGTCTGTAATAAAAAGCACCAACTGAATCTTTTTCCCTGTAATCCTCAACAGGTCTCACAACAACTTTCGCTTTCGGCAGAACACCAAAAAAATCTGGTAGCTTATGGTAAATCTTTTCCACAGCATCAGTATATGCTCTGACAATCTCCTCTCTTGAAGAGAAAAAGTTTTTTTTATCTTTTCTAACCTCCTCTATTATTTTCCTGACTTCACCATCTCTCACACCGAGTTTTGCTCCAACATCTTTTATCTCATCATGAATTTTTTTGATTTCATCAATACCCAATTGATGAATTGATGCTGGATCAATTTCAAGGTTTGTATGATGCTTGATAAGATACCTGTAGTTCTTATCCCCATCTGGTATGCTGTTTATTCCTGCCTTATCTCTTGGCTTATATCTTTTCAAATACTCAACAAACTCTAAGAGAGAATTTTTTATCTTTTCGTTATAAATATCTTTGAGTATATTTTCATATTTGTCCTTCTGACCACCCTGATATTGATTCAAAGTTTCCTGAAATGGAGTTTCCTCAAATTTTCCTTTCAATATGTTTTCAATCTGTTCTATACACCTTTGAACTTGTATATAGAATTGAACTCTCTTTTTACTTTCACCAATTTTCAGATTCTCAATGTGCTGCCTCATCAAATTTGGAAACTTGTTTAGCCTTTCTATAAATTTTTCCATTCTTTCTGGCGTATCTGTTTTCTGAAAATTCAGAAGATCAAAAGGTAGAAGGTGATAACCATTCATATGATCTATATTGAAATCTTCAAGATCTTGATCAAGTTCTTCAATTGAATCATCAATGAACCAGAGCAAAACTTTTTTATCTATATTCTCCTTCTCGTTTTTTGGGTTTGTATCAGATGCTTTTTGCTTGAACATTTTCAGATCACTTCTTCTCTTCTCCTTTCTTTCTTTTGATATATCTGGCATCCTATCATCGTACCTCTGATCTCCTATGAATGTAGCATAAATAGGATTTTCCGAAAGTATCCACTCCCAAACCCCATCCATAACTTCTTTTACATTTGATTTTCCGCTCTCCTTCATATATCTCTAAAAATTATTATACAGTGTTTAGAGAAAGCTTATGATCTGAAAAAATCATATTAGGATCTGAGAAAATGCAACCGGTAACTTGATATTTTGTTCAAACTTGTTGAGCCTCCAGAGCGTTTTTACCAGATACGATGTCTATAAGTTCTTTTGTTATGGCTTCTTGCCTCGCTTTATTCATCTGAAGAATGAGTTGTCTCTGAACTCGTTCTGAGTTTTGTGTTGCCATATCCATAGCTCTCATTCTGGCAGCATGCTCAGATGTTATAGAAGATTGGAAACAGAAAAAGAGCTTAGACCTTACATAAGACATAATGAAAAACCTTGCAAATTCCTCAAAAGATGGCTCAAATATTCTTTTTGGTTCCCATACAAGAGATACAGACACAGGAAAAACTCGCTCAATATATGGAACCTGTGTTCCCATACTCTTGAACAAAGTGTATATACAATATACCTCGGCGAGTTCCCCGGAAATTATTCTCTGTTCAATCATATTGTACACTTTCTCGAATTTCTCATACGAAAAATCTCGCCAAAAGTCCTCATAAGGCTGAATTTGAAATTTCTTTGATAAAATCCTAATCAATCTTCTTCCAAAAACCCATATCTCTGAATTATCTTGAATGTTTATGTTGCTCTGAACAAACTTTGAGATGTTGGAATTAAAAGATCCACATAGCCCCTTATCTGAACCCAAAATTATATAAAGCTTTCTAGAAGAATCTGTTTTAATTGAAAAATATTTTTCAGCATTTTCAGTTTCTCCATTGTATGAAATTTTGAATATTCTCTCCATATTCTTTGAGAATTCCGAAGAAATTTGAAGAACAGGTTGAGCTCTCCTTAACCTAACAGATGAAACTGACTTCATTGCTCTTGTAACTTTCCTCAGATTCTGTATGGCTCTTATTCGCTTTCTCAAAAATTTTATACCACCCTTTACTGCCATAGCTGTTATGATAACAAAGATACAAAGAGGTTAAAAAAAATCTGAAAAGATTAAACAATTGCTAAATTATATTTTTATGAAATTTTTATTCGCTTTGAAATTTTTATCTGTTTCCCTTGTGAATCTCCTTATTCTCTTTGGAATCTCATTGCTTCTTTCAAATTGTGGAAGAAAAACCAATCAAAAAACATTACAAAACAAATTATATGGGGTAATCTCTTTTGAAGGCTCCCCGGTAAGCTCAGCTTATATTACAAACCTATCAAAAAAGCTAAGAGAAAAATCTGATACACAAGGTAGATTTTCAATCATAGCAGACAAAGGTGACAAAATACTTTTTGAATCGGATGACAAATCTCTTCTGATTGAAGTCGGAGAGCAAAAATATGTTGAGATAAACTTAAAGCCAAATATGAAAAAGATATTTCACTTGAAAAATTTTGAATCATATCTTTTTGAAGGCGAAATACTTGTAGTTATACCTTCAACAAAGTTCATCTCTCCTGTCCTGTCAGATGGCAGAGTTATTTTTTTATACCCAGATGGAGTAACCGAAGCTGTAATATTCACAAGAAAAAGCTACTCCACAATAAATATACTGAAAATAGAAGATTTTTCATTCTTAGATATCAATGAATTAGAATTTCATAGCATTCCGGAAAGCATAACTTTTGTAAATGCCTCAGATAAAGAAGCAAGATTGTTCATGTATTCAGAATTCATCACAAAAGTCTCTTCTGGAGATGCAATACAAATCAAACCTGGTATATATAGCATATCATTTGGAGAAAATGTTATAGAGAATGAATTTTTAATCAACAATTTTGTTTTAAACGGAGGAATGCTCAAAAAAGACGAACCAGAATTGCTTGTTGAAGGTTCAGCAAAAACCAAAAATGGAGAAGGAGATATACTTATATGGGTTGAGGGAACAGGTATTATTTCAAAATCAACACCAAATTTCTCCATCAAAATTCCAACTTACTCAAAGAGAATTCATTTCTCAAAATTCGGCTGGTATCCATATTCGGCTGAACTTATGAAATCCGGATCAATACCTTCAGATCTAGGAGATGTAGAACTTCCACCACAAGCATATATTTCCGGATCGGTCTCTACATTCGGATCAAAACCAGAAAAAATTCAAATAGATATCATATCAAAAAAAGATAAAAGCAACATATCATCATTTGTTATCAGGAGCACAGATTTCTCAATCATAGCTCCACAGGGAGAAGAATTCCTCCTAAACGTCTCTTCAGCTGGATACATACCGAAAATTCTTGAAATTTATTTACCGTTACATTATCTTGACGTTGGAACGATTTACTTGTGTTCAGCAGAAGATGAAAGATGCTCCATTGAAGAAGGTAAAAGATTTCTGAAATACGGAATGTATAGAAAAGCAAGAGATGCGTTTTCATATTCAAAATCTATACCGGGGAAAATTGGTCTGTTCTTATCAGACATTGGAATATTACTTTCTGAAGAAAACTTCTTTGAGCTCTCAGAAAGATCAAAGAGAAAATCCTTTGAGCTTTCAGATATATACTCAGAAGCCGAAGAGCTCTCCAAAATTCAAGTATCTGAACCTCTCTGCGTTGACGATTTCATAATTAACTTGCCTTTCCTGGGAGTTTTGGTAGGATTTTCCGGCAATTTGTACGGATGTGTTGGACAGAAATCTTTTGAGTTTTTCAGATCAATATATCATATCATAAAGTTCATAAGAAATTATGTTTATTCACATAAATTGTTCGAAGACCCACCTAACCCCATACTATCAATAGAACCAGAAAAAATATTTGAACTAACAAGGAAACTTATATCAGATGAAAAATTACTGACTTTCTCAGAGTACGACCCAGATAAGAATATCGAAAACCTGAAACAATTTTTTTCTCTTGATATAAGATCTCTACAAGACTGTAATAATACAAACGAAATGTTATGCAACTACAACGGCTTTATGACACTAAGGCTTAAAGCTGGTTATATACCAATCGTTAGAGATGACGCAGATCTTTCAGTATTCACAAAATCTCTGAACGGAGATTACGAACTTTCAATCTCAGATATAGCTCAAATTATCCCAATAGGATATATGCTTTTACCGGATTTCATGAGAATCAATCTCAAAAAATTACTTTCAAATCCTTTGAGGAAATTTCTTCCATCAATACTTGATAAAGGTTCCGGCAAAGTTTTAGGTATGGAAATAGAAATTCCTTCTGGATTCAGAGGAATAATGAGTTCAGGATTCATAAATGACATTTTTGTTATCGGAGATTCAAAACATTTCAGAGTTCTTGGTAAATATTTGATCTCAGAAGATAGTATATTTCCAAATTCGTCCACCACATACTTTGATGATCCTTTGAAAGAAGATATAATAATATACTTTTATTTTGATGATCCAGATTTCAATGAATCAATAAAGCTGTCTCCTTGTAAGATTGCCTTGAACGAACTAATATACAAAAGATATAGCTGTCCCGACCCAAACTTTAAGTATCCAGATAATCAGATGCTCAATGATGTTTTAGCCTCTATTCAGAAAACAACCGGAATTTTAAAATTGCTCTTCGGAAGCCAAGCTCTAAACATATTCAATACTTTATTTAGAAGTATGTGAGAAATTTTAACGAATTACTGCCCTATGATTCGCTTTTAGAGATTTTCAAAATTTTTACTCTTCAAAGCTCATATCCACGAAAAAATTAGGCTCGTAGAACAACAAATAACATAATACATTGTACCAAACAAACATAATAATAAACATAAGACAGCAAAATTCATTACGAGATCACTCATAAGTAGAAAATCTTATAAGGAATTTGATTTCAACGGGAGGAGGAGGAAATGGAGCGGAATCTTGAACTATCTTCAAAACAAATGAATCAAAACTCTGGTTGCCTGAAGACGTTTCTAATCTTACCTCCTCTAATTTACCATCTTTGAGAATACTCACATATACAACACAAGCCAATCTCAAATTTTTAAAAAATGGAGGTATTTCGTAGTGGTTTTTGACCATACTGCTTACAATTTCTATATAAGCTAATTTTATCTGCTCCTGAGCATCGGAATCTCCATTACCAGCGGAAACTCCGCCAACCTGTTCCCCTTCACCGTTTCCATCGCCTTTTCCAGAATAAGAACTATATAGTTCCTTTATTCTTTTATCTATTTCATCTGGAGAAATAGATTGAGTTTTTCCTCTCGGAGAAACTTCGACCAATTCTCTTCTTCCGGACCCTTTAATCTCTGCCCTTCTATTTTTCTGCTTTGTATCAACCTTCCGGGATTGAGACAAAAATTTGTTACTTTGATTTGATTTACCTTTTGTATCAACGGATTCTTTCTTAACCAAAGTCTTTCTACTTTCAGTTTTTTCCTTCTTTGTAATTGTCTTAGTGTTTTGTTTCCTATTTTGGCTTGCACTTCTTGACTTATTTGTATCGATTCTGTTCTTGGATTGCTCCTTGATTTTTTGAGATTTACTTAACTCTCTCTGATCTACTTTTTCTTGCTTCTTTTTCGGTTCCTCTCTCGATTCTATTTTCTGTGTTAAATTGTCATTTTTCGTATCTTGTTCAGTAGATCCTTTATCTTTCTTAGATCCTTTTGTATCAGATCTTCTCGTATCTCCTCCGGCTGTTTGTTCCAGATTTTTTTGAGTTTCTGAAAATCCTGTGCCTTGACCTTCAGATTTCTGTGGAATAGAACCTTGAGACTGACCGCCTAATTGCTTACCTCTTGAAACCTGATTTACTGAAACCCAAGTTATTTTTTTACTTTGAGTCTTTGGTACATTATCTTGAAAAACCAGTATAACTATTCCAAGATGAATGAGAACAGATATAGCAAGAGCATATACAATCCCCCTTTTGTTATCTCTCATCAATCTTTAATTTTAGTTATATCAAAATTATAGAGCGATATTTATCGATCTTTTGAGTATCTTAACCGAACAAATATAGAAACTATTCAACATATATCTTTTGCGATAATTCATAAGAATATTTCTCAAAATCAAAACAACTCTTCGGGATAAAAACGTGTAAAATACAAAATAAGCACCTCATTAAGAGAGTCTGCAAAAGCACTTGATTGAAAAATTTTGTTTCAGGCTACCATGGATGGAATAAATGGACAATTCAGGGAGTTTTCGTAAGTTTGCGTCGATTCTACCGGCCAAATTTCTTAGCAAATCACAAAAGATGTAAGATGTAAAGAACACTTATCATATCAGAACATATATGAATAATGAAAGACAGATAATATGCGCTGGGAATATGGAGAGTATTTACTAATAGCTTGTATGTAGCTAAGACTTTTAAATAATGCTAACAGTCTAAAGCAATTCTCAAAACAAAATAAACAATTTTCAAAACAAAACCGAAAGTTATTTTGACATAAGCTTGATGAATTCTTCTGCATCTAATGCAGGCATTGTCATAGTTTCAACAGTTCCTCTTGAACCGAGTTCCACAGCCATCTTTACAACAGAATTGTTATCTGGAGCTTCGACTATATTCACAAAGTCATAAGGTCCCATAACTAAAAACTGTTGCAAAACCTTTACTCCATACTTGTTTGCTATCTCTTCGTTTACTTCCTTTATTCTTCTTGGATTTTCCTTCAAAGTTTCAAGTCCCTCTGATGTGATCTTTGAAAGTATTATATACTTTGGCATTTCATTATACCTCCCGAAAGTAATTTAGCATTTATTCACAAATTGAAATAATATCTGAATAAATATTGTATAATATTCAACAAATCAATAAATTCAGATTAGCCAACAGAACAAATACCAAATTGAACAAAAGGTCAGTACAACAAAATAGTTCAAGGTTTTTAGCCTATAGGCAAAGAAAAGATAATAAAAAACATTTTTTCGAGACAGAAAATATGATTCACCTGTTTTGAAAGATTCTTTTTATTAGCTTTTTTGTAATTTTATCAGATAAAATCTCTTCTCCACTATTTATCTCTCCGAGATATAACTTTCCTAAAAGCCTTCTGAGGGCTTGACTATTTGTTTGTTCTGCGATATTCTCTGGTTCCCTTATGAAGTTCAAGATAAAACCTTTGATTTGTATTCCTTTTTTTCTGGCCGCCTCAATTGTCAATAGCGAATGATTTATCACACCAAGATAAGAAGAAGCAATCACAACAATTGGTATTTTCAGGTCTGAAATTAGATCTCTATATAAATATTTCTCTGTCAGAGGAACTAAGATACCACCTGCACCTTCAATAACAATAAGATCAATATCTTTTCTTTCTCTCATTTTTCGCACAGCTTCTTTGATCTTGTGTATATTAATTTTTCTTCTCTCCATTTTTGCTGCCAGATGAGGCGAAAGAGGATTTTTGAAGTGATATATAGGTTGATGTGAGTAGCTCGCAACACCAGAGCAAATGGTATAATCCTCAGGTTGATCTCCACCGGTTTCCACAGGTTTGAAATACAGAGTTTTCATACCCATCTGACCTAACTTCTTCAGAAAGAGATAGGAGAAATAGGTTTTACCTACCCCGGTGGAAACCCCCGTTACAAAAACAGATTTTGTCATTATGTTTGAACTAAACAGATTTCTGGAGAATGGATATATGCTTACCCATTTTTATACATGAGGTACAAACTTTTATTCTTTTTTCCTTTCCATCCGTAAAAACTTTTATACGCCTTATATTAGCTTTGAATTTTCTTGAAGTTCTGTTATTAGCATGAGAGACATTGTTTCCAAAAGCTGTTGTTTTACCACATATAAGACACCTGGCCATAATCAAAATTTATAATTACAAAAATATCTCAATTCTGCATTTTCCATTTCTTTTAGCTTCGTATAAAGCATTATCTGCTACCCTAAATATCTCGTCAGAAATTTTTACAACATTTGAAGGAAAGAAAGTTCCACCAGCAGAAAAGGTTATATCCAAACGTTTCAACTCACCGCAATGGTCAATAGTTATTGGATTCTCCTGAAGATCCTTTTTCAAACGATCATAAAAAGATATTATACCTTCCTTTCTTGTTTCAGGTAGTATCAGCACAAACTCATCTCCACCGTATCTGACGCTGTAATCGTAAGGTCTTTTAAGATTAAAGATTCTTCTTGAAAGCTCAACTAAAACTTTATCACCAGCTGGATGGCCATATGTATCATTTATTTTCTTGAAATCATCAATATCTAAAATCATAACAGCAAGGGTAGTTCCTTTTCTCAAAGCTCTGGCAATCTCCATATCAAGAATATCCTTCATATACCTTCTGTTGAATGCTCCAGTTAGGGGATCAATTATAGAAGTTTTGTAAAGATTTTCTCCGGTTTTTATAAGCCTTTCAAGAGATCTTTTAAGAACAGTATGTATTCTTATACGAGCTACAAGTTCTCTCTCGAACTCCTCCTGTGTTATCTCCCTGGTGGGTTTGAGAACAAAATCTTTAGCTCCGGCCTCAAGAGCTTCTATCTTTGATCTAGGTGCCGTTCCGGTAATTGCTATTATTGGGATTATACTTATACGGAAAAAATTCGCTATATCACCGCTCATCTTGTAGTCCTTTTCCATATCCTTTACAGTTCTTATGAATTGCAAACCATCAAAGTTCTTCATCCTTATATCGCAAACAATCAGATCTAAGTCGTCTAAGTTTTCCTTGAACTTCTTCAAACCAGATATCCCGTCATCGGCTTCAATTATATCTTGGGAATCGAACAAATCATATTTTTCTATTGTATTCCTTATACTTATCCTTGTAAAAGTAGAATCATCTATTATCAAAATTTTCCTACCGGGAACCTTTATTCTATCTTCGAGTTCCAAAACAGAACTATAAATACTTATAAGTTTATCTATTTCTATTCTTACGTTATCATCCAACATAAGCCAACACCTCTTAGAAAAGATATTCTGTATCCACTATGCCCCCGTAATTTATATTTTAATCCCAAAAAATAACAGTGTAAAAAATGTTCAAAGTTTCCGCATATTTTGATGATATGCGTGTGGAGATTGATATCTGTTATGAGAATTTCTTACAGAGGCTTCAAGCAGTTGAGCCACCGTCTATTGTAAAAACTGCACCTGTTATGTAAGAGCTTTTTTCAGAAGCGAGAAACAGAATCAGATCAGCGACTTCATATGGTTCTCCAACTCTTCCAGCAGGTATTTTTAAAAGTGGGTTCTCTGTAACCGACCCTGATTCAAACATATCTACAAGAACCTGAGAAAATCTTGTTCTTATAAGACCGGGAGCAACGGCGTTGACCCTTATTCCAAATCCAGATAGTTCCACAGCCATTGTCTTGGTTATAGATATAAGAGCTGCTTTTGCAGCAGCGTAAGCGCCGAGCCCCGGTGTTGCCCTGAGCCCAGCTACAGAAGCAACATTTATTATTGTTCCCCTTATGCCACTTTGTATCATTCTGTTCGCAACTTCCCGGCTTGCAATAAAGTTCCCAGTCAAACTAACGGAAATTATCTTACTCCAAAGTTCATCATCGGTCTGATGGAGCATAGATATAGTAGGGTTCGTTGCAGCATTATTTACAAGTATATCTATCTTTCCGTATCTTTCCCAGCATGTATTAACAAATCTTTTTATATGATCTGATATACCACTGTGTCCAACCGAATAATCTATCTCATAATTTCCACCAACAGACTCCCTTATCAGTTTCACAGCTCTTGCGAGATTCTCCTCTTTTCTTGACGTTATGAAAACCTTTGCACCCTCTTGACAGAATCTCTTGGCAGTCTCAAAACCTATTCCTGCAGACGCAGCAGTTATAAGAACAACTTTGTCTTTGAATTCTCCCATCTCTGTATCGACTTATCAATTCAAAATACTTTTCAGCGTTTTTCAAAAATTCAACAGCGAAAAAACAATAATCAGATAAAAGATGAAAAAACATCAAAAAGCTCACAAAATACATTCAGAATAATTCTGTGAAATTTATCTGCAACTAAATAGTTATAAAGTAGATTTCTGTAATGGACAAACCGAAAATATTGGTTTGCGATGGAGTTGATAAGGCAGGTGTGGACATTTTAACAGAACACTTTGAAGTTGAAGAACGAAAAAAACTTGAAGAACCTGAACTTGTATCTTTGCTCTCTTCAAAAGATTTCTCTGGAATTATCGTAAGATCTGCTACAAAAATAACATCAAAAGCAATAGAGTCCTCAAAAAGCCTCAAGGTTATAGGGAGAGCCGGCATAGGAGTTGATAACATAGATGTAAAATCGGCAACAGAAAAAGGAATAGTTGTAATGAACACACTTGGAGCTGCAAACACAACTGCTGAACACACCATAGCGCTTATTTTCTCTGTTGCAAGAAAAATACCACAAGCTCATATTTCGGTCAAGAATGGAAAATGGGAAAAGGAAAAATTTGTAGGTAGAGAGCTCTTTGGAAAAACCATAGGAGTAATAGGTCTTGGAAACATAGGAAAAAGAGTTGCCGAAATAGCGAAAGGAATAGGTATGAGGGTAATTTTCTATGATCCTTATGTAGATGATCCAAGATTCGAGAAAAAATCGTTTGAAGAACTTATTGAGAACTCCGACATAATAACAGTTCATGTTCCACTGAGCGACAAAACAAAGGGTATGATAGGAGAAAAGGAGTTTGAAAGAATGAAAAACGGAGTAATAATAATAAACTGCGCCCGAGGAGGAATAATAGATGAGAAAGCTCTCGCAAAATACATAGATCATGGTAAGGTTCTTGGAGCCGGTGTTGATGTTTTCTCAAAAGAACCAATAACACCAGATAATCCTCTTCTGGAAAAAGAAAATGTTGTGCTGACACCACATCTTGGCGCATCAACAGTTGAAGGACAAAGAAATGCATCTGTAGAGATAGCACAAAAAATAGTAAAGTTCCTAAAATACGGCATAATAGAAGACGCTGTAAACTTCTTCCCTATCCCAGAAGACAAAAGATTAGTTTTTGAACTTTCTGAAAAGCTCGGTTCATTCGCTTCCCAAGCGTTCGCATACGCTATAAAAGAAATAAAAATAATATCATCTTCCCAAGATGAAATGCACATTACAAAAGCTGGGGTACTTTTCGGATTTTTGAAAAACATCATAGGTTCGGAAATGGTAACACCCCTGAACGCAGAAAAAATAGCTAAATCAAAAGGAATAACGGTCGCGGAAAAACAACAGGTATCTGGTGATTATAAAACCAAAATAACTGTTCAGATAGTGTCAGACAAAGGAGAGTTTTCTGTAAGCGGCGCAATTGTGGGAAAATCTCTAAGACTCATTGAAATAAACTCAATACAACTTGAAGCACCAGCAGAAGGAAACATAATATTCTCACAGAACGAAGATGTACCAGGAGTTGTAGGAAGAATAGGAACATTTTTGGGAGAAAAGAATATAAACATAGCTTCAATACACCTTGGAAGAGAAAAGCCCGGTGGAAAAGCTATTGCTCTGATAAGTGTAGATCAGATGCCAGATAAAGAAATAATAAAGCAACTTGAATCTCTTCCTAACATAATAAGAGCATTTTTCATAAAACTATAGAGTGTAGCATAACGTAAGAACAGAAAATCAAACGACAAATTGATAAACTGAAATCAAATCATAAACTTACACAATGTGAAAAGAGTATGTGAGAAATAAAACCTAGAAAAATAAAACCTAAAAAATAAAACCTATATGAATGTAAAATTCAAAGGATTCTTCCTGCTGAGCTCGGTTTTTCTTATATTTTCTGTAATGTTTCTTGCGCTTTTCAAAGTTATAAATCTCACGCCAAGATTTGATGTCATTCAGAAATTTGAAGATGATCTTTATGCTATGAAAAAAGCTTACGATGAATGCACAAGCGGAAAAGGTGAAAAATTTTCTGGATTTTCTGTGATAACACTCGAACTTAGCCCACCTGAAACTAAAACTTATGTCAAAAGGAAATTCGTATTTGATAGCAGATGCGAAATGAAACTTTTAGTTTACTGAAATAAGCGAAAAATAGAATTTGATAAATCCTTATTGGTGCTCAAGGATAAACATAAAAATAAAATCTCTTCTCTATGGCAGCTTAGATAAAGAACCTCACCTTTCAAAGCCAAGACAAAATTATATGATCAAAAAGGTATAAATACTTAACGATTGTATATCAAATTTGCAACAGGACAACCTTGTTGGAATTATGAAATAATATCATTTTGAATTTGATATTTTATTTCTGGAGATTGCCAGATTTTCGCAAAAGATCCGTCCATAGTATGGTACCAAAAATTTTCAGGAAATTTCTAAAAATCACTTGAAGTTCTGTTAGTTCTTTGAGAAGCAATCAAGTTTCAAGTATTTTCGGCTATTTTTTTTAGGTCTTCAAGCATCTTGAGAGCCTCGATAGGTGTAATCTTATTAAGATCCAATTTTCTGAGTTCCTTTCTTAATGGATCTGTTTGAGATTTTGAAGAACCAAAAATAGAAAGCTGTAAAGGGATGTTTGTTATCTTTTTTATAACCTCGCCTATCTTGCCTTCTTCAAGAGCAACGAATATCTTTTCAGCTTTTTTGATTATTTCATCTGGTATTCCTGCCATCTTTGCTACATCTATACCCCACGATCTTCCAGCAGGTCCCGGCTTTATCTTTCTAACAAAAACAAGATTGCCGCCTATCTTTTCTGCCGAAAAGTGCATATTTTTTATCCCTTTGAGATTCTGTTCCAAAAAAGCAAGCTCATGAAAATGAGTCGCGAAAAGGCACCTTGTGTTCTTTCTATTTATATACTCAGCGGTTGCCCAAGCTATACATATTCCATCAAAAGTTGAAGTACCACGACCAACTTCATCAAGCAAAACAAAAGATCTATCTGTCATGTTTTTGAGAATTACAGAAAGCTCCTCCATTTCAACAAAAAATGTACTCCTTCCACGAGCTATGTCGTCTGATGCACCAGTTCTAAAAAATATACGATCTGTAATACCTATTCTTGCTTCATCAGCAGGAACAAAGCTACCAACATGAGCCAAAAGAGTTATGATCGCGCTTTGCTTTAAAAAAACTGATTTACCAGCCATGTTCGGTCCAGTTATTATCCACATGAATTCGTTTTCATCAAGTTCAAGTGTGTTCGGAATAATCTTTTCATCAGATTCTTTCTGTAGAAGAATTTCCAGAGATGGATGTCTTCCATTCTTTATGTATATCACCTTCTCATCTGTTATTACTGGTTTGGTCCAGTTGTATTCATCAGCAACTTGTCCCAAAGAAAGCAAAGAATCAAGGTATCCGATCAGCCTTGATAGTTCCAAGATCTGATCAACGTAAATTTGGCACTTTTCTAAAAATTCCTGATAGATCTGTATATTAAGTTTCTTTTCTTTTTCGGCAGCATTCTCTATTTCGTTCCCTATTTTTTCAAGTTCTTCTGTTGTAAATCTTTCGTACTGAGTAAGAGTCTGCTTTCTTATGTAGTGTTGCGGGACTTTGCTCGCATGAGTTTTACTGACCTCAATATAGTATCCAAAAACCTGATTGTATCCAATCTTCAGAGGTAGATTTGTCAATCTCTTTTCCTTTTCCTCGAATTCTTTAAGTATTTTCTCTGAATTGTTCTTTATAGTCCTTATTTTGTCAAGCTCTTCTGAGACTCCGTCCTTTATCGCTCCGTCTTCTGGTTTGATTGGTGGATTATCTACAATATATCTTTGTGCCAAATCTATAAATTCAAAAACATCAGGGATTGATCTCCCTATCTCTTTGAGGAGTTCTGATTTCATCTGCAAAAGTTTATGTTTCAGCAAAAGGGCAGATCTAACAGAGTCTTTCAGAGAAACAACTTCTCTAGGGTTCGCTATTTTTCTTCTCAATCTCACAGCAAACCTCTCTATATCTGATATTCCTGAAAGATCTATATCCTTCCATAGCTTTTTTTCGACTATCTCCTCAACCGCATCTGCTCTTTGCTTAATCTTCCCGATATCGTATAGAGGATACATCAGAAGATTCTTTATTTTTCTCTTACCCATAGGAGTTTTCGTTCTATCAACAGCCCAAAGAACACTGCCCTTCCTTCCCTCGTATGTTTCAAGCAATTCAATGTTCTGAGCAGTTCTTGTGTCTATTGCAAGATTTTTTTCTTCCCCAACCTCTGGCGGATCTATTGATATTTCTATATCTTTTATGTTCTCTTTGATGTATCTTATAAGTACAGCGAGCAGAATCTTTATTTCATCTGGGAGAGCTTTTGTCTTTGAGATTTTATCTTCTTCCCGGTAATATTCGAGAATTATCCTTTCTGACTCTGAAACGGAAGGGAAAACTACTTTTGAGAATCTGTACTCCGGAAAAATGTTCTGTTCAGATAAGATCTCCTTTGGAGAGATTTTTGATAGAATTTCTGACATTTCAAAATCATCTTTTGCGATTTTTGCTTTTATTTCTCCCGTGGTTATATCAGCCCAGAGAATACTATATCCTTTGATGACAGCTATAAAATTGTTCTCATCTGGTGAAACAAAACCGAGCTCAGTTATGAGTCCGGGAGTTATGACTCTTACAACCCCTCTTTTGACTATACCTTTTGCTTTTGATGGATCTTCAAGCTGCTCACATATTGCAACCTTGAGTCCCTCTTTAACTAGACGCGATATATAAGACTCAGCAGCATGATGCGGAAAACCAGCCATTGGAGTTGTTCCATCTTTTGTTGTGAGAACTATATCTAGAATCTTCGAAGCAACAACAGCATCATCAAAGAACATCTCATAAAAATCTCCCATTCTGAAAAGTAAGATACAATCTTGATAATTCGATTTTATTGAAAGATACTGTCTGATTGCAGGGGTTTGCTTCTCATGTTTAAAAATTTCGTTCTGCGCACCCGACATCTTTCTGTATCATTAAAGAAAATAAAAAAGTAATTTGTGATTTAGAATTTCTTCTGCTTTGTTGCAATTATACCATTTTGCTGCATTATTTTATCATAACCGAAAGATAATTAGTAGTATTGATTCTTCTCGGATTTACCTATTTGCTGTTGGTAGATCAGGTCAAACCCTTGTATCTATTCTTCGGTTTTTATCTTTCAAAGTTTCCTCTTTATCCTTGTTATCTTCTTCTTTCTCTTCTTTCTGTTCATCAGATTTTCCCTTTCTTGACATCATAGCTTTCCTTTTTCTTTCTTCATCTTGAACTGGATCAATTGCTTCCGATCTGTTTGCCTCAGGTATTGTCTCTGTTTTTTTCTGTGATTCTTTGTTTTCAGCTATTTTTTGAGCATGCTGTATTGCTTCTGCTATTTGTGGATTTCCAACATTCGGTTGAAATCTTTCTACGTTTACGGTCTGGGTCGCTACTTGTTGGAAATCTACTCTCATCGAGTATATTTTATCGTCTTTCAAACAAAAAAAGTAAAATTTGCAGATTTTGAAGTATTGGAATTTGGAGAAAATCTTTCAGCAAGTATTATAATAATTGATTATGTATGTTCCGTTTGTGATAGAACAGACTGGAAGAGGAGAAAGAGCTTACGATATATGGTCTCGGCTTTTACTTGAAAGAATTGTATTTCTTGGTTCTCCCATAACAGATCAGGTTGCAAACACTATAATAGCGCAGCTTCTTTATCTTGATGCAGAATCAAGAGAAAAAGACATATTCATGTATATCAACTCTCCGGGCGGTAGTATAACTGCCGGTTTAGCAATATATGACACAATGCAGTATGTCAGCTCAGATATAGTTACAATATGCATAGGTCAGTGTGCTTCTATGGCTACTGTTCTGCTATGCTCAGGCACTTCTGGAAAAAGATATGCTTTACCGCATTCAAGAATTATGCTGCACCAACCGTGGGGAGGTGTAGAAGGAACAGCTCAGGACATAGAAATTCATGCAAAAGAAATACTCAGACTTAAAAGGATAGTGAACGAAATATTAGCAAAGCATACCGGACAACAGATTTCAAAAATAGAACAAGATACTCAAAGAGATTTCTTTATGCCTCCCGAAGAAGCTCTGAAGTATGGAATAATTGATAAGATTATTAACCCTCAGAAGGAAATAAAAACTCAGAAGACATCAAAGAAATAATGGAAGTCAAAAATAAGAGAACCTAAACCTCAAGAAACATCATTAAATAAATATACTGTACCCAGCAGCACAACTCTTTTGGTGGTCAAAAGACAGTATAGAAAATAAATTTTCTCTCAGAGTTAAACTATATAGCTCACAAGAAAGACACAAGAACGATGAATTACAGAACAAGATAGCAACAAGAGCAAAATTATACGCAAACGATCAATTCTCTGAGCAATTTTAGTCAGAGTAATTTTAGTCAGCTTCTTCCCATCTATCTTGCAGCTTCTTTTGGATTTCCGGAAGAGTCGTGTATTCAAGTTCTTCTGGTGGTAGAATAGCCGGCATAAATGGTCCATGCCTTCTGATATAAATCGCATACTCCATAGCCTGTCTTCTGACATAATCCCACGAGGAGTCCTTGAAATAATCAACAGGTATATGATTTCCGGGTTCTGGTTTTTCTTCAAGCCCCTGAATTTTTCCGTCTCTTATGTGGAACCCAAGAGCGACAATTCTTGGAGGACCATCGAAGAAAGTTGGATTTGAATCATCTTGCGCTGATGGATAAAATGGTCCCCAGTGTGATCCACGCATCCATCCGGATACCATTGCTGGGAAAGCAAAGGGTTGAAGGATTTCTCCTGCTGCTGGAAGTCCTGATTGAGCCCTGATAAGTGCAACTGGGTCATCCTTTCCTACATATTTTCCTGCTATAAGAGAGAGTTTTTCTGTAGATACAACTGCTGCTATACCTATTGATTTATCTTTTGACCATATTCTTTTTATAGCATACCTTGTTATATCTCCGATGAATGCTAAAAGGTCGTGCAGTCCTTCCGGAGTTGATATTTTGATTTTCTTATGAGCTTTTACATCCACAACATCAAAAATAAATCCATCGTGCATTCTTTTATCTATAATGAGACCTGTTGTTGTATAAGGGTCAGCAAATATTCTTGAAAGAGGGAGATTAAAAGCAGAAGGTTCTGTTTTGTCTGCAAGAAGAGCTATTATTGGTTCAGATTTTCTTTCTTCAAAAGTCATTTCAGCAGCACCTGGACCAAGTCCTCTGACGTTCCCAGAGAAAGCTTCTGCCAGAAGGTCCTGCCCTGCCCCATAAAGGTGCATTTTCTTAGCTTCTTCAGCAGCTTCCATAAATGAATCCCATGCTAACTTGTGAACAGCTGAATTGTTCTCGCCCTTATCATGTGTCATTATCAAAGATATGTCATCTCCACATCTTGCAGTCATAAAGTCTTCAATAACACCTGATTTCACTCCTCCTTTAAGTACACTGTGAACAGCCTGAAACATTCTCGGATGCGGTGCTGTGTGCCCCGCGACCGATCCAACATCTGCTTTAATCAAAGATAGCGTGACCTTTTTCATAATTTCAACCTCCCTTGCGTATTAGTATATCTAAATAAAAAAATAAATATCCAAAAAACTGAAATAAGTTTTGTTTATTACAAAATCATGAATGCAAAACATACCTGAACCAATCAATAAATCATCTGAGCAAAATTCCAGAAATAATTATTAAGAATAAGAGCTTTGATATATATTACTTAAAACCATTGTGTTCAAGATTTATAAAATTTTCCTGTTCATCCTCTCCCTATTTGCAATCTCATGCAGTTCTATTGAAACCAAAAGGGAAAATGGAATAAGATATGCTCAAAACGGAGATTGGGAAAGAGGTATAGAAAATCTTGAAGCTTATGTTAGCGAGAACATAAAGAAATTCCCATCTGCAATCTCTATATTTGAAAATCCAGCGATCAAATCTGAATTAGATCAAAGTGAATACAAAAAATTCTCAGAAGCTGTTTTCTATTTACTTTCTTGCTATCTTGGAATAGCTGGATTCGACTGGTTCGAAATAGGAGACAAAATTCTTGAAGTAAAAGACGTGGATACTTCCCAAAAAGAAGGTAAAGTAAAAGTTGCAGAGAAAATCATGGAAATATTCGGTGGGGAGGAAAACAAAAAGAAAATATTCTATCTTTACAAATCAATAAGGTTAGCAGAAAGATTTTTGTATGGTCAAGAGAATCCCCCACAAGCCTCAAACATTTTTCCAGATATTTCCAAAATAATCGAGAAAGATGGAGAAACCTTTTACGAAAGCGTAAGATTTATCAAGTCAATAGAATATACATACGGAAAAACACTAGTTTGGTTATCTGTTATAGAAAGTGTTGAATTAAGACAAATACAGTATTATCTGGAAAAAAACAAAGGAAAAACGCCATTTCCTCCTTCATATTGCTGTTTGTTTAAAGGATGGGATAAAAAACAATCTGAGTATCCTTATCTTTTGATAACAAAAAATATAGACCAATTACTTGAAGATGTTTCAGATGGAATAGAACAAATCAACTACGGAGTAGCTGTAGAAGATAAGCCGATAGATTTTTCCGATTTTTCCACAAGATACGGTGAAGTTATTCAGGACCTACGGGGTGATTTTTATGAGAATATAGATAGATCTTGTTCAAAATGGTCAAATCGCCTCACAGAAACAATTAACAAACTTGTTGAAATAAATATCTCAAAAATCCTAAAAGATTTTCAATATTTTTCAACCTATACGGTAAAAGCTGATATAGGCAAAGAATCTGGTATATGGATATGTCCAGAGGATCCGGGTATATATAAAGAATTTTCATACGACATCATGTGTTCATTTAAAAACGATGAAGAGATAAATAGGATATACAATAAATATAGTGATAAAATAACAAAAGAGATAATTCCAGGTTATAGTGATAGAATAACATTTCAGATATTCTTTGAGGTACCGAGACCGGGCGATATACCCATTTATATGGATTGCCAAAAGCAAGAAAAAGATAGTTTTCAGTTGAACAAGACAATAACAATAAATATCATAATAAAAAACATATATACTGTTGATGAATCTAAAGGCATTATAGATGAAGTTTGCTCATCTGGAAGCTTCAAAGATCTTTCAAATTTGAAACTATTTAACGAATTTCTTATTGCAAACATTGAAGATAAAGGAAAAAGAGCTTTGGAAGATATCCTAAACGGTAGAGATGACCCGAAGATGTGTAGTTTAGAATAACGGATTTTTTATTTGCTACCTCCATGATGATGAAGAGGCACAGTTAAAGCTATAGATAAAAAATTATAAAATAAAATAAAAAATAAATATGAAGACAAAAAAGATTTTATGGAGATATTAATCTACATTATATTGAACTTTGGGCTCTCTTGGGAATACAAGAGTTCGAGAGCTTTGGCCTTGGGAGGGGTTGGAGTTGCTCTAAGAGATCCACAAACTTCGTTCTTCTTAAATCCAGCAGCTATGCGAGGCACAAAAAGCTTAGATATTATATCCCTTGAAATTCAGATCTCAGAATCAATTATATCTTCAGTTTCGAAAGTAAGTTTGCTTTCCGATATTTTTTCTGGAGAAGATTTTACTATTTCAGACATAAAAGATTTTCTTGGGAAGGGTTATGGAGCCAACATATATTACTTCCCGCACTTTATAGTCTCAGTCAATAATGTTTCATTTGGACTTGGAATTCTTTCTGGACTCGGTATAGGTCTGAAACCTTCTGTATCATCAAACATTACTCTTACTGATACATTTTTTCTTACAGGTGCTCTACCCGTTTTAGGAGGTGCTTTTTCCATTGTAGACAATTCAGTTGAAATAGGTGTTTCATTAGTTCCGTTTGAAGCCGCTGCAATTTCAAGGTTTGAATTAAGAGAAAACGAAGTATTATCTTTTCAGAAAATATTTCCAGCATTCTCAAAAGAACCCGGAGATATTCTCAACGATATAATAGAATCAAATTGTACCTATCCACTTGATTGTGCGTTTGGATTTGGAGGATTTAATCTAGGGGTAATTTGGAACCCAGTCTGGGTAAAGGGTTTTTCCGTAGGAATAGATGCAAGAGATATAGCAGACCCAATAAGAAAAACCACAGCAGATTTCGGTATTTCATATATGGGAAAACTTTACAATGTGAGGTACTCTTTATTTTTAGACTTCCAAGATTTCATATTCACTCAATCTGGTAGATCAGATATAGCAACACATATTTTCTTTGGATCTGAATTAAACTTCGGAATTCCTTCAATTCAGAGATTTATTTCTGTTATGCTTGGAGTTGGGCAGATGAATCTTTCCGCGGGTTTAGAGCTAAACTTAAAAGTTATATCATTTACAATCGGAACCTTTGCACAGGAACTAAGGAGTTACATCGGAGCTTCAAGTATCAGATATTATTTCTTCAAGTTAGCTATTTGATTCATTATATATGGAATAACATACTTCTTTGCTTTCTTGCCAGCTATAAGCTCAATATGTGATAAATCCTCCGCGAAATTAACATAAGACAGAAGAAGGGTATTGTAGCTCCTAAAATAGTTTGGAATTTCACCTATATCCCACCAGTACTGAGTTCTTGTTCCAACACTTAGCACAAAAAATATTCTTTGTCTATCCTCAATAAGAAAATCCGAAGAAATAAGATCATCAAGTATATCACCTAAGGAAGAAAAATCTAAAACATCTACATTCTTATCAAAAAGCTGCTCAATTATACTCTTTGAGATTCTTCCTCCGCTTTCAAGATACATTCTGTAATACCTTGAAATCTCTCTTACTGGAGCTGACACAAGGAAAATAGCATCAAAACAAGTAGTTTTCAGTTTGAGCAGAGTACTACCAGCGAAACCGTGAAGGACTGCTATATTGTAAGAAGATGTTCCGGATTTACAGAAGAAATCTAAGACCCCAACAATTTCATCCAGAGTAGTTACCTGATGTGGAACAGTATATGATATATCTTTTTCATCAAGTATTTCAATGAAATCATTCCAGATATCGCTTTTCAGTCCGAAATCTTGCAGAAGCATAAAGGAATATTTTGATTCTCTCTTTGATGATCTTATCACCATCATTGAATTCTTTTCAGATTTTCGCTCTGAAATCTTCATACCCATTCCAACATCTACTTTCCTTTCTTTGTTTCTCTTAATTTCTTCTCCGATTTTCGTTTTTGATATGTTTGCTCTTTCATCATTTTTGTTTATGTGATCAAGAACTATCGGGAATACTTCCTCTATCGATCTTGGTATAACATTTATATCTACATGACCGTAGTCGGCAGAGAAACCCTCACCAACTCCAGCCAAAAAGAACTTTTTTTCTTTAACTCCAGCTTTGATGTATGCCAATCTTACAGTAGGGGGAGTTGCCAGAAGATCCTTAACACCAACAACAAATATAGATGGTACGGAAAGGTTTCTCAGATCAAACCCAAAATCCTCAAATCCAAGACCAACTCTGAAAAATTTGTCAAGAACTCGAGAGGATACGTTTGCTGTTCCAAGAGTTACCTCCCTTCTGATATCAGGATCAACCAAATCTAGATTCCAAATGAAATACTGGAATGAACGAATAATAGGACTTACATCCTCAGATATCTGCAGTATTGGGAAAGCAAATCTATAAAATCCAGCGAAAAATGAAAAAGGGATTGAATCTACCCTTCTTAAAGCCTCGGAGACTTCATCAAAATTCTTTTTGAGTAGTCTGAAAGCTTCAAAAGGCTGCCATATTTTGTATGGAGAAGAGATTATTGATAAACTTGCAAGATTGTTATTTATGATTTCTGGTTTTTCTGTAGCTGTGAGATAAACAACCATACCGCCCATGGAGTGTCCGACCCAATGAACTTTTTGAGCACCGGTGACCTTTTTTACTTTGTCTATTATTGCAATTACATCTTTTTGATAATCATAGAAGTCAAATTTCATACTGCCTCCGCTTTTGCCAACTCCGCGCAGGTCTGGTACAAAGACATCAAAACCGTTTTTAGCAAGCTCAAGCGCCCAACTTGATTTTTCACTAAAATACCAATACATACCCTGTGCCCCAAGCCCATGACAAAGTATCACCGGATAGTTTGATCTTGCTTCTCCCCTTTTCCTTATAAAAAATATATGAATTTGTCTACCATCTTCTGTTTCTGTCCATATACTCTCTCCCTTTACTTGACCATAAGCTTTACTCGGAAAAATGCTAAATGAAAAATAAAAGAAGTTTAACAATAAGATAGATGCTGTAGAAAAATAGAGCCAGTTTTTACAACTCCATCCGCCAGAAAGTAGTCTCATGAAAAGAAAATTAGTTGGCGATTTAGGATTTTTTCCTTTTCCTTATCAGAACTTCCCTTTCTATCTCTACGACAACTTCGTTTTTCTGATTTCTTCCTATTATCTTGAATCTCACTATACCTGCATCTGGTCTATCTGAATCTCTCTTCTCAAGTACATGTGACTCCGCATACAGTGTATCCCCGTGAAAAACTGGATTTTTGTGAACTGCGTTATAATATCCAATATCTGCTATTGCATTTTCACTTATGTCCTCGGATGTCAGACCTATAACTATCGATGAAACAATTCCACCATATACGACTCTTTCTGGGAATATTCCTTTACCCTTTTTCATCATATCTTCGTTAAAGTGTATAGATGCTGTATTCATAGTGAGCAGAGTGAAAAGAACATTATCCATTTCTGTGATGGTTCTACCCCTGTGGTGAAGTATTACGTCGCCTGGGTTGAAATCTTCAAAGTAGTTGGATTTGCCGGTTGTTCCTTCTATTACTTTTTTAAATTCCTCCTGACTCAGCTTCATTCATGATACCTCCGCTATGCGCTCTGTTCTTTTAGTTTTTTCAGTTTTTCAGTAAGTTCTGGAACAGCTTGGAACAAGTCAGCAACAAGACCTATATCAGCAACCTGAAATATCGGGGCTTCTGGATCTTTGTTTATTGCGACTATGACTTTTGAATCTTTCATACCTGCAACATGCTGTATTGCTCCGGATATTCCAACTGCGATATACAGTTGCGGAGCAACCGTTTTTCCAGTTTGTCCAACCTGATAATCGTTTGGGAGCCAACCCGCATCAACCACTGCTCTTGAAGCACCTATTGCAGCACCTAGAATATCTGCAAGTCCATCTACTATTTTTATATTTTCTGGATCTTTTATTCCTCTTCCAACAGAAACAACAACCTGAGCTTCTGTGAGCTCTGGTCTGGTACTCTTTGTTTCCTCAAGCTTAACGAATCTCTTTTTGTCAAAAGTCCCAGCAGGTTGTAATGATTTAACATCAGATTTTCCACCTGACTTCTGAGCTTTCTCAAATGCAGTTCCTCTGACTGTCAGAACTTTCTTTTCTGTTTTTATCTTTATAGTCGCAATTATGTTTCCAGCGTACATAAGTCGCTTGAAAGTTTCTCCGTCTACAACCTCTATTATTTCGGAACCCATGCCGGCACCCAGTTTCGCTGCAACTCGTGGTGCCAGATCTTTACCCATCGCAGAACCCAAAGCCACAAAGTACTTTGCAGATGATTCATTGACGATCTGCTCAACGGCTATCTTGTAATTCTCAGCAGTATAATTAGGCACCTTTACAACATATACGGTTTTCGCACCAAACTCAGCAGCTTCATCTATAGCTTGATCAGACGGATTACCAACAAGAGCTATATTATATGGGAGACCGGTTTTTTCTGCGATCTGCCTTGCACAAGTTACTGCCGAAAGAGAACCTTTTTTTATCTGTCCATCTTTTATCTCCAATAAAGTTAGTATGCTCATTTTTATACCTCCTTAAAATGGAAGAGCCTTCATTTCTTTTAGTTTTGCTATCAGCTCATCAACGTCCTTTACTTTTATTCCAGCTTTTCTCTCGGGCGGAGTTTCAAGTTTTTCAACAACGACCTTTGGAGTAATATCGACACCAAGCTCGTCAAGCTTAACAACTTTCAGAGGTTTCTGTTTCGCTTTCATTATTCCGGGCAGTGAAGCGTATCTCGGCTGGTTTAGTCTCAGATCTGTCGTAATAATTGCAGGAAGATCTACTTCAACAGTTTCAAGACCACCATCAACTTCTCTAACAACTGTAGCTTTTTTGTCTTGTATATCTACTTTTGAAGCGAATGTAGCTTGAGGCCAGTTCAGATACTCAGAAAGAAGCTGGCCAACCTGATTTGAATCATCATCAATCGCTTGCTTCCCCATTATCACCAAATCTGGTTTTTCTTCACCTATGATCTTGACCATTATTCTTGCAATTGAGTCCTGATCAAGTGTTTTACCAGCTGTATCAACAAGTATTCCTCTATCTGCTCCCATAGCCAATGCAGTTCTTATCTGTTCGACAGCTTCCTGAGTTCCTATGGAAAGAATTACAACCTCTCCACCATGCTTTTCCTTTTTTCTCAGAGCTTCCTCAACAGCTATTTCATCAAACGGATTTATAACAAACTTTATATTTGATGTATCTATACCACTTCCGTCCGGCTTTAATTTTATTTTTGAATACGGGTCGTGTGTTCTTTTTATTGGAACAAGTATCTTCATATTCAAGCACCTCCTTAATAATATTTTCTTTACTTACTAAGCAATCCTGATTTATTTATTTTGTTATTCTTCACAAATGAGAAAAATAAATAACAGGAATATTTTCTGATCAAACAAAAATTTTTGATTTAAAACTGAACTAACTCTTAATATACCTTCCAATGATTGGTCTGAGTTTATCTTTCGTTTCCTGCGGTATGTTCTCCGGAGCCGTAACAATTGCGTCTTTCAATGAATCTTTACAGTGACATTTTCTTTCATCCGGAATTTTTCTCAAAAATACCCTGAGAATCTTTTTTGCTTTTTCAATGTTTTTCTTAAGATTCTCCACAACCATCTGAGCAGTAACTATTTCTTCTCCTTCATACCAACAATCGTAATCTGTTGGAAAAGCCAAAGTTGCGTAGCATATTTCCGCTTCTCTTGCCAAGTAAGCCTCAGGGAGATTAGTCATACCTATAACATCAACTCCAAATTGTCTCCAAAGCTTACTCATTGCTCTTGATGAAAACTGCGGTCCCTCTATACATATATACGTTCCGCCTTTGTGCGTAATAACACCGCTTTCGCTTGACGCTTCACTCAGGCTTTCAAACATCTCTGGACAAACTGGATCAGAAAATCCAACATGAACAACTATACCTTCTTCAAAAAAAGTTCTTGGTCTTGAGACAGTCATATCTATGAACTGTGATACTACAACTGCATTTCCCGGTCTGATGTGTTCTTTCATACTACCAACAGCAGAGACACTCAGAATTCTTTGAACACCTATTTTTTTCATTGCAAATATGTTGGCTCGGAAGTTTATTCTGTGCGGTGGAATGGTATGCTTTCTACTGTGACGCGGGAGAAAAGCTACCTTTCTTTTTTCAAGTTCGCCTAATATTATTTTGTCTGATGGCTTACCAAAAGGAGTATCTACTTCAACTTCTTCAAGTATTTTCAAATCCTCTATGTTGTAAAGTCCAGTTCCTCCTATTATTCCAATCATGCGGAGAAGTTTATATAACAGAAATTGATTTATTCATTTTTCACTTTTTTATTTTTCTGTGTTGTCTCTGTTTTCGTGTTGTGCCTATTTTACATCAAGCTTGACCTCTTTGTTCACCGTCTGTGTTATCTTACTCCGAATTTATCTTTACATTTCCTCAAATTTATCTTTACTTTGCTTTCACATATTTTTTTATCATCCTATACAGAGTAGATCTGGGAATACCAGATTCTTCAATCATTTTCTTTACATCACCGTTTTTCTCTTTGTAAAGTGATATAATATAGTTTCTTTCGAAGTCCTCAAGAAATCTGTTTCTCATCTCAAAAAATTTACTTTTTATTTTTTGGCTCTCTTCTTTAATCGTAATAAGTTGTTCCGGAAGGTCTTCCAGTTTTATAAAATCTGACTCGGATAATATGATAGCTCTCTTTATTGCATTTTGCAACTCTCTAACATTTCCTGGCCAGTTGTAAGAAAGCATAGATTCTAGAGCCTGCGGACTTATCCCAGAGACTCTCTTCCCAAGCTCCTCAGAATACTTATTCAAAAAATACTCCGCAAGCGCTTCTATATCTTCTTTTCGTTCTCTCAAAGGAGGTATGTGTATTCTGAAAACATTTATTCTCCAGTACAGATCTTCTCTGAATTTTCCTTTTTTGATTTCTTCCTCTACATTCTTGTTTGACGCACATATAATTCTCACATCAACAGATATCTCCTGATTTCCTCCTACTTTTCTTATTCTTCTCTCCTGTATAAATCTGAGAAGCTTTACTTGTATATCTGTACTGACCTCTGTTATCTCATCAAGAAAGACTGTTCCTTTATTAGCAAACTCTATAAGCCCAATTTTTGTTGCTCGAGCATCTGTGAAAGCTCCCTTTTCGTATCCAAAAAGTTCCGACTCAACAAGTGTTTCCGGTATAGCAGAAAGATTTATTGCAACAAATCTGTTATCTCTTCTATTACTCATTCTGTGTATAGTTCTTGCAACAAGCTCCTTTCCAACCCCACTTTCTCACGTTATGAGTATATCACAATCTGTTGAACTTACCTTCCTAATCCCCTCAACAACTTTCTTCATCTTTTCACTTCTGAAAACTATATCTTCAAACTCGTATTTTCTTTCCAAATGTGTTTTCAGCAGGACATTTTCTTCTTTCAGATCTAAAAACTCCCGCGCTCTCTTCACAACTGAAACAAGATACTCTGGTGTAAATGGCTTTATGAGATAGTCAAAAACAGAAACTTTTATCGCTCTTACAGCTGAATCCAAAGAAGGATACTCAGTCATAAGTATTATAGCAGATGTCGGATTACTTTCTCTTATCTTTTCAGCAAGCTCAAGAACGTCTATCTTTGGTATGGAGAGATCAAGAATATATATATCATATTTCTGATTGTATGAAATAACATTCTGTGCATTACTCTCAGTATCTACCTTAAAACCTTCTTTTTCTAAAACATTTTTTGAAACTTCAAGTATTTCCCTTTCATCATCAACTATGAGAATGCTTTTCATCTCCATTCATTCAATTATCTAAATTATAAGACAATTTTCTAATTAAACTTTTCGATGCGCTGGAAAAAAAAGTCTGAATATACCGCTTTTTGTATCAATATTTTTTTAATTTGATAAAATTTGGTTATTTGAACTTTATACGAACAATATCCCTGTGGTTCAATTTGTAATCTCTGCCAACGGTTCTGAAAACTCCGTTCTTGTAAGCTTCTGAATCACTTGGGTATTTTATATATTCGTAGGCGCTTGCAACATCTGCCGAAATAAAGCCTTTTTGTATATCAGAGTGAATAAATCCAGCAGCTTCATAAACAGAAATTCCAGACTGTGCAATCCAGCTCCTGAGCTCTTTACCTTCAAATCCTGTGTAGTAAACTATCACATTAGCAACACTAAGCACCGCATCTGTAATATGATGTCTGAGCGGAACTATACCCTCTTGCAGAAGATCGCTTTCTTCGAATTCAAGTTCCATCTGAGCATCACAAACCAGAACTTTAGGTACAGAAATACCAGAGACCAGCTCACTCCATCTATCTCTTGCCACATCAGTGTTCAGAATTACAAACCAAGGCTTTGAGCAAATTATCTCTAAATCTTTCAGATCTACTTTTGATTCCTCAGATGTCAGATCCAAGGAAAACTTACCATATTTAAAAAAATCATCAACTGCTTTCTTCATCTTCTGGATGATTTCAATTTTGACTTTAGCTTCCTTGTTTCCAGTGATAGCTGGCTTCTTGAGTTTTTCTTCCGCTCTTGAAAGTATCTCAATATCTTTCATAGCAATCTCGTATCTCAAGGTTTCAAAGTCTCTTTTTATATCATCAGCTCCTTCAATGTGAGGAACAGATTTCAAGTATCTCAGAACATAAATTACTATGTCAAGAGGTCTTATATATGAGAGAAATTCATTTCCAAGACCCTCACCCTTGTGAGCTCCTCTTACAAGTCCAGCTACATCAACTATCTCAAGTGCTGGATACTTTATTTCAGATGATTTCATAACTTTTGCTATCCTTTCAACTATGTCATCAAACATTATCATCACACCATGATTTTTGTCTTTTGTAGTAAACGGATAAGGTGCCACCTCTGCTGATGACTTTGTGAGAAGATTGAATATAGTAGTTTTACCACTTGATGGAATCCCAACAAGTCCAGCTCTTATTCTTTCACCAAATATCATAAAGCTTTATTTTGCCTACCTTTATTTGAAATCAAAATAAGCCAAAATTACATAATCGAAATCTACATCTATCTATAAACTTTACGAAATTGCGATTAAAATTATATGATGGCACAAAAAATAGCTCTGATATCTGATATACACGCGAATCTTGAAGCACTTGAAGCAGTTCTTAAAGAGATAGAAAAACACAAGCCAGATAAGATAATATGTCTTGGAGATATAGTAGGATATGGAGCTAATCCAAGAGAATGCATTGATCTTGTTAGAAAAAACTGCGATGTAGTTCTTCTTGGAAACCATGATGAAGCTGTTTTTTCACCTGAGATCACAGATGCTTTTGTTGAGCATGCCAGATACTCAGCAGAATGGACAAGAGCTCAACTTACCGAGCAAGACATAGAATGGCTCAAAACACTTCCGTACACATATCAAGAGGGAGATTACTTCTTCTGTCACGGAGCTCCGTATTCTCCCGAGGACTACATATACCTTGTTACGAAAGAGGCTGGATATTGGTCATTGAAATTTCTACAATCAATTCGGGCAAAAGCGAGTTTATCGGGTCATGCTCACATAACATACATATTCGGTTTTGATTTAAATGGGAACTTTGTAGTAGGCGCGCCAAGCGTAATAGATTTTTCCGATTTCCAGAATGTAGCGATAAACGTTGGAAGCGTTGGGCAACCACGAGATGGAAACCCAAAGTCAGCCTTCGGAATAATAGAGAACGGAAGATACATAGCTCTTAGAGTTCAGTATGATATTGAAAAAGCATCAAGAAAAATAAAAGAGGCAGGTTTGCCAAAAATCCTTTACGAAAGACTATTTGTTGGAAGGTAGTACTATATATAACCTGCGCTCTGAAAATCCCAAAAATAATCATATGATCAAAACAAAGTTTAAGAATAATAAAAATGATCGTAACCAGGTTCGCACCTTCACCAACTGGTAGATTTCACATTGGTGTTGCAAGAACCGCACTCTTTTCGTTTCTTTGGGCGAAAAAGAACAAAGGAAAATTCATTCTCAGAATAGACGATACAGACAAAGAAAGGTCAAAGAAATCCTTTGAAGACGAAATTGAGAAATGCTTGAAATTACTCGGAATTGAACCAGATGAAAAATTCAGACAATCTGAAAGATTTGGCAGATACAAAGAAGTCGTTGAATTTCTTCTTGAAAAAGGATACGCGTACAGATGTTACTGTTCTCCTGATGAACTTGAAAAATACAGAGAAAACGCTCTGAAAGCTGGTCTAAATCCGAAGTATCCAAAAACTTGTAGAAATCTTCAAACAAAAAAAGATCTGCCTTATGCTGTTAGATTCAAAGTCCCTGATGACATATTTGAAGTAAAGTTTGACGACATCGTAATGAGAACCATAAAAGTTGAAACCTCTGAAATAGAAGATTTCGTTCTTATGAGGTCTGATGGAACACCTACATACAATTTAGCATCTGTTGTTGACGATTTTGACTACAAAATAACTGACATCATACGAGGAGCTGATCACATATCAAACACACCAAAGCAAATTCTCCTGTTTTCTATACTGGGAAGAGTTCCGAACTTTGCACATCTTCCCTTAATACTACCGGATGAAGGAGAAGGAAAACTTTCAAAAAGAGAAGACTTTTCAAGCTCAATATATGTCTACGACCTTATTATGAAAGATGGATTTCTCCCAGAAGCGATTGTAAACCATCTTGCAAGACTCGGATGGGCTTACGGAGATAAAGAAACTTTTTCTATTCAAGAACTTATTGAACTGTTTGACATAACAGAGGTCAACAGCTCTCCCGCCAGATACAACTTCAAGAAACTATATTGGCTAAACTCACACTGGATAAAAACTTTAACAGATGAAGATATTTTCACAAGACTACGTGACTTTATTCCAGATGAAATCAAAAAAACCTTTGATGAGAAAAAATACAGCATTCTCAAAATCATACCACAGATAAAAATAAGGGTAAGAACTATGATTGAGATGAGAGATATGGTTATACCCATTTTGCGTTTTGATTCATATGATCAAGAAGGTGCAAAGAAGTTTTTCAATCAAACTGGTAAAATGATACTCCTGGATTTCAAAAGATACATTGAGTCAGGAGATGGTAGATTTGAACCATTCTTGAAGGAAGCATCTGAAAAATATGGAGTCAAGACCGCAGATGTTGCCCAGACCATAAGATTAGCAATTTACGGAAAACTTGTAAGCCCTCCGCTTTCTGATGTTATAGCTGCAATAGGCAAAGATGAAGCAATAAAGAGAATTGAAATGGCTATCAATAGTATCTCAGATTAGCTCCTTACAAATTTTCCGAAATCATAAATTAAATGATCCTATTTTTTTATTTTATTATCTTTTGAAAACTAATTTTGATTCCTTGATGGGATTTTTTGACAAATTCGTCGCAAAAGTCTTTGGCACCGCAAACCAGAGATACCTAAAAAGAATAAAGCAAAGATACCTTGAAGAAACTTTATCAGCAGAACGAGAGTTTGACAAACTACCAAATAAAAAGATAAGAGAGATCGCCATTGAGTACATTAAGAAGGTAAGAGAAGACAAAGTTGCTCCCGAGAGCATTTTGCCTGAGTACTTTGCCTTAGTTCGTGAAGCGGCAAAGAGAACCATAGGAAAAAGACACTTTGATGTACAGATACTCGGTGGCATTGTTCTTTTTGAAGGAAAGATAGCGGAGATGAAAACCGGTGAGGGAAAAACTCTTGTAGCAACTTTGCCTTTAGCTCTGACTGCGCTTGAAGGAAGGGGGTGCCATCTTGTAACCGTCAACGACTACCTTGCAAGAAGAGATGCTATGTGGATGGGACCAATTTACAAATTTCTTGGACTTGAAGTTGGAGTTATAAACCATCTTGAAGTCTCGTATACAGTAGATTGGCAATTTCCAGATCTATTTCAGAAAGCGATTGAAGATGATGTTAGAGCTTGGCCTGCGGACAATATAATAAACGATCCGCTACCACAGGAAAAAATAAATATGTCAGCTATCGGAGCCTTTCAGACAACACTAATAAAATCAACAAGAAAACAAGCTTACCTCTGTGATATAACCTATGGAACAAACAACGAATTTGCGTTTGATTACTTGCGAGACAACATGAAATACTCCTTGGATGAGATCAATCAGAGAGAGCTTTACTATGCAATAGTTGATGAGGTTGACTCAATACTGATTGATGAGGCACGAACACCGCTTATAATATCTGGACCAGCTGAAGAAGATGTTTCTCTTTACTACAAAGTCGACAAAGTCGCGCGTGTTCTGAAACAGGGAGAAGACTTTGATGTGGATGAGAAATCAAAACAGGTTCTACTCAAAGAAAAAGGAATAGAAAAGGCAGAGAGATTTTTGGGAATCTCAAACCTTTATGACCCAGTTAATGTTGAAATTTTACATCATCTCATTCAATCTCTCAGGGCCCACAGGCTTTTCAGAAGGGATGTCGATTATGTTGTGAAGGACGGCAAAGTTGTGATAGTAGATGAGTTCACAGGAAGGCTGATGCCAGGAAGAAGATGGTCTGATGGACTCCACCAAGCAATAGAAGCAAAGGAAGGTTTGAAAATAGAAGCAGAAACACAGACTCTCGCTTCAATCTCATTTCAGAATTTTTTCAGAATGTACAAGAAGCTCGCAGGCATGACTGGAACTGCTGAAACAGAAGCTCTTGAATTCAAAGAAATATACAATCTTGATGTTATAGTTATTCCGACTCACAGACCCATGATAAGGGAAGACTATGATGATGTAGTTTATCTTACCGAGGAGGAAAAATTTGAAGAGGTTATAAAAGAAATTCAGGAAAACTGGGAAAAAGGAAGACCTGTTCTTGTTGGAACAACTTCAATAGAGAAAAGCGAAAAGCTATCATCAATGCTCAGAGCCAAAGGCATACCTCATCAGGTGCTGAACGCCAAAAACCACGAAAAAGAAGCATACATAATTGCTCAAGCTGGAAGATTGAAAGCTGTTACAGTTGCTACAAACATGGCTGGAAGAGGTGTTGACATTATACTTGGTGGAAATGCTGAGATGCTCGCAAGACAGAAGGTCGGCTTTGATGCCACTCCTGAGGAGTTTGAAAAAGCTCTGAAAGAATTCGAGCAAATTTGTTCAGAAGAAAGAAAAAAAGTTGTTGAGCTCGGAGGATTACACGTAATAGGAACAGAGAGGCATGAGTCAAGAAGAATCGATAATCAGCTTCGCGGAAGATCTGGGAGGCAGGGGGATCCGGGATCATCAAGATTCTATGTATCTTTGCAAGATGATCTTATGAGAATTTTTGGTTCAGACAGAGTTGCCCCACTTATGAAAAGGTTTGGTATGAAAACAGGAGAACCCATTGAACATAGATGGGTTACAAAAGCCATACAGAACGCTCAAAAAAGAGTTGAAGCTTATAACTTTGAAATAAGAAAACACCTTCTTGAATACGACAATGTTATGAACAAACAGAGAGAAACCGTTTATTCTCTCCGTAGGAAGGTTCTTTCAAGAGAAAACACAAGAGAGATAGTTTTTAATTTTATTGAAGATGTAATAAGTCATCTCACAGAAAAATATATGCCAAAAAAAGGAGAACCAGATCTTGATGGATTTGAAAAAGAGTTTTTCAGCATATTTGGCTTCAAACCAGAAAACATAGAAGAAAATCTAACAGAACTCGTTAAAGAAAAATATGAAAAAAGGTTTTCCGGATTGAATGATGATATTGTTCGCAGAGTTGAGCAGTTTATAATTTTGAACACCCTAGATACTATGTGGAGAAGACATCTGTATGCTATGGATCAGCTCAGAGAATCTGTTAGTATGAGAGGGTACGGACACCTTGATCCACTTGTAGAATACAAAAAGGAAGGTTTCTCTCTGTTTTTAGATATGATAACAAAGTTCAAGATATCCACTATTTCAAAGCTCTTTATGATGAAGGTTGAGAGAGGAGAAGAGGAAGAAAAAGAGATTTCAGAAGCTATGACAAACCTTTCAAGGAGAGCCCAGCGCATATCTCCTTATGCTTCTGTTGGAGGTTATCAAATTGCATCCGGAGGATCTGCAATACAAAGAACTCCAACAATTGCAGGAACACAAACTACAGGAACCCAGAGGACATCTATTCAAAATAGAAAGGTTGGAAGAAACGATCTTTGCCCGTGCGGAAGCGGGAAAAAATACAAAAAATGCTGTGGAAGAGCTAACTGATTGAAATTCAAGAAATTACAGCAAATATAATCAAAGAAACAAAAATATATTAACACAAAGATTATGAAAACGGGAGAACAAAAAGGAAAATCTAGAAAGAAGACGCAGAAGAAAACCGAAGAACTTCTCAAGTTTTCAGAGAAGGAGAGCGAACAACAGGAACAGGTTAAAGAAAAAACCGAAGAAAAAAGCCTGAAGGCTGAGGAAATCAAAGAAGAAGTCAAGGAAAAAGTATTTGAAGAAGAAGTCAAAGAAAAAGCAAAAGAGAAAATAGAACAAGAGCAAAGGGAAGAGGTCAAAATTCAAGTATCCACTGTAGAGAAGAAAAGGGAAGAAAAAAAACCGCTTCTGGTTATAACCGGTGCTTGTGGTTTTATAGGCTCTTACGCTGTTGAAATTGCAAAGGAAGAGGGCTGGAGAGTTAGAGCTTGCGATCTGCCTTCTGCTTTTCGAGGTTCAGATGAGTTCGGTAGAGCAAGGTATCCAGAACTTGTAAAAAAATTAGCAGATGAGGTCGCTGAGGTTGATATAACCAAACCCGAAACTCTCGGAGGAGTTTTTGATGATGCAGACTATATTTTCCATATAGCTGCAATACTGAAGTACGATGTTCCTTGGGAACTTCTGTACAATGTTAACGTCAATGGCACAAAAAATGTTTTTGAGGAAATTCTAAGGAGTAAAAATTCTTCTCTCAAAAAAATTGTCGTCTGGAGCACAAACGGTATATATGGTGTTCCAAAAGACGGTGAAGTAATAATGGATGAAAAATCACCGGTTAGGCCTGTAACAAAATATGCATTGTCAAAATTTCTCGAAGAAAAAACAGCAATGATCTACCACAAAAAGTATGGAATACCCGTGACAATTATAAAGCCAACTGCTGTGTATGGTAAGCGCGAATCATATATGTTCTTCAAATACCTAAAAACAATAAGAGATTCAAAGGTAGTACTTATATTTTCTAATTTCGATTTCTACTTTCCAAGCATTCATGCAGCCGATGTTGTTCGCGCAGCAATTCATCTCTCTAAAATCAAAAATACAGACGGAGAAGACTACATAGTTGATGATGACAGTAAAAACACAGTAATAGATGTCATGAGATTTTTGGCTGAAACTTTTGACAAACCCTTCTACATCCTACCACCAGTACCAATACCAATCGCGAGAATTGGGCTTATTTCTGTATCATATTTAATGAAATTTTTATCAGACAAATTCAGAATTAAGAAACCACTTGAAGAGGAGTTCTCTCTGATGTTCGGATACAGTATGAGATATTCAAACCAGAAACTTAAATCAACAGGATTTCGGCTAAAATATCCGAGATTTCAAGATGGAATGAGAGAAACAATAAAATGGTATCAGGAGGAAGGACTGCTATGAGCGCGGAGATGACTTTTTTTGATCTTTTAAAGGTTCCAGAGTTCATACTGGAATCGCTAATGGTTTCCGGCAAAACACCAGATATACAAAAACTAATTGGATGGGAGTTCAGGGGACACAATGTTGGAATAATACCAAAAATGGGAAGAATACTTAAATTCAAGAAGGGATTCAGAAGATCCGGAGACGAAGTACACGGATACAATGTTCTTATAAAGCAAAATTCACCCGAAGAACCGTGGATAGCTCTACCATCTGAGATAAACCCAAAAAGACATGGATTTTACAAAGTTTATCCAGCAAAATTCTCTCCGAAATACAACCACTATCCACATGCCCTTATGCTTGACTATGGTAAGGGAGGAAACCCTATATATGATCCATCACAGTTTCTGCGCGATTACCTTGTGAAACCCTTCGAAGATAACGATGACTTATATCTTGGGAAGGCTTACGTCGAGTTATTTGGAAAGCTGATACCAGTTGGATACTTTGTTATAGAAAGGTATAACAAAGCTGAAATTTGATAATTGCTTCCCTGAATAAGCGATTTGCTTGACTCATATGCTGGTTTCAAAAACCATTCTCTCGCAGATAGCAAAAGGCAGAAATTGAACTCGAGAAACATTCAGAAATCTCTTATAAATGTAATACAAGTCATAATTGTTTTTGTTATTCTTCTAGTTTCATTTTCTTTTCAGTTCTCTACAGAGCTTTGCCATATATATAGCGTTTTCGGCAAAATCATAGCCCTTGTTTCCAAATTTTCCACCTGCTCTATCTATTGCCTGATTAATGTTTTCAACAGTTAGTACTCCAAATATCACAGGTTTTTCTTTCTGAAGCGATACATCTACTATACCCTTGACGACACCGTCAACAACAGCTTCAAAGTGGTATGTTTCTCCCCTTATTATGCAACCAAGAGCAAGAATTGAGTCAAATCTATCTGCAATAATTTTGGCCACCACAGGAATCTCAAAGGCTCCCGGAACCTCAAATGTCTCATATTCTACAGATCTCTCCTCAAATTTTTTCTTTGCACCTTCATACAAAAGCTTTGTTACAAATTCATTGAAAGTCGAAAGCACGACTCCTATCTTTATGTTCTCCTCATACATATTCTCAATAATCGTATCAAAAAAATAATAATTAAACCTCTTTAACTAAACATAAAGATAATCTATTTCTTGCAATAAATCTCTGAATAAAAAAGCACAAAGCCCCTGAATATACCTTTCAAAAAGTTCCATATTTGGACTCAAAATAAGGTTTATCTTCATTATGTTCATATATGTTCTTAAATCAACTTTTTGGCCTGGTTTTGGAATATCTATTGAAGCAAGTTCTTCAAAAACATTTTCTCTGCTCCTCTCAAGTTCATACGGTATTTTCGCATTCTTCCCCATTCTCCCATCAAAAAAATCAAAGATGCCATGAATCACAGCTCTGGCACTCTTATCAAAACTCAAGCTCAAAACAGTAAAGTATATTGCTCTTAACTTATCCAAAACCTCAAAAAAAGCTCCTTTCTTAAATTTTCCATTCAAAACCTGTTCCGAAAAGAAAAATAGAATGTTCCTGGTGAAATAGTATAGGTTTATTGGCTTCTCCAATATACCATAGTTCCCTCTTACCTTGTGATATATGAATGTATAGGGCGTATATATTGGATATATTCTATTGACCTTCAATCTCTCAAAAAAATCATTATCTTCAAAGTAAAGGAAAAAATCCTCTCTCAACATCCCAACTCTATCAAAAACCTCTGAGCGTAAAAATATGTTTGCTCCGGAAAGAAAGTTTGCTCTGAATAAACCGTAATCTTTTTCTTCAAATGGTTGCTCTGATGCTCTGACTCCGTCGTACTGAGCATAATTCGTCCCGTATATCTTGATCTTACAGGTTGCAACTGGAACATCTGTATAAAGCACAGTTTTCAGGAGCTCAAATGTTGTATCTTCAACTACTACAGTATCTGGATTCAGAAGCCATATATATTCAGTTCTCAACACTTCCCTTGCATACCTTATACCTATGTTGCATCCTGCAGCAAAGCCTTCATTTTGTGTCCTTATGATGTGAAAGTTATCTCCGAAAATCTTTTTTATCTCCCTAACTCTTTCATACTCATCTTCACTCTCGGAATTATCAACCACAACCATATTGATTTTTGGATATCTAGACTTCAGAACAGACTCAGCAAGTTCTCTTAAATCCTCAGAAGAGTTATAGTTCACCGTAACAATGCATATCTCTGGCTTTGAACTGAGAACCTTTGCTCTGCTCACGAAAAATTCTTTGGTTTTCTTAGTTCCAGAAAAATCAAAAAGGAACCTAAACCTCGTTAGCTTCATATGTTCGTAAGGATAAAAATGGAATACTGAATTAGTAAAAAGCTTTTCCGGAAGCGGAACGTTACCGTATCCGTATTTATCAGATAATTTCTTAGCAAAGTTTATTATAGATAATTCATTTATCTTCCACGAATCTATGTTTGATTTGAATGAAACTCCCCAAACATGCCTTACAAAAACAGAAGGAACAACTTTCATTTTCATACCCATCTCCGAAAGCCTCAAGCAAAAATCAAAGTCATCCATCCCAAGAATAAGTTTCTCATCAAAGTATCCCAATTTCTCAAGCACATCCTTTTTGGTCGCTATACAAAAGCCAGAAAGAAGCTTCTGATCTTCCTCTACCCCATCAAAAAAGTATCTCATCCATACAGGAGTATATTCCCAATTTAAACTTGAGTAGATTCCAACATTATTACCAGACATAGCCTTATCAGATACAGGACCAACAGCTCCAACATCTTCTTTTTTCAGTGTTTCATAAAAAACCTCAAGCCAATCTGGTGTTAGAATCACAGTATCTGGATTCAAAAAGACTACATACTTATTCCTACTTGCTCTTGCTCCCACATTAGCAGCTTTCGCATAAAAAATATTTTCTTTGTTGAAAATACACTTTACAAACTTAGAGCTTGTTTCAAATCTTTTGAGTATATCCTGAGTTTTATCTTCCGATGCATTATCTACAACTATAATCTCATCACCTTCCTTCAAAGTTTTCAGAACACTTTCCAGACACTCCTGAATAGTATGCTGATTGTTGTATGTGACTATTACTACTGAAAATGGCTCTCTTGTTTTTCTAGAATTGATGTATAATAAATATGAAGCATCCTTACGAATTTTTTCAGCAAAACTCAAGATTATACTGTTCAATCTCTCAAGGAGATCTTTACGATTATTTTTGATAAGCATATCTCTTATGAGAAAGGCGTTAAGGATTACCTTTTCAATAGCTTGAGCTCTTTCTCTTTTTGAAAATTTAACATTCAAATACTCCAAAAACTCCTCTGAGAGAAATATCAGTTTTTCCTTAATTCCTATAATAGCTTTTTCCAAACTAAGCTGTTCATTCTCGTCAATTCTAAAGCCAAACAAATTTTTACTTGAGAGAAATATTTTTCCTCCTTTTCTTAAAACAGACATCCACAAAAACCAATGAAAGTTCACCGTAAAATCAAATTCACGAAATTTAAGACCATTGAGATCAATTTTTTTCTTTTTTATAAAAGGAAAAGCAACACATAGGTTTAAAGAACAAATAAGAGATTCTCTTATAAAATCCTGACCGTCCATAACAGTATCATTAAATAACCTGAAATACTCTAAATAGTAACTTCCCCAAAAACCAGGGTATTGTACAATTGGATTCAACTTTCTATCAATAAAAATAGTTCTTGAACATACCACATCAACTTCTGGAAAATCTAAGAAAGCTTTCTCAGAGGTTTCTATAGCTTGCGGGAAAAATATATCATCATCTCCCATAAGTCTTATGACGTCTCCCTCCAGTATACTCAGAAGTTTCCTGTAGCTCTGGAAAGCTCCAAGATTAACTTCATTCCTCAAATACTTTATGAATGGAAAATCTTTCTGAAACTCCAGAACCACCTTATAGTTTTCATCGGTCTTAGGATTATCATCTAAAACAATCACCTCATCTGGCAATCTTGTTTGAGAAGCTATTGAATACAGAGCTTGTCTCAAATACTTAGGACGATTATACGTCGGTATACCGACAGATATTTTCAACCTCCTGCTCATCCTAAAACCTCAACAAATCATACCCTCTGCAAGAAAGTCCAGAACCAGCTTGGATCCTTAAGATTGAGTAGCTTTTCTTTATTTTTCATAAGCCCCCAGAAATCCAAATTTTGAATTTCCTCATCTGTCATATCTATGGTAGATTCAGGCTTTCCTTTCATAACTATTCCAACTCCAAAGTCACAGTTAAGAACAGCACAGAAAAGATCACCTCTTCTTCTGATGTTTATAACAGATTTATACACCTCACCAGACCATGCGCCCTGAAAATCTGGGTATTTTATAGCATCCTCCAAAGTAGGAGCTGCACAGGATGGAGATATAGGCAGACAGTCGTGTAAAATCATAATTCCGCCATCATTCAGATAATTCAAGCAATTCAGAATATCCTTCAAAGACTGCTTATACGTATGACCCCCATCTATAAGAGCTATATCTATGCCGTTTTTCAATAGTTCATCAGGAGGATTTCTGAAAAAATCATCGGACGAGATTTCAAAAAAGACTTCATTTTCCGAGTTTCTGAAACCACCAGGTATTTTGAAGTTCAAATCCACAGCTATTTTCTTTGGACACTTTATCTGGAAGAAATTCAAACCTCTTTCAACTCCTATCTCAACATAATTTCTGTATTTCTTTTTATCGATCAGATGTTGAATTACCGTTGTTCTATTTAATATTCTGTTTTTCATCTGGTATTCGAGAATCTGTTCAAATCTTTTCTGAGATGTAGTAACGAATCCATATCCTCTTGGTAAAACAGCCCACATAAGTTTTGCTCTTATATATTCGCTAGTATTTGCTTGATTCAAAAATGATATTTTATCCCAACACTCCTCAGCAAGTATCCAAAATCCTATTTTTTGAGAAAAATCTGAGAGCATGTGCACGTATGAAACATTCTCATCAACTATTTTTTTACATTCAATGCGAACAGATTCAAGAAAATTTCTTACAACTGTATTGATATCACCAGTTAAAAGGTTGGACTGAACGAAATTTATAAGATTATTGATGAAATTACTTACGTAAACAAGATTGTTTTGTTCTACTGGTCTTGAAGAAAGAATGTTAAGAGATAACTCCATACCAGGCATCAGATTCTTATTTTCCCAAAATATTTCTAGTGCTTTTAATTTCAGTGTAAAATTTTCCGGATGGGCACGAATTCCTGTTGTTATGTAGGATTCAGCGAGTTTGCCCTGTTTAGCTGAAATGAGAATATCAGCTGAGTTTATAAAATACTCCGGAGATAAAATGTGATCAGGTCTCTGTGGTATATTTATAGCGGAAAGATAAGCCTTGTATCCTGCTCTTTTGTTTTGAAACTGCTTGGAACCCGATTTCTTCTTCATAACTCCGAATGTGTGTTGCCATGGTAAAACACCAGCAGCTAAATGTGTTTCAATAACTTCAAAATTCCCCCACTTTGCCAGAGCATTTATTCCATCTGGTAATATACGCCAGCAATCAACAGGATGCCTGTGAGCTGGACCAGATGACGGGGCAATAATACAAAACAAACCATCAGGCTTCAGAATTCTAGAAATTTCCCTTATGGTGATCCAAGGAAACTCAATATGCTCAAACGTAGCAGATGTAATAACAACATCTGCAATATTATCTTCAAGCTCCTTCCAGTTGTAAGGATCAGATAAAACAATATCAACATTATTTTGTTTTTCCAAATCAACTCCTATATACTTCCAATTTGGCCTGTTGAAAAACTGACGCAAAGTTCCTAAATCCTCTTGACCTGCCACAAGAGCAGAACCAATATCAATTATAGTAATCTCCTGATCTTTCACATCATCTAAATAATTTTCCACAAATGATTTGCCATACAAAAGAGACATTGGATCCATGCTATATCTTCTCCTTTAGCTTACACTCCCAAAACTCTCATGCTTAAAATTCATCTTATCCTTAACAAATATCCCTTCGGATTCCAAGTTATCGGGAACTCAAGGTCTCTATCTATCTCAAAATCTTTATTTTCCTGTAGGAAAACTTCTATAGCTTCATATGGACCCGGAAAAGGTCCCAAAGATAAACCATGCCAGCATATTGAATCCTCAATAATTATATAACCACCGGGTTTGACTATTTGGCTGTATAACCTCAAAATCTTCAAAGTATTATCATAGGTGTGAGAACTATCTTCTATAACAATACAAAATGAGTCTCCAACTATATTCTTAACTTTTTCAAAAAGATCACAAGCATCTCCCTCCATAAGCGTTATTCTCGGGTGTTCCCTCACCTGGGAAGGTATATTTTTTTGATTTATATCTATTCCTATGATCTTTCCTTTTCCAAGAAGGTCACAGATGTGAGCCAGAGCAAGCGTTGAACCCCCCATATAGTTTCCTATCTCAATAACATAATCTGGTCTCAGACACCAAAGTATCTCCTGATATATCCAAAAATCATATGGATGCTTTTGAGTCTTAACACCAAACCAAGTGTTTCTTTTTGTAATCCTATCTTGTATAATAGGCAAAATCTCATACAAAGGATTACTGAGCATCTCTTCCATAAATTTCCTCACTTTCATCTTCAATTAATTTTATAATTTAGCATATGTTTATACCAGATCTAAATCAACTGGAGTTTCTGATCATTCCTCCACTGAAATAACAATTTGATTCTGAACGCCGGTTTTAAACTCTTTACCATAGTACAGCAAAACAGCCAAGAATTCTCGAAATCTCTTATATTTTTTGTATATTTCCCCACAGAATCCTAACTCTGCAATAAGTTCCGAAAGTCAACTTAAGGTAAAAACCTATAACTTTAACAAAACAGGCTGTTTTCAGAATTGTACAAATGTAATATAATTGATGGGATAGTACAATCTCCGAGTGTTCCAAACAAGCGATTCATAGAATCAAATTCCTTGAACTCTGTAATATAATAAAATCAACAACAGCATTATGTCTTTTGCGAATTTCTTCTTTTATAATTTTGCTGTTCCGCATAACAAGAGTTTCATGTTTCCTAAAATTTTCTATGTCTTCATTGTTCAAAACAAACCTGTTTTCGGAATTGAAAAATTCTTCAAATAACCTTTCATTAGATTCTCTATAATAGTCTATAATCTTGATTCTCTGATCAGTATTGATCAGATACTTCAGAACACTTCCATTCTTCTGATCTATTGTCAGAAGTAAATCTATTATCTTCTTTCTAATTCCAGAAGGAACATTGTGATTCAAATTAAATTCGTATAAAACTATGGTAGACTCTGGAGAAAGAGATGTGTAAACATCGGAGTATTCTTCTTGGTGGAAATTAATGCTTATTCCGATAATTCTTTCAAAGAAGTCAGAAACAATATTACCATTTATAAGAATTTTTCTATCATATATCAAAGGTATTACATCTATGTCCTCACCCTCGATATACTCTTTCAAACGTAAAATGTATTCATAGTATTTTGGTACTTCTTTATAGTCCTCAATAAAATCCTTTATATCTATTGCCAATCTCAAAGTATCATCTCTTACTGTCTGCTTATAATAAGATTCCAAGAATTCATCTTGCCTACGAACATACAATACCAATTTCACCTTCTGAAATTCCTTGGAAAGATCTTTGACAAAATCTGCAAGGTTTTTTAAAGGAGTTAATACAAAAAATTCTGAACTTAACATAAGAATTTTTGGTTTCACAGATTCAACTTCAGATAAAACGCATTTCATTATACTCTGATAATCTGCTAGCTTATGATATTCAACAACATATCCACCGATCGGGATCATATTTTGTCCAAGAGAAAGAGCAAGAGGATAGTGAGACTCTGAAAAACATTCACCTAACGCTGCTCCTGAGATCGGGTACAAAATACCATAATTTTGCAACAGTTGAACTCTATTTCTTGTAAGGAATGACTGTAGCGCAGTCGTTCCCGTTTTAGGATAACCTATGTGAATAATGCAATCCACACTTTAATCTATCGGAAAAAGTTTGCAAAAAATAAAGAATATTCGGGAAATCTTGAAAGTATTCGAAGAGCTATCTACAAACTGATTTGCTACTAATGCACAATTATAACTTCTACTTTTAACTTTTTTAACCTTCAAAGAGCTCTTTTATATTGATACACCCAAAACTATTTAGCAACAAAGGACAGAATTCAACTACGAAGTCGTCTTTACAAAGTATTCAAATATTACAAACTTTCCAAAGTTTTACATCTACAAAAGAGCAATAAATTTTATTTAAAGCGAAAAAAGATTCCAGCTCAATATTAAATTCTTTACCTATATGAAAATAGGTCTTATTGGCGGAACATTTGATCCTCCGCACATTGCCCACCTTGTTGGAGCAAGAAGAGCGCTTGAGCAGCTAAAACTTGATAAGGTTATATTTGTTCCAAACAATATACCTCCTCACAAGCCACAAGCTGTTGCGAGTCAATCACAGAGATTAGAGATGGTAAAACTTGCTGTAGAATATGAAAAAAACTTCGAAGTCTCTGACTTTGAAATACAGAAGGGAGGTGTTTCGTACACAGTTGAAACAGTCGAACACTTTTACAAAAAGGGATACGAAATATTTTTACTTATAGGTCAAGATTCACTAGTAAACTTCCATACATGGAAAGAATATGAAAAAATATTACAGATGTGCAAACTTGGCTGGTTTCCGAGAATGAACGAAAACAGCAAAACAGAAAAAAAAATAAACCAAAAAGTTCTTGAAAAATCTATAAGAATAAACTCCGAAATCATCGAAGTTTCTTCATCAAGAATAAGAGAATACATAAAGAAAGGCATATCTATAAGATGGATCGTTCCAGACAAAGTTATAGAATACATAAACCAAAAACAATTGTACAAATAAAGAGATCACAAATGTTATTAATCGCGATATATTAACAACACGATGTAGTCAGTATATACTCAATTTTATTTCCTGTGAATCTATTGAGCTGGAGTTGATTGAAAAAACCCGAGCCTTTATTCTCTTCTGACCAGATAAAGCTCCCCACCAATTCGATACAACAAATGTTCCAATAGCCGGAAAAGTAGAGTTCATCGGAAAGATATTTCCAACCTTTACCTGTGAATCATCGACAAGCAGAACAACAGATGTAGCCTGCTCAGGCATAGCATAGAAACCAAAAACATTACAGTAGGGAGTGATGTTGCAAGTAGTTTTCTGCAAACTCATGCCATCAAAGGGATAAACCACAGAAACAGTCCCCGCAAACGGATACGTGACATAAATCGGATAGGTCACATAAACTGTCTGACCAGATGGAAAAGAAACTCCACCACTATATATGAAAGGTATAATATTTATCGCAGTAGTAATACCTGATGTATGTGAAACAAAAGCTCTTATTGTGGCTGAACTTGACAGACCTGTTTCATCTGTTGCTACAATCCTCAAAATGTTTTTTCCCTCCTGAAAATCTAAAGTGTTCCAAAGAAAAGACCAAACATATGTAGCTCGCAAGTTGTAAGTGTTTTTAGTACCGTTCTCAGAATATATTTCCAATTTCACATCCGTGATTTTGCTCGGATGTAGAGACACGCCGACAACAGGAAAAACTCCAAAAACATCTTGCCCATCTTGCGGTAATATGAAAGACGAAAAAACTGGTATATACATCAAAATAGAGCTAACATCGTTCAGATCAAAAGAATTTCTTATAGTGACCTCAACCGAATCAGAGCTGGTGTTCCCAGAGGAATCATATGTTGTAGCTTTCAGAACATATCTTCCATCAGAAAAATCTTTTGTTTTGAGCACAAAATACCATCTTTTTTCCTTACTCACTTCAAGACCAAATGTTTTTGAGATTTGATCTGAACTAACAGATAAAACAACTTTGGTTATCTCATCGGGATGCAATGATACTCCAACAACCGGAGTATCGCCAAAAATAACAGCACCGCTGTAAGGATATATGAACAGGCTGTAGCAACTCTGACAAGATTTTACCTCTTGATTTCTCTGCGTACATTCCGAAACGAAAAATATTAAAATGATAAAAACAAAAAGAGATACTGCTCCATAAACTTTTCTGTTCATACAAAAATAGTATAATACACAGCTTATGGAACCGGCAAACAAATCATTATAGAATTGTCCAAAAAATTACCTATTTTGAATCAATTTTATAAGGTAGTCATCTGGTGGTATGTGTTGAACATCTTTACACATATTTGAGAGAAGATTTCTAAAAGCAGATTCTAAAGATTCACGAGGGCTGCTTCCCCCTCCTTTACCATATTTCGTTGTTTTGAAAACTGTTTCTTTTCCACCCTTGAGAACCGATATTTCTGCCGATATACCGACTATGTAAAATGGATTTCCTCTAAAATCTTTTCCTGCACTCTCCACCTTAACGTTGGGAGATGCCTGTAGAATGTAATCCGGATTAGAAGACAGCTCAATTCCGTATTTAGAAAGACAACTTGCCAGAAAATCTTGAATAGCCTTGCTCTCACTTGAAACCTTAAAATACTTTTTATCTCTCAAAGATACATAAACGTAAGCCGTAGATTTGACCTCTGGCATAGCAGAACTTATCTCTATTCTGTTTCTGTTTGCTACAAAAATTGGAGAGGAAAAACTAGCAAGCCCCTTATCATCTGTTGACTGAAAAAGATCTGAACCTACAAGAAGATCCTGAAATCTTGCAACAATCGGAAAGTTTTTCGCAGGTTTTCCGTCTTTTGTCAAAACCCTGACCCGAATTGAAACAAAAGTAAATGGCTCTGAGAAAATCAGCTCCTCATTCTCAACCTGAATACTCAGAATATCAGAAAAATTTAATATTTTTGTATTAATCATTTCCTGAAACGAAGGAAAGAGACTGCCAGATAGCATAGATAAAAGAGCTACTTCCGGTTCAAGCTCAGCATATCTTTTCTTTGCATCTTTTAGTTTTGATATAGCCCTGAAAACCTCTCCATTCGCTATATCTTCTTCGACTGTTTTGAACATTTTGGTCACTTCAAGCTCCTTTTCAGATAGCCTCATTCTTATTTTCTTTGAGTACTCAGCCTTATCAAGAATAGCAAGGGAATACCAAATATTCTCTTTCTTATCCTCATATCTTTGAACCAACTGAATTCCTGCCATCTCCCCCTCAATCATACTTTCTATTTTTCCTACAACTTGCTCCTCCATCTGAAAACTCTCCTGTTTTCCTGTTCCCATCTCCATCTTAGCTCTATGCTCAAGCTTAGATTTCATCTGCAACCTTATTTGTTTGAATATTTCCTGCCTAGCAGAATCATCTGCCTGATTGATATTCATACCATATCCTACTCCAACTATATATCTCTTTGGATCATAAAGCTTATAAGGTTCATAAACCCACTGAGGTCTGGAGGAACCTCCGCAAGCGAAAGGAATTAAAGCATAAACATGAAGAAAAAACAAATAAAACTTTTTAATCATAATTATAGTTTCGCTACGCTGTCAAACACCCGATGAATTTTTTGTTATTTTTTGCTTGTTGTAATCCTTTGAGACTTTTTTGAGTAAATTTTTCGGCTGGATATTTTTCCTAAAGACTGACTCATACCTACATCAAATCTCTCGGAAAACTTATCAAAAAAATTCTCAGTGGTTGAAATTCCATTTTTCTGCTGTTGGATCATCCAAATATTCCGAAACTCAATAATATAAACCCAGATCTATTTCTTTGTATTCTTGAAGATCTATGAAATACCGGAAAGAATCAAATATCAAGTACGCGCTATGATTCTACAAGATTATCACCCTGTTGCAAAGTATCTTTTCATAAATATTTTTCCTAATTTTGCAATAAATCCTTTTGGCACAAGGCTTGCCAAAAATCCGTATATTTTGTTGTTGGTTCCGGGAATGTATGGAGATTTACCCTTGTTTATAGCTTTCCACATAAGATCCACAGCCGTATTTACATCCATATAATTTTGCATTGTGTATATGTTATCTGGAACACCTGCTCTTTTCTGGAACTCTGTTTTTATACCTCCTGGACATATTGTTATAACCTTTATTCCAAAATCCTCCACCTCTCTTCTTATCGCTTCTGAGAAGCTCAGAAGGAAGCTCTTTGTAGCAGCGTAAGTTGAAAAGTATGGTATAGGTAAAAATGCGGCCAAAGATGCTATGTTTATTATCGTGCCCTTGACTCCATTTTTTATCCAGTCTTTCAAAAAATATGATGTAAGCTCTACCGGAACTCTGACATTTAGCTCAACCATATTTACCTCACCCTTTGTGTCAAGTTTGTAAAACGGACCTATTGTTCCAAATCCAGCATTGTTCACAAGAATATCAATACTGTGCTCTGATGTTATATCGTGGTAAAGCTTTTGTAGATCCGCGGTTATCAGGTCAGCTCTGTACACATACGATCTTGACTTTGTTGAGCTTTCTATCTCCTTTTTCACAAGCTCTAATTTTTCTCCGTTCCTAGCAACAAGAACAGTATCTATACCATTCTGAGCGAATTTCTTCGCAAGAGCTTCTCCTATTCCAAAGCTTCCACCAGTTATCAGAGCCTTTTTTCCTATCATACAATTCTGAAATTAATTTTACTTCCACAAATAAAAATAAATTGCAATAAAATGGACTTTATACCGCATTCCGAAAGAGACATAAAGGAAATGCTCGATTTTATCGGTGTAAATTCCATTGAAGAGCTATTTTATGATATTCCAGATGAATTCAAGATAAAAACTCTTGGTCTTGGCAAGGGTATGGACGAAATGGAGATTTTTCTGAAAGCCTACGAAATCTCAAAGAAAAATAAATCTATACCATTATCTTTTGCCGGATGCGGAGTTTATTTTCACTATGTACCTGCTGTGTGCGACTTTGTATCGTCTCTACCCGGATTCTTCACTTCTTATACTCCATATCAGGCAGAAATGAGTCAGGGAGTTATGAAACTGATATACGACTTTCAAACAAGCATGACCGAACTGTTTGATATGGATGTATCAAACGCCGGAATGTATGGTGTAGCGTCCGCTCTGTCTGAAGCTTGTCTTATGGCATCAAGAATATCCAGAAAGAATAAAGTATATGTCTCCGCAGGGGTCAACCCGAACTGGCTTGAGGTGATAAGATCGTACCTGAATATTGCAGAAGTAGAACTAGAAATCATACCACTTGAAAATGGAAGAACCCAGATCAAAAACAGGTATGAGATCCTTGTTGTTCAATACCCAAACTTCCTTGGAGTTATAGAAGATCTGGAAGAAGCTCGAAAAAATTCCGATTTTCTCATAGTAGCTGTTCCGGACCCAATTGCTCTAGCTCTACTTCCTCCACCGGGTCAATTTGGAGCAGACATAGCTGTTGGAGAAGGACAACCACTTGGAAACTACCCATACCTAGGTGGAGCAAAGTTAGGAATATTTCTTTCAAAGAAAGATCTCATAAGAAGTATGCCCGGAAGAATAATAGGAAAAACACTTGACACAGAAGGAAAAACTTGCTATGCTATGATACTTCAAACAAGAGAACAACATATAAGAAGAGAAAAAGCAACATCAAACATATGCACATCCACATCACTTCTTGCAATTAGAGCCTCCGTGTTTCTCAAATATTACGGAGCAGATGGACTAAAAAACATAGCAACAAAATCTATACAGAACTCACAGATGCTCAGAGAAAAAATAAAGCCTGTATTCAGCGCTGAATATTTCAACGAGTTTCCATCTTACATTGAAGTCGACGAAAATAAATTTATATCAGAAGGATACCTACCACCAATCAAAGTAGAAAAGATAATACCAAAATTCTTGGACCCAGTTGAGTTTGAAAAACTTACAGGAATAAAAAGAAATGCGTTTCTGTTCTGCACAACTGAGATGCTCTCAACACAAGATATCAAGAATGCTCTGTATTTACTGAACTTGTGAAGTCGCATACAAAAACTAAAACAAAAAGAAACTGAATAAAAAGATGAGAACTTTACTTCTGAGCATAACAAAATAGAAAGAAAAAGATACAAAAATTAAACTATGACAAAAATAAAGATATGTGGAATTACAAGAACAGAAGATGCCCTTTTTTGCGATTCACTTGGTATTGATTTTTTAGGTTTCATTTTTGTTGAAAAAAGTCCGAGATTTGTTGGAAATCCAGATAAGTTCAGAGATATTAAAACGAAAGCGAAAAAAGTAGCAGTTTTTATGAACCAAAAAATAGAGTTCCAGAAACTAACTAATTTTGAGTTTATTCAACTTCACGGATTTGAAGGAGAAGAAATCATCACAGAAGCAAAATCAAAAGGATTTGGAATAATCAAGACAATATTTCCAGAACTAAAAGAATCTGTAAAATTATGCGAAAGAATTGCAGAGTTAGTTGATTATTTTCTCGTCGACTCATCATCTAAGCTCGCAAGCAAATCTGGGAAATTCGATGAAAAGAGTTTGAATGGAATCCTGAACGACGGAAAGATATTCAATAAAGCTTTCTTTCTGTCCGGTGGAATTAACACAGAAAATGTTTCATTCTACATAGAGAAAATAAGACCCTTTGGAGTAGATGTGTCATCTGGAGTCGAAGAAATTCCGGGGATAAAGTCACATAAAGAAGTTGAGAAATTTGTAAAAACAGTTAGATCTAAAACAATTGAATAAAGATAACAAAATAATAATTCAAAACGAATAAAGATACAACAATCTTGAGATAAAAAATATGAAAATTAATATAAGACAAAATCATATCATTCTACAAGCCAATACGAAACTACCAAATCTTTTGCAAGCATATCTTGAATTTCAAATTTCAAAAATGATGCAAAACTTCATATTGCAACAGGATAATTCAAAACAATCAGATTTTCAATCAATGTTTATGTCCTTCGAACAAGACTTTCATTGCATCTTCAAGTGAATAACTTTTATCTTTCTGTTTAGATAAAGTTGGAGCAGTTCTTTGAACCTCTGCATAAGTTGGTGGAGGAGGAGCAAACTTACCATCTCCATCAAAGTCAACGTATATAGCATTTGTAATCATTATTGGTCTTATATTTTTGTTTGGAATCACGGGAAACATAGTGTTTTTATCTCTGTTGCACTTTTTGTTGGAACATTCAACAACAACAGCGACCCAAAAATCTTGTGATTGGAAGTTTATTGGGAGCTCTAAATCTAAGTATTTCTGGCGGAATGAAAAACCAGCAACTTTTACCTCTTTGACAAAGGACTCAACATAGATCTCAGAAATCTCAGACGGATAACCGATAACCTTATATCCGCTTCTTGCCGCAGTTCCAGAGGCATTAGAGAAGACTCTTACAGTGTCAAAATCAATCCAATCAGGCGATTTAACTTTAAGTTTTAGTTTGAATGGAGGACTTATCCTTTTCTGCTCCGAAAAACCCATGCCCAAACAGGTTTCAGATGATCCAATAAATCCACATATCTCAAATTTTTCAAGAATAATTCCGTTTGATACAAAAACTTTACCATCAGCCAGATTCTGTATGAATAAGTTGCGCAACTCCTCATCCTCTCTGAACTCGCTCGGTAAATCTTTGTCTTTTCCAACGAAAACAAAAGTTCTACCTATGCCAGATATATCTGATATTTTCTTATGTGTATCAGAACAACCCACCGCAGTTATATGTATGCCGTGATTCAGAAACGTAAACCAATCATTTATCACCGCGGTTATTTCACTATAAGAGTTGTACAGCTCTACCGCATCAAACCTTTCGAGATTGTTCAATTCTCTCATGATTTCATAAGGAACGAAAAGCTGTGTATCATCTACTCCGAGCTCAGATGCGCTACCACATTTGCCAAGAGGTGGAAAAATTCTGTGAACACAAGGATCAGCAGCCGTTCTGAAATTTTTCGTGTCTAACTTCACATAATCAAAATATCCCATTCCACCTGATCTCGGATGATTAACCTGCACAACATTTCTCTTGAAAGAATCCGGTTTCATTGTATGAGCTTTTTTGAATATTTCTCTTGGATGCAGAGATCTAAGAAATCTGTAATCTTCCTTATTATGCTCTATACCATACTTTTCTGGCCTATCGTATTTTTCCGACCAATCAAGAGCACCAGCGCTTGGAGCTCGATTATCTTGCTTCACAGGATATGAGTTGAAATGACCGTAAGAAAAAGTAGTTATCTCCTGACCAACCAGAGAAGATATGAAATCCTGTGCGTCAAGTATCCTTATAGCAGGTTCATAATCTGTAAGCCAATCGTGATCCGTCGAAATTATTATGTCCACACCCTCTGCTGCAAAAGTAATAACTCTATCTATAAGAGCAACTGGGCTATCCGGAGAATTTACAGAGTGAACATGTGTATCTGTCGAAAGCCAACCATCAGAATCTGCAATACGATACAAAAATGCTTTGATACTCTTTCTTTCTCCAGATTTAACCTCAAATTCTGTTTCATATCTTGAATATTCCATACCGCGTGAAACAACTAACTTATACCTACCTGAAGGAATATAGACATCAAAAGGTTTTCCGTTAGCGGAGAACACAACTTCCTGTACATCTTCCGGAAGCGGATCAAATGTAACATCCCTGAAAGATGATGAAAGGAATTCACATTTACCAGAATCAACACAATAATTTTTCTTGCAACCATCAATACAAATAAAGGAAATCTTTCCTGGAATGTTTCGTTGAGAATCTTGCACAATTTCAACAATCTCAACAGAGATTTTTGCAGGTTCATCCAAAACTATCTCAATATCAGATCTATCCGAAGAAATCTCAAAGATTTTCGGTTCCGATATTTGCGAATATTTAGCTTCCGCTGCAAAAATATACTTGCCCTCCGGAAGCAGAAGGCTGAATTCTCCATATATACCGGATATCAAAGATGTAACAAAATTCTTGTTTTCATCAAAAACAGCTATTCTTACTCTTCCGGGGACTTCACCCGAACTGTTTTCAACCTTTCCAGAAACCGAAAATAACTTGATTCCTTCCTTTTTACTTATGATTTTCAAGAACTCATCTGCAAGAGAAGAAGGAGAAGCACTCCCAACAACAAAGTATTTTTCTCCAGACACACACTCGTTTGGCTGAATTTTTATAAGCTTTTCAGAATTTCCGCGCACCACTCCAATAAGTGTTGAAATAGGATCGTTCTTCTCAAGAATTCCATAAGAAAGCACAGCGACACCTGAAACTATAAAAGCTAAGTTATCATCTGAAAGTGGAAAAATTCCATATGAAGAATCAAGTTTCTCGGAAACAAAAGCAAGATGTTTTGCAGAAAAAATTCCAAGACCAAAGGGAAGTCCGGGTGCATTGTACCCATATCCTTTGAGAACAGATGAAGGAATATAAAACTCCCCATCACCTCCCGAATCAATCATATCTGCAAAAAAGAAATAGGGAACTTCCTGATCTGATGTGTTGCAAACAACATCTATTATCTTTATCCATCTTTGATCTGAGAAAACAAAATATCTTTCAACTTTCAATGGTTTTACCTCATCTACTTTGAACGGAAGAGAAAAATTAGGTATGAATCTACCGATTATATCAAATAGTCCGGTTGCATTTATAAAATCTAGCAAATCTAGTTCGCCATAAGCAACAATAACATTATCTCTGAAAATTCCGACCTTTTGCGGTTTCAAAGTCTGTCCCAAAAATACAAAAAGACTCTGCTCCCCAAGTATATCATGGAATCTTCCGTCTTCTCTTTTTATATCTACGTCTATCAGATTACCTCCATAAGTAAAAGGACCTATCTCCCTTGATGGTGATTGAATTACAGCTCTTATCTTTTCTGTCTCTACATATATATCACCTTCTCTGGCCTTGAAAGCACCTCCTTCTTCAGCCGGAACTGGGTTAAGCTTTTCTATATCATCCCAAGTAAGTTTTTTTATACTAATCTTGTTTGGCCTTTGAACTTCATCTATAATTTTGATAATATCTTCCGGAATCAAAAGCTCCTCGGGTGATATAGATAATTCAGAGCTCTGACTTTTCCTTTTACTACACGAAAGTACTACGACTGATAGAAGAAAAATTAATACCCAAAATATAAAAGATTTTCTGAAATCCATAATAATCAATTTTAACAACAGTTGAAATGTTTTTGGTCAGTTTGTCGAAGGCTAAATTCTTCCTAATAGACCAAAGAATTATAAAGTGTTCAAGTTTTATCTGGTCGTTCAGTAGGAAGAAATTTTTCTGCAAACAAACAACAGAAATTTTTGCAACTAAACAATAAGTTTCTTCAAAACCTCGTCTCGCATCTCCTCTTCTTCTTTTATAAGTTTAGTTATCAGAACCGATTTGACATCTCCGGATTTTCCCGGTATTCCCTTGAACTTTGGGACATCTTGAATAAAAACTATTGCACAATCTTCGTCTGGAGAAGTATTTAATCTCAAAGTATCCCCTGGTTTCAGTTGCAGAAGTTCTCTTATTGTTATTTTCGCTTTCCCTATTTCGACTCTGATTGAAGCTGGACATTCCTTTATTCTGGTTATCATCCTATCTATCCAGTTTTTATCTACTTCAAGTGTTGTTGGCTGATATGCAGACTGTATCTGAGATTTTATCGGTTCAAGTATAGCGTAAGGTATTGCCATATACATTTTACCGGAGATCATACCCATATCTATTGTATAACGGGTCGAAACAACTAAATCAGACTCTGGAACAATTGAAACAAACTGTGGATGACTTTCTATTCTAACTATCTCCGGGTGAAGCCTTATGACAGGCTCCCATGCTTCTTGATATGGTTTAAGCATGGTATTTATAACTCGGCGAATCAATCTCTGCTCTATTCTTGTAAATTCTCTACCTTCGGCTTTCTTTGGTTTTCCCACTCCGCCAAGAAGTATATCAACCATTACTATGGCAACGGTCGCATCGAATGCCCAGACACAAAATCCTCTCAAAGGCCTCATAGATATAACGGTAAACACAGCAGGCAATGGAACACTATCCATAAAATCCCTGAACTCAATAACAGATGTATCTGTCATTGAAACATCAATAAGACGTTGTAGAGCAACAGAAAGTATAGAACGAGAATCTGTTGCGAATCTCCTGTGAATAACTTCAAGAGAAGGAAGACGCATTTTAGATATAAAGCGTCCAACCTTCCTGAAATCGTATCTCGGATATTTTTCTCTGGCTTTTTCTTCCTCCCTTGGTTCTATCTTTATCTCTCCACCCCTCAAACTTCTTAAAAGGGAGTCTACCTCCTCCTGCGAAAGCAAAGGTCCCTGATCTTCTACCTTCTTTTTCTCCTTCCCCTCCTCTTTTTTTTCCTCTTCTTCCTCTTCACTCTTTCTCTCCTCCTCTCTCTTTATCTTCTTAGGTTCAGTTTTCGGTTTTCCTATCATAACTTATTTAATTTTAAACATTTTACCTAAATAGATTAAGATTTCGATTCAAAGAATGAAAAGAATCTTTTCCAAAGATCAATCTTGAACCAAAAGCATAGTTGGGTCAATAGGTCTTCCTCTGAACGAAATTTCAAAATGCAGGTGCTTTCCTGTTGCTCTTCCCGTCGAACCAACCAATCCTATAATTTCTCCTTTCTTAACATAATCTCCTTTTGAGACAAAAACTTTTCTCAGATGAGCATAGGTAGTATATATACCGTTTATATGCCTGATTCTTACATAAAGTCCATTCAGGTGATTTGCTGCAACCTCTACCACCTTACCGCTTGCGGAAGATAAAACAGGAGTTCCCTCCGGAGCAGAAATATCAATACCACTGTGAAACTGATACTCTCCATCAACTGGGTTGACCCTATATCCAAAACCACTTGTTATTCTACCCTTTACCGGCCAGAGTGTTGGTAGATGTTCAAACGATTCCTTCTCTTTCTGAAGTTCATCATAAATCATTTTCAGACTTTCCGATACTATACTTATATTTTGCAGTATGTAATCACCCTCAAAGTCAGCACTGATGATCTCTGGATAAACCTGATCTCCTCCAAAAACGAGTGAAACAAGAGCTTCATTCATATCTTTTAGTTTTTTTATCTCCTTTTTGAGTTCGGAAACCTTTCTGGCAAGACCATCTGGACTGCTTTCATAAAATGTGCTATATACAGCGTCAAAACTACTGTTGTTAATTCTTAGCTTCAACCAGTCAAAAACGAAAATGAAGATCACAAAAATCAAAGGAAAAAAAAACAAATATTTCTTCTTATAAGATAGATCTATTTCATATTCATATCTATCTGTTTCTATTTTTATCTTGAGAATATTCTTCTTATAAGAAGTTTTCTTCCTTGATTTTTCCTCCTTTATCTTTTCATCTATTTCTCCTTCAAAAAGCATTACGATAACAATTTAATAATCTTCTGATATTTTTTGTGTTGTTTTTTCTAAATTTTTATGTAAAATTCAATACTGAAATCCAATAAAACTTTAAAAAATATGAAATTCGCCTACATAAGACTGATGATAAAAGCTTCTTTGTTCTGGCTAATCTTTGGGAGCACAACAGGTATCATACTTTTTCTCCAAAGAAAGTATATTAATGTGCCTTTGTATATCTTACCATCTCACTCACATATTATTCTTGTTGGATTTCTCATACAGTTTATATTTGGAGTTGCTTTCTGGATGTTTCCTCGTATGCCGGGTGGTGTTTTTACTTCTCCCTCAAAAGGTTGGTTGATCTTCGCCTTAATAAATCTCGGGACCTTGACCAGAGGTATTTTTGAACCCATTTTTCAAAAAAGCGAGATAGTCTTCTGGTTTGCTTTTTTGGGCGGAATTATGCAGTTTTTTTCAATATTTATCGGAGCACTTGAAATATCAAAAAGAGTAAGAAATCCTTCATATTCGTAAAAAGCAATACACAAACAAGAATTATAAACAAACAAAATCATAGACGAAATCAGAAAAGCAAACTGAAATTAAAAAACACATCTTTTATATTTTTATCAATTTTGTTTATGGCAGAAATTGTGAATGGAAGGGAAATATACAATCAAATAATAGAAGAAACAAAAAGATACATACATGAATTTAGAGCTAATATAGAAAAAATAAAAGCCAAAATCTCTCCGAAGCTCTCAATAATTGCTATAGGGGAAGACAAAGAAATGGAAGTTTACATAAGAAACAAAAAAAGAGCAGCAGATATATGCGGAATAGAAATAAACTTGGTACATTTCCAAAAAGATATATCACAAAGATTGCTTGAAGAGAAAATAGAGGAAATAAATGAATCTGATTCTTGTGGCGTAATTGTTCAACTTCCTCTTCCAAAACACATAGATAAAAAAGTTCTTGATAAAATACTTCCATCAAAAGATGTGGATTGCTTAACCTCAGAGAATTTGGGAAGCGTCTTGAAAGATATTAGAAAAGCTCGCTTCATACCTTGCGCCTGTCTCGCTATGCTTGATGTTTTTGATAGGTTCAAGATTGATGTTAAAGGAAAGTATGCAGTTGTTATAGGTGCCTCAGACCTGGTTGGGAAACCGTGTGCATCTGTTCTTTTGAACCTTGGAGCAACTGTTACAGTATGCCACAAGTATACAGAAAACATAGAAAAATTCATAAGTGAAGCAGACATAGTTGTATCGGCTGTTGGAAAACCGGGATTAGTAAAAGGAAACTGGATAAAAAATAAAGCAGTCATAATAGACATAGGAACAAGAATGGTAGATGGAAAAATACTCGGGGACGTTGAATTTGATTTAGCAAAAGAAAGAGCATCAATTATAACGCCAGTTCCCGGTGGAATTGGACTTATAACGGTTGCCGAACTTATGAAAAATATAGCAAGAGCTCTTTATTTGAATGCAGGTACTGAGCTTACCTACTCTATATCTGCTATTGGCTCTCCTTCACCAACAGATCCGCCCTCAGAAACATAAAGTTTCTTTACAACTCCATTAACGGGGGAATCAACAGGAATTTCCATTTTCATAGATTCAAGAATTACAATGGTCGTTCCCTCTGAAACTCTGTCTCCCTCTTTAACTAAAACCTTCCAGACATTCGCAGTTATCGGAGAAAGAACCTTCTCTGCCATATCTTTGACTATGGTATGAGCAGTTATTATTTTTTCCTTAAAAACAAAAATTTGTCCAGTTGTTCAAATTAGATTGAGCTCATATCTCTTAAATTTAAAAAGCTTGCAATATTAAGTTTTCATAGAAGAAAATATATAGAAAAGACATCCAAATACACAGATTGTATGACCAATTCAAGATCTTAAATGTTCCAGAGCATCCTTGTGCATATCACATAAAAATATCTTTCCTTTCTTTGTAGATATAAGTTCATCAGTTGTGTGAGAATCACTGAGAAAACATCTGGGAGAAGAGCAAAAAGGAACACCCAAGTTGTTCCATAACAGGGCTTCAAGAATATAAGCTCTTGCAAAAATTGGTATGTTTTTGTATATATAATTTTTTAGATCCTCTGCCTTTATCAGAGCAACGTCTTCGCTGACCATTTTTGTTAGATGGTACTCAACCGGTTTGGCCGGTGCAGAAAAAAAGCCATTTGTCGATATGATTGAAGGAACTGAAAAAACTCCAATTCTTATGTGGTATCTTCCATCTTCTCCGAATGTTGCTATTTGCCTGTTCGTTATAACCACGGGGAGAATTCTTGAAGATTTCAGATCCGTTGGTAGGAATTCAAAGATTATGCCACAAAATAGGAATCCATCGTAAATTATACCAAATGGATTTATTTCTCCCCTTATCTTCTTTAATTCAAAGTTTATTTCAGCTGGAGAGACAAAATCGTGAACTGTTTGCTTACTCCAGTTTGTAACTCTTATTCTAACGAGTTTGTAGGAGACATTTTGTAGAGATTTCTGATCCAAAAGGCTCCAAACACTTCCAACATACTCAATTTTCGATTTCAACTTGAAATATCTGAAAAGTTCAGATGTAGCATATTGAATTTTTCTTATTTCAGAATCCTCTACACCATCTGACAGAAATAGTACTTCTATATTACTTTGATTTTGCTTTATGCTCTTTCTGTGGTTTTTTGATCTCATTAAGTATAATCTCAGCAGCTCTTCTTCCAGACATCAGAACTCCACCGAAAGTTGGTCCCATTCTTGGGAGCCCATAAGTTTCAGAAACAGACATACCTGCAACATAGAGTCCGGGAAACACTTCACCTGTATGTTCCACGATAAGGTCTTCCGACATCTCTACCCACATGGCTCCCATACCTTTTGTTTTGACCAGACCTCTTGCTTCAAGGCTTTTGACCGCGTAAGCATCGTGTCCTGTTGCGTCTATTAGAAACCTACATTCAAGAGCAACCGGGTCAACACAGGTTATCTCTCTCGGAAGAGCAGAAACAGGGGTCCAGTTGACAACAACTCCCTGAACTCTCTGATCACGCAGAACAACATCATCAAAGGAAGTCATTTGCAAGAATTTCACACCCGCATCGCAAGCAGCTGAGATGAGTTTCGCAACAGCCTCAGGTCCATATGATACATAAAGCCCGGGTTTCACCTGATCAAGCTTCACTCCTATCTCTCTTAGAACCTCATCACCCGGAGATCTGACCGTTATTGTGTTCATAAGAAATCCACCAATCCAAAAGCCTCCACCAAGATAGTTGTTTCGCTCTATAACGAGAACTTTGACACCATTTTTAGCAAGATCCTTTGCGGCAACAAGTCCGGCCGGACCCCCACCGAGTATTATCACATCTGAGTAAGAATAATCTTGAAGCATACTCATAAAACCACTAACTATTGTATGTGTTATATCCTTTTCTCCTATTTCGGAGAATATTTTTTTCTTTTTGCTCATATACCTTCCTCCTTTCATTTGAAGATACTCATTTTGCGGTTAGGTATCACAAACTTCTGTATATTTTGAAAAACCGTACATTTCCAAATAGCAGCGCAGATTCCAAAAATTTCATATATGTCAGATGAACTCAAAGAGAAAATAATAAGATTAGCAACAATTCCCGCAAAGCTTGAAACAGCTATCTCAAAAAGCAAAGGCATAAAGATAAAAGAGAGAAATATAGATAGATTTACCTTTGATGAACTAGAAAAAGCAATGCAAGAGATTGATCTTCCAAAAAGAGGACAGAAAATAATATCTGAATTTCTGGAATACCTCAAATCAAAAGGCGAAACTATTATGAAGTCAAAACCCTATTACATAAACATAAAATTCAAAGTCAAAGATCTGGATAAAATCAACAAGTATATAAGTTCCAGAAAAGATATAAAAAGCTTCAGAAGCTTTGTCATATCAAAACTATATAGTGAATTCGGCATCACGCCGCCAAAAAATTTCTCAATATTTTCAAAGAAAGAAATAAAGTCCCCGCAAATTCTTATCCCAGAGGACCTCGTTTACAAACTGAGACAAAAAATTATGAAAAGAAACAGAAAAATCAGAGACAAAGAATTAAGATCACTTATAAGAAAAAAAATCGAATCAATCGCAGAAAAAATCGAAAAAGAGCAGATTTGATTATTCCATTAAGCGTTTATACATATAATTTTTCTCTCCATATGTATCTCAATAATACAATCTGCCTTACAGATTTTTTGGATATTTCTCCCAGAAATTACTTGGCGTTCGCAACAGAGCAACATGAAAATTTTCCGATCAATAAGACTCTCATCTGTAAATCATCTTCTTTTTAGTATAAAAAACAAAACAACAGAAAAGACTATAAAGATTACAAGCGAAAGAATAACACCGTAAATAAAATATATGGTCAGCCCAAAAAATTTTGATATGAACCATATCAAAACAACATAGAGCAAGAATTTCAGGGGGTATAAAACACCAGATATTATTTTTCCAGCTCTTGAATAGCCGAACTTGGATAAAACAGCGGATGTAATCATAATATTTAGAGCTATCGCTGATGAGAATATCAAGAATCCAGAGATGACTTGAACAAACTCCACAATTTAAACTTTATCTTGTATAGGAAAAAATTGCTTTTTATAGTGTTTTTGTTCAATAAAAAACGCAAAACCAACATGACAGATTTTCAACTCTTTTCTCTCAAATCAAAAAATCAAAAATCTCAACAAATGATAAAGATTACATAACTTCAAATGGTGTATCCGATTTTCCTCCGTATAAATGGTAAAAAATGCGTTGTAATTGGCGGTGGTAAAGTTGGAGAGAGAAAAGTAAAAAGATTGCTCAAAGACAAAGCAAAAATATTAGTAATATCAAAAGACTTCACGAACTATCTTGTGAAGCTGAACAAAATAAAAAAAATAGAACTTGTTCAGAAGAGTTATAAATTTGGTGATATACCTGATGATACTTTTCTAGTGTTTGAATGCACTGGACAAAAAGATGTTGCAGAAAATATTGCAAGAGAATGTAGAGAAAAAAGAAAAATACTGAACTCCGCTTCATTTCCTCAACTATCTGACTTCTTTGTACCCTCATCTTTGAGCAAAGGCGGAATAGAAATAGCAATTTCAACTTATGGAAAATCATCCTCTATATCTCGGGCTACAAGAGAAAAAATAAGCAAAATCTTTCCAAAAGAGCTTTCAAAAAAGGTCAAACTCGTGGAAAGAATGCGAAAAATAATGAAATCAAAAGGTAAGAAAACAAAAGAACAAGACAAACTCCTACTTGAACTATCAAGAATGATATTTGAAAAACCAGAACTATCTTACAAAGAGTTTCTCAACATAGCTAAAAACGAAGCGCAAAAAATTGGAATAAGGATATAACTGAAAATCAAATACAAAAACATAGATCCAAAAAAATCCAATCAGAAAATAGAATCAAAAGTTTGGGCTTAATGAAAAAATTCCTCGAATAGTTGTGAAAAATCACAAATAATAGATTAAAATTTAGAAAAGTAGCTCGTGTTAAAATTCAGAATAAAGTATCTTATGTTCATATTGTTTGCTTTATGTTCAGAGAAAGGAGAAAAGAAAAATGAAATATATCATCCGTATTTATCTCGTAGTGCATGGCCTATTGTTCATAAAAACCCTGCACAGCATGCAGGAACCGAGTTTGCAGGTCCAGAACAAAACTTTGAAGTAGAAATGTTTGATCACCGTGGCCCCGGTTGGATACTATTTGACTCACAAGGTAATATAATATTTGGGAATGTAGATGTATTTTCTAACAAACATGAGTTCAAGAAATTCAACAACAAAATGGAACTTGTGGCAAGTGCTTCACTATCGTACAAAAATCTCACAGGTATCTTAGGTGGAATTTACAGTTTTATTGATCATCAAGATTGCATTTGGACATCAACCGATGCAACGATACACAGATTATGCGAACGAGACTCAAAATTCGAAGAGGATATGAGATTCGAAATAAACAAGATCAAACCGGATTTGTTTTCAGAAGATGAAACTATTTTAAGCCTGATGCCGCTTTACAGAACATCTGGAATGATCTCCATAGCTTTTCTAACACTTGGTATAAATTACATAAGAGAAGAAGATATTCTGAAACCGCAGGTCACAGGTGCAAAGCTTGGAATAATAAAAATCAACAACAGGGAATCAGTAGATCTGCACTCCCTAAAATTTGAAGGAGAAGCTATACAAAACGCTTTAGCACTTGACAGAGAAGACAACATATATGTAGTAACCAACAGGAAAGCTTACAAGATAAAGTTCAGAGAGTCAGACGGAAGCTTTGAGATAAAGTGGGCATACACTTATGATTCCGGCGAGCCGCCAGAAAATATCAGATGTGAGGGGAACATCTCCGACTTTAACTGCTTGCTTCTGAATTACCTTGAAAGAGTGAGATTCTTTGATGGATCCGGAACAACACCAACTCTTATGGGAGATAATGAGGAGTATGTTGGATTTGCAGATGGATCCAGACCAATGAAAGTGATAGTTTTGAGAACGAAAGATGGAACACCAGTTGAAATAGATCAACCTATCCCTTTCATATATGACCAGCTATCTCAAACAGAAAACACATTCGCATATATTAACAAAAAATTTGTGATAGAAAACAACAATCCGAATGAAAAAGGAGTAGCATGTTACCAGATCAAAGGTGAATACGGAAGAGAAAAGATCGAGCTTATCTGGGTGAACAGAGATGTATTTGCTCCAAATGCTGTTCCACTGGTATCCGGTTCGTCAGAGCTTGCTTATTTTTATGAAATGTTAGAATCTCAAAAATGGTTTCTAACAGCTCTTGACCTGAACAACGGAAAAATAAAGTTCAGATTACCAATAGGTAATGGGCTGGAATTCAATAGCCTGTACTCACCGCTTAATCTCAACGATAAAAAAGAAATATATATACCACTTTTTGGAAAAATTCTGAGAATAAAAGAAAAGAGCAATAAAAATTAATCTATCATTAAACGGTTTATCGGATTTGATCTGGAGCAAATGTTAAAATCTCTTTGATTGATAGTTCCACAAAACTTCATCAAGACGAAACTCCAAATTACACCAGAAAATCAGCAGAAACGATAATTTTTGAGTTTTTTAGTATTCTTGTTTAAAGCGTAAATCTACATTCACATATAGAGCATTTGTGGAAGCTTTCTGAAATCCTGAATGATTTAATTTTTTATAAATTCATTATAAGTAAACCATTCGAGAGTCTTTATCTTTTGGATTGCAATATATCAAGAAGTTTTTTGACTTTTGATTTATCTACTTTTGTGAAAGAAAACCCTCCTCTGTAAAAACCTTTTGAGTCTACTGTATAATGTTTCAAAGCAGCAGAACCGTCTATCTTTATTTTTGATTTTCCTCTTGGAAAATCAAGTGAAAATCTCACTTCTTCGTCTATCATTGGTAAGAAGTACTCAATCATCTTATCCTTCATCTGAATCTTCATTGAGAAACCTCCCAAACTCACATCCCCAAGATCACCCGAGAGAGCATATCCATTTTCTCTTTTTATAACCAAATCAGCTTCCTGTTTAGGTTTAACTCTGTAATACCTTCTTCTTTCACATACAAGTATTTCACTTGGTTTTTCAAAAACATAAATATTTGGTTGAATTCCTATTACAATTTCATCAACCTTAGTATTTATCAGAACTATTCCTCTTCCCGAAACAAATCTGATCTCGTATTTTTCATTTTTTTTCAGCTTCTCATCAGATCTTACAACTATTTTACTTTCATCCTTCAGACCTATTATGTATCCCCTAATAGCACCTTTGAATTTCTTGTTCAGTATAGATACCTCAAAGATATTGTCTTTAAATTCCTGGATCAGATTAATTACACCACTTCCGGATATTCTTAAATTAAAAAGCCCTTTCGGAAATGTTTCAATCATATCTATATTTTAATTTTACCTTTTCATATTTTTGTTTATTTTTTCTATTGTTATCAATATTCATTGTTAAATTTACCTATTAATATGACCATAAAATCTTTATGAAAACATTCGCAAATCTTCTCAAAAAACTAAAATCTAAACTTGAGACAAAAGATGTCACAGAAAAATATCAGGAATTTTACAAGTATGCCCTTTACATCATAAATTCATTTGTTTTCTCTGCATCTGTGCCTGCTCTTCCCTTCCATATTACATTTTTAGGATCTCTTCTAATTTATGTGTTTGTATTTTCAAACGTCGCAATAAGAGACTCCATAATAATATCAGGTTATTCAATCTTCTTCTTTCTATCGTTATTTGGACTTAAAGAACTTGTTCTGGAAGAATATTTAGCCTTATCAACATACCGGATATTCTTTATCTTCCCGTACTTCATTATACCTTCAACACTGTTTTTTCTAATAGAAAGAAAAAAAGCTACCTACCTTTGCACAATATTGCCGGTTTTTGCTATCGGGATAATAGACCAACTGAACGATAGCATACTTTCTGTTTCGTTGTCTTGGATCTTCGGATCTATGCTTTCTTTTCCTTTTCTTTCAAAAAGCAGAAGAAGATTTTCTCTTTTCAAGGTAGCATCTATTTATGGAGTTTTTGGAGCAATCCTCCTTATGGTTTTCAAAGGTGGAATAACTGAATCCGCTTTATTCATATTATCTGCCATTATTTCACCATTCATATCAATATCTGTACTCTATTTTTTCGAAAGAGTATTCAATATTCTCACTCCGTTTTATCTTTTTGATCTTCAAGATATAGAACATCCTCTTTTAGTGCAGCTAAGACAGAGGGCACCAGGAACTTTTCATCACAGCTTAGTTGTAGCAGATATAGCATATATAGCGGCAAAGGAAGTAGGTGCAAATGCAGAACTTGTAAGATGCGCGGCACTTTACCATGACATTGGAAAAATGGTCAGACCAGAATACTTCATCGAAAATGTCGGTGGTATGACAGCTCATATGAAAATAAACATACCAATGAGCTCAAAGCTTGTCATAAGACACGTTGAAGATGGAGAAAAACTTGCGAGATCTTATTCACTTCCACAAAGAATAATTGACTTCATACTTGAACATCATGGAACAACATATCCAGAATACTTTGTAAAAGCTGCCAAAAAGCTCGATATACAACTTGATTCAAGATATCCGGGGCCATCTCCAAGAAGTCTGGAAACCGTTATAATGATGATATGTGATTCCTCAGAAGCAGCTGTCAGATCACTTGAAGAATACAAAGTAGAAAAAATAAATGAAATAATCTCAAAAGTTATAAAATCGAAACTCGAACAAGGGCAGTTTGATAATGCTCCCGTGACCATACAACAACTCAAGAGAATTCAGGAAGCAGTAGTGAAAGCTCTTACTGATTTCTACCACCTGAGAATAAGCTATGATGAAAAAAGCATCGAAAAATATATTGAAATGAAAAAACAAACAAACATCAACGGAGAAGATAAAGAGATTTCAGAACAAAAGAGAAAAAAAACCGGCTGAACTATAAAAACAAATATGTCCGAAATTTTCTTTCACCTTGGAATTGGAAAAACTGGAACTAAATTCCTACAATATGATTTCTTTCCGTTCCTAAAGAACACAATGTACATACACAGATGGAGAATCCAAAAAGCAACAGAATTTATCTCATCAATCAAATCATCAAAAATACCTAAAAAAATTCTTTACTCCGGGGAATATGATGTTGAAATAGAAAAAATCGTAAAGCTTATATCAAAATCTTTCCCTCATTCCGGAATAATACTTGTTTTCAGAAGACAGGATGAATGGATTTTATCTCAATACAAAAGATTTATCAAAAACGGCTACCACCTGAAATTTAAAGATTTCTTCAATCTTAAAGATGGCTTTTACTACAAGCCAAATGATTTATTTTTCTACCCCAAAATAGAGCTTATCTTATCGGAAATGAAAAAAGAACCCCTTTTCCTAAACTATGATTCATTGAAATCAAAAGGTATTGACTTTCTGTCAAAAATATCAAAATACATTGGAGTTGATTTTTTTCCGGTCAGACTTAAGAGAAGGCATACTTCTTATTCTGAAAAACAGCTCAAGTACTCTTACATATTCTCAAAGTTTCTGAAATTCACTCCATCAGAAAGTATACTAAAGAGATTCACCTATGTTTTACCAACAAGGTATTCAATTCTGTATCTTGGAGCTCTGTTGCCATCACCCAATTACGATCATATATTTCCTTCAGAACAGGAACTTGAAGAGATAAGAGAATTTTATAGAGAAGATTGGGAAAAGTGTTTATCAGCCTTTGCCCTCTAATATAAAAACAACAGCTCCGTTGAGCATTCCATGTTCCGCTTGAACCAATCCGAGATCACATTTACCTTTCTTTTGCGCTTCACCAGCCTCACCTCTAAGTTGTCTGACAACTTCTGCAAACTCTATTAAGGGAGTAGCACCAGCTGGATGACCAAAAGCAATTCTTCCCCCAGTTGGATCAACATATAAAGAAGAGTCAATACCAACTTTTCCTTCCTTGAATGCATAAACAGATTTTCCCTCATCAAAAAATCCTATATCTTCAAGTATAGTTAGCTCCGTCGTTGAAAAAACACCATATATTTCAGCAACATCTATATCAGATCTCCCAACACCCGCTGATTCAAAAGCTTCTTGAGCTGCTTTTGATACCGCTTTAGACTTATATCCACTGTATTCAAACTGACTTGGTAAAAAAGATGTTGGAGTATGATATTCACCATATCCCCTTATCTGGACTCTCCTTCTTCGGTTTCCCCGAGACTTCTCAAATCTTTCGGAAGATAGAATAACACAAGCAGCACCCGATGCGAAAACAGAACAGTCATAAAGATACAGTGGGGGACATATCTCCTTAGATCTCGTCACATCATCAGGAGTTATAAGCTCTCTCAAAAGAGCCTTTGGATTCCTTGATGCATTTTCTCTCAACCGAACAGCAACATAATTCAAATCATCTCTGCTAACCTTGTGCTCATACATATATCTTTGCCCAGCCATAGCGTAGTAAGGTATTGGAGCACCTATGCCATACAGAGCATCATACGGACCATACAAGTTCACCTGAGACATAGCCACAGAGTATATAAAGTGATTGAAGTCCATACTTTCAAGTGGTCTATCTGATCTCTCATCAATTCCAATGACCGCAACAAGATTGCATCTGCCAGATATAATCTCAAGCATGCCGTATCTTATTGCAAGAGCGGCGGTGCTTCCACCATTCTCTACCATTACTTCTGTTTTGAGCTCCTTCCCAAGGTAGTGTCCCATATGATGCGCATGCATAAAATAGTTTATACCAATGCTTCCAAGAACTGGTGGAGTAAAGACCATACCATCAAGATCATCAGCTGAAACTTCGGCATCTTCAAGAGCTTTTTTCAGGACTTCAAGTATAACATCTTTATATGGAACTCCAAACCTCTCCTTAACAACTTCTTTGTAAAAGGCTCCAGCTACGTATACATTCATTTTCAATGATTATACAGAAAAATCGAACGATTGTTCAAATTTCAACTATTTTCCACTTTTGCTTCCAGATAGTCTTTACTCTTATTTTTCGTCAGCAACTTTGCAAAAAATAAAGTTATAGCGAAAGAAAATACTACAACAAACATCATCAGAACAAATTCCAGCAAGCGCGAGAATACATAGTTCTTCCAAAGGAATATGTATCCGGAACAAAATAACAAAGTTATCAAAGAAGGAAGCAAAGTTATCTTCAATCCATCAATGAAACTCCTAAAGAAAATCTCTTTCTTATCTGAATTAACAATCAAAGGAATAAATCCGAATAATGCGGAAACAGATGATGCAAGAGCTATTCCACTGTGTTGCATTCCCAAGAGAATAAAAATTACACACAAAACAGTGTTTGAAACGAATGAAAAAACCCCAGCTATAACAGGAACTTTAAGCTTTCTTGTTGCTTGAAAATCTGAAACGAGTATTCTCGATATGGCAACCGGTAAAAGCCCCAGAGAATACATAGATAGAGCCTTTGAAGTTTCAACAACATCTTGAGCAGTAAACTTTCCGTAACCAAAAACGAGATTAATTATTGGTTCAGATAGAACAAAAAGTCCAACAGTAGCTGGAATTATAATAAGAGTTGTAATATATACAGATGTTGAAAAACTCTTGGTACTTTTTTTACCTGCAAGAAAAGGTAAAGCAACATAAGATATTGAATAAACAAAAACACCAAGTGGAAATTCAAAGAATCTTGAAGCATATGTTATGAATGAAACAGTTTTCTCTCCACCGAACGAGGCTATTGCTCGTGAAACCAGAAAATTTATCTGATATATAGCTCCTCCTACTATTACAGCAGGTATGGCAGTCCATATCATCTTTGAGTACTCTGTATTCCTGAAGGTAAAACCAATTCTCGTTATCTTTGATGAACTCCAAAGATTGATAATATTCTGAAATATAACTCCCAAAAACACACCAAAAATAAAACCCAACTCTGGTCTACGGTATAAGTAGTAGAAAGAAACTATGCCTGCTATATTTATCACATTGAATATAAACATTGTAGAAGCCGGAACACCAAAAACATAGAATGAATTTAAGAAAGCTGAAAGAACAGTAGCAACAGATATGAATAAGATATATGGCGATAGCGTTGATATGAAAAAAGATGAAAGGTCTTTAGCATTCTCCTCAAAACCCGGCGCTAAAATAGCTGTTATGTAATCTGAGAACACTATAAGCACAAAAGATACTATTCCTGTTATCAAGGAAATCTGACCCAAAGAAGACGAAAGTGCATCTTTTATTTTTCCATCTTCTTTTGCTTTAACAAAAGCTGGAACAAACGCTGGAGCTACAAGACCTTCCGCAAGAAATCTTCTGAGAGTATTTGGAACAGCCCAACCAACAAAAAGAGCATCTGTAATGTAATTTGCACCAATGAAAATAGCTATTGACATCTCCCTGAAAAGTCCAGTTATTCTGCTCAACAAAATAAAGAAGGAGACCTTACCAGCACCCTTTATCAATACTTCAGATTCGTCTGACATTTAAACTAATTGTAAAATTTTTAGGCTCAAAGCAATTTTGAGAGTTTTCAGCAAATTCCTATACAAATATACAAAACACAGCGAACAAATCAAATTTGCAATAAACAAATTAGATGATAACAATTGTTAGAATGAAAAGTATGTTTAAGAAGAAACAAGAATATGAACCAGTAATAGCAAAAGGTAAAAAGAGAGAATTCTTAAAAGATAGCCTTTTTGATATAGGAGAAAATATTCTAGACTTCGTATTTGAGAGATGGAAAGAGATACTTTCTGTATTGGTTTTTGCCTTAGCATCTGTTCTTATAGTTTCACTTATATTGAGCAGGTCGAGTCAGAAAAAACTTGAAGAATTTATGAATTTTGAAAGAGCGTCAAATATAGTGGCATTTGCACCAAATGATATCACACAAATCCAAAATGCTCTGAGCCTTATTCAGAACGCAAAAGAACCACAGCACATATCAAATATATACAAAGCTTGGATGTTGTTCAAACTTGAAAGAAAAGAAGAAGCTGTAAATGAGCTTTCACAGATACTGAACAACGAAAAAGCTCCTGCTGACGCAAGAAAATTAGCCGGAATAATGAAAATAAATATAGTTGGAGATTGCAAAGAAGTAATCAAGACCTATGAGATACTAAACTCACTAATACCAAGACATGATCCTACCAAAAAGGATGAGAGTAAAGGTTATATCTCAACAATACCTATAAGAACACTTTTTGAAGTTGCAAAATGCGCCAAAGATAGACCAGATATAATTCAGAAAATTCAGGTAGAACTCGACAATATGTATCTCATAGAACAGTTCCTCGCTCCAGAACGTGCCAAAAACATACTCATCGCAAAACAAACAATAAATGAGATTGTATCAAAAAGCAAACAGCCAAATCAAGAAAACAAATAAGAACAATCCGAACAAAAAAATTGAAGATAACACAAGAAACAAATGATAAATTCTCAGAAATACTTCCTGAACTCTCACCAAATCAAACTTAACCCAAAAAATCTTCAAATTTACAATAGACCAGAATAAATCCTATAATCTGAAAGAGAGAAAAAATGAAAATAAAAGAAAGAAAAACATTTAGCCTAAAAAATACCTTCTGCATTTTTGTATTAGCTATTCTGTTGAACATCAAATACTCTTATGCAATAGAACTATATCTTGACTTTTTCACAAGACCCACTAAAGCGGAAAATGTTCTCCTACAAACACCGGAATATTACGATGGAAGATTCTTTTTTATACAAGATGGAAAAATGTTCCTATTTGAGAAGAACAGAATACAAAATCCAATAGAAATCACAATCGGGCAAACTCCAATGAGTGAAATATACCGCTCAAAAAATTTTCTATTCTGTTCAGATGATAGCAAAGTTGTTGAAATAAGTAGATATGGTGTAGAAAAAGAAGAAGATATACCATTCCCATGTATAACTCCGCCCGTGCAAATCAACGGAAAAATTTACTCAGTTGATCTCAAAGGTAATGTTTGCTATATCTCGGAATCAGAAAAAAAATGCATAAAACTCAGAGAAGAAAAATTCGGAGAAATAAAACTACTTGAAATATCTGATCCAAAAATTCTTGAATACAAAAAAAATATAATAGTTCCTTACGAAAACGAAATATTCATTGTTTCAGAAGACCTACGAGTAAGATACAAAGTTTTGGAATTCGAAAAATCAAATCGTATCAACTCAATTTCTGTAATCGGAAACAAACTGTATGTTTCTACAAAAAATAGTATATCGGTATTTAACCTACAAAAAGAAGGAGAAGTAATAAAAACCATAGAAATTTCAACTACAAAAATTGAAGAAATAACCGGAGCGGATTTCACAGAAGATCTGATTGTCTTTACTTACAAACAAGGATTCGGTGTGATCAGAAACGGTAAAATATTTTTAAAACCCATAAAAGGTATAATAGATATATCGTATCCAGCAATACAAGGCGAAAATCTTTTCTTTATTGCCCAATTTGGAGAAAAAGTAGGAAGAATATTTGGTCCAAGAAAAAATTCACTTATTGTTGTATCACTGAAAGATAAGAAACCAAAAATAAAGAAAGAGTATATACTGCACGCATTCTCAAGAAAAATAAAAATATCCGGAAGCAGGTTATATTTTCTAACCGATGATTCAACATTATATGTTTTCAGAATTTTCTCTGGAAAAGAAGAAAATTTATTGTAATCTTCTCTATTGCAAACAATTGAAAATTTCATGGAGTAAATAACACATAAATCCTACCGCAATAATCACAACTACTTGCTCCATTTCAAAATTTACTCCGCAAGAATGTGAAAATTAAAGAACTCCCACAAATTTCCTTTTGATAGGGAATAAAGAAATAGAATCATCTACCAAATCTGTAATTTACGACAATCCTACATATCTCAGGTGTTACCAAAGGATCTCCGGACCTCAGATTAGCTCTCCACATAAGTGAAGTTCCAGTAGAGCCAAAAGGAAAGAAACCGGAATTTGGAGGAACATCTACCCAAGTCGCTCCGCCATTATTTGAAAGTTGAAAAGAAACATTACAACCAACCTTATCACAGTTCAAAGATTGAGACTCACAGAAAGAAACAACGAGTTGAGCATCTTTTATTGAAACTTTAAGATCTGGTGTTAGATTCTTTGATTTCGCTTTAGATTCCGAAAGATACATGAACTTCTCCCGAGCAAACCTTATTACCTTTGCCTTACCATCTTTATCAGCAACAACGGCCAGCGGTCCAAAAATACCTCCTTGCGAAGATTTCACCGCCGATGACCAAACCTCTCTCAATCTATCAATATAAGTATTATCTACCAAAGTCGTGTAATCATCTCTGAGCAACAATGTGTAATAACCGAAGTTTTTAACACCTACAACCTGTGATAGCGGAACCGTTCCTATTTGAGCCAATCTACCGAAGATAATTTGACTAACATCATAAGCTATAAGTCCAGATATACTCTGAGCTGTGAGCAAATACCTTCCAAAAGGTACTATCTCATAAACAGAAGCGGAGACAAGATTATCAAGTAATAAAGAAAGTGCACCTTGTCCTATTCTCAAAGCAACGACTTTTGAATTTCTTGTTGAGACATAAACAATATCTCCGGAGTAATCTATATCGTAGGCCTGAACATCATATCTTACAACAGAGCTCTCAGAGAGATTTGCTATATCAGAAAGTGGTACCACAAAAACAGAATTTTCCCCCGCAACAAGAGCATGATCACCCCAAGCAACTATTTCTCTTATCCTAACACCGGAGCGAATCAAACCGAAATCAATAGCCTTTATCTGACTTATAGATCCAAAAGGTAGGAACTTAAATATTCTCAGAATATTACCATCGCCAACAAGCAGTTTGTTTCCCCAAACAAGATAAGAATGCGGATCTGATATGGGAGAATTGACAGATGTTAGCACCTTTGGGTTGAACGGATCAAGTATATCATATATGTTTATTCTATTACTTTTAACAGTACCAGCAACAAGTCCATCAACAAAGACTGTTCTCACAGAAGTATCAAAAACGGAAAGCTCACTCGCTCTTGAAGAAGGAGCAGCAATTTTGTAAACAAAAAGACCAGAGTTTCCATCACCCACAAGAAACCTGTCTCCATAGGGTAGAATATAGAAAGATGGTCCCCTGTTATTCTGATATAAAACAGAAGGATTCTCAGGATCGCCAACATCTAATATCTTTACACCTTGATTATCTGCTACAAGAAGATATTTTTCCCAAAGTTCAATGTGATTTACAGGAATACCAGAACTCAGAAGAACAGATGATATCTGCTGAACATTCGTTGGGTAAGATATACTCATAAGATAGATATTTCCATTGTTCGTCCCAACAGCAACATAAGGGAAGAAAATTTTAACTGCTGTAGCTATCTCTCCGGAACCGAGAAATGAAGAGAAAGATGTAACACCTTGTGGAGTAGAAGGTTTCTCTATTGAAATAAGCCGAAGTCCCCCTGCACCTTCTGCAACCGCAACAATATTGCCAAAAACATCTAAAAAGTTTGAAATAGCTCCTCCACCAGATGGACTTATACCACCTTCTCTTTCAAATGAAACTGATCTTGTAGCTGTTGTTTGATTATGTGTCATCCGAACTAAAACAACACCTGCGTTTCCAGCAGAAACTACTAAATATCTACCCCATACTTTTATCTGATTTGCCTGATTCTGTGGAATAGCAAGATCTGTTGTAAGTGAGGCATTTCCTACCCTTCTGGGAGAGCGCGGATTTGATATATCATAAGCTTCCAATGTAGAGTTTGTCAGCAAAAGTAATATATCGTTCCACAGCTCAGCAGAACGAACCTGAGTGTTCTGAATCTGAGAAACTATACCCGGTGCAGCCGGAGATGAAATATCAATAATTTTAACACCAGTTCCCTGATCTACAATTATCGCCAACTTTCCGTATACATCAATATCAATTGTTCCGGTTCCCTGAGTATCAGCACTACCATCTTCTGTAATTGAGTCTCTTTTGATTGTAAGCTTTCCTCCGCCCCAGGAAGCATCTGTTTCTTTTTCATCCATATTATCTTGATTTACGAAAGTCTCAACATATCTTCCAGAAACTTCGCAGTCAGATTTCTTAACCTCTGTTTTGTTTCCAGCCTGATCTATACCACAGTAGAAAACAAAAGATGGAACATCTATCACTATTCCTGTAACAGGGACTGTTCCAGAAAGTATCTCGGGAGATGTAGCAGAGCAAGTATCCATACCGCATCCTGGGAGCTCCTTATCACATATACGCCATAGAACTCTGACCCTTTCCTCATTTGATTTTATTGTTGCAGAAATAGGTCCAGCATCTGAAAAGCAGCTTGCAGGCTCGAGAGAAACATCCGGTGCATTTAAATCTATTGTAAAGTCAGCTCTTCTCTGCTCATCAAAAAGCCCACCTTTGAATGCTCTGAACAGAACAATATTCTTACCTTCTTTATCAAGCGTAATCTCACACGGAGATTGACAAGAGTTAGAGAAAGCAGTTGTTGCATCTGGAAAACTCACATTGTAACTTATAGTAGCATCTTGAGGTATTGAGTAAATTCTAACTTTCAGAGGAACGCTATCTTTTCCAAAAATTCCACCTGTTGGAACAGCATATGCAAAAGGTCTATCTCCTATAAGAACAATCGTTGTCTTCACTACCTCTTTATTACCAGCTAAATCTTTTGAGAAGAACTTTAATATTGTATGGCTTCTCACAGCAATATCAGCTGAGTCCTTACCTTTGTATGTATTGCCCCCAGCTTCAACGAGAGCTGAGACATCATCTTTTGGTTCAACACCATCGATTGACCAAAAGATCTCTGTCTGAGGTGATTTATCGTCAACAGCTATTAAGCTTACAGTAGTCTCTCTCTTACATCTGACAACCTCCTTTGGGTCTTTATCACATCCAGATATACAAGTACAATCCTCTATTCCCAAAACTCTTGTGTTCGGCGCATTTTTATCAATATAGTATTCTTGTTTTATTATTTCAGATTTTATTCCTATAGCTTTATCTTCTGAATAGACTTGCAAGATTGTATCATCTTTGATGTCAAGAATGAAACCATCCTCTACTTTTTCCTTTGGCTCAGATCCATCTGTAGAGTAATACAAGAAACATGGCTTATTACAACCAATAGCAACAGTTATCTCTTTTGAATAAAATCCTCCCGGCGGTGTGATGTTTATAAAAGGAACAAGTATAATTTCGTATCTGGAAGAAGTTATAACCTCCTCTCCGTCTTTTGATTTAGCAAATATCTTCAGGAAAAAAATTCCTGACGTTGAGCCTTCGGTGAATTCAGGAGTAACAGGAATAGTCAGAGGTTTTCCAGCTTCAGCTAATGCTTTGAAAACAAATTCTCTCTCACATGGCTTTGGATTATCTTTTTCTCTTACCGTATAGCACAAATCAGCATCTTTATTAACCTCAACTGTGACATAAAATGTGCTGTACTGAGGATAGGAACCCTCACGCGGCGAAATCTTTACAAACAAAGAACCTTGAGATAAAGTTTCATTGTTTTTACTTTTACATGATACAATAACTATGAAAGCCAAAGCGAAAAGAACATAAACTACCAGTCGTTTGCCTATTTCCTGCATAGTTAAAATATTTATTTAACGAAAATAGCAAAAAATTTAAACGAAAATCTTATCTTCAAAGAAAATTTTACCTGTACGGATAATTCTCCAAGACTCCTATCGTAGCAATTCCTTTCCAAATAGTCCTGTGCAATAAAGCATTATCTGTTAGAACTTTTCCATCTTTGTTTTTGACAACGCCTCCCTCTCCTTTATAAAACCTCAAAACACCGGAAAAAGTAGGATCTGGGAAAAGAAAATAGATCGTATCTATTACCTCTTCGCTATCTCCACCATAGACACCAGTTCTACACAAAATTCCACCTGCTCCTATTGTATTTTTGGGATCTACCTTACCATCTGGCCAGTAGTGTTCGGAATCACATATATCAAACTTGTTGTTACCCACAACAGCCAAATTATCGCAATTACCCCCTTTACCGTTCATGATACCAAAGTCATCATTCCATAACTCAGTTATATCACCCTTATCTGGAATTTTGTTACCGTTTCTATCTTTCCAATCAAAAAGAAAATTTCCTTCCGTACCAAAGTCAAAATCATCTATACCCGACCCAACAAATTTAATACAGTCTCTTTCTGACTGTGGTTCTTCACCGCTGTTTTTTCTTTCCCAAGCTGTATAAGCTTCTTGGTTAGCACACTTTCCATCTCCATCTGTATCAACACCATCTGTTTCATTTAATCCAATATCATCTTTTTCTGGGTCAGAGTTAGAAAGAGGATGGTATCCTGAGTAATCCCATGAAAATTTTCCATCTAATCCTGTATCCGAAAACATCTCCGTATCTCTCTGAATAATTATATCTTTCTTATTCGGATCCCAGCGTGGAAGCATATCTCTTAGAGATGTTGGAGAAACGAAAAATTCCCATAATCTCACCTCCGGAAAAGATATACCAAGAGAACACAATAGGTCTCTTAAAGATTCATTTGATTGACCAATAATTCTTCCTATATCAAGAACTCCTCCAACTAAATTTTGAGCTATGATGTCAAAAACCTTTCGTTGAAATATGATTTGATAGAGCAAACTTCCCGTACTACCAGAGATATTAAGAAATAGACCATCTTCATTCCCCGTAAATTTTATTTTTTCGGTACCAATCATTTCTCCTATATCATATCTTTTATTCCCTTCACCTTCATCTGCGGCAGACCATGCTGAATTCCATTCACCATTTCCATTCAAATCAAGGTAAGGTTCATTGTTATCTCTTTTGTTGTCTGAATTTATGTCAGCATAGGGATCTCCTGCATCCCCGGGACAAATTTTATCCTTACCGCAATCCCAGTATCTTATAATATCGTCAGTCTGGTCATCTCTTTCCTCTTTTAGAGAATCGAACATTCTTTGAACATTTCTGAAACCGTTATAAAGCGCAGACTGAGCCTGCTTCAAGCGAGAATACGCGTCAACAGAGAGTCCTAAAAAAGCGGGATTAGAAACAAGATAGTTTATAAATTCCTCAGCAATTATACGATTAAGAGGAACTCCCTGCTCTATTCTCTGGGAAGCTTTTGGAGGTAAATCCAACAAGAATTCAATAGATAAATTAAGAGAAAGTATTATATCAAAGACACCAGCAATAAATTCAACAAATGATGTAAGAAAATAAAAATCTGTTAGATCGTGCTCCCCGCTCAGATTCAGATATAGTTTTTCAACAATATCTGATTCTGGAAAATCTCTTATAACATAAATTTGAAGATTTTTAACCCTAAAAGAAAAATCAGAAGGTAAGGAACCAGAGTTTATTATTGCTTCAAGGTCTTGTCTTGCAGGTTTAACTCCGGTATCTATTATAATCAGAATGTCATTTTTCGTCAGTGTTCCCGTAAAATATTCAACAACGAGATTCTGAAGTTCAGAAAGTATAGCTACCACCTTTCCAAGAGTCAGAGCATAAACTGCCTCAGCATCACATGAATTTTCGACGTTTACATAAGCCTGTAAGGAAAGAAGAGCGGAAGAGAGTTTCTGCAAAACTTCTCTGTCTTGAGTTCTATCTACTCCAATAATAAGAACATCGTTCTTGAAGATGTCAAGAGCCCTTTGAACTTCATCAGATCTCTTGATATCTGATCTAGAGATAGAAAAATTTAAATTGAACTGCTCAATCTCGTTTCCATCTACACCAATGACCCTGAATAATAAGTTTTCATTTCCGTCTTGACAGAATACTATATTCAAATCTGTTCCCACTCCAAGTAGATTTTCACCTTTTTTCCACTCAAATGAACAGTCTGAGCAGTCTTTATTCTTCCCTTTATATCTTATAGATAATTTTTTTCCCGTTGGTATGGTCTGACTCTGAGGATCTACTCTAGTTTCTCTATCTGTTCCAGAATATATTACGAAATCAAAGACACCACTTTGGCTGTTCTCCTGATTATCGCCTCCACCGCATGAGATACCTGAAAAGAAAACAAAAGATAGAGCAAAAAGGTATAAGAATAGATTTATACTGTTGCCTCTACTATTTTGAGTCATAATATAGTTTTATGGATTTTGATGTTGATTTTGCAAGTTTTCTGTAATGTTGTTTTATGAATAGAGTATGAGGGGAGGTAAGAGCAATTGAAATTTTTCCTTTTCCTCCCCTCATTATATTATTGTGGCTGAGCTGGAGAAGGAGGTGTTGCCGCCTCTGGAGCTGCTTGTTGCTGCTCTTGAGCCTTTGCTGCCTCTTCCTCCTTCTTCTTTTCTTCTATTTTCTGCTTAAGAGTTGGAGCTAGCGATATTATAGAAGAAAGAAGCTCACGGGCTTCCTTGTACTGTCTTCTATCTACCTTTGCCTGAGCATCCTCCAACTTAGATTTCAATGCTTGCCACTCGTCTGGAATATATTGAGGAGCTCCCATCTCCTCAAGCTCCTTAACCGCTCCCTGAGCGTCCTGTAGTTCCTTCTCCGGCTTCTTCTCACAGTAAGAAAAGACAAGACCGAAAAGCGCCAAAACTAAAGAGTTATATATTATGCCTTTTTTCATGTAATTTTACCTCCTTATTTTATAAATTATTTTGATTTTGCAAATAGCACATTTCTTTTTCTCTTTTTTCAGATTTTTATAGATTTTTAAATTTTCAAGCAAAATCCTTGAAAAAACCATCCAAATTGCTGAAAAATTCCTGAGTCATACCAGAAAATGAAAATGGAACTTTGACAACATTAAAACCTAAGTCTATAAATTTCTGATAAAATTTCTCTGAACTTTCCGAAAAAAATTTTTCAAAAGAAAGCATATCCTTAAACTCCTGTCTTTCCTTTTCGTTTAGCTTTCCCTCAATTAAAATCATTTCTATCCAATCTAAATCTTGCTCCAGTAAATTCCTACGGTAAAACTTATTCAAAAATACCGTATCAAGATTTAGTCCATATTCTCTGGCAGAAGTAATAAACTCTTCAGATTCTTCATAAACAATTTGCTCTGGAACTGAAACAAGTATTAATCTTAAATTTTTCACAAAATCATACATTTTCTCAAAATCAGACCTGACAACTCCGCCCACATCAGATTTGAGTCCTGCCTCTGGTATTTTCAACATAGATAGAATCTGACCTGTTGGAAAAGCATCAAAAACATAAAAATCATATTTTTTGTTATAAAAATCATACCACATCTTTCCAAGAATAATGAGCTCAGAAAATCCTGGGATAAGCCGAGAAAAAACTCGGAAAATAGAAGATCTTGAAAGCGGATACCAAAGAAAAAACGGAAGCTTGATTTTCAAATATTCCTTAGATTCTTCCTCAACATCAAGATAATACATCTTAACTCTACGATCTACAAATCTATAAACTGGTGATACTGAGTAGTGATAAAGAACGGTGCTCCCTTTATAGGAAAGATAATTTGCAAGAAGAACCGAGCAAGTTGATTTACCAACTCCTCCCTTCCCGGTTATTATAAAAAACATTTAAGACAACAAGATATTGAGAAAAAATCTGGTGCGCCTGGTGGGACTTGAACCCACGACCTCCGGATCCGCAATCCGGCGTTCTTCCACTGAACTACAGGCGCTCAAACTCTATTGTAATGAATTAATACAAAAATACAATTTAATACAAAAAATCTTTGTGACTAAATAAATAGTTTGCCAAAGAATCCTATACAATACCCCATCATCGCCCAGAAATAGTGTGATGAATTGCGCAATAAACCGTTATAAATTTTCCAGAATTCTCGTTATCTCATAATCTTGAAAAATCGGATAAAACAAAAGAATATTCTAAACTCAAAGATATTTCGTAACTTCTATAACAAATAAACATAAACTAGCATAATTAAAATGAATAGTCAATCTACATAGAAACAAATTCAAGACACCTTTTGCATAGCTGATCTTTGTTATTTTTTTGCTCATGATATTTCCAACACCTTGGACACTTCACAGCATCTTCATACTTCTCAAGAACAAAAGATTTATCTGTATCAAACTTTTCAGAAAAAATCTCAACTTTTGAAATTATAAAAAGCTCCTCCAAAATCTTTTCTTGATTTTCAATGTTTCGTGTAAGATCAGGTGGAACGAAAACTTTGGCCTTCAGTTCAAGAGAGCTACCCACCTTACCACTTTTTCTCATTGAATCTGCTATTTCGTTTATCTTCTCACGAATCTCAAGAGAATATTTAAAGAACTCCGATATACCGGTTATATCAAGTTCATTCTTGCTCAAAACGGAAGAAACGAGGTTGTTTTCAAATCTCTCAAGAAAGACACTCTTTTTCTTCTTAAAACCAAACACCTCTGGTATTTTCTGATAAGCCTCCTCAGCAAGAAAAGAGAAAATTGGAGATATAAGAATAATCAGCGAACGCAAAATCAAAAATACTGCGTACTGCGCACCTTTTCTCCTCTCTGAAGTTTTAGAATCACAGTATATAGTATCTTTTATAACATCAAGGTAGATTCTTGAAAGAGTTCTATCGCAGAAACTGTGTATTCTTCTGACGATCTTGTGGTACTGCATATGTTTGTAATCTTCAAGAACTTCCTTTTCAAACTCAGATGTAGAAAAAAGAATGTATCTATCTATTTCGTTAAAAACCTTCGGTTTTTCCTGGGGATTGTCTCCAAGAACACCTAGCATAAATCTTATTGTGTTTCTGACCTTCCTGTAAATGTCTTTGACTTCCGATAAAATTTTCTCAGATATTTTTACATCCTCCGATGGATCAGAATACACACTCCATATTCTTACTATCTCTGCTCCATCTTCCTTTATTATGTCCTCCGGAGATACAACATTTCCGAGAGATTTTGACATTTTTCTTTTGAACTCATCAAGAATGAAGCCATGCGTAAAAACAGATCTATATGGTGCTTTTCCTTGTAGCAAATATGAAAGAATTAAGGAGCTCTGAAACCAACCCCTATGCTGATCTGTTCCTTCTATGTATATATCAGCCACGTCTGAGATTTTCAAAACATCTGAAGCATAAAGAAAACTTAAACCCGAGTCTATCCAAACATCAAGTATATCTTTCCCCTTTTCAAACTCAGTTCCGCCACACCTTGAACACTTGAAACCTTCGGGAAGAAATTCATAAACAGGTTTTCTCCACCATGATGAACCATCTCCATCAAGAGTATCTTTTATAATTCTTTGAGCAACAAAGTCGCTCCATATATATTCTGAACAGCTTTTGCACTTGACATATGGAATAGGACATCCCCAGAACCTCTGACGAGATATGCACCAATCTGGTCTTGATAAGACAGCAGAAGAAATCCTCCTCTTTCCCTCCGGAGGAATCCAATTTACCTTCTCTATTTCTCTGATAAGATCTTCTTTTATATCGCTTACTTTTATAAACCACTGCTTTGTCGCTCTGAAAACTATAGGATTTTTACACCTCCAACAGTGTGGATACGAATGCTGATATTTCCCTGCTTTAAAAAGGAGGCCCGAGCTTCTCAGATCCTCTACTACACTTTCATTGATTTTCTCATAGAACAATCCTTCATATTTCATAGAATCCCTAGTGCCTTTCCCAAACTCATCAAGAACACTGACAACAGGAATATTATACTTTATTCCAACCGAAAAATCTTCATCTCCATGACCCGGAGCTATGTGAACTATACCTGTTCCCTCTTCCTCGCTCACAAAATCTGCTATAACGCCGACCGAATCTCTATGGAATATAGGATGTGAGAAAACTTTTCCTTCAAACTCCTGACCATTCAATTCAAGAACAATCTCGCACTCACCAAGAGCATCTTTTAGCTTTTCCGCTACTATAAAATTCTGAGAGTCCCTTTTGGCTACAACATATTTTATAGAGGAACCAAAAGCCAAAGCAAAATTGCCAGGAATAGTCCAGGGAGTAGTTGTCCAAACCAAAGCAAAAAGGTTATCGAATTTTTTACCTTTCAGTTCAGAGAATTTAGCAGGAAAAAGAACATATATTGAAGGTGAAGTTTTATCTTTGTATTCAACCTCTGCTTCAGCCAGAGCAGTAACACAATGAGGACACCAGAACACGGGCTTGAAATGATCATATATCTTGCCCTTCTTCCAGATCTCATTTATCGCAGAAACTATAAGTGCTTCATAGTCAGGAGACATCGTGATGTATGGCTTATCCCACGATCCGAAAACTCCAAGCCTAATGAAATCTTTTTTCTGTATCTCTATGAACTCTTGCGCGTATTTTCGTGAGAGTTCTCTTATCTCTGTTGGAGATATATTCTTTCCATATTTTTTTTCTACCTCTTTTTCTATGGGTAGACCATGGCAGTCCCAACCCGGGACAAAAAAGACCTTTTTTCCGTCCAAAATGTTGAACTTAACGGTAATGTCCTTTATGATTTTGTTCAAAGCATGTCCCAAATGGATTTTACCGTTAGCATATGGCGGACCATCATGTAGGAAGAAAACCTGATCTCGCTGTTCTTTCTGAGTTTTCTCAAATATCTTTTCATTCTGCCAAAATTCTATAAAAGCAGGTTCCGTACTCGGTAGATTCGCCTTCATCTGAAACTCTGTTTTTGGAAGAAAAATAGTTGATTTGTAATCCGTACTCATTGATTTTTTATTATTAATAACTGATTTACTCCAAAGTATTTTTTCACATAAGAGTTAGAAAAATCTAATCATTTCTTCGCGGTCGTAGATTTTTGTTGTGTTTTGGTCTTTTGCCTTAATTTTCAGGGAATAATCAATGTTCGTGAAAAAATGGCTTTGTTGTTGAGAAGATAAGTTATATCTATCTGCTGTGTCCAGTAATGCTCTCTGATGTCTGATATTCAGCTACTTCAGAATTTGAGTCTGACATTTTATAAAACCATCACAAATCAGGTACGAAATTATTAGGCAATTTTTGGACACAGTAATATCTATCAAGTTTTTATCAGTTCGACCTTTCCGCCAGCCTGTTCTATTTTTTTTCTTGCGGGTTCAGATATTGCATGAACCCTTACAGAAATTTGCCTTGAAATTTCGCCGTCACCGAGTATCTTTACAGGCTTTGATTTGGAATCTATCAAACCAGCCTGCCAGAGAATCTGTGGATCGATCTCGGAAAAGTTTAACTTATTGAGATCCTTCAGATTCACTATTTGATATATATTCGGAAATTTTGATCTGAATCCTCTTTTTGGAACCCTTCTTATAAAAGGGGTCTGCCCTCCCTCAAATCGTGGTGGAGGTGTTGTTCCCTTTTGTCCCTGTCCCTTATGCCCTCTTCCAGATGTTTTACCGTGCGTGCCGTATCCTCTCCCAACTCTCTTCTTTTTATGTGTCGCTCCCTTTGGAGGCTTCAAATTCTCAAGAATACCCATAAGTCTTCTATATAGAAAGTGTCCGGTAGCTTTTTATTTTTTTCTGAATGTTTTTAGACATACAAAATTTGATTGGCTTGAAACTTGTAAAATCCAGATTCAAACCACCAGCGATTCATTAAATCTTATTGCTTCTTCGTACAAGGAAATAAGCCTTTTGTAAGCTGTGTCTTCTGTGTAATTCCTTGCAAACTCTTTGATTGAATTTTCACTTAGGTACCTGATAAGCTCATCTCTGCCAAAAACTTCTCTTACCTTCCGAGCTATAGCACTGGGCTCCGGATCGAAGAAGAAACCAGTTTTACCTTCTACAACTATATCCTCAAAAGCACCTATTTTACTTGCAAGAACAGGTGTTCCAACAGCGTAAGATTCAATAATTGATCTGCCAAAAACTTCATAACATATAGATGGAACTACTGTAAAACTCGCTTTTGCCATAAGCTCCACAAGATCTTTTTTCTTCACAAATCCTAGAACTTCCAGAAGTTCGTTGTTTTTTGCTCTGTCTTTTACATATCTCATAAGCCGACCGTCACCAGCTATCTTGAGCTTGATCTTTATGTTCTGCGACCTCAGAATATCCCAGGCCTCAAGCAGAGGTTTTATACCTTTTTCTTCACTCAACCTTCCAGCAAACAAAATGTAACTTTCCTTCTTAACATTTTTGAAACTGGTCTCAAATGTTTTGACAAATTCATCTTCAACATAGTTCGGTCTGACAAAAATTCTCTTTGAATCCAATCCGAACTCAGCAAATTTTCTCTTTACAAATCCAGATGGCGAAATAAAAAGTGTAATCTTTCTCGTCCAGGTTTTCAGCTTCTGATGAGCGAATATCATAAGCGAAACAGGCAACGTCTGAATCAAAGAATTTCTGTAACATCTGTAAATAAGACCATAGATCGGAGAAGAAAAACACTTTTCACAGATTCTTGATGAACGAAGTAAAAGTCCGTTTGCACATATTATTCGGAAATCGTGAAGAGACATAACAACTGGTATCTTCATCTGAGCTCCAGCATATATAATAGATGGAGATATAAGTGGGAAAAAATTGTTTATGTGGATTATATCTGGTTTAAAATCTTGTATTTTTTTCTTTATCTCATAGTAAGTCTTCAAAGAGAAAACGGGTTCGTAAAGCAGAGTTGCTTTCTGAAACAAATCGTAGTTCTTTATATCATTGTTGTGTCTTGAAAAAAATAGAACTTGATTACCTTTCTTTCTCAGAAGGTTCGTGTCAAGATCTGCCATCTCATCTTCTCCGCCCCTGAACTGATAGTAGTTATGGACAAAAATTATCTTCATGTGATAAAAGTATATTTAAACATGAAAATGAAGATATTTATAACAGGTGGGATCGGTAGCGGAAAGAGCTCTTTCGCTTTACATCTTGCGGAAAAAATATCGAAGCAAAAAGGTTTTAGGAAAAAGATTTTCATAGCACCAGCGGAACCAAGAGATGAAGAAATGACCGAGAAAATCAAAAAACATAAAGAAGAAAGAGAAAAACTTGGAAATTGGATGACCATAGAAGAGCCCTATGAAATACACAAGCAGCTGAAAGATGAATACGAAATCATTGTTCTCGATTGCCTGACGATGTGGATAACAAATATATTCTTCAAATACCAAAGTGATACAGAGAAAATAAACTCAATAAAAAAAGAATTTATTTTGAGTCTCAAAAAATTCAAAAATGTAATTCTTATTGTTTCAAATGAAACCGGTCTTGGTATAATTCCGTCAGACAAGCAAACAAGAGAGTGGTCAAAACATTTATCACATATTAATAGAGAAGTAGCTAAAATCTCCAATCAAGCTTATCTGATTGTTTCTGGAATACCTATAATACTCAAAGGGAATTCACTTTAGGTCAAACCAGATATATAAATCAAGCTATACAAAATCTCAAAAGAACATTGAAAATTCCAGAACTATTTTTCATCTGTATTAGGCTTTACGTTTTTAATGCTGGTGTTATCTTTGTCATGCTTTCCTTCTTGATTTTTTCTTGAATCCATAAGAAGTTCAATTATTTCTCTTGCCTGTCTGTTCTCCGGGTTGATTGATATAACTCTCTTTGCTATCTGAAGTCCAAGCTCCTGATGTCCTGAATGAATCAAAAGTACAGCAAGATTTAAGAGAGCCTGCTCATCTTTAGGATCACGTTCTATTATCTTCATATAAACTCTTATAAGTTCTGGAATATTGCCTTCCGCCTGATAGATGTGAGCAAGCATGTATAGGTCTTTTATACTGGAGCTGCTCTCGAGTTTGCTTATCAATGTCTGCCTTTCATCCTTAAGAACGACAAATAGAGCTATACCAATTATAAGTGTAGCAAAGAAATAACTAATTTTTGATTTGATCTCACGATATATGAAATACGAAATGACCACAGCGAAAGCAACTATAAATACACCTACCAAGGAAAAAAGATTTGAAAATTCAAAATGCATAAGTCAAAATTTTACCTTGTTATCCTTATTTTTTTTATTGTAAGGATTTTTTAAACATGAAAATATTTGTTGCAACACAAAACAAAGGAAAGATAGAAGAAATAAAGCTCATACTAAGCAAAATGTTCTCAGACCAAATAGAGATTCTACTACCTGAATTAAAACAGAACATACCAGAAAACGGAAAAAATTATTACGAAAATGCACTCTTAAAAGCTCTTTGGTGGAAAGAAAGAATAAGCGGAATACCAATACTCTGTGAGGACTCTGGTCTTGAGATTTTCGTTCTGGGTGGATACCCCGGAAAAGATTCAGCAGTTGTTCCAAGACCGGATTCAACCGACTACGAAAGATGCATGCACATTCTGGACATGATGGAGAACAAAACAAGAAGAACTGCAAGATATGTATCTTGTGCCCTGATTTTTTTCAAAGATGTATGGTTTTATGACTTCGGTTACACTTACGGTGAGATAACTTATACACTACGAGGAACAGGAGGTTTTGGATATGATCCTATATTTTTCTCACCAGAACTAAACAAAACATTTGGAGAATCCTCAATTGATGAAAAAACAGAAGTATCACATAGAAAAAGAGCGATTGAAAAACTTAAAAATGTGATACAGAAAATATGGCAAGGGTCTTTATAGCAATAAAAATACCAGAAGAAATCTCAGAGAAAATAAATCAATTCGCAAAACAAAACTTCTCCAAAATCCCTGGAATAAAATTGGTTGAAAAGGAAAATCTCCATATAACGATGAAATTCCTTGGGGAAATCAATGATGAGATGGTTCCGAGAGTCTCAGAGAAGATAGAGAAATCGAGTCAGCTAGTAGAACCTTTTGAGATTTCCGTTGAAGAAATAGGAGTTTTTCCTTCATTCAATACTCCCAGAGTAATCTGGATTGGTGCTCTCTCACAAAAAATATATGACGTAAAAAAAGCGGTTGATGAAACTCTATCGGAGCTTGGTTTTGAAAAGGAAAACAAATTCGTATCTCACATAACGATCGGAAGAGTAAAGAGTGGCAATCCCTCTGAAAAAATAAATAGACTTGCAAAAACAAAAACTGAATTTGGAAAGTTTATCGCCAATTCGATAACGATCTTTGAAAGCACTCTAACTCCACAAGGACCAATATACAAAGTTATAAAGGATATCAAGTTTGGAAAACATAAGTAGTTGCTACCTTCTTGTTATTTCACTATTTTTAACCTAACCCTGCTCAGCAATATTTATTCAAGCTTTCTTCTTAGAACATCGAAGAAATTAAAATTTACACTTCTTAGGATCTTTATAGATTTGTGTGAATAGAAAACTTCTATTTTGCTGGTCTCTCTTACAAATCTTCCATCGGAGTAAAGTTTTGCAGGTTTCTTCGAACTCAATCTAATTTTTCTTTTCGGACTTACAACAAGTGGTCGCGCAGAAAGAGAAAAAGGTGCAATGAAAGATATAACAAAAACATCTATGCCTGGTAAAACAAGAGGGCCTCCAACAGACAGATTATAGGCTGTGGAACCGGTTTGAGAAGAAACAATAACACCATCAGCTCTGACTCTTACAACATCATGCACATCTGTTCTTATTTCGAATTCGTAGAGATCATCTGACCTAACAACAACATCATTGAGTGCAAAAAGCTCTTCATTATCAGATGAGAAACCCATCAGAGTCTTGTTATCTACAACAAAGTTTTCTCTCATTATCATATCAAGAGTTAATTCAAGAGAATCTTCTCCAAAAGTTAGAAACCCAACCTTTCCCATATTAACTCCGACTATCGGAGGTATATCGTCAATCTTTATTATTCGCTCAACCGTTCTCAAAATAGCCCCATCTCCTCCGAAAACAAAAATAGCATCCATCTTTTCTCCGCTGAATACCTTCACACTATTAGAAAACGGAAAGTCATCAAAAGCGAAAACACTTATAGATCTTTCTTCAAAAATTCTGAGTATATCTAAGATCTTCTCTTTGTCTATATACGGCTTCAGGGAAACGAGAATTTTCTCCAATTTCATTTTATTTCTTAATTTATGGAAATCAGATCAAACTTTATTCTTTCAAGATTTTCTCAAACATAAGGTAAACCGAAGAAAAATCAAGCTGTGATAACCCAAACTGCTTTGCTCTATCGTAAACGCTGTATATGCTTTGAGCTAAAAATTTTTTCTCATCTGATGCAAAAGCATAATCAATAAGATAATCAAGATCTTTCCTTATAAGAGCAACAGAGAAATGTGGAGAAAAATCCTTGTTTACAAGTTTTGATCTTTTAGCATCAAGTATAGCAGATCTACCCGCACCATGCGAAAGAACATCAATCAAAGTATCTTTGGACAGTCCAAGTTTCTCACCCACGGCTAAAGCTTCGGCAAGAACAGCCATAAATCCACCAAGAACAAGGTTATTGACCAATTTCATCTTCGAAGCATTGGGAATATTGTTTCCAAAGAAAAATATTTTTGAAGCAATAGCAGATAATATACTTTGAACTTTAAGGTAAGCTTTCTCCTCACCCGCAACAAGAACGGTCAGCCTCCCTTCCATAGCTGGTATAACACTACCTAAAACCGGAGATTCAAGATAACTTCCTCCTCTGTTTGCTACCGTGTTGTAGAACTCCGGAGTTCTTTTTGGATGGTTTGTGGTGAGATCAACTAAAATTTTCCCGGAAACGTCTATCTTATCAATAACAGATGCAACAGCATCACTATCAAAGAGACAAATCAAAACAAATTCAACATCTTTTGGTATATCAGATAGATCTTTTAGAGGAACAGCAGATGTTTCTGAAACAAATAACTCAACCTTTGTTCTGTTCCTTGACCATACAAAAAGATTCATATCTTTGCCAAAAAAAAGTTTTATTCTTTTCGCAATGGCTCGTCCGAGATTTCCGAGTCCCAAAAAAGCAACATTCATAAATTCTGATGTTTGTATTCCAAAATCGCTTTGCTGCAATGTCAGAAAAATTCTAGAGATAAATAAAGTTTCTATTTTGATCTCAGCAAAATTAAGATACGCTATATATTGATCTACAAGGTACGTTCAGCTGACCTACACTGATTTTATGTTGATACTTTCTTGAATAATCTCTAAAACAGCTTTCTCAACTTCCTGATGAGGAACATAAGTGCATAGCCAATGTCCAGATGGACAGTAATTCTTCCCGTGCAACGAGCATGGACGACACCGTACATTACTCTTCATAATAACCTTCGAATTGATAGGATAAAAACCCATACGAGGATCAGACGAAGTGAAAACTGAAATTACCTTAACTCCCAACGCAGACGCTATATGAGAAATAGCAGAATCAACAGAAACAACGCACAAAGACTTGCTTAAAATGTATTTGAGATCTCTCAGAGAAACTTTCCCGAAAAGCTTTACTCCGACATCAAAAACATCGTTAAGATAGGTATTTTTACCAACCAAAACTACATTGATTCCTTTGCTTTCCAGAGATCTTACAAGTTTTTTGCATTCAAAAATATTCCACATCTTAGTTCTCCACGCAGATTCCGGAGCAACAACAACATAATCAGAAAGAGAAAGAAGATTCTTGTTCTGAGGTTCATCTGGTGGAAATATTTGTGGTAGAAACCTTAGGTTATCCTCCAAAGATTCATATTTCGGATTGTAAGACAGATCTCCCAAAACTCCCTCTCGCTCAAGAACATTGAAAGCAACATCTGAGAATCTCTTAAAAACAGGTCTTATACGCGAAAAATCCTTTGATAAAATAGATAACCTTCTTTCTATTCTCTGCGAATCCCAAACAAAAGTTTTGCTTCTCAAGGGATCAAGAAGAAATCTTATCATAGAGGTAATTGGTTTATCTTGCAGATCAATTATATAATCTGGAGAAATAATCGTGAGCCTGTAAATCAATCTCACAAGCTCCCAAACAGAATAATTTCGCAGAGTTAAAACTTTTATATATGGAATATCTTGGACTATATCGGAGAAAATCTTTTTAGTCAGAAAATAAACATCAAAATAGTCTTTCAGAATGCTTGGGACAACTGTTGATATAACTACATCACCCAGAGAACTTAGTCTTATTACAAGAACCTTTTTTCTTTTTCCCGAAATCTGCCTCATTTACTTCCACCATGCAGAGTTCGATTCCTGGTCTCTCTAATTTTCTGTATCGTATCAAAAACAAATAAGAAAAGTATTGCAGATAAGATCATCATAGCCCAAATAGAAAGTCTTATTCCCAAGAATTCCGGAGTTTGACAAACATCGCCTTCGCAAACATAGTTTTTCGGAAAAAACTCAGCAGACATTATTTTGTAATCTGCCCAAAGAGCAACAGATATTGGTATAACCATAAGAAAACTCAACCATTTCCAGAACAGACTCAAAAAAGATATAAAAGAAATTGCGATCACGCTATACCTTATGATCAAACAAAAATTACAAGGAGCTGATTGAAAAATTTCAGTATAAACACTACCGAATATTCCGGCAAGAGAAAGAAACAATATAGCAATCATTCTCGCTTTGTAGTTGTTCTGAAACATACCATAACACACTTAAGTAAATTAGAAAATGAAAGAATCCTCAGATGTATATCCAAAAATTTTCTGAGATTTTCTGTTCCGTTCATGATTCGCAAGAAGGTTCAGAAGATCAATAAACTCTTTATGTCCTGAAGAAGTTTCAAAAGAAGTTTCAAAATTGTACGGATTTGTTTTTATTGTTTGAAGTCAAAGTCATCTCTTGAAGTTACCCAAAGTGCATCTACATCATCATTTTCTATAAATTCCTGAATATTCTTTATAGAAAGGTAACCTCTATCCCACAAATATTCAACATGAGCTCCAACTTCATCAAGAGCGAGTATAAACTGATAACCTTGCTTATCTGGGAATAGTTCATGTACAATTTGAACCATCGTCTTTGGTTCCTTACATATTTTGAGTATTTCCTTCAATCTATTAAAGTGATGAATTTTTATTTCCTCTGCTCTCTGATTTACATCCTGAACTATGGTGTAGTGTGCAGGAAGACCATATGAAATTTTCTTCTCAATGACCAACCTCTGTATCTTTTCAAGAGATTCAATATAGTGACCCGTTCCCGTGTACTTCATTATACTTTCTGGGAACTGATGAGGAGTAATATAAGGAAGAATGTGATCCCCAGTAAAAATTACATCATCTAGTACCAAACATATATGTCCCGGACTATGCCCCGGTGTATGAACGACAAGAAAATCTTCAAGCTTCTCCATATCTTTCAGAGGCTTTGAAACCTTCACAGATTTCAAAAACTCCTTTGAAGCTGAATACATACTGATATGTGTTCTGACACCTTCTTCATCTAGTCCCGCTCTTCTGAGAAAAACCGCAAAATAATGCTTTGCATATATGAATGTTTCCTCAAATCTCTCAACAGCTTTTGAATCAATTTCGTGAACAAAAACTTTTATATTAGGATTAACACTAAGCAATTCTGAAAGTCCTCCGAAGTGATCGATATGAGCATGAGTTACTATAACACCGTATATATCTTTTATATCAACCGAATATTTTTTCGTTATATCTCTTTCAAATTTCTCAAAAAACTTTTGAGGTTTTAATGAAAATCCAAAATCAATGAGAAAAACTTTGTCATCAAGGAAAACGACATAGATACTGTTGAAAAGGCGCGGTAAAGTATTTACCGAAAGACGAACTATTTTTCTACCTCTTGATGTTTGATGCTCGATTGTTGGGAGCTCCTCTGTTATTTTCTCCCTATGGTCTTCAAGTTCCGCTGTTGCTTTCATATCTGATTATGTTAATACCTGAATATATCTTTTTAAAATTCGCAAAACATCGCAAACAAAACAATATAATAAACGAATTATATGAAGAAGGTCCTTGTTGGTGCAATATTTGGAACATTAATAGCCCTGATTTTCTTACCAAGCCTCTTTCGTTCAAAGAAACTTTTTGAAAAATCTACACTTATTGGAAAAGTTCCTCCAGACTTCGTATCGGAAGATTTCTCAGGTAACCAGAAAAAAATTTCAGATATTTCAAATGGAAACACAGTTTTTATAAATTTCTTCGCTTCATGGTGTAAAGAATGTTCAGCTGAAAGAGAAAAATTGATTGAGCTAAAATCAAAAACAAAAAATATAGTTATAGTTGGCGTAGCCTTCAACGACTCAAAAGATAAAATAGATAAATATCTACAAGAAATCAACCCTTACGATTATATAGCCTATGATAAAGGAGAAATCGCTTTAGATTACGGAGCAACCGGTGTCCCAGAAACATACATAGTCATTAATGGTAAAATAGCAAGAAAAATAATAGGTCCAATAGAATTCTCAGAAATAGCTCAGATAATTGAAAATCAGAAAGTAAATGAAACTCCTGCTGAAAGATAAAAAGAAGAAAAATCAAAGTAATTTGAACGTCTGAACGAAAACGATCCCTTCTTTCTCACAAGGTTCACAAAAAAAATAGTTCCTCTTACAAAAACGAACGAATCTTGAATTCCATAATCTGATCTTGCTACAGCTTCCGATCTTCTGTCAAGGAAATCAAGAAGAAAATTTCCACCGAATGAAAAAGATGGACCTAAAACAACTCCCAATTTAGAGCCATCCGGATAACTTTCAAACAAGAGATTACCAGATAGAAAGCCTCCGCCACTTGGAACAAAAATCTGATCTTCTACGAACCTTAAAAATATCTCAGCACCCAAGCTAACAGGCAAAAGAATAAGAGTAGAATACTGCTCATCTGTTCTAATAATTTCTCCGGAATCGGAAAAAATCAATCTTCTTCCCTGCAAAATTGATGGATTTGTTCTCACAGATATATAGAAAGGCAAAAATGAAATAATTTTTCTTCCAACCAAAAAATCAGCAAGAATTAACCTGTTTCCATAAGCTAACTTGAATATATTTTTACCCTGAAAAATTCCAAGTTTATTGAAACTTGTTATACCGGCACCAACAAATACAACATAATCATCAGCATAAAGGTTTCTTGGAGAAAATAAAAGGTCTATAAGCGAAACAAAAGTTCTACTCGAAAAAGAATGATTACCTGAAATTTTTCTCACAAATTTGTTCCAAAAAGTCAAAATCTTATATGAAAGCTTATAGTAAATTCTCACCAATGAATATCCACCCGGAACTTTCAGTACAACATCTCTGAAAACGCGAAGGTATTTTGTTATAATGGATTCCCCAAAAACGTTAGCAATAACACATCCAAACTCTTCGGCTTCTGCAAATCTGAATGTTTTGGCTGGTATAACATAAAATTTATCTGAACTTTCTGATATCTTCCCACCGTTATCTATAGCTTGAACGAATCCACAATATTTAACACCATTTTTTATAGGTTCTCCAGCAACGGTAGTTACGGTTATCTCATATGTTGATGTTTCAACAAAATCAGAAGAGCATGAATCTGGAAAACCATAATAGACTCTGAACTTTGCGATGTCTCTATCAACAGGTTCATTCCATCTTATAGAAAAAGCAGATTCTCTGGGAACAGCCTGAACACCAGATGGCACTTTTGGATAATCATCATAGAAAACCTGACACGAAAAATCTGAAACGATTTGATATCCAGATGTTCCAGTAGATGATTGCTCAAAGAAAACAGAAATCAGACCATCTGAAATGTAAAAATTCTGCAAATCTATTTTGTAACTTTTCTGACCATCTTGAGATATACTTTCTTCTTTTATATATTTTTTACCCCTTGTATCATCAAAAGCTATACGTATAGTATATCCAGAACAATTTGAGCAAGATAATGTAACATCAAAAGAATAAATTTTACTTCCATCAACAAATCCTATCTGTGTTATGGAGGAACAGAAGTTATCTTGACAACTATCACAAGATATTTCTGCAAAAACTCTTGAGCTTTGAGCTAAAAGTATTGAAAAAAATAAATGTGTAAAAAAAAAGGATTTATAGGAGAAAAATTTAAAAGACATATTCATAATTGATAGATCTCTATTCGTATTGCTTCTTTATAGCAAGAATTTTATGAATTACATTTTTGAAAGCTTGAACAACATTTGGATCGAAATGTTTTCCGGATTCATCTTCTATCATTTTTACAGCTTGTTCGACAGGAAAAGCTTTTTTATATGGTCTTTCAGATGTAAGAGCATCAAAAACATCAGCTACAGCTACAATCCTTGCTTCAATTGGTATCTGTTCACCTTTCAAACCATAAGGATATCCAGAACCATCATATTTCTCATGATGAGCTATCGCTATGTTGGAGGCCATCCTTAGAACTTCGATATCGGAATCTTTGAGAATTTCATATCCAAACACAGTATGTTTTTTCATCTCCTCAAATTCCTCATCTGTGAGTTTTGCTGGCTTAAGAAGTATTTGATCTTTTATACCAAGTTTTCCTATATCATGCATAGGCGCAGCAAGTCTGAGCTTTTCACACCATACTTCGTCAAAACCCATCTCCTTAGCGATAACATAAGAGTAGTTTGCCATACGAATAAGGTGATTGTATGTTGTTTCATCTCTGAATTCAGCAGCAAGAGATAACCTAAAGACAATCTCATCCTGTGTTCTTTTTATTTCATCATACAAAAGAGCGTTTTCAATAGAATTCGCCGCATAAACAGAAAGTATTTTAACAAACTTTACATCATCTTCCACAAAATTTCCATCAAGCTTGTTTATACACTCAAGAACTCCAACCGTTCTTCCGGAGTATGTCTTCAAAGGAAAAGCAAGTATGTTTTTTGTAACATACCCGGTCGCTTTATCTATCTCTTTATTGAACCGAGGATCGGAATAGGGATCAGATATTATAAGCTCACGAGAATTCAAAAAAACCCAGCCAACAATACCCTTGTCTTTTGGAACTTCTATTTTATCAGCAACTCCGTGAGCAATTTTTGTCCAAAGAGTTTCTTTCTTTTTGTCGTATATAAAAATTGAGACTCTATCGCATTCAACAATCTTTGCGGTTATATCTGCTATCTTAACTAAAACATCATCAATAGACCTGAGCTCACCTATCTCTAAAAATCCATCAATAAGATCAGGAATTTTTCTATCCCCGAAATCTGAATAAAATTTCGGATCTATCATCTATGAAAAGTTTATAACTACAAAACAAACAAATCTGTTTAAATGTTATTTTTATATTTTATGGTTCCTGTTTATGGGAAGAAATATTGAAAACTACCTTCTGAGAGAACACAGATAGCACAGATATTTTGAACATCTGTTATTAAAAATTTCCATTATTCCTTGTCCCTCTACGAGATTAATTTTCTTCAAATTCAAAATTTTCATCCCAGTTTTAATTACCCTATTGATCTCCTCCGGGGGAAACGAAGAAAAAAATAATAAAGCATCGTGTTTATCTCTGTAATTCATTATGTATGGCAACAAAACATTTGCTACAATTGTTCTGAATCGACCATAGCCAAGTCCTTTGACTAAAAATTCATTTTGCCAATCCCTATATGGTTTCTTTTTGTCAAAAAATTCGAGTATCTTTTCTGATATTGGATGATTTTTCTTCAAAAATTCAAGAAGAGATTTTATTCTTCTCTTTGGATCATTTTGTGGTCGCGATGGTAGATTCTTTACTAATCTGAAAGAAGAGATAAAATATTCTATGATATCAGATCCACCAGCTCTCAAAACGGTTTCATAACTATATCTTCTTGCGAACATAACGAGAGTGTTTCTAAACTTCTCATAACCAAACGCTTCGGCCAAAAATTCATAAAGTGACTGCTCATCTCCTACTTCCCTTGCCCTATCACTTATTCTCTGAGCTTTTCTTGATAACCTAACAAAAGCTGTGCGCAAAAGTTCTGCTCTTTTTTCTTCTTCCGATGCCCCAACACACAAAAATGAATTTGAGCTATTCAGAGCTCTGATTTTACTCAGCGATATAGTTATGCCATCAAGATTTACATCCTCCTGCCAAACAATATGTATCTTTACTGATGAGAAATTTGGATCTTGATTATGTTTATGCCTGAACCAATCCGATGAGAGAACATGGCACTCAGCATCCCCTTCTATTTTGATTCCATCAACAAAAACAACAGCGGAACGGAAATCTGGTCCAAACTTTGACCTCACCCCCGTAAAAGCTATAAAAATTCTTGCGTTACCATAAGATATATTAGAACCAGAGAGTCCCTCCCATATTGCTTTTATCTCCTCCTCAGTCATCTGAAGGTATTAATCAAACTAGCTAATTCTATGTTTGCTATATCTGAGATTGTACTGAACACTAAATATAAATAAATTAAGAATTAGGGGGAGTATGAAACTCCCCCCATTAATTTTTATCCTCCAAGTAGCTGTAGAACAAGCTGAGGTGTGAGCCTTGCTATAGCAACCATAGCGTTTGCACTTTGCTGAATAACCTGAAGAGCTGTGAGCTCAAGAGCATCTTCATCAAACCTTGTATCTAT
>JANXBU010000060.1 GCA_025060505.1 Candidatus Calescibacterium sp.
CTCACCCTTAACAGATTTTCATCCCACCTAAGCGGGTTTTTAAACATTCTCGTGGAATTTATGTTGTTTATTTTATTATTGATTTGAATCCTACCTATGAGGGATTGAAACTCTTCTCTCTCTTTCTATCTCTTCTTGCGTTAAACCTCATTTGAATCCTACCTATGAGGGATTGAAACTAGAAAGACCCGTTGTTCTCCGAACTGAATCAAAATCATTTGAATCCTACCTATGAGGGATTGAAACAGACGATAGATGATGTTGCAACGGTTCTCTACATATTATTTGAATCCTACCTATGAGGGATTGAAACTAAAGTCCTCGGATATATTCTGCCTTGAGCGAAGGTATTTGAATCCTACCTATGAGGGATTGAAACAATTTTGAGCCACATTCTCCCATATTCCTAAATCCCTATTTGAATCCTACCTATGAGGGATTGAAACTAAAAAAAGTGTGAATTTCTGAAAAACTTTGTCATTATTTGAATCCTACCTATGAGGGATTGAAACGCCCGAACAAATCCTTCGTAATGGTATCTATAACCATGATTTGAATCCTACCTATGAGGGATTGAAACCTCACCTCCTTAGCCCACTGTTCTATTGGATAGTATTGTTGAATCCTACCTATGAGGGATTGAAACTCAAAATCAAGATTCACACTCTCGTAATACTTATCACGTTGAATCCTACCTATGAGGGATTGAAACGTGTGAATGCGGTAATCCCCGAACTCAATCCACTGACCCGTTGAATCCTACCTATGAGGGATTGAAACAACATCAAACGGAACTTCCTTGAACATCTTTACAAGTTGAATCCTACCTATGAGGGATTGAAACTGTAACGGTTCGAACGGTGTAGATGAATGTAAGTCGGTTTGAATCCTACCTATGAGGGATTGAAACTCGGCATATGATTCAGGAAACAGGATTTTGAGAATAATTTGAATCCTACCTATGAGGGATTGAAACCATCTGAAAGATGAAAATATACTCATGCCTGAATACACATTTGAATCCTACCTATGAGGGATTGAAACTCAAAATGAACCTCCCGTCTGGGATGGAGCCCCATAAATTTGAATCCTACCTATGAGGGATTGAAACATGTCTCTTCTATACTGCTCAACAAAATCATTCACAGTTTGAATCCTA
>JANXBU010000061.1 GCA_025060505.1 Candidatus Calescibacterium sp.
TGTATGCAGGGATTTGAATCCTACCTATGAGGGATTGAAACAAATAAGTCGGGAAGAATAGTTTTCTTAGAATCACTTCGGTTGAATCCTACCTATGAGGGATTGAAACATAATGGAATCACCATACAAAATCCTCCTTTTTACTCTCGGTTGAATCCTACCTATGAGGGATTGAAACAGACTCCATCGGTATAAAAGGGATCATCCAAAAGCGAGGTTGAATCCTACCTATGAGGGATTGAAACATAATATCCTCCAGTTCTAAATATGTCGGGCACTCAAGGTTGAATCCTACCTATGAGGGATTGAAACCACTTCTCCCTTAAAATCCAGAACAGCTTCATCCGAAATTTGAATCCTACCTATGAGGGATTGAAACTCTATCATATCTCTGAAAAACAATGAAACAGCAAATAATTTGAATCCTACCTATGAGGGATTGAAACCCCCCTCTTTTGCTTCAAATAAGCGGATAAGAATGAATATTTGAATCCTACCTATGAGGGATTGAAACAGCTCTACCCCTGCTTTATCCTGGCTTTTACTCCTTATTTGAATCCTACCTATGAGGGATTGAAACACTCCTGCCTCTTTTGCTTTGAAGAAAAACTCAACAGATTTGAATCCTACCTATGAGGGATTGAAACTACTCAAACGTGGGAGACACAGTGCCGGCGTAAAAAATTTGAATCCTACCTATGAGGGATTGAAACTCGATTAGTCTGGGTTTGTACTGGAGCGGGACAATGTGGTTGAATCCTACCTATGAGGGATTGAAACCGCTAATCGGCTCAAAGACGATTCTGTGGTAAGAGAAAGGTTGAATCCTACCTATGAGGGATTGAAACAAAATTCTATGACAAGATAGAGATAGTAGAAGATCTATGGTTGAATCCTACCTATGAGGGATTGAAACTGGGTAACGGTCTGAATTCAAATATCTCTTTATATTTAGGTTGAATCCTACCTATGAGGGATTGAAACCCGGGAAAATCTTAACAAGTTCTTTAATGATTTCGAAGGTTGAATCCTACCTATGAGGGATTGAAACCGTATGAGCACCCGCTTCGGCGTATAGTACCAAAACACGGTTGAATC
>JANXBU010000062.1 GCA_025060505.1 Candidatus Calescibacterium sp.
TGAATCCTACCTATGAGGGATTGAAACACACTCTTCGACCCAGAGCTTTGCATATTCAGGGGTAATTTGAATCCTACCTATGAGGGATTGAAACTCTCTTTCCTCCTCTTCCGCTTCAAAAAAACCCTGAATCATTTGAATCCTACCTATGAGGGATTGAAACATGAACAATTGCAGCTTCTTTGAAGGCTTCAAAGAATATTTGAATCCTACCTATGAGGGATTGAAACTATCAATTGTAGCTCTTCTTGCCATGATTTTCTTGAATTTGAATCCTACCTATGAGGGATTGAAACAGGATTTCGGGATTATATCTAATCCTAAGCTTGTATCTATTTGAATCCTACCTATGAGGGATTGAAACCTCATCTATATATCCTTTTATTTCTTGTAGAAGCCTGATTTGAATCCTACCTATGAGGGATTGAAACTTACCAGCTGTCTAATTTCACTATCAAACGTAACAAATTTGAATCCTACCTATGAGGGATTGAAACGTTCCTCCGGCGGAAGGGTATTTGCCCCCTCTTTTGATTTGAATCCTACCTATGAGGGATTGAAACAAGCGGTGGAAGTGTCCGCAGATGAAGCTTCTGTTAAGCGGTTGAATCCTACCTATGAGGGATTGAAACAGTAGAGATTGTTGCATGAAACTTTCAGCTCCATGGGTTGAATCCTACCTATGAGGGATTGAAACTAATCACTCACCTCCTTAGCCCACTGTTCTATTGGAGGTTGAATCCTACCTATGAGGGATTGAAACCAATTGCGATCTGGATTTCGGGATGATTGAGCTCAATGGTTGAATCCTACCTATGAGGGATTGAAACTAGTTCAGCAGAAGTTTGCCCCTTTTCAACATGATAGGGTTGAATCCTACCTATGAGGGATTGAAACTCATCTCCATTTGAGATTGTGATTCAGGGTTTTTTTGGTTGAATCCTACCTATGAGGGATTGAAACTTAGGTAAGTAACGCAGTGATATTTGGAATGATACAGGGTTGAATCCTACCTATGAGGGATTGAAACTTGTCTATGTTACTGCATCAAAATATTCCGCTGTAGATGGTTGAATCCTAC
>JANXBU010000063.1 GCA_025060505.1 Candidatus Calescibacterium sp.
TGAAACTTCACAATCGTCACATACGCCGTGGGCGTTTTGAGAATTTGAATCCTACCTATGAGGGATTGAAACCGAAATTTCATCAATACCAGCGCTTCTCTTCTTTAATCATTTGAATCCTACCTATGAGGGATTGAAACACAATTACAAATTCAACAGGTTTGAATGGTGCAAATCATTTGAATCCTACCTATGAGGGATTGAAACCTTCTTTGTATGCTTCAAAACAAATGAAACATTCCTATTTGAATCCTACCTATGAGGGATTGAAACAATATCCAAGTGATAAAATCGTCAGTAATTGGAATATATTTGAATCCTACCTATGAGGGATTGAAACTTAAATAGTTCGACGATTTTAAACGGTTGGAGGTAAAATTTGAATCCTACCTATGAGGGATTGAAACATAGCCAAGTCTGCCGCACAATTCCAGGTATGAACATATTTGAATCCTACCTATGAGGGATTGAAACCTGAATCATATGCTGAGTCTCCCCTCTTCGTTTCATTCATTTGAATCCTACCTATGAGGGATTGAAACCTGGCAAGGGAATCTCCAACCCCGGATTAGAGTCCTATTTGAATCCTACCTATGAGGGATTGAAACTTACTATGGGATTTGTCTCTTCTTCCAGGAAGAAGAATTTGAATCCTACCTATGAGGGATTGAAACTCATCGTTACCTGAATTAGGACAGTACCCATGTTCATATTTGAATCCTACCTATGAGGGATTGAAACATCCGAATCAGGATTACATATTCTCAACAAGAAGATATTTGAATCCTACCTATGAGGGATTGAAACAGGATTTCGAACTTGAGGTAGAGGACCATCCTGGGCATTTGAATCCTACCTATGAGGGATTGAAACGAGCATCGGAAACCTTTTCCCATTGTCGTGGATTCAATTTGAATCCTACCTATGAGGGATTGAAACTCCCCGGCTTCGGATAAACCGCAGTTGCCCAAACCTTATTTGAATCCTACCTATGAGGGATTGAAACTGGAAGATCAACGACCCAGTTATCCTCCCTCTGATGGATTTGAATCCTACCTATGAGGGATTGAAACATGCGATA
>JANXBU010000064.1 GCA_025060505.1 Candidatus Calescibacterium sp.
GCCAAGACAGTTCCGAAACCAGGTTACATATGGGAATGGGCAGTTGAGATTACAAATCAAACTCCCGTAACATTGACTGTTCAGATAACCTATGAGCTTGAAGACCAAGATGGTATATCAGTTGGACGCGGTATTGGTGGAGAAAATATACCGCCCAATGAGTCCAGAATAATAGTTGGACAATCCTCCTCCCCAGAGCAAATAGAGAATGCAAGAAGACAGAAAGTGAGAATAATGGCATCTCCATCTGCAAAAGGAGAAGAGATAGATTGGAAATGGAGCAATCCATACTACAAGACCGTTGAATGAACAACCGAAAGCTTGCTTCAAATAAAATTGGGAATCTGAATGAATAAGATTGTGGAAACTATCCTCAATCTGCATATGAAACAGCTTTTGGAGAAAATCAGGTATACGGAGAACTAAACAAAAACGCCAGATCTTACGCCACTCAAAATTCAAAACATTTTTTCAGCACTGAAATCTATTGCTATCAGGTATATCTCCTTGAAATGTATATCTTTCCTGGTATCTTTTTGAGCTTATCTGCTTGATCGCTTTTGGCTCTGCTCCTTCTACCACCTTGAACTCAAACACCTACCCCCATATCTTACATTCGGATCTATTCTTCTTTTGTTTGTTGTATCTTCCGCCATACATCTAACCCACTTGCCTGAAACAATTCAAGTTCTCTCCAGCTACAAATTTCTCCAAACGCAGAAGCCAAAGCTTTGTAGGCTCTCTTTCTTCTTCCAAATCTGGTGCCACTTATCAAGCGGAACATACAGCAAAGCCCCTGGTCTTCTTTCAAAAATACTCATACCTCAGAAATTAGGCAAGCTATTCCACAAAATCTGCTCCACATCTCTGATATTCTGAGCGAAAGGCTTGATCTGAATATCTGTGCCGGCATTCCTTACTTCTATGGAATTGTACTCAAAACCGGCATGCGCAAAAAAGTTTCTCTTGTCTACCCTATTGCTTGTGGTATTTAAAATTATTCCGTAGGGTTGGTAGTTTTGGATCAGTTTTGATTTCATGGATTTTA
>JANXBU010000065.1 GCA_025060505.1 Candidatus Calescibacterium sp.
GGGATTGAAACACACCCCATCGGTATAAAATGGGTCATCCAAAAGCGGGTTGAATCCTACCTATGAGGGATTGAAACCAGCTTCTTTGAAGGCTTCGAAGAACATCAAAAATTCGGTTGAATCCTACCTATGAGGGATTGAAACATGCACAGCCGATAATTCTGCCGAGATTTTCTTCTTCGGTTGAATCCTACCTATGAGGGATTGAAACATCTCGCCACTGGAATCAACCAATGATGGCAATTCCAGGTTGAATCCTACCTATGAGGGATTGAAACTACCATTTTATCTCCAAGAGCTCTTCTCACCTCTTCGGTTGAATCCTACCTATGAGGGATTGAAACCATTAAACAGCTGATGAGAACTCATTCCAGGTGTTCGGTTGAATCCTACCTATGAGGGATTGAAACAAGAGAAAGATGATCATATCATCACTAAGCTGGATGTCGGTTGAATCCTACCTATGAGGGATTGAAACAAGAGAAAGATGATATCGTCATCGTCATTAAGAAGCGGTTGAATCCTACCTATGAGGGATTGAAACTTCTAAAACACATAGATTCCCCTCTTCGGCATGCTATGGTTGAATCCTACCTATGAGGGATTGAAACTTTTAAGCTCCTCTTTAGAAGAGAGGTTTGTGTGGAGGTTGAATCCTACCTATGAGGGATTGAAACCCGAATCCACGACGACCAACCACAAGAACCGGTAAACGGTTGAATCCTACCTATGAGGGATTGAAACTGGTATAAGGAGGTAAAAAACAATGAAGAAAGAACTGAGGTTGAATCCTACCTATGAGGGATTGAAACAATACTCCCCTCATTACATCTGACTTACTTTGAAGTAGGTTGAATCCTACCTATGAGGGATTGAAACCCCTGGGGATAAAGGGGGCTATATCGATTCCCTCAGAGGTTGAATCCTACCTATGAGGGATTGAAACTTATCAAACCAAGTATCCAACACGAACTTCCTTGTATGCGGTTGAATCCTACCTATGAGGGATTGAAACCGTCAAACCCGTAGAAGCCCTTATCATAGAGGCAATAGGTTGAAT
>JANXBU010000066.1 GCA_025060505.1 Candidatus Calescibacterium sp.
GGGAGGTTGAATCCTACCTATGAGGGATTGAAACCAAAGAACAGATACTCAATGTACTCCGATGGCCTCTTGGTTGAATCCTACCTATGAGGGATTGAAACACTTATCATCGTTACCTGAATTAGGACAGTACCCATGGGTTGAATCCTACCTATGAGGGATTGAAACTAGCCACGATCAAAGTATCAGGCCTGAGCTGACAGTCATTTGAATCCTACCTATGAGGGATTGAAACTTATAGGGGTTCCATCTGGATTTTCTACATATAGTTGGTTGAATCCTACCTATGAGGGATTGAAACCAATTCACCATGGAAATCCAGAACAGCTTCATCCGAAGGTTGAATCCTACCTATGAGGGATTGAAACTCAGATAGTTTGGAACATAAATCTCAACTAAATCTGGGTTGAATCCTACCTATGAGGGATTGAAACATATATACATATGAAGTATGTAAAGAAAGTCAGAATGGTTGAATCCTACCTATGAGGGATTGAAACAGGTAAATATGCATACACTCTTCTATCCAAAGGCTTAGGGTTGAATCCTACCTATGAGGGATTGAAACAAGATCAAGATCTTTTTCGATTACTCTGGGTTTGTAGGTTGAATCCTACCTATGAGGGATTGAAACCAGCTTCTTTGAAGGCTTCGAAGAAGCAAATAAATTCGGGTTGAATCCTACCTATGAGGGATTGAAACATTAAAAAATTGCCAGGTAAAGAAGATAAAGTACCTATGGTTGAATCCTACCTATGAGGGATTGAAACAGAAACACATATGTTTCGGGGAGATAAATTTCAAGATGGGTTGAATCCTACCTATGAGGGATTGAAACAGGTTAGCTTGCCTTTCACATCTAATGATCTGATAATGGTTGAATCCTACCTATGAGGGATTGAAACTTTTTTCACTATCATCGATCCGTAATTAACAAAATCGGTTGAATCCTACCTATGAGGGATTGAAACTAGTCCGGTAGGTCAAAATGGCTAGGAAAAAGAAGTCGGTTGAATC
>JANXBU010000067.1 GCA_025060505.1 Candidatus Calescibacterium sp.
ATTATGCTTGTTTTCCTTAAACCTTTTGAAGTAATCCTATTCATTAATAGGATTCGGGAAATTTTCTCGAAAGCAGAATCTAAATTTAAACCGAGAGTAGTTAGAGAGAATTTTAACATTAATCTTCCGGAAACATATATATACACACCTACGTTAAGGTATGACAGATCAAAGAAGGTAATAAGGTGTTGTTATGATCTCCCGGTTAGTGACGATTTCATCATTTGGTTATTTAAGGAGGTAGAAGAGGAGTTTCTTTCGTTTGTAGAAGCTTATGAAGAAATTTTACAGGAACAGAAAACAGAAGAAAAACAAGAAAAAACACAGTCGTAAGCTAAAAGCAAACAAAAAAGTAAAAAGCTCCGCCCGTTTTTTTATTTTTTTATTATTTTTCATTTTTTCCTGAAAAATTCTATTTAGTTTTTTTTGTTAGGTTAATAAATCAGGAATGTTTCATTTGTGTATGATCTCCCTGAAGATTTCATCATTTGGTTATTTAAAGAGGTAGAAAAGGAATTTCTTTTGTTTTTAGAAGCTTATGAAGAAGAAAGAAGGAGACAGAAAATTTTACAGGAACAGAAAACAGAAGAAAAACAGGAAAAAACACAGTCGTAAGCTAAAAGCAAACAAAAAAGTAAAAAGCTCCGCCCGATTTTTTATTTTTTTATTATTTTTCATTTTTTCCTGAAAAATTCTATTTAATAAAAAGTAATAAATCAGGAATGTTTCATTTGTTGTTATATGCGTTTTTAAAACTTTCGAATTCGCGGAGGATTTCTTTGAAAATATATTTGATTTCTTTTTCTTCAAACGGGCAGTCAACATATGAGATGTGATTCGTTTGATTGTTGTAGTATATTTCCATATACCTTATTTTTATATACACTTCTTTGAGAGGAAAATATACATCTTTGATGTAGAAAGAAGATAATTGTCTTCGTGAAGATTGTATATATTTTGTGATAAAATTTGTTATTTTCAGGGGTTTGATAGCAATTCTAATTAGTGAG
>JANXBU010000068.1 GCA_025060505.1 Candidatus Calescibacterium sp.
ACCTATGAGGGATTGAAACGATATCGCAACAATAATGGTACCGGGGTGAAGCGGAGGTTGAATCCTACCTATGAGGGCTTTGAACAATCCTTCGTCATTGCGACAAGAAAAATAGCCCCGGGTTGAATCCTACCTATGAGGGATTGAAACTAAGAAGATATATTGCCCTGGGGATAAAGGGGGCTAATTTGAATCCTACCTATGAGGGATTGAAACATTCAGCTATTCCGTGAGTGTGTTCGTTGAGTGAGAAATTTGAATCCTACCTATGAGGGATTGAAACAACATCCATTTCACAAGCTTTTTCGAAATTCCTAATCATTTGAATCCTACCTATGAGGGATTGAAACAGAGCCTCTTTGGTATCTCCAGAGTAGTAGATGTCGAAGATTTGAATCCTACCTATGAGGGATTGAAACATGTATGCTTTGAAAAAGTCCTGAGCTTCTTTAAGAATTTGAATCCTACCTATGAGGGATTGAAACAAAATTTTTAGTTTTTTTTATCAACCACTACCCGCTCATTTGAATCCTACCTATGAGGGATTGAAACGTAGAAGATTTTTAATTTTTATTTCCTTTTTCATGGCTATTTGAATCCTACCTATGAGGGATTGAAACTTGACAGAACAGGGAGTTGCCATTGGCTTACAGAATATTTGAATCCTACCTATGAGGGATTGAAACCCGAAATAGACACCTCAACGATCAAAATTGCTATCAAAATTTGAATCCTACCTATGAGGGATTGAAACCCCCCCCACCTTATAGCTTTCTCGAATTCTTTGATGAAGATTTGAATCCTACCTATGAGGGATTGAAACTTTTCTATGTATGATAAGGCTTTTTTAAGGTCCTCTTATTTGAATCCTACCTATGAGGGATTGAAACACAATAAGCGATCCGTGAAAAAGAAAATCCTGCAATGGTTGAATCCTACCTATGAGGGATTGAAACCCGCAAGAAGTGTGAATTCTGGAGTCACTCTAAGGAAGGTTGAATCCTACCT
>JANXBU010000069.1 GCA_025060505.1 Candidatus Calescibacterium sp.
ATTCAACCTATTGCCTCTATGATAAGGGCTTCTACGGGTTTGACGGTTTCAATCCCTCATAGGTAGGATTCAACCGCGCTCAGCAAATTTGAAAGGAGAAGGGACGGAGGAAGTTTCAATCCCTCATAGGTAGGATTCAACCCCTCATCCACACAAACCTCTCTTCTAAAGAGGAGCTGTTTCAATCCCTCATAGGTAGGATTCAACCTTACACGAGGATTATCAGGAAAACCCGGGTCTGAGATGTTTCAATCCCTCATAGGTAGGATTCAACCTGAAGGCGCGGGGGTGGATAATCTGGTGGTGGATAGAGTTTCAATCCCTCATAGGTAGGATTCAACCAGTCCCCATAACTGAAGAATTCCTTGCTTTTATTCTGTTTCAATCCCTCATAGGTAGGATTCAACCCAGAATCTGCACTGGCTCATCCAACTTTTTTCGCGGGTTTCAATCCCTCATAGGTAGGATTCAACCGGACGGGAGATTTATTGTCATCCGCTTATTTGACCCAGTTTCAATCCCTCATAGGTAGGATTCAACCAAAAGATAAAAGATATTGGGGACGAAGATACTTACACGTTTCAATCCCTCATAGGTAGGATTCAACCTCTCCAGAGTAAGTCAGATATCCTTAGGGGAGTTTTGTTTCAATCCCTCATAGGTAGGATTCAACCGGGTAAAGCCCAAGTCAAAGCCCCGGATGACTCTTTACCGTTTCAATCCCTCATAGGTAGGATTCAACTCAAAGAAAACTATCATTGATTCGAGAGCGTATCCTAGTTTCAATCCCTCATAGGTAGGATTCAACTCGCTCCAGTATCCTCCGACGACTTATCATCTCCATTGTTTCAATCCCTCATAGGTAGGATTCAACAACATTAATGACAGAGGAGTTGTTTCGGTTGTTCAGGTTTCAATCCCTCATAGGTAGGATTCAACGAGGGAAGATGTGAATGGAAGAAACTTTCGATAGCGGAGTTTCAATCCCTCATAGGTA
>JANXBU010000006.1:0-290 GCA_025060505.1 Candidatus Calescibacterium sp.
GGCTTCCTCGTAAGTGCTCGCTTCCCCTACCACCTCCAACCTACCATCCTGATTTATCATCCTCTTTAGCCTTTGAACTGCCAGAGGCTCGTCTTCAACTATAAAGGCTTTCATACTTACCATGATGCGACAAGCCCGCTACATTTTATATAAAGTTTTTTACATTTTATCGCATCGGACGAGAAATTAACCATGCATAATTTATTGCCCGAGTTTCCCAGCCCACATATATAATATTAGCAAGCTAATGGGGGACTATTAAACTGGGAAGATAAATATGAAGGTCTACT
>JANXBU010000006.1:300-124070 GCA_025060505.1 Candidatus Calescibacterium sp.
ACAAAAACTCAAGCAACTCACAGCACTCTCATACGCCTCTCTAAAAACATCTCTCAGACTATCCATATGTCTCTCAAATCTCACAGAAATAGCTCTCTTAACCACACGCCATACCTGCTCTATCGGATTGAGGTCTGGACTGTATGGCGGTAAATACACAAGCACTATGCCAAGCCTCTCAGCAATCTGTCTTACCATACCGCTCCTATGAGAAGTAAAATTGTCAAGAATGACTACAACAACTTTCTTGTCTTTGTTAACTCTCCTTATCTCTTCAAGTGCTTTACATACACTATCTGAAGTAGCATCTTCGCTAAAAATCAAACAACTATTGCCCTTGTATGCATAATAGCCAAAAGCATTTATCCTATGTCTGTCTGTATTCTTCACTATCTTGACCTTACCAAAAGCCCATACTCTCTGAGTATTGGCTCTATTCTGAGGATGTGTCTCATCAAGAAATCCTATGCCTATTTCTTCATGGCTATACACACTCTCTAACCTCCTTACAACCTCTGCAAGCCTCGTGTATAAGTCTTCCTTTGCGTTTTGAGGTTTTCTGTAATCAATTGGGTAAGGTTTGATATATAGCAAGCCAAAAGCTCTCAATATCCTTCTTACGTGAACATCTGAGTACTCTACATTGAACCTTTCTCTTATGAGCTGTTTGACTTGTGCTGTTGTCCAGTAATCTCTTTCTTTTAGAAGGTTAAGTAGTTGCTCCTTCTGTTGTTGAGAGAGTTTTGGCTTAGGACCTCCACCTTTTAGGTTTGCGAGCTCTTTTTTTATTCCAATCTTCAAGCCAATCGTATATGGTTCTTTCTGGAACATCTGTTAGGTCTGACACTTTTGATACAGAGCCAAGTTTTTCTACGAGTTTGACTATAAGAGCTTTGAAGTCTTGGCTTTTCTCGCCTTGTAAGTACTTTCTCTCAAGTTCTTGAATGTCTTCAACTTTTATCCTTTTTGGCATATTTACCCCTTTTTTGCAATATGTTGTGTATTATACTATATTTTATCCACTAATTACTGAGATTCAATTATAAATTTTCCCCATATGTATGCCAGAAGAAGAAAAAAGTAAGTTGCACCTGTAATTGAAAAGATGGTCGCTCCCAATGGATTTATCTGGGCTGATGGTGGTAACATATTTTTCAGCCTCAGGTGTATAAACAGTATCGCAAATGAGAATATAATCATTCCTATGAAACCTATCATTGCTGATATGACTATGAGTTCTCCGGGCGGAGCCACTGGTATTGTGATAAAGGTTATCAGGGTTATTCCTGTGAGAAAAATCCTGTATAGCTTTTGAGTATCTTTTACCGGAAGGAATATCTTTGCCACATCAACATTTGTTTTTGAAACAGCGTCTGCTGTTGCTACCCAAGTATCTACCAGAAACAATGCAGATGAAAAAAGAAAGATTTTAGTTCCAATCTCTCCGAACCAACCTCTGAAAAACTCTGCTTGAACGACCGCTATTTTGTATCCAGTAGGGAATTCTCCCTTTGGGTATAGTATAGAGAATGCAAGAAAACATGTCATAACTGTTGTTACTATATTGCCGAGAATTCCGCTTGATGAATCTATGAACAAAGCTATTTTCCATTTCTTTATATCTTTTGACTCATTTGGAACAAAACCGAATTCAAATTCCTTTGTTTTAGAAGACATACCGAATCCTTTTTCAATTATCCAGTATGAGTAAAATAAAGACCAAAATCCGCCAAGTCCCATAAAGGTTATAGCTGTTATGAGCTCTTCATAATCAGATGGTTCAACAGATGATATTTCTGGTTGAAAAAATCCCAAAACAAAATGTTTCAGGTTTTTGAGAACATCCGGATGAAGGCAAGATACAAAGAGTCCGAGAAATGTTCCGATTGCTACAAACAACATAAACTTTTCTACAAAAACATAAGTCTTTTTAGCTCTCATAAGCACAACAAACATAACAAGTATGAGAGCGTATCCCCATATTTTTGATTCAGTTTCTTTTGTCATTCCAAGAGTGATTAGTTCAGAAAGAGCAGTTCCTCCAGCTACTACAAAAGATCCGAACCAGAAAAAAGACACATTCATCAGAATCCAGAGAAAAAAAGTGAAAGTTTTTGATATCCTTGAAAAACCTCTCCATATACTTTCTCCTGTGATCATTGAATATTTTCCTATATAATATGTAAGAGGTATTTGAATCAGAGCCGCGGGTATGAGAAGGAACAAAACCGCTGTTCCGTATTTTGCAACAAAATATGGCCACCATATAAGCTCGCCGGATCCCTGAGCTAAAGCCAACCAGATTATCCCAGGTCCAATTACTTTTGTTATACCCGGGAAAGGTGGAAAGTCAGCTTTATGAAAATTAAAATTCATTGATTATTTTTAGTTCTATGAAAAGATTTTTTCCAGATTTCTTGCTTTTTGCTATTGTGTTTGTTCTTGTTTTCTCTCCTTACGTAATTCTATCTTTTAGGCTGGCTCCATTGAATGAAGAAGAATGGATTGTTGGAAAGAAAATTTTTCTCGTTGGTTTTGACACATCACAAAAAAAAGAGGTTTTATCATCAAACTTTTGTTCATATTATAGTGATAAATCACAATTCTATAATGCAAGATTTGAGATACTTCCAGGTATTTATCTGAGTTTTTCAAAGCTTCCACCTTTGGTTTCTTTGTGTTTTTTCAAAACATACATACCTGTTTTGGGGTGGGGACATGTTGGTCCGCTTTCTCTTATTTACTACAAAATTTTTGAATGGATTTTTGAGCCATCTGATATATTTTCCATAAGGGTTCCATCTCTTATTTTAATTATAGTATTAGCATTTGTTTTTGCTTATAAGTTGAAGAGTGTTTATGCTTTCTTTTTCTTTCTATCCTTTCCCGTATCTCTTTTTTTCATTCCATCGGCAGACATATACTATTCTCTTTTGTATATTTTTTCTATTCTTTCTTTTTTTTCTCTCGTTGAAGGAAGGCTGAGAAGTTTTTATGTTTGGTCTTGTTTGGCTGTTCTAACTCATCTGAGGGGTTTTGTTGTATTTCTTTCCTTCTTTGTTATACTAGTTCTCTTGTTTCTCGTGGGAAACAGAATGTCATATTTTCGAGAACTTAAGTTTGATAAATCATATTTTTTAAGAACACTTCCTTTTTTTGTGTTAGTAATTATTTGTCTTTCTATTTATTTTTTACCATCGCTAGGACATTTTCCAGCTTCTCCGAGTTTGTACACAGTTGAAGCTTTTTCTTCACTTGGTATGTTCAAGTTTTTTATATTTGAGATTCTAAGGAAAATTTTTTCTTTGTTTCAAGTTCTTGGAACACGCATCGGAGATGTTCTGATTTCTTCAAACATAATTTTAGTAGTAAGAGAACTCGGACTTTTGAAATCTGTGAATATTTTTATTTTGGTCTTCTCCATTCTTGTTTCTATTGTATTTTTTGCTCCGGCATTTTTGAGCAAGCAATATTTCTATTATCTGATTTTCTTTTTTTCATATTTCATTTTGAGTTTTTTTGCTGTTCCATTTTTTGTTGGTATGCCTTGGCAGTTTATACCAGTAAATTTTCTTATACTTGTTCCTTCATATTTTTTCTTCAATGGAAAGAAATTTAGGATTATACCAGTTTTGTTTGGATGTCTTTTGTGTTGGTATTGTGCTTATGATTTAGATTCTTTCATTTCAGACTATGCGCTTTGGAGTAATCATATTCAGGTAAAGGAAAAAATTTTATCATATAAAGAAGCAAAGTTAATAAGTATAACAAGGTCTAACATTTTTCACCTTTTTCAGCATACGGTTGAAGCCAAATATTTTGTTCAGTTTTCTGAAGAAAGAGGAAACAGGTTATATCAGTTCTATCTTTCAGATATCCTTCGAGGTTATGATATGGTTGTTTTAAGTTATCATTTTTTTTATCTTGAAGATATCTTTTTGGTAAGTCATAGTAAAGTTTACGAAAACAATGTTTTTCGGGTTTTCCTTAAGCGGTAGATTCTTTGTGATTGATTTTTGAAAATCTCTGGCTTTTTGTTTGGAAAAGTGCAATGTTCATGCAATGGGGAGTGCATGATTGATATAGAAGTGGTTGAAAAATTTTATTCGAAAAGTTTCTTTACAAGTTTCTCAATCAGTATTTTTGATGGATTTATCAAAATAATTGATTAATTTTAGATAATTTGGATAGATACTACATTTGAGATATGTCTGATTTGAAAACCAAGCATGTTGAGGAAGCAAAAAGAATAACGGCAGGTCAGAAGATCCCGCTGCTTATAAACGGAGAATTTGTCACAACACAGAAAACATTTTCCACGATAGATCCAACAATAGGGGAGGAGATAGCTGAGGTGTGCGTTGCCGGAGAGAGTGAAGTGAATTTGGCTGTTGAGACTGCTCAGAGATCTTTTGAAAGCTGGTCAGAACTTCCACCGCGTGAGAGAGCCAAATACCTGAAAAAGTTTGCCGATGTTATCAAGGACGTGAAAGATTATCAGATAGCTGAGATACTCGATTCTGGTCTTCCTCGTTCAATATCTTCGAGATTGTCTTTTGGATCTTTGAGAAGAGCTTTTGAGTATTATGCAGAATGGTGCGATAAGATAACTTCCGATGTTATTTCCATAAGTTCACAGAGTTTTGATTTTACTTTGAAGGAACCTTTCGGTGTAGTTGCAGTCATAACTTCTTGGAATGTTCCGGGTATGTTTCTTGGACCTAAAGTGGCTCCTGCGCTTGCTGCTGGGAACACAGTAGTAATAAAGCCATCTGAATACTCTCCTTTACCTGCTTACGTTTTTTCAAAAATCGCAAAAGAGGTTTTTCCTCCCGGTGTTGTGAATGTAGTGTTTGGCGGAGCTGATACGGGAAGATTTCTCGTTTCACACAAAGATGTTTGGGTTGTCTCTTTTACGGGCGGAACAGAAATAGGGGAGCTGATAGTCAAACAGGGTGGAATTAAAAAATACATACTTGAGCTTGGTGGTAAATCTCCAAATATAATCTTTGAGGATGCTAACTTGGATTCAGCAGTTTTTATGTCTTCCATTGGTATGTTTTCTCTTTCTGGTCAGATGTGTGCAGCATCTTCAAGGATCTTTGTCCATAAAAAAATATATCAGGATTTTGTAGAAAGGTTCGTAAATGTCGCGAAAGGTTTTTCGGTTGGTGATCCGTTCGATCCTGCTGTTTTTGCTGGACCACTTATAAGTCAGAAACAGCTTGAAAGAGTTGAGAGCTTCGTTGATGAGGGTAAAAGAGCTGGGGGAAGGATTCTATTTGGCGGATCAAGAATATCTAAGACTGGATACTTTTTTGAACCAACTATTTTTGTGGATGTACCACATAACTCGAAGTTAGCTCAGGAAGAGGTGTTCGGTCCAGTTCTGACTATTTTTGATTTTGAATCTGAAGACGAGGTTGTAAAGTATGCTAATTCAACTAAATATGGACTTTCTGCTGCGGTTTTCACAAAAGATATATCAAAGGCTATAAAAACAGCAAAAAAGCTAAGAGCCGGAACAGTTTGGATAAATACTTATGGCATAATTCCACACAACGCACCTTGGGGAGGATACAAGATGTCTGGTGTTGGAAGAGAAGGAGGAAAAGAGGGAATTGAAGAGCTTCTGCAAATCAAAAATGTGTATGTTCAGCTATGATGTCAGGCAGGAAAAGATCTTGCAGAGTTCAAAAACCTTGAACAGCTTATGTAGAATCTGCACAAACAAACACCTGATGTAATAATAAAGATTTACTTTATCACTGTTTTGAACCAATCTATTGTTTTTTTGAGCCCTTCAATAACTGGGGTTTTTGGTTCCCAGTTCAATTTGGTTTTTATCTTTGTAATATCTGGTCTTCTTCTTTGTGGGTCATCTTCGAGCTTTGGAAGATACTCTATTTCAGAGTTAGATTGTGTTAGTTCCTTTATTATTTTCGCAAGATCATTTATAGTGTATTCTTCTGGATTTCCAATATTAAACACTTCTCCTGATATTTTTGGTTCAGTTGCGATTTTGAATATTCCTTCAACCAGATCTTTCACGTAGCAGAAGCTTCTTGTTTGATTGCCGTCTCCATATATCTTTATTTTTTCTTTTTTCAGACATGCGGTTATAAATGATGGTATAACACGCCCATCTTCTTGTCTCATTCTTTCTCCGTATGTGTTGAATATTCTTGCTATTCTAACATCTATTTTGTGTTCTCGGAAATACGCCATAGAAAGAGCTTCTGCAAATCTTTTTGCTTCATCGTAAACACTCCTTGGCCCGATAGGATTCACATTCCCCCAGTAGGATTCATTCTGCGGGTGAATTTCTGGGTCTCCGTAGACTTCTGATGTTGAAGCGAGAACATATCTTGATTTCTTTTCCTTTGCGAGACCAAGTGTATTTAGCGTTCCTATGGAGTCTACCTTCATCGTGTGAATCGGATGCTTCAGATAATCCTTTGGGGAAGCTGGTGATGCAAAATGTAATATTATGTCTATTTTCCCTTGTATGTATATAAAGTTTGTAACATTATACTTTATAAAATTGAATTTCGGATTCCCAAAAAGGTGAGCTATGTTGTCCGGAGATCCTGTCAAGAAATTATCAAGACCTATAACTTCGAATCCTTGCTCTAAAAATTTCTCGCATAGGTGAGATCCAATGAATCCAGCTGCTCCTGTTATTAGAACTCTCATTTTATTGTATTTTTAGAGTTCGTTTCTTTTTTTGGTTATTACAGAATATTTGATTCTATTTTACTGTGTTGTTTAATGAATTCTAAAGTATGAGATTCATACAAGAATTTCAACAAAAATCGGGTCAGGGTTGTTTCTAAACTTCAAGCAAATTTCAAAATTCTGAATACGAAGTATTGAAGGATAAAATTAACATTATGAAGCATTCTATACTGAATTTAATACCTTTGTCTTTTTATGCTTTTGTATCTTGTATGTCGGATGAAGGTACAAAATTCTATGATTTTTATCATTTCCAAGATAGAAAAGGTGCAGAGTTTCCGAAGCTATGTGTATCAACTCACACAGATATATTTTCGGATGAAAAGCTTATAAAAGAACTTGATATGATGTATGAAGCAAACTTTGAAGTAGCAAGAGCAGACTTCATATGGAGTAAGATTGAACCGATTGATGATGTATATGACAACTATGTTGTGGGGAGATACGAAAATTTTGTTGCAGAGCTAAGAAAGCGAGAAATTGAAGTTTTGCCACTAGTTGTTTTTGGAAACAGCTGGGCATCTGAACAATCAAAATCGTGTTATCAGGAGTGTCGTGGTGATGGATGTTCTTACTGCGATAAGTTTGTTCCGGATGCAGATAAGTATTCCGATTTTGCTAAATTTGTTGCTCAGAAATTTTCTCCGAAATTTGTTGAAGTCTGGAACGAACCAAATTGGATTATGTTTTTCAATCCGGTTTCTCCTGCTAAATACTACGAGCTTCTGAAAAAAACATATGAGAAAGTCAAATCTGTAAGTTCAGATATTCAGGTTATATTTGGAGGTCTTCTTTCAGCAGATGTTCAGGCTACACGGGAAATCTTTTTGAAACCGGATGATTTTCTTACATCTTACAACTTCGATAGTTTTGATGCTCTCGCTATTCATCCGTATATTGGAAAAAGAGGTGTTTCATACCCTCCGACCCTTCCTCCGGAGAATTCAGATAAGGCGTATGCTCCGCTACCTGCTATACTCTCACGAATTAAAGATATAACAAAAGAAAAGCCTATATGGATAACCGAGATCGGGTGGCCGACATATCAAGATGGTGTTTCCGAGCTTGCCCAAGCTAATTATCTCATAAGAGCTCTATTTATTTCTGCTATGATGGGGTTAGAAGTATTTTGTGCTTATGAACTTGTTGATTCATCTGGTAGTTTGTTTCATCCAGCTGAAAACAACTTTGGAATAATAAGGTATGATTACTCTCCAAAATTATCTTATAGATTTTTGAAGTTTGCCGGAAGATTTAGAAACACAAAGTATCAGGGGAGTGTCAAGGTTGAATTCCCAGATAGCTCATCATATATTGTTTTTTCTCCGGCTTTCATTGATTCATCCGGAATTCTTTATGTTGCTGTTTGGGCTGTTGATTCTCAGGGTAATAATTTAGATAAGAAAATTCCTGTTAGCGTTTTTGTTCCAAGAAGTAAAGTCAGATCAATTATATCTTTTCTGGGGAATGAAATCCCCTACAAGAATAACAAAAATTCTATTGAGATTGAAATTGACTCTACACCTGTTGTTATAGAGTTAGTATCTTAATTTAATGAGTTTTGTGAGTTTGGGATATGTTGAATTTTTGTTATGGAACAAAGATTATTTTCCTTCATAGCTAGTAGACAGCTAATCTATTTTCTTCAGATAGCCTTTGAATAGTATTTTTTTCTTCATATATTTTTTATGAATTTGTTCAGGAGTTTTGCTGTCTTGTATGTTAAGCTATTTCTTTTTGCATGATTTGAGCCTTATTTGCTAACATGTTCTTTCGTTTCTTATGTTATTTGCTGAATACTTAAAACCTAAAGAAAGTAATCTGCAACAGTATGGAATTAGGTGATGATAAGCTATAAGGGATTTTTTCTCCACGTTCTTGCGGTGTGGATGTGATTTTGAGAAGATAACGGGTTTTTGGTATTTATGAAAAAATCAGTTCTGTTTTTATTTGCTGTGACTTATAACTACATACGCCGCCGAGATTACTATTCCTAAAAGAGAGAGAGGTATAAGTGTTCCCCATCCAAGTCTTATCAGCTGATCAAATCTGAATCGTGGAAGTGTCCATCTTATAACCACGAAAAGTACAAGGAGTGTGAAAAGCTTTGCTGAGAAAACTCCGAAGTATATGATATATTCTATTACTGAGCTGAAAAGGTATTCATCTGGGAGGTCAATTTTTATAAAAGGTAAGTTCCAGCCTCCGAGAAACAACAGTATAATCAAGCAAGAACCCAATGTAAGGTGCATATATTCTCCCATGAAGAACATAGCGAATTTCATTCCGGAGTATTCAGTGTGAAATCCTCCTATAAGTTCTCCTTCTGCTTCTGGGAGGTCAAATGGGATTCTTGCTGATTCCGCTAAAACAGATATGAAAAATACAATAAAAGCTATCGGGTTCAGTATAATTCCCCATTTCCATCCTTCCTGAGATTTCACTATATCTACGAAATCAAATGTTCCATATATTATGAGCATAGAGAGTAAAGATATAGAAAGTGCTACCTCATAAGATATAAACTGTGAGCTTGCGCGCAGCGATCCAAGCAGTGAAAATTTGTTCTCAGATGACCACCCTCCAAGAAGTATTCCCCAAACTCCCAGAGAAGAAAAAGCTAAAACTACGAGAACACTTAGCTCTGTGCTTACTGGTTGTAGTACTGGTATTATTGGAACAGCTATAAAAGCTAACATCGGAACAACTGCTGTTATAAACGGTCCGATATAATACAGGAACTTGTTTGATTGAGGTGGAACGAAGGCTTCTTTCAGTATAAACTTCAATGCATCTGCGAGTGGATGAAGCAATCCATACAATCCTGCTTTCTCTGGACCAACCCTATCTTGTATGAAAGCGGAAACTTTTCTCTCAGCGAAAACCATTAGTGGAACTATGTTCAGAACCAAAAATAAAACTATTCCACCCCTTACAATTATACCTATTGTTTCTCCTATTTCCATTTCTTCTTTTTTATTTTTCTTTAATGCATTGAAATTTCTATTTTTCCAAAATTTTAATATCTGAATTATAATAGCTTTTTGATGTTTCTTTTTATCCTCACAACTTTTCTGATTTCTATTGACTTCAAATCTTATGAATCTTGGAATTTTACTGAAATCAAAAATGTAAAAATATATTGGGAAGATGAGATAAGTTCTTTTGCTAAGGTTTTTGTAAGTTTAGCAAAGGAGCAGATTGAATCTCTCGAAGGAATTTTTGGAAGAGAGATCCCTCATACAAATGTTGTTCTATTTTATGAGAAAGACGATACTCAGATAGAATTTTTCTTTTCTCCATCAAGAATTTTTTTAGTTAATCTTGGAGGAACAAGAATTGAAAAAACTTTCTATCATATAAAGAAATTTGAAGATATTGTTGAGAGTGTTTTAGGATGTGCTTTCTTAATGAAATTACCAGATTTCATAAGAGTGTTCCCACCAGACTATTTGATATCGCCGAATTATATTCAATCTTTTTGTGAGTACATAACAATAAAAGACGATTTTTTTAACTTCCCATTTTATGGTTCAAAATACTCTGGAACTATGAAATTTATAGAAATAGAATATGGGAGAAGTAAATTATTTGACCTTTTCTTAAACGGTAGAATAATATACGACAAATTCTCGGTATATGAAGATGAGTTTCTAAGATGGAGAAGATCAAAGTTCATATACAATGAAAACAATTCAAAAGTTTACAGTCAAGTATCTAAATATATACACGGACTTAACGTGTTTCAAGGTAAGATATTATATTTTTCAGATGGATATATAAAATCTATTGACAACGAAAAAACTATCGAAGTGGATTTTTTAGATTATGATTTTGGTTATCTGAACGGAGACGGAAATCGAATCATATTTGATGCGAAAGAAGATGGATTCTATAAAATATATGTTGTAGATGGGAATGAAATTCTTAAATTAGAACTGAATGGGATCAGGGCCTGGTATCCAGATGTTGTTTCTGATACCATCGTTTTTGTGAAGAAAAATATCAACTATGATGAACTTTGTATTATTTCTTTGAAACCAAAAGTTCAAAATTTTGTTGCAGATGAAAGTTTACAAGAACCCGAATGTATTTTCAGAGCGGAGAATTACTCAGAAATTTTCACACCGGATTTTTCTCCAGATGGAAGCAAAATTGTTTTCTCTCTGAGACGCTCAAATGGTTTTTTTGACATTGTTCTGGTTGATATTCAAACCAGAGAGTTTTTGTTTTTGACACAAGATTCTTTTGCAGATATATTTCCGAAATGGTCTGATTCTGCCAGTATAATTTTCTCTTCAAACAGAGCTGGATCGTTCAATCTTTTTCAGTTTAACATAAACACAAATAGAATTTCGCGTATAACTGAGCACAACGAAGGAGTTTTTTTAGGTATCAGAATCAATGATAGTGTCTTCGGTCTTTCTTACAACGATTTTTCTGTTTATGTTTCGGAATCAGGGTTCAGAGAATACGAAAATTTAAATCTGAGGAGAGAGTCAATATACACAAGAGTATATGAAAACAACTTTGAAGCAAAAAAGGTGGGTTTTGAGGTAGATGATGTCGGAATATTACCACCATATATATATACATCTCTTCCGGGTTTTTTCATAGGTCGGGTGGTTTTTTTCCTTGTAGACGATCTTTTCAGAAACAATCTGTACTTTGGGATTGATTGGAGACTCCCTATTTATAGGTGGAAGCTGTTTTCCGATCTTTTTCCAGATGTCAATATAGGTGGTAGTTCTTTAGGTTTTTTCATAAGGGGTTTGATGAGGTTTTCAAATCCATATATATTTTTTAAGCTCAGATATGAACCTTTCAACGGTATATTCGTGAGGTCTATTGAAAGGGAACATGAGTTTTTTCCGGAAAGAGCTTTTTCATCATCTGCAATCCTGATTCATCCGTTGAGAAAATCTTGGTTTTTTTGGGGAGTAGATTTTTCAGATTACAAGCTTACAACAGATTTTCCAAGTACTTCTTTTTGGAACATGGTCAAAGATCAGTACAGAGATTTTGGACAAGGTTCTTTTGTAAATCCTCTTGTAGGTTTTTTTCTCAGAACCGCAAGGAAGAGCTTTTACTTGGAGAACGGGTTAGATTTTCTTCTCTCATCTTCTCTGATTACAAGGAGACTCGGACTTGCTCTTGACACCGGTCTTAACTTGTTTTCTCCAAGTTTGAGCATTTTTATTTTTAATCTCGGTTTAAATGGCTTTTTTGCTTTGAATGTTCCAAGGAGATTCCAGAATATTTTTGGTTCAAAGGAAATTCCATCATATCTTGATCCTCCTTATGATTTGAGTCCACTTCGTAGATTCAGTCCAATTTCTTTTGATTTTGATCAGATCGGATACGAGATAGGGAACATAAGGGGAGTCAGACCAAGAAGAAGCGATCTCGGTGGTGTTTTAAATTTCAGAACATACATAAATGTTTTCAAAGGAGATTTTGATTTTCCCGCAGATGTTGAATTTGTGAATGTTATTCCTTTTGTCTCCGTTGGTGGAATCAGAAATTTACAGAACAAGTTTGATTTTTATTCATCTTATGGTATCGAGGCAGATCTCGAGACAGAGATTTTCTTTTCTTTACCTCTTACTTTGAAGTTTGGATTTGCTCGGGGAGAAATCAGTGAATTTTATTTTGCAGTTTATATTACTCCGGGTGTTTTTCGAAATTGATTTCAGCTGATCTTGTCAGATCTTTTTGTATATCTTTTTTGTTGTTTTTTATTTCAAAATATTTTTCTATGATCTGCTTGACAATTGGTGCAGCGTATTTTGATCCAGCTCCTGAATGTTCAACTATGGCTACAGCAACTATTTCGGGTTTTTCAGCAGGTGCGAAGGCAGCAAACCAAGCATGATCTCTCATATTTTTTGGTATCTCTTCATCTTGAATTTTATCTATTGGTTTTCCAAGCAATCTCTCTATTACAGAAAGAGATATAACCTGAGAGGTTCCTGTTTTTCCTCCATACTTTATGTTTGGTATCTTGCTTCTGGCCGCAGTTCCCCATTCTACCACGCCAACCATAGCTTCTTTCACTATGTTCAATGTTTCAGAAGATAGACCATCTATTTTCTTTGCAGGATATGAAATCTCTTTATTCCCTATTTTTTTGACAACATGAGGATGTACAAGGTATCCTCCGTTTGCAACCGCTGAAATAAATCTTGCTACCTGTAATGGGGTGAGTTTCACATAACCCTGTCCTATTGATATTGGTATATTTTCACCGGGGTACCATCTATCTTTAAGCACTTTCTTTTTCCATTCTGTTGAAGGCACTAGTCCTTTTGCTTCTGGGAACAGATCTATTCCAGTTTTTTCGGTGAGTCCGAATTTTTTTGCCCATTTATGTATTCTATCCACTCCCAATTTTACACCTAAGTTGTAAAAAAATACATCGCAGGATTTGATTATTGATTCTTGAAAAGATACTGTGCCGTGTCCTTCCTTTTTCCAACATCTGAATTTCTTATCTCCGAGATGGAAAATACCTCTGCATCTTACACTTTCGTTTACTGATGACCTTTTTTCTTCAAGCGCAGCTATTGCAACAAGAATTTTGAAAACCGATCCTGGTGGATACTCAGATGAAATTGCTCTGTTTAAGAAAGGTTTTCTTACGTCTTCAAAATAAGCTCTCCACAAATCTTCATCAACTCTTCGTGAGAATATGTTTATGTCATAATAAGGTGCTGATACCAGAGTTAATATTTCTCCATTGTTTGGGTTCATAACAACTATTGCTCCTTCTTTATCTTTCATAAGTTCTTCGGCAAACATTTGCAGCGGGGCCAGTAGAGTCAGTGTTATTCTTTGTCCTTTTTTACCATCTATGTCTTCAATAATCTTTAACTCCTTCCCGAACGCATTTATCTCAACTATTTTCTTTGATGGTTCTCCTCTAAGGAATTCATCATACACAGCCTCAACTCCATAAACGCCTCTGTACTCATAATATTTTTCTGTTTTTATGTGTCCGATAACATGTGATGCAAAGCTTTGCAGTGGGTAGAATCTTTTGCTTGTTGTCTCAAAACTTATGTATGGCATATTGTACAGTGTTGGTAGAATTTCTGCAAGCTCGTTATAATTCACATCTGCTTTCAGAACAAATGGGTAATACCTTTTGGCTTTCCTGAGTTCTTCTGCTTTATCTTTACCAAAAATGTCATAAATTTCCTGTGGTATTCTCCCCTTTATCTCCATCGGGAATGTTGTTACATCTATTGTTTTTATGTTTGTTGCAACCAGAACTTCATCTGAAGTATATATCTCTCCTCTCTCCGGTGGATAAAGTTTTATTCTCGTTTTTATTGATCTTGCTTCCTCATAAATTTCCTCCCCCTTGTATATTTGAAGATAAAAAAATCTCCCTATTAGTATTGCGAAAAGTATCATTGAGATGGTGTAGAAGATCAAAGTTCTGGTCTGAAAAGAGTTCATATAGTGTTGAAGCTCATAAAATTGTATATTTTACTTTAAAAATTTTATGATTTTTATCTTTTATATGTTTAATTTTCAGTTATGGACTTGAAGCCTATAATAGACAAATATATCAGGTCTGAGTTAGCTCTCAAAAACTTTCTTGAAGAAGTCAACAAAGTCGATCCAGAGTTTCTTGACATGTGCAGAGAATTGATACTAAGGAAACAATTTGAGACGCTCGATCCACTTGAAGTGGAAAATCCTCCTTATTTTCATTATGATAGAAAGTATTACGATTTTGGTAAGGAAAGATTCTACAATTTTGGTGTGATTACATTGGCAGGTGGTTCAGCTACAAGGTTTTTCTCCGAGATAAAAACCGATCTGAAATCAAAAGCTCTTTTCCCTTTTACGGAAAATTCTAATTTCCTTGAACTTTTTGCAGGTGAGATATTGGCTTCTGCTATATCGTCAGGATACATTGTTCCTTGGCTTATTATGGTCAGCGATAACACCGCGGATGAGATTCTGAACTATGTGGGAAAACAACCATTTGGATTTCCAAAGGAATTCATATTTGTAGTAAAGCAAGGTGTTGTTCCACGTTTTGACGATGAAGGTTTTCCTGTGGTCTCAAAAGATGGATTTTTTTCTTGGACCGGAAACGGACACGGTGGCGTTTTCTTCTTACTCAAAGAAGATATAACCAAAACCCTACTTAATCATTCAGCGCAGGAAAAAAATATGAAGGAACTGCTGAACAAAATGGGTATACACAATATTGTTCTTCATAATGTTGATAATGTCTTTGCTCGTCCAACAGATTTTGTTCGCTTGGGATTTCATTTGGAGAACAATTCGCTTTTTACACTCTCAGCAGTTGAAAGATATGATGTGGATGAAAAGATAGGTCTGATAGCTTATATACCGAAGAGAGCAAGATATTGTGTTCTGGAATACAGTTTTGCTGACCCTCAGATTTTTAGCAGAATGAAAAATGGAACCCCATATTACAATATCGGACATATAAACACAAACATTTTCTCCCTTGATATAATAGATGATAAATACTTGAAAAAACTCAAACCTGTTTTATATTTTGGTAAGACTGTCAAAATAGATGAACAAACTGTTAAAACAAACACTGTTGAATTCTTAAATCAGATGATTGTGAATGAGCTTCCATCTGATAAAGTAAAAGTTATTCTCCTTCAGAGAGACGAGTTTTTCTTACCTACAAAAACCATTTCTGGAAGAGATTCTCTTGAAACATCAAGAGAAAAGTATTTTTCTTACATAAGGTCGAAAATGAAGAGTTTGGGAGTAAATATACCTTCTGATTCGAACTTCGAATTAGCTCCGTACTTCGTTTTTGGTGATTTTGAAATATTTGATACAACAGACTGGGTTATTGAAAGTGGAACAGATTTTTATTTTGGCATACCTTTTTCTTCCGATGGATACTGTATATCATCTGGTTTCAAGCTTATTGGGGGAGCTAAGTTTAATATTAGCTCCTCAAAACCTTTTGGCAATATCGTTCTTGATAATCGCAAGATAAAGGGTTTCCAGGATTTCCCAAGAGTAAAAATAGGGAAAAATGTTTGTGTAAAAGGCAAGGTAAAAATAACTCTTGAGGAAGGAAGCGAACTCCATATTCGGGATGGGGTAGAGATAAATAAAGATTTAGTGATAAATCTTCGCAAATCGGAGAAGTTTATTTTATGAATGATTGATACGAAAATCTTGAATAATCAGAAAACTGTATAAAGTGAAGACAAAACTGATTTCTCTGTGATTCTTTGAGATTTTGATCAGACTTTGGGTTAGCCCTAAATTACTGAGATAGGTTTCAATTTTGGTGAAAAAAGTATATAAATATTGATAAATAACGGAAAGTTTAGTTTGGTGTAATCAAAGTAGATATAATTAACCTATGCGTAAGTATGAGATTCCGTCAGGCCTCTTTTATACTGAGGAACATGAGTGGGTTGATATTAAAGATAACATTGGAGTTTGTGGTATAACAGATTACGCTCAAAAAAGTTTGTCTGATATTGTCTATGTTGAACTTCCCGAAGTTGGGAGAGAGGTAAAAAAAGGTGAGGTTGTTTGTACTGTTGAATCTGTTAAAGCTGTATCAGACGTATTCTCTCCGCTTTCGGGGAAGATAGTAGACATAAACACGAGATTGAAAAGCGAACCATCTCTTATAAACTCTTCTCCTTATTCAGAAGGATGGATTTTCAAAATTCAGATAAAAGAAAGTTCTGATGGTCTACTTTCACATGATGATTACAAAAAGCTCATAGATAAAATAGAGTCGGGTAGATGAAATCTAAATCTCTGATTTGTTCAACCATATTTATTTGCCAAACCCATAGACCAGAGACTTTTTAGGAGAACCGATATGTTTGGTGAGTTCGGAGGTAGATTTATAGCAGAAACGCTATATGAGCCTTTGGAAGAACTTGATAGAGCTTTCAGGAAAGCTATAAAAACAAAAGATTTTTTGAGAAAACTTGATTATTATCTGAGAGTATATGCTGGAAGACCGACTCCTCTCTACTACGCTAAAAATTCTTCCGAGAAGCTTGGTTTAAAGCTCTACATAAAACGAGAAGATCTTCTTCATACGGGGGCGCATAAGATAAACAATACTCTTGGACAATGTCTTTTGGCAAAAGATATCTTGAGGAAGCAGAGAATAATTGCAGAGACTGGTGCTGGTCAGCATGGTGTTGCTACTGCAACTGCTTGTGCTTTATTTTCTTTAAAGTGTGTAGTGTATATGGGAAAAATTGACACAGAAAGACAGGAGATAAATGTCTTGAAAATGAAACTTCTTGGAGCTGAAGTTGTTCCGGTGGAATCTGGAACGAGAACCCTGAAAGATGCAATAAACGAAGCTCTGAGGGATTGGATAACTAATATTGACACAACTCACTATGTCATTGGATCTGTTGTTGGTCCGGAACCTTTTCCAGAAATAGTCGCTTTTTTTCAGTCGGTAATTGGTGAAGAAACAATAAGGCAGATAAGGAAGTTTGAGGGGAGGTATCCTGATTTTGTTGTAGCGTGTGTTGGTGGTGGCTCAAATGCTATTGGAATTTTCAGACCATTTTTGAAAACAAAAGTAGATCTCATAGGTGTTGAAGCTGGTGGAGATGGAAATAATCACTCTGCAAGTTTGAATTATGGCAAGATAGGAATTTTTCATGGATCAAAAACTTATGTTCTGCAAGATGAAGATGGTCAGATACTTGGAACACATTCAATTGCACCGGGTTTGGATTATCCAGCAGTTGGACCTGAACACTCATACCTGAGGTCAACAGGAAGGGTAAAATATGTTGTTTCAGATGATCAGGCAGCTTTGGAAGGTTTTGAATTTCTATCGAGGGTAGAGGGAATAATCCCGGCAATGGAGCCAGCTCACGCTATGGGTTGGATCCTAAGAAACGCAAAAGACCTTAAAAAATCTACCATAATACTTAATCTCTCTGGAAGAGGAGATAAGGATATGCATATTTACAAAACTGTTAGAGCTAAATAATTTTGAGTTCAGTTTTTGGAACCGTATCAGATCACATCTTTCTCTCCTCGTGGTACTACAATCTCTCCCTGTTGTTCCAATCTTCTTATGATTTTGAGTATTTCCTGTTGAGCTTTTTCAACATCAAGACGTCTGACAGGTGGCATAATTTCAATTTCTTCCATCATGACCTTTCTTGCTCTTTCGCTCATAGCTCCGAGTATTTTTTGTTTGACTTGTGGTGATGCTCCTTTGAGTGCTTTGAGCAATACTTCCCTGTCAACTTCTCTCAGGATTAAACCTATATATTTATCGTGTATCTTGACTATGTCATCAAATGTAAACATAAGTTGTCTTATCTGTTCTGCTAATTCTGGGTTTGTTTTATCTATTTGTTCTACTATGTCTTTTTCAAGACCTGGTGGAGCATTTGCTACTATGTCCGCAAGGGCTCCAACTCCTCCGACTCTTTTTGTGGATCCTACTGTTCTATATTCTTCATCAAGGAGTATTCCTATTTCGTCAACTACTCCCGGAGCAAGTCTATCAAGGTGAGCCATTCTTTCAAGAACTTCTCCATACAGTTCTTTCGGTAGGTAACTCAAAACTTCAACTGCTTTTTTAGGTTCAAGATAAGCCAAAACAACGGCCATGGTTTGTGGGTGTTCCTTTTTTATGAAGTTTGCAATTGAGAGAGCATCAAGATCGTGAAGAACAGATAAGCTCGCTCCACTTCCACCTGTGTTGAAGAAAATCTTCATTCTTTCCATAATAGCTGATGCTTTGGCTGGTCCAAAAACAGATGTCAGAATTTTGTGAATATAGTCATATCCTGCTACTGGGATTACATCTTGTCTTGTCATATTTATGAATTCATCAAGAACTTCCTTGACTTCTTTCTTGGATACAAATTCAAGTTTCAGTAGCTCTTCTGTGACCTTCTGTATTTCTTCTTCTGTAAGACTTTTGAGTATTTCTGCAACTTTGTCTTCACCAAGAACTCTCATAAGTATTGCTACTTTTCTTGGACCACTTCTTCTTGGCTTCTTTTCTTCTTTTGGTTCTTGCTGTTTCTTTTCCGGAGCTTTGGTTTCCTGTACTGGTGCTTGTTCGGTTTTTGTTACTTCCTTTTTTTCCTGTTTCAAATCTTTTGGCTGTGGTCTAAACATACAAATAATTTTAATTATTTTTACATATATCTTTTTATATCTTAAATTCTTTTTATTTTGTTCTATTGTTGTTCTATTATCTTTGTATTTATATGTTGTTTTGTATTGTTCTTATATTTTGAGCTTTTATTGTTTCTGGTCTTCGCCATGGTTCTGAGATTTTTCATTCTCTTGCTGGGATTTTACTTCCTTTTCAATTACTCTTACGGATTCAACTATTGGTGCAGAGTATATTCCCATGGATACCATAAACTTCATAAAGTCATCTAAGGAAGCTTTCAGGTTTGCTACATCTTTTTTTGGCAAAATGAAAACAAAACCCGTTGTAGGATTGGGAGTCGAAGGTAGCAGAAAAACAGAATAATCTTTATCTGATGTAAGTTCCAATCCTGGTAGGTATCCGTTGTTTAATTTTATAGCTGTTGGTCTTCCGAATCTTCCGTTTGATTTCTGAACCATTTCTGTTATGTTTTTCAGCGCTGAGTAGATTGATTTGGCTATTGGAATTTTTGATACTGTGTTTTCAAAGGCTTGAATTAAAAAACTTGCAAGATATGTTCTTGCTAGAACTCCGGTAGCAAGCACCATTAAAAACAGAGTTATAAATCCAAGTCCGGGTATGTGTATTCCCAGTATCTTATCATATATTCCGCTCAGTATTCCATCAAGGAATCCAAAAATTATTATCAGAACATAAATGGTTCCGAATACTGGTCCAAAGAATATAAGACCTACGATGAAGTTCTCTTTTACAAATTTTTTTGTGTTCTCTAAGATGTTTTTGATTCTTTTGTTTTTCTCTTTTGTTTGTTTTACTTCCATAAGTATTTTTTAAGTATTTTTGAACTCTTTTGAAGATTTACGATGTAGTTTTGCAAGTTCAATATATCTTTGAGCGGAGACTTTCAGCGAGATGATTTCTTTTTCCGTCAGATCTCTTTTAACTTTTGCTGGAATACCTATTGCTAGTGTGCCGGGAGGTATTTTTGTGTTCTCAGTCACCAGAGCTCCGGCTCCTACTATTGAAAATGGTCCGATTTCGGCTCCGTTCATGACTATCGAACCTATACCTATGAGAGAATAATCTTTTATAACGCATCCGTGTACCATTGCCTTGTGTCCAATTGTTACAAAATCTCCTATGACTGTTGGATAAGATGCTGTTTCAACATGAATAACTGTTCCATCTTGTATGTTTGTTCCTTCACCTATTTCAACCCAGTTCACATCTGCTCTTATTACCACATTATACCATACGGAGCTTAATCTTCCAATACGAACATCTCCAATCAAAGTTGCGTTTGGAGCAACAAATACTTCATCTTTTGTTCGAGGTGAAAGTAGAGTGTTTTTTGTTGTTAAATAAATTAATCCCATCATATTCTGATTTGTTTATTTTTCTATCTACACTGCGTATTCCAGAAATATTTTTGTTTTGTATTTTGCTTTGTAATTGATAATTTTTAGAAAAAGATTCGTATAATTCTTTTAATATGATAATACTAGCAGGTGGAACAGGGCTGATAGGGACAAACCTTCTGAGATCACTTGGAGATAAGGATGTGATAGTTATCACCAGAAATAAGAAGTCTGCAAAGGCTAAACTTGGTGGTATGAAAAATATTTTGTTCCTTGAATGGAATGAGATTTTCGAAGAGAAATGGATAGAAAAACTTAGGGTAGAGAGCGAAAGGATTGTAGTAAATCTTGCAGGAGAGAACATAGGGAGAGTATGGACAAAAACAGCGAAAAAGGAGATAATGGAAAGTCGTCTGAACTCCACCAGAACTGCTGTTAGACTTGCTGAAAGGATAGAAGCTCAAAAGCTCATAAATGCTTCCGCAACAGGATTTTACGGAGATACAGGAGATGAAGAAAAAAATGAAAAAGCATCTGCTGGAAACTCCTTCCTTTCAAATGTGTGTTATATGTGGGAAGATGAAGCTAAGAAGGTCAAAAAATCAAAACTGTTTATTCTGAGAATAGGAATAGTTCTCGACAGAAAAGCAAAAATAGTAAGCTCTTCGATAACCCCTTTATTTATTGTAAATCCGTTTGGAAGAGGAGAAAACTATATTTCTTGGATACACATTAAAGACTTATCAAAAATTATAAGAAGTATAATTGATGGAAAATTTGAGACAAATGGAAAATTTCCAGAAGAGAGAAAAAGAAAACCTGTTGAAGATTCAGCTGTGATAATAAACTGTGTTTCACCAAATCCTGTAAAGACCAAAGATTTTATACGAACAATTGCGGAAATCAAAAAAAGAAAAATAGTGAACATACCACAGATATTTTTTGAAATTCTGTTCGGTAAAGATTTTGTTCAGGAAACGCTTAGGGTAAGCCAAAGAATAAGACCATCTTTCCTTATAGAAAATGGATTTGAATTTGATTTTCCAGATATAAGAACTGCTCTTAAAGATATACTTGGGTAACTATTTCTTAGTTCTGGTTAGCGCAATAATTCTGATTTTTCGCTGTATCTTTGGAAGTTTTGAAGCGATTTGAAATAAACTAATCTTTTCTTAACAGGAATCTTATTCCCATTGTCCTTATGAATCCTTCTGCCCAACTGCTTATATCTCCACCTGTTTCAAAACTTACTATATCTTTTCTGTATAGGGAGTAAGGAGAATATCTTGAGAGTATTCTGATGTTTCCTTTATACAGGAAGAGCTTTATTTTACCGGAGATTTTCTCCGAAATTTTATCGAAGAATGTTTGCATAATTTCTCTTTCATCAGAAAACCAAAGTCCTTTGTAAACGAGCTCTGAGTAAATTGGAGATAAAACATTCATCAATTTTCTCACGTTCCCGTCAACCGTTATGGACTCAAGATTTTTTTTGGCAAATAATATTATTTCAAATCCTGGGGTTTCATATATTCCTCTTGATTTGACACCGTTTGCTCTTGTTTCAACTATGTCTCTTATTCCTATTCCGTTTCTTCCTCCTATCTGGTTCAATGTTGAAAGAATCTTAGCAGGTGAAAGTTTTTCTCCATTAACAGCTATTGGCTCACCGTTTTCAAATTCTATTTCCACTTCTTCACCTTTTTCGTTTGCTTTCTCTGGTGGTAAAACTTTTTTAAATATTTCTGTTGGATAAGGTTTTTGTATATCTTCTATTATTCCTCCTTCAAAACTTGTATGCATGAGATTTTCATCTACGCTGTACTGTTTTTCTTCGTAACTTATGTCAAATCCGTTGCTTTTCAGGTAATTTACAAGGTCTTTTCTTGATCTGAATTCCCATTCTCTCCAAGGTGCAAGGATTTTGAGGTGGGGGGCCAGTTTCATGTATGCGAGCTCAAATCTTATCTGATCGTTTCCTTTGCCAGTTGCTCCGTGAGCTACTGCATCTGCTTTGTATTTCAAAGCTATCTCAACCTGTCGTTTTGCTATAACGGGTCTTGCTATTGAAGTGCCAAGAAGGTATCCTTCGTATTCTGCATTTGCTTTGAGCATTTTGAAAACATAGTTTTTTGCGAATTCCTCTCGCAGGTCATCTACTATAACATCGCTTGCACCAAATTCCAGAGCTCTCTTTTTTACAGTTTCAAAATCCTCTTCCTGACCTATATCAGCACAAAATGCAATAACATCGAAGCCCTTTTGTTTAAGGTAAACCAATACCGCAGATGTATCAAGACCACCTGAGTAAGCAAGAACGACTTTCATAGGTTTCAAAATATGTGTCCGAGTTTCTCTTTTTTGGTTTTCAGATATCTTTCGTTTTCCGGATTAGGTTTTGTAGCTATTGGAACAATTTCTACAACTTCAAGACCGTATCCTTTAAGTCCGACAATTTTTCTTGGATTGTTAGTCATCAGTTTCATTTTTCCAACGCCGAGTGCTCTTAATATCTGAGCTCCTATTCCATATTCTCTGAGATCCGGAGCGTATCCTAATTTTTCGTTAGCTTCAACTGTGTCAAGACCCTGATCTTGGAGATTGTAAGCTTCAAGTTTTTTGATAAGTCCAATACCTCTTCCTTCATGAACTCTTTCCATGCTCTCTTTTCTCATATATACAATAACTCCTTTTCCTTCTTCAGATATTTTCTTCATGGCTGTTTTCAGTTGAATTCCACAGTCACATCTTAGAGAGCCGAAAACATCACCGGTCAGACATTCTGAATGAACTCTGACAGGTATGGGTTCGTCTGGTTTTATTTCTCCCATAACAATAGATACATTTTGGGTTCCATCTAAAATATTTTGCCAAACTTGTATTTTGAACTGACCGAATTCGGTTGGGAGTCTTGATTCAACCATTTTTCTTACAAGTGTTTCACTTTTGAGCCTGTGTTTTATTATATCTTCTATTTTGAAGATTTTGAGTCCAAATTTCTTTGCGATTTGAATAAGGTCTGGGAGCCGAGCCATAGTTCCGTCATCTTTTATTATCTCGCATATAACGGCAGCTGTATTGAGTCCGGCCAGTTTGCAAAGATCTGTTGAACCTTCCGTGTGGCCAGCTCTAACAAGAACTCCTCCGGATTTTGCGACTATTGGAAAAACATGTCCGGGTTTTACGAAATCAGATGGAGTAGAGTTTGGGTCTGCAATTTTTTTTACCGTTATAGCTCTATCGTACGCCGAGATACCTGTTGAGACACCATTTTTTGCATCAACTGAGATTGTAAAAGCTGTTCCGTGCAGAGCATTGTTGTGCATTACCATAGGTCCGAGTTCCAGTCTTTTTGCTATGTCTTCGGTTATTGCTACGCACAGGAGACCACGAGCTTCTTTTATTATGAAATTTATTTTCTCCGGAGTGGCGAACTCAGCTGCCAGAACCATATCTCCTTCGTTCTCTCTGCTCTCATCATCAACGAGTATTATTATCTCTCCTTTTCTGAGAAGATCCAGTGCCTCATGAATATCTCCAAAGACCCCGGACATAAATTATATAATAAAAACAGAGTCCTTGACTGAAACTTTTTCCTGTTAAATCTTGATTGTGTTTTTGTTATTTCATGCTCAATAGATCTTTCAAACATGTTGTAAAGATATATAGACCATAAACTGTAAGAACACTTGAAATTTTACTCGCTATTTTATCTTTCCGAACTCGGGTTAGAAATTTTTTTACATTTTAACCTTTTGTTTTATCTTTCCTTGTCATTATTTTAGATAGATACTTTGAAAGTGCCGGGGCATACACAAAACTTATCACACCAAATATTGAAGAAATTATCACAGCTATTGGAACAACAGTTTTTGATTTTGCGCTGATGCTGGAAATAACCAAAGAAAACTCTCCTCTTTGCAGCATAGAAAATGCGGAACGGTAAGATGGTGTTTTTGAACGTATTGTATATACTGAACTGAGATACGTTGAAATAAATTTTGTTATAAGAGCTACAAAAGTTAGAGATATTATCAGAAGGATATCTTTTGTGCTTAGTTTTAAATCCATATCAAATGTAAAAAAGAAGAAAAAAAGTCCAGCGGAAAATTCTTTTAGACCATAAAGGTGTTTCTGTATGGAATTGTATATTTCTGATTTCTCTGGAACAAGACAGCCCAAAAGAAAAGCTATGAGTATATCTGAAATACCAAATCTCGCAAGAATGTCAGATGGAGCTAGAACCAAACCTAGAACTAAAAAGGCTAATACTTCTTCACTTATTATCTCCGGGAGTTTTGTAAATATCCTTTCGGCTGGTTTTCTCAAAAGAAAAAACAGAAGAAAAAAAATCAGGAACACTAAAAATCCATTTAAGATTTTTATTAAATCTATTTTTTCGCCGGTAGAGATAGGAAAAAGGAACGAAATCAAAGCTATTGAAACGATGTCTTCAATTATCAGAATTCCGAGAATAACATCTGTTTCTGCGAAAGGAACTCTTTTGTAATCGCTTATGAGCTTTATAGTAATTGCAGTGCTTGAAGGATAAAGCGCAGCAGAAACTACCAGAGAAAAAATCAAGTCTTTGGTTATCAAATAGGAAACTAAAAGTATTCCGAAAAAATTGAAAAGAAAATCTATCACACCTGCAACGAATATTCTGCGCATCATATTGAAAAGCCTTTCAAAGGAAAAATCAAGTCCAAGAAAGAAAAAGAGCAAGGTTAGAGCCATTGTTTCAAGAATTTTCACTTCATTGGCTATATCGGCTGGAAATATGAATTTACCAATCAAACCCCCCAGAAGGAGTGAAAGCAAATGTGGTATCTTTAGTTTCTTAGATACAGCAGATATTCCAAATATGAAAATAAAAAGTAGCCCGATCTCTGTGATTTTACCCATTATTTTATCTTGTATGTTTCTTGAAAGTTCCTCAGCTGATTTCTTGTTCCGACGACTATAAGTTTGTCTCCATCAAGTATTTTTTCTGTGTAAGGGTCTGGACTTGGAATTATCTTTCCAGAGCGGTCTATTGCTATTACGGAAACGCCTGTTTTCTTTCTTATCTGAAGTTCTGCTATTGTTTTGTTTGCAATTTGCGAGTCTTTTTCAACCTTTATCCAGTCCATAACAACCTCCTTTAAAACAAGTTCTATTTTTTCCGGTTTCACTGGTTCATACACAGCTCCAGCTAGTATCAACCCAAGATCTTTTGATTCATCCTCGGATAGTTCTATAGAGAAGGAGCAGGTTTCGTTTTCTCTCTCTCCGCTCATAACATAGATTTCTCTTTTTCCTGTATTCAGTATTACGACTACAAGAGAACCTCTATCTCCAAGATCTAGTGTATATTTTTTACCTATACCGGGTAGATCTGTTTCTAATATTTTTCTACTCACATCCTTTATTTTTAACAAGGATGATATTACTTTCTGGAATACGGTAATTTATCTTTGCCCTTACTAATTTTCCTATTTATGTCAGATAAAGTCTATATATATGATACTACTTTGAGAGATGGAGCTCAGGGACTGGGTTCATCTTGGACTCTTGAAGATAAGATAAGAATAACGAATCTTCTTGACGATTTCGGAATAGATTATATAGAAGGTGGATGGCCTGGTTCAAACCCAAAAGACAAAGAGTATTTCGAAAATATGAAAAAGGTCAAGCTCAAAAACTCAAAGCTTGTAGCTTTTGGATCAACTACAAAAGCCGAAAAGAGACCAGAGAATGATCAGCAGGTAGTAGAGCTTGTGAAAGCTGAGACCCCCACGGTGACAATATACGGAAAAAGCTGGGACTTACATGTTGAAAAAGTTTTGAGGACAACTCTGAAAGAAAACCTCAGAATGATAAAGGAGACAGTTCAGTTCTTGAAAAAGGAGGGCAGAGAAGTGATTTTTGATGCTGAGCATTTTTTTGATGGAGCAAAGGCCAACAAAGATTATGCTTTCTCCTGTATAGAAAGTGCTATCGAAGGTGGAGCAGACTGGATAGTTCTTTGCGATACAAACGGTGGCTCTTTGCCCAACTTTATATCACAGACTGTGATGGAAATTATACAAAAATTCGGAAAGATAAAGCTTGGCATTCATCTTCACAACGATCTTGACCTTGCAGTTGCGAACTCAATTACAGCAGTTATTGCTGGTGTCAGACAAGTTCAGGGGACAATAAATGGACTTGGTGAAAGATGCGGGAACGCAAATCTAACATCTATAATTCCAATACTGAAACTCAAACTCGGTTTTGAACTTTCGCAAGATATATCAAAGCTCAAACATGTTGCAGATGTTATATGGGAGCTCTCAAACATATCGCCTCCCAGAAATCAGCCATTTGTTGGCGAATCCGCGTTTGCTCACAAGGGGGGCGTTCATATAGACGCTATTGTGAAGGATATGGCATCGTACGAACATATGAATCCAGAGGTTGTTGGAAACAAAAGAAAAATCGTAATATCAGACCTTGCTGGAAAAACAGCTATAAAAATCAGACTTGAAGAGCTCGGGCTGGAAGCAGATGAGAAGACCGTAAAATCTATACTTGATAGAATAAAGGAACTTGAAAAGGATGGGTATGACTTTGAAGTAGCAGATGCTTCCCTCGATCTTTTGATTCTAGAGGAGATGAAAAGAAGGCCTAAATTTTTTGATGTTGAAGGATTCACTGTATCAATATACCGATCAAAGGATGACGATACTCACTGTTTGGCTACCGTGAAACTCAAGGTAAATGGAGTCTCTGAGCACACTGCATCCGATGGAAACGGTCCAGTTAATGCTCTCGACAAGGCTCTAAGGAAGGCTCTTGAAAGATTTTTCCCAGAGCTCAAGGAGATGGAACTCTCTGACTTCAAAGTAAGAGTTGTCTCGGGGTCACAGGGAACCGGCGCCAAAGTAAGAGTATTTATAGAATCAAGAGATAAAGACTCAAGGTGGGGTTCTGTTGGTGTTTCAGAAAATATAATTCTTGCATCATGGAAGGCTCTTGTTGATTCCATAGAATACAAACTTGCAAAAGAAAGAAATCAAATGGTAATAAGGAAAAGCCGCGGGTAAATATTCAAAAAAATCAAGCAGGTTATATTGTACTGTTGAGTCTGTGAGGTGTTGCTATGACCATTCAGTTCCAAATTGAGGATATTTTTGACTGTATCTTACAATCTTTTTCAAAGCTTTGAAGCTTGTGATGATCTTAAAGATGGTGGATTAGAAAAATGTTCTTAGCTCTTTTCCTGTTCTTTTTCAAGAGCTTTTTCAACTTCTTCTTTGAATTTCTCTTTCAGTTCTTCTTTCATTTCTTGTTCAGCTTTTACTGATTTCTTCTTTTCCTCCTCTTCTTTTCTTCTTTCTTCTTCTTTGTGAATAAGAGTTTCAAGCTCGTTTCTTAAGGTTTCTTCTATTATTTTCTCTCTCCACTTAATAGAAGACTCAAAATATCCTTCTCTCATTTCAATCTTTACATCTCCTCTTTCAACGGATGGATCCGGTATCACATCTATTTCTGGAGGTATTTGGAAGAATTTCTTGACTGTTTCAAGGTCAAGGTTGTTTACTCTTATTTTAACTATCTTGAACTCTCTTACTTTTTCAAATGCATCTTTCATAACTCTAACAATAAGCTCTTCGTCTTTCAGAGAATTTGTCATGAGTATAGATTTTAGTGCAACGAGCGTTAGGTGCAGGACTATTTTTGGGAAGTCATCAGAGAATCTTTCTTTTGCGTAAGCAATTTCATCAGATATTTTTCTGAACATTTCAAGAGCATATCTCCCCTCAGATAGGGTCTTCTTGTAAGCATCTTCGTATCCTTTGACTTTTCCTTCTTCTACTCCTTTTTCAAATCCTGCTTTAAATCCTTTTTCTTCCGCTTCTTTCTCTATTTCTCTTGAAATGTCAAGTGATCTTGATAGTGATTCATTGAGGAGTCTTTCAGATTCTCTGTAAGCGTTGTCTATTATTTCTTTCGCTCTTTTTTCTGCTTCTGCAACTATTTTCTTTGCTTCAACTTCTGCTTTTGCAATTATGTCTGACCTTATTCTGTCTATTATTTCTTGGAGAAAAAGTCTGCTACCTTTTGTTTCGTAAAATTTTCTCACTTCTTCTGAGGGAGTTTTTTTGTCTTCTTTTGGCTTTTCTTCTTCCATAGAGATTATTTTAAACTTTTCCTGTAATGTTTGCTTTATGTCTTCTTCCTTCGTTTTTTCAGTTTTATCTTCTTTTACTTCTGGCTCTGCCTCTGATGGTTTATAAACTGTAAAATCAACTTTATCAGATTTACCGTTCCTGTGATTTTTTTCTTCTCCTTCAACTTCTATTGATATTATGATTTTGCGCTTGATGTCTTCTCCGCCCTCAACTATTTTCTTCCTACCTTCTATTCTCTCCTTTACATAAGAGTATTCCTTTTCCTCAGATGTTATCTCTTCTGATCTTTCATATTTTTCCTTTTCAAATTCAGAAAATGTTTTGGGTAGTTCTGGTTCTGCGATAAAGTTTTGCTGTTCTATTTCCTGAAATTCTCTTATATCTTTTTGTATGGGAGGAGATGCTATGGTTTCTGCAAACTTTTCTGCTGATTCCTCTTGTATGATCTCCTCCTCGGGTATTTCTATTTTCTCTTCAATTTCAAACGTTTCAGGTGGAGTTATTTCAACTTCTGCAAGAATTTCTGGCTCAAGCGATATTTTTGGGAGTTCTTCTTCTGATTTCTCTTCAACTTCATAAATTTTTTCTACTTCGGTTTCTTCTTTCTCTTTGTGTATTAATCTCTCTGTAAGCTCATGCTTTTTGCCAGTCAGTATTTCAAACAATGGAACAAATCTTTTTTTCATACTGATAACTTAAATATTTTCGTAATCCTGCGAATTATTCTTCAATATGTATCCTGAATTCTTAGAACCTGTCTTTATTTGCTTTTTATTATCGTTAATAAATTTTTCTGAATTTAAAAGATTGATATAATCAGTTTCTAATGATCAATTTTTGAATTTTCATATAATCTTTATTTGTGGATTTTTTTGAAGATTTGGTGAATATTTTTTAATCTATTTTGTTTTTTCGTAACGATTTACCTTGGTTTTTGCATCCTTTTGTTCTTTCAAATCATTTTTAACTTGAAGATGCTCTAAACAACAGAGCAAATCTAATTTTTTTCTCTTTTTAGTGGGCAAGTTGAAATCCCAAGCACTTTGTATAGTGGACAGAAAGAGATGAAACCTGTTGCAAGAGGTATTAATCCTATTGCTCCGAGCCAATTTTGGGCATATATTCCCCAACCTATTATTGCCAAACCAACTAACACTCTCAGAATTCTGTCAGGCGTTCCTACATTCTTTATCATACTGTAAAATATATTCAAAAATTCTATATCTTCTGTTTTGACAATTTATTTGTGTTTTTCTAATAAAATGTTCTGTTTTGTTTTTTGATTTAAATTTCTAAGATGGACGAACAGTTAGCTACTCTTGCAGGTGGATGCTTCTGGTGCGTTCAGGAGGCATACGATGGTTTGAAAGGTATAAAGGAAGTTCTATGCGGTTATACTGGAGGGTATAAGGAAAATCCAACATACGAGGAAGTTTGTTCTGGAAAAACAGGACATGTCGAAGCTGTTCAGATAAAATTTGATCCAGATGAAATATCTTATTCGGATATCCTTGATATATACTGGATGATAATAGATCCAAGAGACTCTGATGGACAGTTTGCAGACAAAGGCCCTCAGTATAAACCTGTTATATTCTACCATACAGAGGAACAGAAAAGACTGGCGGAAGAATCTAAGAAAGATGTGGAGAAGATCTTTGGAACTGTAAATGTTGAGATAAAACCTGCACAAAAATTCTACATTGCGGAAGAATATCATCAACAATATTACAGAAAAAATCCAATAAGATACTGTACATACAAGTTCTTTTCGGGAAGGGAACCATTTATAGAAAAAATGTGGGGAGAAAAGTTTATAAAAAGAAAAAGAGAGCTCAAAGGAATAATGTCGGATGACGAGCTGAAAAGAAAGCTCTCTCCAATTCAGTATAAGGTTGTAAGAGAAAACTACACTGAACAGCCTTTTCTGAACGAATACTGGAATAACAAGATGGAAGGTATTTATGTTGATATTGTTTCTGGTGAGCCGTTGTTTTGCTCAAAAGATCAGTTTGATTCCGGTTGCGGTTGGCCTTCTTTCACAAAGCCTCTTGAACCAAATAACATAGTCTACAAAGTCGATACAAGCCATAACATGACACGGATTGAGGTAAGGAGTAGAAAAGGAGATAGCCACCTTGGGCATGTCTTTGATGATGGTCCTGCCCCAACGTATCTCAGATACTGTATAAACTCAGCTGCACTTCGTTTTATTCCAAAAGAGAAGTTAGATGAAGAAGGATACGGAGAATACAAAAAAATATTTGGAGACTGAAAAATTGAGAATTCTGAATCTAAATCAAAGATTATACAAAATCAAATAGCTTTCCCTTTATTTCCAACACTGAGTCTGAGCTAATCTCGTGTTCGTTTTTGCCTTTCTCGGTTGAGTCTTGTATGAGTACCATATCGCCCATCTGGATCTGCTCCACATCTTTATTTTTTTCTGAGATGTTTTTTTTCAGGATATGGTATTTAAGTTTCTCACCTTTTTCACATGTCCAGAATGAAATCTTCCCCTTTTCTTCTAATCTGTGGCTCACAATCCTTGCAAATCTTTCATCTTTTTCTACCTTGTTTTTTGAAAGAATTATGTATGAGAAATTTATATCCGGAACTCTGAGTCTTATCATATTCATAGCTCTTGTAAGATAAAGGGGTGGATTCCATCTTAAACCAAAATGGCACCAATCATCTTTATTGAGTAGAGGACATTTTTTGTTATGTGTGCATGGTGAGATAATGTATTCTTTGAATTCATCTCTTATTTCCATTATAATCTTTGAGTTTCTGAGTTTTGATGCTGGTTCAATAAGAATAAAGATACCATCTTCTTTTAGAGATTTTAGAATCCTGTGGCACCATACTTTTATTTCATCTTTGCTATCTCCAAAAATCTCATACACTGAAAAAGATGATATTGCAAGATCTGGTTTACTTTCAAATTGTATTCGAGCTGAATCGGAAACATCTGTTGATATATTTACTTTGTAGGGAAGTTTCTTGGAAATTTCCTCTGAAAGTGCTTTGGCTATCTCTAAAAAAGTAGGCGATATATCTTGAAGGAATAAATTTATTTGATGTGGTTTTGATTCCCTTTTATGTTTCTTTGCCTCATTTGAGATTTTTTTGAGAATATATAAGAAAGCTGCTGTTGCTGAGCCTGCTCCAGCGGATATATCATATAATGTGAATTCTGAGCCTATTTTTGATTTGATCAGATCTCTTATCTGATTTATAACAAAATAGTTTGCTGTAAATGTTTTCGGGAAGAAGTAAAATAGATATGATAATACATTTTCCAGGGTTTTTGGGTAATCTTGGCCTTTTTGAAATTGTTCAGATAGAATGTATGCTTGTTTTGCAAAGAAATACAGGTTTTCTTTCTTCCAGAGTTTGAGTATGTTTTCTATAATTTTTTCTATTTCTGCTGGAAAATCAAATGCTTTGGAAATTTACAAAAGGGAGCGGGTAACGGGATTCGAACCCGCGACACTCGGCTTGGGAAGCCGATGCTCTACCCCTGAGCTATACCCGCTTTACTCTTAAATTAACAACTTTTCTCTTTTATCTCTGAATGTCAAGATATTTTTACAAATGTAGAAAATCTGAACAACTTTTGCATCGTTAATAGATATGGGAACTGTTGATGGAGTTCTTCTGCTTGCGGCAGGTAAGGGAGAGAGACTAAAACCAATTACAGATAAAATACCAAAGCCGCTTATAAGAATATATGATATTCCCATAATTGTCTTCCCACTTTATTTTCTTGCTAAAGCGGGTTTCAAAAAGATAATAGTAAATTTACACCATCTTCCAGATGAACTTGAAGAATTTCTCTTGAAGTTTGGGAGCAAAAATTCAATTGAGTTTATTATCATTAGAGAGAAGGAGCTTCTGGGAACTGGCGGGACTATAAAGCATGTTTTTGAGAAATTCGGCTTCAGCAGAATTCTTGTTATAAACTCTGACTCGGTTGGAGATTTTGATATTCTTGGTTTTGTTAATGATTCACAAAAATTCAACTCAATTGCTCATATACTTATTTACAAAGATAGGTCTGTTGGTGGTATTGAATTGCAAAACGAAATTTATGTAAATATAAAAGGAGAAGGGAAGGGCGGAGATTATGCTTTCTGTGGTGTTCATATAGTAAGCCGAAATATACTTGATTTTCTGGGTAAGAAAAACACTATTCCTATGTGTATCGTTAGAGATGGTTATATTCCAGCTATTGCGAGCGGTCAGAATATATCGTATTCTATACACAATGGTTTATTTTCCGATGCTGGGACATATGAAAGAATTGATAAGATCAGAGCATTTCCAAAATCTTTCTTCAAAGAGATATCAGATTATTTTGTTTTAGCTTGAAAAATTCAATAGCTATGCTTATTATATATATGTTACGATATACTAGAATAGTGCCATGAAATATTAAATAAAGGGAATAAAAGTTGTCTTATGGGAAAGTTTTTAAAATTTTCGCTTGTAGTTTTTTCTTTGTTGTTCATATCTTGCAGTAAAAAAGAAGAAGTTGAGCAGATAGATCCACGTGTGCAGAAGGCTTTTGGACTAATAGAGAAAGGATCTTTTCCGGAGGCCGAAAGGATTATCAGAGAAGTTAGAAAGGAAAATCCGAACGATTGCTATGCTGCATGGGGAACATTTTTCATAGCTATAAAAAGGATAATGGATGTTATCAACTCTGTTATATCTTTGTTCAGTGGTTTTGGACAGCTTGGAATTTCACCAAGGATTGATTTTTCATCCGATTTCAGAGAGAAAAATCTTTCTGACATAATCTCTCTTGCAATTCTCCCAATACTTTCTCCTACAGAAGATATTTCCCAAAGTGTTGCGGTTATAGATGCGAAAAAATGTTATGTTAATGTGTCTTTACCTTTGGTTATAGGATCTAAATCTTCTCCTATATCAAGCTCGAGGTTAGGTGAGCTCAAGGGTGAAAGGAAAGTCTGGGGCCCCACTGAAGCTGCTCTTTTGGGGTCGGTAGCTAATATACTAAGTGGAATTTTCAAGTTTTTGCTCGTGATAAATTTCGATATAAACATCTCAAAACTTATTGATTTGCAGTTCAAAGTAGATCTTAGTTCCCTTATTTCGTTCGGATCATCTCCAGCTCCACAGGATATTCTGAGAGATCTATCTTCTCAGCAGCTTGGTTTTCTGACATCTGCTCTGTCTTTTAATGTTTATGATACAGCAATATTTTTCGCCAGTTTAGCTTACATATTAGAAGTCTCTCCAGATTTCCTTAAATTGAAACCTGGATCGGAAGCTAACCTAGATGAAATAGCAAGCCAACTTTCATTAGGGTTCTATCTCTTCAATCAGTTTTTAAAATACATATCTATCTATTCAAATGAGAAAACGATTATAGGTTATAAAGATATAGGTAAAAGAGGACTTTCAGCAGATGACGACATATTTCTAAACATATACAATGAAGAAGGGGAACAAGGTTTCTTTGTAAAACTTGGAAATTTAGACTTAAAATTAGATGGAATTTTGAGTTCTTTAATTTTAAAACCAATCGTTAATCCGGAATTGAATAAAAAAGTCTCTGACTTCTTTTATATTTTTTCAAGAGCTCTTGATATAAATAATCCGAATATAAAGGAGGAGGAAAGGTGGATTGATCTATCGCTTTTGAGCTATGTTTTACCGCTTATAGAGATTCCATCTGTTATAAAGTTCAGTCCGAAAAATTTTATTGAAGGTTTAAAGAAGACTCCAGAAGGCCTGAGAGCTATTTTACCAATTTGGTCAGATCTCAACAACGATGGCTTCCCGGAGTTTCTTATTGAAGCTGAATCAAGAGATCTTGATCACAGGTTCTGTTTCAGAAAAGAAGATAGGACACAGAAATTCGTAGTATATCCCCCTTATATTGTTTTGGGTGATCTCTTACCTGGGAAAAAGAGAGTGAGAATCATCACAACAAGGGGTACTGTGAACACGGATTTTTCCTGCTATGTAAGACATGATATTCAGAATGTTGCGGGAAATTTTTCTTTTTACATAGATTCTTCAATTAATGTAAATAATTTACAAATAAGTGCTCAGAGCGTTGAGATGCGATTTGATGTTTTTGACTGCTCTTCATATGATACGCAGGTGGAAAAATACTTTGTTTGCTACAGATCTGATCAAGGAGGGTTAATTTCTGGTTCATCTAATAGACCATACGTTTACATTGAAAATTCATTTTATCCTATTGAGAAAGTTTTTTCTGACCAAAAACTACTTGATATATTTCAGGGAAAGCTGATAATTTCTTACACACAATCTGTATCTCCTCAAGAATCTGTTGAGGGAAATTGCCAACACAAAAGTTGGGTGAAGCAAAAGTCTTTCAAAGGAGAAGATACTTTCAGTATGATCATATGTCCATTGAGAAACTATTCTTTGAGCAATACATATTTTTCAGCTCAGGCAAACTTTGAGATATATTCTTGCTTTTATGAATTCAATAATTTGTATTTTGTATTTCCGTTTCGTATAAGCGATGAAAATCTTATAGGTGTTACGCCAGATATTCTTCTTACAAGAGGGTTGCTCTCCACAGATGATATGAAGATTTTATCTGTTGGAAGATACATTCAGGATGGTGAAAAGGCTAAAAATTACATAACTGAGAATATATCTGTTGTAAGGAGTGCTCAAAGATATAGAGTTTTTTCTTTGTTTTTCACAGATCCAGATGTTTTGAGAGTCAATACGTTAAGAGATTTTCCAATGAACTCTTTTATTGTGCTCGGTTGTTCCACAGTTCTGCCAAGATGCTTTTATGCTCAGGATTCTCCGCATTTCCCATCAAGAGTTATTTCTCAGGGTATTGTTATTAATCCTAATATAAAGAATGACTGTATGTTTCCTGATGGTGATTGGTCATACTACTACTTGGCTTTTAGAGATCCTACATTTTTCAATTCAGTCAGAGTGAATGTTGCAAACACAGCTATGATGTGTCAGAACGATCCGCAAGACTGGATAGAGCCAGATCAGTACCTCATGAACAAAGTTTTCGCATATATTTTACAAAGAACTCTATCTCCAATTATATCTGTTGTAGCAAGAATTATTGGAATAATTACCGGAACATATCAGGATATTTCTCAGGGAGAGTATTGTAACTGATGCTTCTTAACTCGCTTGTTTTAGTTTTTACACCTATTTTTTTTAGTCTTTTCATTTTTTCAGTTTTTGCACATCGTATAGAGCATATTCGGGAACTTTACTTATACATAGGAAGGAGTAAAATAGAACTCAGTATCTCATATACTATTCCAGCTGGTGATAGAGCTTTTCAGATAAGAAAGAAGTTTGATACAAACAAAGACGGATTTTTAGATGATTCAGAGCTTGAGTATATGAGAAGGTTTGTTGCTCATGATGCAGTCAAAGGTTTGAAAATAACATTTCAGGAAAGACCTGTAAACATTTACGCTTACAATATAAATTTGGATCTTGCTCGCGAATCTGATTCTTCCTTGGAAATATTAAGTTCTTTAACTGTTCCTATTTGGCTTGCTCAAGCTCCGCCACCTCCATATTTCAAAGTAGGGATAATGGAGGAAAGATTTCATCACACACATATAAAGGTTAAATCAGATTTCAAAGTTAAATTTGAGAGTTCAAAACTTCAGGAAGGAGAGGGAATTTTTTATGGAGAAATAAAGAGAGCAAAACCTCTTATTATAAAGGTTTTATGGGAGTAGGCTTTCTTTCAGGAATTCCACTACAAAGACCAACCAAAAAGCCAGCAACAACATTATGTGTTCCTGCATAAGAAATAAAGGTCAAAGGTATTCCTATTACAGGTAGAATTCCGGAGACCATACCAATATTTACAAATGCATGGAAGAAAATCAAGCTAACAGTTAAAATACAGGTTGTTTTTGCTATCTTGACTTCTGAAGCTATTGATTTCAGAGCCAGGAGTGTTATAAGGATCATAAATAGTATTATTGTTATTGTTGAGCCGACAAATCCTATATCTTCGGATATAGATGCAAGAGCAAAATCTGTGTGAAGATTTGGAATCCACTGACCACTTCCGTGCTCACCTTTACCGATTCCTGCTCCATACAGCCCACCAGATGCTATGGCTATTTTTGATTGAACAGTCTGATATGCTATCTCCATTGCTCTTTCCTCTTGTTCAAGCAGCCCAATTATCCTTTCTCGGTGGTAATCTTTCAATCCATATTCCCATACAAGCGGTGCTGATAGTCCTATTATTATGAAGATCAGAATTATAAACCTAATTGGTATTTCAGATACAAAAACTGAGACGAGAAAGACAAATAGTATAGAACCGGCGGAACCATAATCTGGATGTTTAAGTACTAAAATAGATGGTACTATTATTACAGGTATAGATACGAGAATTTTCCACAATAGATCTTTATACGCGAGATAATAACTTGTGATCATTATTATTGGAACTTTAATAAGTTCTGTTGGGTGGATACTCATACCTCCAATGTATATCCATCTCCTTGATCCATACTTATGTACTCCGGTGAATTCTACGAGAACCAGGAGTATGAATGATATGATAAAGGCAATTATTCCAAATGTAAGCATCGTTCTTTCTGCTCTCCTTCCTATCAAGAACCCTATTATCAAGCTCAAAACAACAGCGATTGAGACTATTGAGTATTTCTCAAATATCTCCTTCTGGTTGAGCTTCTGTGATATGCCTAGCATGTTTATGTTTCCAAGAGCAATAATTATACAAGAAGTGATTATTATCAGGAAGGAAACTATGTTCAGGTCTAAAAATATTTTTTTGCTACTTTGCATTTACTCTTTTATGTAATTCATATTGCTAGTTTCATTTTTTCAAAGGTAATTCCATATTTCGATTACTTTATCTATTATTTTTTGGGCGAGTTTCCTTTTGTGTATGTTCCCGAGCTTATCAATTCTTATTCCCTCTGGGGTGTTGTATCCTATAAAGTAGTTACCGGATGATTTGGAAAAAGATTCTGGTGTGTTACCAACTATCATATCCATTCTCTTTCTTTTCATTTTATATACGGTATTTTTCTCAATATCATCTGACTCAAGAGAGAATCCAACAAGTATTTTTGTATGTTCTCTTGCGCTTTCAAGTATATCTGGAGTTCTTGTGAGTTCTATTGTCATTTTTTGCGTATCTTCTTTTTTTATCTTTCCTTTTACTTTTTTTGAAGGTTTAAAATCAGAAACAGCTGCTGAGCCAATGAACACATCTGTGGGAATGAGTTTTCTGACCTCACTCAGCATATCATCTGTCGATTCAACTTTTTTAGTGTTTATTATTTTTTCCGCTCCAAAAGTGTTTCCTCCGGTTACAAGATATGTTTCTGCTCCTTCCAGTGCAGACTCCCAAGAAAGAACATAGCCCATAAATCCACTTGATGGATTTGAGATAAATCTCACATCGTCTATATATTCTTTTGTTGGACCGGCTGTTATTACAACTTTTTTATTGGAGAACCTTTTCTGAGATAGCGCGTATTCGCAGTGGAATAAGATTTTATCCAGAGATGGAAATTTCCCTTCGCCTCTTTCTCCACATGCAAGATCACCTTCATCTGGTTGAACTACTATGTGCCCGAGTCTTTTTATCTTTTGTATGTTCTCCTGTGTTATTGGATTATGTAACATAGCCCAGTTCATTGATGGAACAAAAACTATTGGACACGTTGAAGAAATAAGTATTGTTGTGAGCATGGTATCGCATATTCCATTGGCAAATTTTGCTATAACATTTGCAGTTGCGGGTGCTACAACTATAAGGTCAGAAGAATGTGGTAAAGTAATGTGCTCCATTCCCTCAAAGTCTATCAGAACCTTCTGACCGGTAAGAGATGAGAAGGTTTCTTCTCCAACGAACTGTGTTGCCATTTTTGACATAACAACTCTAACCTTTGCTCCGGATTTCTGAAATGATCTCAGAAGTTCTATTGATTTGTAAGCTGCTATACCTCCACTGACGCATAGTGTTATGTTCTTTCCGTTTAGTCTTGAACCGAAAAACAGATCAGAAAAATCTATATCCTGATGCATAAAAATAATTTTATTCCTTTCGGATTTTTGAGATTTGGAATTCTGATTTTTAGAACTTTGTTTTAATCTTTTTCTGAGTTTTACTGAATGCTTTGAAAATTTTGCTAAAAGTTTATAATTTTTATTCTATGAGGTTCCTTGTTATCGTATTTTCCATAATCCTTTCGTTAAGCTCTTTTTCACAAAAAGTTTATTCTTATGAAGAAGATCTTGATGTTGTTGAGAATAAGATTGCGAAGTTTGCTTATGGTTTGAGATTGTTAGCTGATTACGAATTTTATGATACAGCAATATATCTTCTTGAATCAGGTGTTGATACATCTTTTTCTGAATTTGCTAAGTATTACACTGCGAGAGCATATATGTTCTTGGGAGATCTTCAAAAAGCTCGCGAGTATTTCCTATCTATCAAAAAAGATTTTATATGGTATGAATATGTTTTACAGAACATATATTTCATTTCTTTCAGGATAGGTGATTTTTCTTTGTGCAATAGATTCAATGAGTTGAAGGTGATACCAGAGAGGGGTGTTCCAGAATTTTATGAACTTTTATTTCTATGCAATGAGCGATATATTGTGGAGCTTTTAGAAAGAAACAAGGAGGCTGAGGCACAGAAAGTGAAAGAGAGGATGAAGAATATCTTGTACCTTTACATAAGAAATATATACTCTCCGGTTGATTTTATACCATATAGGAAGTATTTAAGACGAGCTTTTGATCTTTCTTTGAGAGTTTATGGTAAGCCCCCAGCTCAGGTTATAGATCAAAAATTTAAAGAAGATATAGCAGATGTTTTGTTTAGGTCGGGAATATATTCAGATGTGCTTGATTGGTCGTCAGATGAGTATAAGCTGGCAAGGGCATATTTTGCATCAGCCGATTACAAAAAAGCAGTTGAATTATCTGAAAAACTACTCCCGAAAGAGAGGGAATATGAAAGGCGGGAGAAGTTAACATACATTGCACTTGTATCATACGCACGGCTTGACAACAGAAAAATGTTCGAAAATTTAGCACTTGAATATATTAAGAACTATTCAAAGGAGCGATACGCCGGTGATCTGGCTATAAAGCTCGGTGTGGAAAAATTTTTGGATGGAGCTACGGATTCTGCTGTATCTCTCATATCTAATGCTCTGGCAAGCCCGTTTGAAGACATAAGAGAGCGTGCCAGATTTCTGCTGAGATATACATTTGGGCACAATATAAAATCTGATCCCAAAGGTTTTCTATTTCTTATCAAAAAATATAAAGATGGACTTTCTTTTCTCAGGGTAGATAAAACTTATACCTTCGTTGAACAAAAAATACCATCAAAATTCGCTTGGGAACTATATTTCCTCAAAATATATCTTGCAGATTCTGCTCTTTATCCTCTAACATCTTTGATAATATCAAATTCTAATTTGAATAGAGATGATGCGCTTTTTCTATCTCAGCGTGGTTTTTCAAATCTGCTACCGTTTAAAGGAGATTTCAGATCAGTTTTGGCAGTCTGGACTCCTCCGCCTATTTCATTTTATGATGAGCTTGACTCAGCATCGCAGAAATTCTCCGTTCCTCTTCCGCTACTCAAAAGTATAGCTCTTATTGAATCAAACTTCAATCCGGTAGCAGTTTCTCCTGCAAAAGCGATAGGACTTATGCAGATAATACCTACAACGGGAAAAGAAATTTTTTCGGATCTCGGAGTTCCTTTTTCAGTTGATCTTCTCTTTGATCCAGAGATTAACGCTAAGGCTGGAGCTTATTACTTGCAAAAACTAAAAAATGTGTTCGGTTCATGGGCTCTTGCAATAGCGGCATACAATGCAGGACCGGGAGCAGTTTCGTCTTGGATAAAAAAATATGGTAAAGTTTACTGCGAGCTTCCAGAGATATTTATAGAAAACATACCTTACAGACAAACAAGATTCTATGTAATGCGAGCTCTTTCTTACTATCTTGAATACTCAAAAGTTTTTGGATATGAAATAAATCTAGACGAGATTTTCAGGTGCAGTTATGGTCGGTCGTATAGCGAACCGAAAGCTATAGAAATAATAGGAGAATATTGATTTTTCATATTAAATCTAAATTTTGACTTTCAGTGTCTGATGAACGAGTTCTCAGTTCTCTGAGATTTTTTCCTTAATATTTACGATTGAGTAGCCGGTTTGTTTGTCTTTTGAAACCATGAGTTTTGCGAAATATTCGGTTTTTTTCATATTATCTACATGCGATATTATTCCGAGGTTCAGACCTTCTCCTGCTAATCTTTCAAGAGAGTTTATAACTGTTTCGAGTGAATCTTGATCTAGCGAACCGAAGCCTTCATCTATGAAGAAGCATTCAAATTTTGATTTTCCGGTCAGGCTCATTGAAAGAGATAGAGCCAAAGCGAGAGAAGAAATAAATATTTCACCTCCGCTTAAACTTTCCGGTTCCCTTTCTCTATCACTGTATAGACTATCTATTATTCTTATGTTTCCATCTTGGGACATCTTGAACGAGTATCTTCCGCTGCTTATGTCTTTAAGAATTCTTCCACCATATTCTACTATTTTTTTTGTGAAATACCAAGTTATGTAGTTTTTGAGAGACGATTTGCCAGAAGACGAGAAATCATCATAAATGTATGATAAAACACTGTATTCGTTTTTTATTTCCTGTATTCTTGTTTCTATCTCTTTTTTCTCTTCAATCTTTTTGATAATTTCTTCTATTTCTCTTTTTATTGATCCCTTTTCTTCACTCATTTTTCTTATATAGTCGTTTAACTCATTCTTTCTCATTTCCATCTCATTTCTTATGTTCAGGTTTTCTTTGAGCTTTTTCTCAAGCTCAAATTTGGCTTTTGATATATCACAAGTTACAGATTGATTTTGAAGTATTTGCAAAATCTCTGATTCCATTGACTTCAGATTTTCTTCAATATCTTTGATTCTTGATTCATATACTAGAATTTCATTTGATATTTTGTTCTTGTCGTTCTCTTTCTCTTTAATATCGTCTTCATATTTTTTAAGTGATTTTTCAATCTTTCTTGTAAATTCATTTGCTTTGTTTACCAGAGATATTTTGAGTTCATAGGCTTCTGTTATGTTTTTCAAGCTCTCCTGTATATTTTTCAAATCATTGTTCTTAAAGATCTCGTTATAATGTAGAATTTTCAACATTTTATCTGATGTCTCAACAAGATCTGAAAGTTCAGATTTTATTTTTCTGGCTACTTCATTTGCATGTTCAGAGATATGTTTTTTCTCTATTTTATCTATGATTTCTTGTATGCTGTTGCGGATGTTTTCTGTGAGAGCTTTGGTTCTGTATATATTTTGCTTGTGTGATGGTAATTTATCTTTTATTCCATCTATTCTGTTTTGAATTTCTTTTATATCTTGTTCGGTTTCATCTAAAGATTTTGATAAAGCACTTATCTTGCTTTTTATTTTCTCTATATCTTTTTCATAAGTAGAAAAAATGTCTTCCAATTTTATGAGATCTTCTATAATTTGTGAAGTATCTCCTTCAAAAGTGTAGGTTTCTTCGAATGGATCTTGATTTATTTTTCCCTCTATCTGTTTGAAATTTTCAATTTCCGATCCACCGATTTCATCTAAAATAAACCTACATATTTGATTTTCTGATTCATCTAGATATCTCAATTCATCTTCTTTTGATTTCATCTGATTTTTGAGTTTTTGTATCTCTCTTCCCGTTGATTCTATTTCTCCCATGATCATTCCAAGCTCTTTCTTTAATTTGTCTTCTTCTTTGCGTTGTTTTTCTAATTCAGATTGTAGATTTTTTATTTTTGTTTCTAGTGGTGGTTTATCCTTTACAATTAGGAAGAATACATCATCAGGTGTAGTATGAGTTTTTTCTCTGAAAACATTTCCGCAAACTGGACATATATCTCCATCTTTCAGACTTTTTCTTATTTCAGATGACATCTCTTTTAGTCTTTCGCTCTCTATCTGATTTTCCAGTTCCGAGATCCTTTTTTTTAGTTCTGAAAGCTCTTGATTTTTTTCTTCTCTTTCTGTTTCAAGCTGTTTTATTCTTTTTTCTTTAGAAGATATATCATCTTTTAATTCTTTTATTCTTTCGTTGGTCATTTTTTTCTGTTTTATTATATCAGATAATTGCTCTATGTGGTTCCTTATTTTTCTTGTCTTTTGGATATCAGGAAACTTATTTTTTTGTTCATATATTTTTTCCAGATCTTTTTTTAGATCCGAAATTTCCTTGGTTTTTTTATCTCTCAATTCAGTTTTCCTTTGAAGCTCTACTGATTTTGATAGCAGATCTTGTATATCTGTTTTTATTTCATCTAGTCTTATTTCAGATAAATTTTTTATTTCTGTTTCAATTTCGTTTGTTTTTTCATAAACCTCCTTTATAATTTCTGTTTTCTGTTTTATCTGTTCAATCGATTTTTCATAGGATTTTTTCTCTTCTTTCTTGTCTTCAACAAGCTTTTCGATTTTTCTTTTTTCTTCTACGTTTTGTTCAAATGTCCGAATTTTAGAGATGACTGTTTCAATTTCGAGGGAGTTCCGATCTATGTTCTGAATTTCTCTTTCTATATCCAAAAGCTTTGCGCTTTGCCTTTTTATATCAAGATCTATCTGCTTGATCTTATTCTGATTTTTTTGAATGTCTACTTCAGAAATATTTTTAAGTTCTTCGAGTCTTTGCTGGTATGACTGCTCTGAAAGCTGTATATGCTTTATACTTTTTGAAACATTTTCTTTTATGAATGAGTATATTTCATCTATTCCGGAGATTTTAAGAATTATTTCTGCTTTTTGTGAAGGAGTAGATAGTAGGAATTCGGAGAATTTTCCTTGTGGCAGAACTATTGTTCTTATGAATGATTCATAGGGCAAACCTATTATTTTGTTTGAGATATAATCAGCAGAATCTCGTAAATTCAATCTGTATTTTCTTTTTAAAGTGTCATTTTCATCTCTTTCTCTGATTTCAACTTCACCGGTTCCATTTCTGGGTATCATTCTTATTATTCTGTATATTTTGTTTTTTCCACTTGTGTCTCTGATTTTGAACTCATAGTCAACAAGACATTTTGAGCAGTTGTAGTTTATGAATAGATCTTTTCTTGTTTCCTTATTAAATCTTGGTATTCTTCCGTATAAAGCAAATGTTATAGCATCTATGATAGATGATTTGCCAGATCCGGTTTCGCCCTGAATTATAAATATTCCGGTGTTAAGTAGTCTTGAAAAGTCTATCTCTTGTCTCTTGCCATAAGAAAGAAATCCATCTAAAACAAGACGTATTGGTCTCATTGATTCATAGTTTTTGCTTCGAAACTTTTCCTATTTCTTTTGCTATTTTTATCAGGCTTGACATTTTTTCCTTCAAGCTTGGGGAGTGTAGCAGATTGGTTAGAGCCAGAGAGAATTCATATTTTTCTTTTGTGAAAGGGTACCACCAAGGTTGTCTCATTTTTTGTCCCATTTTGTTTGTGTGAATGTGTCTTATTTGAACCATTTCAAGTAAGCCTTCTTTTCCGTGAGTTCTTCCGATTCCGGATTTTTTGGTTCCTCCCCATGGAGTTTGTGGTATTGCGTGTGTTATAAGGTTATCGTTTATCATGACAGTTGCGAAGTTGAGTTTGCTTGCGATTCTTTTTGCTTTTGTAAGATCCTTTGTCCATACAGAAGCTGTCAGGCCATATTCGGAATCATTTGCGAGTTCTATGGCTTCATCCTCTGTTTCAAATTTCATGATAGGAGCTGTTGGTCCGAATGTTTCTTCACGCACAGCTTTGAAGGAATGATCTACATCTACAAATATTGTTGGTTCAATGAAAAGTTTGTTTGTTCTACCTCCGGTAAGTACTTTTCCCCCTTTTTCTATAACGTTTTCTATGTGTTCCTTTACCTTTTCAAGCTGTTTTTCAGATATAACGGAACCAATATCGTATTCGTAGGGAGTTTTAGAGTATCCGACTCTCAATTTTTTTGTTTTTTCAACCATAAGATTTACAAAGTCATTGAATATCTTTTTGTGTACATATATTCTTTCTACTGATGCGCATACCTGGCCGGTATTAAAAAATGAACCAAAAACAGCAGCATCTGTTGTTATATCTAAGTCAACATCATCAAATACTATCATTGGATCTTTCCCACCAAGTTCCATAACAACAGGTGTTAAGCTTTCAGCAGCTGTTTTCATTATTTTGGCACCAGTTGTTGTTGATCCAGTGAAGAATATCTTATCTACACCGGATCTTACAAGCATTTCTCCTGTGTATCCATCGCCTGTTACAACTTCAAGAATACCTTTGGGAATACCTATTTCATCAAATATTTTCTTTACTGTTACCCCTGTTTTTGGTGTGAATTCAGATGGTTTAAGCACAGCTGTATTTCCAGCCATAAGAGCAATTATTATCTGACCGACAGGTATTGAAAACGGAAAGTTCCAGGGAGAAATTATACCTATGACTCCGTATGGGAAGTATTCAATTTCACTTTCTCTTCCAAGTAGCCCCCATACCCCTATTTTTATTTTTTCTCTTCTGAGTATTTTCTGTGTGTTTTTTATGTAAAAATCTGCGAGATCAAGTATAGGAAAGACATCAGATATAAGAGCCTCCATTCTTGATACTCCTTTTTCCTGAGAAATTACTTCTGCTATATCTTCTATGTTTTTTCTTACGAATTCCTTGAATTTGTATATCCATTCCCCTCTTTCTTCAAAGGAGAGTTCCGCCCAGAACTTCTGAGCTTCTTTTGCTCTTGATACAGCTTCATCTACTTCTTTTTTCCCCATATTAGGGAATTCTCCTATTTTTTCACCTGTTGCCGGATTTATACTTCTCAAAAGTGGAGGTCTTTCTGTGATCTCTGTTCTCAAAACCATAGTATTTTATTTTAGTCAATCTTGAAAGTAATTTGTTTTTAGAAAAATTTACCTTTATTTTGTTTTTATTTGTTTTTAGTCTTTTGTTTGCTTCTGATTTTTATTCTCCGCTTTTGAATCCGAGCATATATGCAAGTTGTATATTTATTAACTGATCAGAAGATCAGTTTCTATCTGCTATTTGGCTTTCAGGCTATTCTTGCATAATTCTCTTCTTTATTTTCAAGTATATATAGTCTGTTGAACCATCTTTAATAAGTAAAAAGATTTTTATGAGTTTACATATAATGTATGCTATGCTTTCTGGAATTTTCAGTGTGTAAGAGGAATACCTGCTTATTACTTGTTTTCTTTCCCGCATCCATGTTTCAAGCATTTTTGAGGTTTTAGATGCTTTGTGTATTCTGAATGCACCGAGATACTTGTTTATAGGTTGGAACTTTGCTCCGTGTATCATAAGCTTTGATATGAGATCAAGATCGAAACAGAATTTCATGTTTTCATCTAACATACCGACTTCAAAAATTTTTTCTCTTCTGAAAAATGCAGATTGGTTATGTACTACTATATCATCATAAAGGTTAAAAAATAGTCCGAATTTGAATACTTTGAAAGCATCTTTTATTTCATCGTTCTCGTCTATAACCAGTATATTTGAATAGTATACATCATTTTCGGGTTTCTCTTTCATAAACTTTGAGAAAGTGAAAAAAGCTTTTGGTAAGAATATATCATCAGAGTTTTGCCAAGCTACGAAGTCCCCCGTGGCTATTTTGAATCCCTTGTTGATAGCGTCTGCTTGTCCTTTATCCTTCTTACTTTCCCAGTAATATATGTATTTTTCATATTTTTTTATGATTTCAATTGTGTTGTCTGTTGATCCTCCATCTATTACTATAATTTCTGTATTTGGATAATTTTGATTCAAAATAGAAAGCAAGTTCTTTTCTATGAATTCTCCCTGATTCAACGTCGGGACAATTACGCTGATTCTCGGTAGATTTTGATCTTTTCTCAAAACTTCTTCATTGAACATTATTTTAGAGGTAAAGGTTCTTATATCTGTATTTGATATAAACATTCTAATAAATTAAATTTTACTTTTGAGAGGATGTTTTGTCAGATACCTTGGTGGAAAAGGAAACTTATAGGTTTATCTTTCAAACTTTTTAATATATTAGAAGATAACTGGAATGCTGATTTTAATCATAACGGGGAAAGGTACTTTGTGCAGAATCTTCTTAGAGCATATAAGAAAAAGAAAAAGGATAGTTTAGTTATTTTTGATGTAGGAGCATACGAGGGGCATTATTCAGGAATGATTCGTGAGCTATCTGAAAAATTAGGTTTGTATTGTGAATTTCATCTCTTTGAGCCACAAAGATTCTGTTATATGAAGCTTTGCGAGAGGTTTGCTAATAATAGACACTTCCATTTGAATAATTTCGCTGTATCTGAACATTCTGGAGAGATATTTATATACTACGAACAAGATAAAAGAGTACCGGATCAGTTTATAGAAGAAATTCGGGCTCTCAAAGAGAGCTGGTCAGATCTGAGAGATTAGATAAATATATACAAGAGAATGATATTAGGATTATAGATTTTCTGAAAATAGATACGGAAGGAAATGATTACAAGGTTCTTATATCGTTGGGGGAATATCTCAGAAATGACTTTGTATATTTTATACAATTTGAATATGGCGAAAGCTATATCCACTCTCATAATAATTTATTTGACTTCTATGATCTTCTTGAAAGCAGAGGTTTTGTATTGGGTAAAATAAGACCTTGCGGTGTTGAAATCAGGAAATGGCATCCGAAGTTTGAAAACTATATGTACTCAAACTATGTAGCTATATCTCAGATAGCTTTGGAATTTTTATTCTGATTTTCAGATCTAACCAGATTGAATTACCATTTTTGCTTTTGTTTTACGTTCAGTGTTTTTATTCAAATTCTGCTATTTAGTTTGAAGAGGAAATTTATTTATGCATACCGGTATTTTGTGTTAATGATCTTTCCGAGATTATAACTTTATACTATTTTTATAGAATGAAAGTGTCTAGGTTTTCCCAGTTGAAACTTTTTGAAAATAGAAAGTTCCTTACATTTAAGGAAGCAAGCGTTTGGGCTTCTCAGTACTTGGGCCGTAGAATTACGGTCTCAAACATATCTTACCTGGTACAGTATGGAAGAATAAGGAAGTATGGCGATGATGGAAATCCTCTTGTAGATATAGATGAATTGAAGAAGTATTATGATACATTTCTTTCGTCTAAGGAAAAAGATGGAAACAGGTATTAGGTGAGGATATAAATTGGCATTTGTCATTTGATCAGTATAAGGAATCAGAAAGGACAAAACACGTTCACAGATTACATCCATATAAGGGTAAGTTTATTCCCCAGCTTGTTGAATATTTTCTTGATTCTCATACAGATGAGTTTAAGAAAGAAGTGTGTTTCCAGAAAGGAGATATAGTATTGGATCCATTCTGTGGAAGCGGAACTACACTCGTGCAAGCAAATGAACTTGGAATGCACGCTGTTGGAATAGATATTTCTTATTTTAATGTCCTGATTTCGGAAGTAAAGGTTGGGAAGCATGATTTATTTTCCCTATCAAATATTATTCGAAGTATGGATTGGAGGTTAAGCGAATTTCAGAGAAACAGGAAAAACGTTGATTTCGAAAATCATTTGAATGAGGAGCTCACAAAATTTAACAACAGATATTTTCCTTCCCCTGAATATAAAATAAGAGTTTCGAAAGGTCAGATTGATGAAGATAAATATGCAAAAGAGAAGGAACAGGAGTTCATTTGTATTTTCAACAGATTAGTTCGGGAATATCAGATCAAATTGCAAAGTCATCAGAAAGGAACATTCTTAGATAAATGGTTTTTGGAACCAGTGAGAGAAGAGTTGGTTTTCCTTTCTCGGGAGATAAAATCTATACATAACGAAGAGCTAAGGAAAGTTTTGATTCTTATATTAAGCAGAACAGCTCGTTCTTGTAGAGCAACTACTCATGCAGACTTAGCTACCTTGAGGGAGCCTGTAACTACTACATATTATTGTAAGAAACACAGAAAAATATGTAAGCCCATCTTTTCGATTGCAAAATGGTGGGACTATTATACAAGAGATACATTAAACCGATTACGGGAGTTTGAATCTTTGAGAACAGATACTGCTCAGGTTTGTATTGTTGGAGATTCAAGAACAGTAGATATTTACCAAGAAGTTAGAAAGAAAAACCAAAACCTTGCAGAAGTGATATTGAAAAAGGGAATAAGAGGTATATTTTCAAGTCCTCCCTACATTGGGCTGATCGACTATCATGAACAACATGCTTATGCCTACGAGCTTTTTGGTTTTGAGCGTAGAGATGAGCTAGAAATAGGTTCCATGTCCAGAGGTCAGGGAGAGGAGGAAAGGAAAGCTTATATACAAGACATTGCACGGGTACTTATCAACTGTAAGAAATATCTTCAAAAAGGCTATGATGTTTTTCTGGTTGCGAATGATAAGTTTAATCTGTATCCGAAAATTGCTGATTTAGCTGGAATGAAGATTGTAAATATATACAAAAGGCCTGTTCTCAACAGAGTCGAAAAAGACAGAGATAATCCATATTTTGAGTCCATATTTCACTTGAAAGAGAAGTAGTATATGTCTATTACGAATGAGCAAAAAGAAGAGATAAAAAGAATAATCAGAGATACAATAAGGAAAAAGCTTTTGAATTATAAACCTGAAACAGATAGTATGCCATTTCATTATCGTTTGCTTGGAAGAGATAGAATGGCTTTGTTCTCTTTCATTCACTCATTGAACACCGCATTTGGAACTTCGATCTTTGAACCAGTTGCTGAAATTGTAGCGAGCTCTAAATTCCAAAAAGTGATTAGACAGTTTGAGATTGGGGATATTATTACCGAGAAAGCTCAGATAGAAATAATGCACATTATAAATGAACTTGCATCTGGCAGGAGTGATCCAGATAAAAAGAAAGAGATTGAAATAATAAGGAAAGTTTGTAAACAAGGTAAAATAAACAAGTTGAAAACTGTGAAAGCTGATATTTTTGTTATGGATCAGTATAGTTCAGTTCATTTATTTGATATAAAGACTGCGAAACCAAATATAAGTAGTTTCAAAGATTTCAAAAAAACATTATTGGAGTGGGTAGCTATTTACTTATACAGATATCCAGATTCATATACAGATATCCAGATTCAAATGTAAATTCATATATAGCTATACCTTATAACCCTTATGAACCAAAGCCCTATGAAAGGTGGACATTAAAAGGGATTCTGGATTTGGAGAATGAATTGAAAGTTGCGGAGGAGTTTTGGGATTTTCTTGGAGGTCAGGGAACTTATCAAGAGATACTTGATTGCTTTGAGATAGTCGGAATAGAACTGAGGCCTGAAATAGATAAATATTTCTCTAAATTCAAGAATATCAGGTAGATTCAAATTTGGTGCTTTTCTACTCCGTTATTTTATCTTTAAAGCAAACAATAATGTTCAAACAAGCTTTATTTACAAGTAATCAAGTTACTTATTTATTGTCCCTTGCTTTCAGAACTTCTTCTATAACAGAAACGATCAACCAGGAGGGGATATGTTTCTTCAAAGATTCATACATATTGGATTTGAATGAATTTTCAAGTTTATCTGCGTCCTTTAACTCTACTTTTTTTATTCCTGATTTTAGTAAAACATCAAGAGATCTTTCGTTTAGTTGCTCTAATTCGTTTGTGACGTTTTTCATCTCCTTCTCAAACATTTCTCGTACGCGAGCTACCTGATCTGGATGATATTTTTTCATTTTTTCTGATGAAGCAACTAATCCACCTGTGAAATAAAATATGGGAGGATAAACAATGTATTTGAAGTGTCTATACCAACCAAATGCAATAAATGCATACTTTGGTCCCCAGACTATATCTAAGGAACTATAAAAATTTGGAACTTCAAGCACACTTATTTCAAAGGGTTTGACTCCAAACATCTTCAGAATGTTGTATGATTCAATCTGAATCAAGTCTGTTTTCCAGACCCAAAAGGTTCTGCCGGAAAAACTCTGGAGACTTTCAATGGGGTACTTTGAGAGAAAATGTACAAAACCTATTCCAAATAGTCCAAGAAGTTCCCATCCCTCGTTTCTCATAGCATTTGATAGTATAGCTGTTAGTCGTGGCTGGATACGTTCCCATTCAGCTCTTGATTTTATAAGAAATGGTAAATCAATAGCTCTTGAATATGAGGAGATATATCCAAGACCGTTGCCAGTCAATACCCCACAATCGAGCCTACCGGCTTTCAATTCTCTTGCTACATCTATCTCATCTCCAAAGGAGTTTGCGTAATATACCTTAACTTCTACATCAATGATTTTTTTCACCTCTTTTATAACACGGTTTATAACTTTTTCATATTCGCTCCCGGGTGGCGCAATTGTTCCGCATCTCCATATATCTTGTGAGTATGTAGGAGAAATCAGAAAAAACGATATGACAATACATGGTATGGCTCTTACAAAAGAAAATCTCAACATAATTAAAATATAAATGTTTTATTTGAACTATTGTGAGAAAAGTATCATCCTATTACTAAATTTAATGGCAGATTTCAGTGTTTTGGGGTGATGAAATTGATTATTTATCATCTATAAAAGATTTTTGGTCTTATCAAGACAGATTATTGAAGGAGTTAGACCAAAATTTAATTGCATAAATACGAGATTTTTCCTTTTTGAAGACTTTTAATTCAAGAAATATCCAATGTTTGCGACAAAGCAAATTTGATCAAAGATATTTCTTTTTATTCAAGAGAATAACTTTTATATTATGCCTATTCTTGAAGTAAAGAACATAGAAACTGTGTACTATGACCGTCTTTATGTTCTCAAAGGTGTTTCGCTTGAAATAAATCAAGGAGAAATAAGAGTTGTGCTTGGGCCAAACGGTGCGGGGAAAACTACACTGGCAAAGTCTATCTCTGGACTTATAAAGGATCAACCCAGAAAAGGTGATATAATATTTGAAGGAAGAAGTATAGCAAGAAAGGAGGCAGAAAAAATCTCAAGTATGGGACTAGTTCTTGTTCCAGAAGATAGAGGTGTTTTTCCTGAGCTTACAGTTGAGGAGAACTTAAAGCTTTCAGGTTGGACCAAAAAAGATACATGGGTATTTGATCTTTTCCCAAACCTTTATCAAAAACTTCAAGAGATCTCAAACCATCTTTCTGGGGGTGAGCAGCAGATGCTTGCCATTGCTCGGGCTATAATCAAGAAACCAAAGCTACTTATTTTAGATGAACCTTCGCTTGGTCTTTCACCAAAACTTACAAATGAGCTTTTCAAAACTCTCAAGAGACTGAATGAAGAACTCAAAACTACAATGCTGATCGTGGAACAGAATGCAAGAGTATCTGTTGAAATATGCCACTATGGATATGTTATGGAGAATGGGAAGATGGTCTTTGAAGGAAAAGCAGATGATCTGAAAGACAATGAACTCATAAAAGAACTTTATCTTGGCGGAAGTGTAAAGAAAACTGAAAAAGGATGGAAACTTTACAAAACGAGGAGGAGATGGTGATTTTTGGGGCAAAGAAAAGTATTGAAAACTAACAAAAAGAAAAGTATTGAAAACTAACAATTTGAACAGTAATTCTGTATATTATAAAATCTTATGAAGATTTGGTTTTCAAAGTATGAAGCTCTTGGAAATGATTTCCTGATAATAGACCTAAGAGTTCCGCAAGGTGGAGAGAACTTTTCACCTTCTGATTTTGCTAAAAAGTATTGTTCAAGAAACTTCGGAATAGGATCCGATGGTGTTCTTGTTCTTCTACCTTCCGCTACTGCTGACTTCAAAATGAGAGTCTTCAATGCAGACGGATCCGAGGCCGAGATGAGCGGAAATGGAATAAGATGTCTGGCACAGTACATATTTGATATGGAGCTTAAAAAATCTGATACTGTTGTTATAGAAACTCTCGCTGGTAGAAAAACAATTCAGAAAACAGAAAACGGTCTGAGGGTTGATATGGGGCAACCGAAAATAGTCTCTGAAATAGAATTCGATGGTCTCAGGGGAACAAGAGTTGATACCGGAAACCCACACATTGTATTTTTTGGCAACTATTCTCGTCAGCAGTTTTTGGAAATTGGCTCAAAAGCTTCAAAATCTTTCAATGCAAATGTTGAGTTTGTCAAAGTGATTTCACCAGTAGATGTTGAATCTTTTGTCTGGGAAAGGGGAGTTGGGGAAACTCTCGCTTGTGGAACTGGAGCTACCGCAATAACGAAAGCAGGTGTTGAAAAAGGTATACTTGCAAAAGAACAGAGGATAAAAGTAAAATTTCCGGGTGGAGACCTTTATACCATATATGCAGATAATAATGTTTTTATAGAGGGGAAAGCTAATTTTGTTTTCTCTGGATATGTGAATTTATAAGCTATGGGTCAGCCAAAAAAAGAAAGAAAAGATAATTTTCAGGATAAGCACAATTCAGATAATAAAGAAAGAGAGAAAGGAGACATTGATGAAATACAAAATCTTGAAAGCTTATCCGAGATCGATACTGAAAGAAGTGAAGCTTACGATGTTGAGGTTGAGATAAAGAAGGATTCCGAAAAAGAATCAGATGAGATACTTAATCCAGCTAAGCTTGTCGAAGAAAACATAAATCTGAAATCTGAAATAGAAAAGCTCAATGAGCAGGTTGAGGAGTACAAAAAGAAATGGATGTATACTTTCTCCGAATATGAGAATTACAGAAGAAGAGTCAGAAACGAAATAGAAACAGAAGTCAGAAACAAAGTATCAAAGGTAATAGAGAATTTCCTTGAAGCTATAGATAGTATCGACTCAGCAATGAACTACATACAAGACGAGAACACAAAGGCGGGTGTAAAGCTTATAAGAGATATCATAGAGAACGCTCTACTGAAAAGTGGAGCGAAGCGAATTGAGGTCAATCAAGGTGATATTCTTGATCCTTCTAAATGCGAGGTTGTTGACTTTATACCATCTGAAAAAGATGAAGACGACAGAAAAATATCAGCTGTTCTGAAAGCCGGTTTCGAGTTTGAAGGACGTGTTATAAGACCTGCAAAAGTTGTTGTTTGGAAAAAACAGGAAAAGAATGAAAACTGAGTTTTCTTTGCAAATGTCATCTGATCAATCAGATATAAAGAGTAAGTTTTCAGAAAGGAAGGTTGAAGGAACTTTCTCTGAGCTTGTTGAAATAATTCAAATTCTCAGAAGGGAGTGTCCGTGGGACAGGTCTCAGAAAGTTCAGGATATAAAGTTCAAGCTTGTTGAGGAATCTTATGAAGCAATTGACAAATTTGATAAATCTGACTTTGATGGGTTCGCATCCGAAATAGGAGATGTTATTCTGGTCGCTCTCTTTATTGTGAAAATAATGGAAGATGAGGGAAAGTTTGATCTGAAATATGTTATAAAAAAACTTATTCTGAAACTTATTGAAAGACATCCACATGTTTTTGGAGACAAAAAACTTGATACCGCGGATGCTGTACTTAAAAACTGGGAGAAGATGAAAGGAAAAACCAAAAAAGATGACTTCAACTTATATATGCCATCCCTATACCTGATATATAGAATAATAGAGAAGCTTAAAAACACTCGGGATACAGATGAGAAAAAAATCAAAGAGAAGTTAAAAAAACAGATTTTTGAATTCTTGGCTGATGAAAATTTGAAAAATATTCCTGATCTGATCTTCAAGCTCGCAGTTTTATGTTCGTTTGAGAAAATAAATCCAGAAGAAGAAATCAGAAAGCGAGCAATAAGTATTCTTGAAATTCTTGATTCAAATCCAGAGAATATTTATGAAAATCTCTGAGTTTATCTGATAAGATTTAGAAAACATTAGAATTTTAAGAAACCATTCTTATACTGTTTGAATCTCTGCTGCGTGAGTATCGGCTTTGAAATCTTTATCGTTTAAAATATCACAGATTTGTTGAATTCAATTTCTGTAATTTGGAATATTTTTCAGTAGCATTTTAAGAGTAATTATCTATGTATCGGGTGGCGGTAGTTGGTGCTACAGGTGTTGTCGGTAGAGAGATGGTCAAGACACTTGAAGAGAGAAATTTTCCAGTCAAAGACCTTGTACTTTTTGCTTCAGATAGATCTGAGGGCGAGGAGATAGAATTTAGGGGACAGAAAATAAAAGTTCGTGCCATAAAAGAAAATTCAGATCTAAACGGAATAGATATAGCTCTTTTTTCAGCAGGTTCAACTGTGAGCGGTATATTTGCACCTATCTTTGCTCAAAAGGGGGCTACTGTAATTGACAACTCTTCCCGCTGGAGAATGGATCCAGAGGTTCCTCTCATAGTTCCAGAGGTAAATCCGCACAGAATAAAGGATGTCAAAAAAGGCATTATAGCGAATCCAAACTGCTCAACTATTCAGCTCGTTGTTGTTCTCAAACCACTGCATGACAAGTTCAAGGTTAAAAAAGTATCTGTTGCCACATATCAATCTGTTTCTGGTGCGGGAAAAAGAGCAATGGATGAACTTGTGAAACAAACTGTATCTTACTTTGAAATGAAAGACGAGATTCCGGGAGTATTTCCAAAAAAAATTGCTTTCAATCTCATTCCGAGAATAGGAAAAGTATATGATGATGGGAGCACCGAGGAAGAGAACAAGATGGTCAACGAGACCAAGAAGATAATGGAAGCTGATATAAAGGTAAGTAGTATGTGCGTCAGAGTTCCTGTTTTTATATCTCACTCGGAAGCTGTATTTGTGGAACTTGAAAAGGATTTCATAACAAAAGAGATAGAGGATACTCTGAGACTTGCGAAGGGAATAGTTGTGAAAAATAATACAAAAGAAGATGATTATCCTGTTCCAATAGAGGTAGCTGGTAAAGACGAGGTTTTTGTTGGAAGAATAAAGAAAACAGAGACAGGAGAGCTTGCTATGTGGATAGTTTCTGATAATTTGAGAAAAGGGGCAGCCCTGAACGCTGTTCAGATAGCGGAAATTTTAATAGGAAACTGAAATATGGATACCGAGAAAAATAAAATGGGCGAATCTGAAACCAGTAAACAGGAAAACAGTACAAAGGAAAACGACAGTCTGATGCTCTCAACTCCTTCCATTGCTCCACTTGAGGGATTGAGCCGTGATATGCTTCCGAAAAGACCACAGAGAAAGACAGAGGAAAAACCACACGTCCTTACCTTGCTTGTAGAGAATAAAGCAGGAGTTCTTGCAAGAATATCCGGACTCTTTGCCGGCAGAGGATACAACATAGAGAGTCTTTGTGTTGGCGAAACCAACGATCCTAAGGTCTCAAGAATGACAATAATAACAAGAGGTGATTCAAGGGTAGTTGAACAGATAGAAAAACAGCTCAGAAAAATAATAGAAGTAATAAAAGTTAGCAACATCACAGATGTTCCGCATGTTGAAAGAGAGCTTATGCTTGTCAAAGTTCATGCTACAAAGGAAAATAGAGATGAGATTATGAGACTTGTTGAGATTTTTAGAGGAAAAATAGTTGATGTTACACTGAAAACTTTGACAGTGGAGATAACGGGAGACAGAGAAAAAACAGATGCTTTCCTACATCTCATAAATCCATTTGGAATAAAAGAAGTAGTCAGAACAGGTATTGCTGCAATAAGAAGAGGAGATTGAAATGTCTGATAAAATGTCTGGTGTTCCTGATATAGATTCCGAATTTCCAGTAATCAAATCAATAATAAAAACAAATACACCTGAATTCAAGGAATTTTACTCAAAGAATAAGGAGACAGCTGATAATTACAAAAGGTTGATTGAGGAAATAAGATACACGAGAGATGAGCAGTCCCTTGCTTTGCATAGGTCAAGGGGAAAATTATTTGTTTGGGATAGGATCAGAAAACTCACAGATGAGTTCTTTGAGATTTCTCCGCTCGCTGCGTATGGAATGTACGAAAATCAAGTTCCGCAAGCTGGTATAATCACGGGTATTGGTAAGATAGATGGAAATTATGTTGTTGTTGTTGCAAATGATGCTACTGTGAAGGGAGGAACATATTTTCCTGAGACGGTTAAGAAACATCTGAGAGCTCAGGAGATTGCTGAGCAGAACTACCTACCGGCAATATATCTGGTCGATTCAGGTGGAGCTTTTCTACCGTTACAGTCGGAAGTTTTTCCAGACAAAGATGATTTCGGTAGAATATTTTTCAATCAGGCTAAAATGAGTTCAAAAGGTATTCCGCAGATCTCTGCAGTTATGGGGATGTGCACCGCTGGTGGAGCTTATGTTCCAGCTATGAGTGATGAGTGCGTTATCGTAAAAGGTATAGGAACAATATATCTTGGCGGTCCACCGCTTGTGAAAGCATCTACGGGAGAGGAGGTTACGGAGGAGGAACTCGGCGGAGCTGTTATGCATGCGAGGGTTTCCGGTGTCGTTGATCATCTTGCACAGAACGATGAGGAAGCTATAAAGATTGTCAGAAGGATAATCAAAACCCTCGGATACATATCAAGCCAGAAGAGAATAAGACACAAAATTGGAGCTCATGAGAGTTTTGAGGAACCGCTTTACAATCCAGATGAGGTTCTCGGTATAATTCCGCCTGATCTGAGACGACCGTTTGATATGAGAGAGGTTATAGCAAGAATTGTAGATGGCTCAAGATTTCTTGAGTTCAAAAGAGAATATGGTCAGACTCTTGTTTGTGGTTTTGCTCGAATAAAGGGTATTTTGTGTGGAATTTTGGCAAATAACGGGGTTTTGTTTTCTGAATCTGCTCTGAAAGGTGCCCACTTCATCGAACTTTGTAATCAAAGAAAGATTCCGCTTATTTTTCTGCAAAACATAGCTGGATTTATGGTTGGTAGGAAATATGAAGAGGGGGGAATAGTAAAGCATGGTGCCAAGATGGTTCAAGCTGTCTCAACTGCTTCTGTACCGAAAATAACTGTTATAATAGGTGGTTCGCACGGAGCTGGAAACTATGCTATGGCAGGTAGAGCTTATGAGCCAAGATTTCTTTTTATGTGGCCAACAGGAAGAATATCTGTTATGGGAGCAAAACAAGCTGCTCTGGTTCTGATTACAGTAAAAGAAAATCAACTCAAAAGACAAGGAAAACAGCTTACAAAGGATGAAGAGCAGAAGATATACAATCAGATATTTGAGAAGTATGAGGCAGAAGGAAACCCGCTTTACTCAACTGCTCGGCTCTGGGATGATGGAATTATATTTCCAGAGAACACAAGAGATGCTCTATCTATTACCCTTGAAGTATCTATGAACGCTCCAATAGAAGATCCCAAATACCCTGTATTCAGAATGTAGGCTTTATAGTTTTTGTGTAGATTTCTCAATTAGTATTGAAATAGAATATTTCTGCATCTCAAAAAAGTATATTTTGCACTAAAACCTTATACTACAAGTTCAAATGTCTTCTCAATTCAGTAGATTCTTTATTGTGGTATTCTTCTCTTTTTTTGGAGCTGGTTTTTTTCCCTTTGCACAGGGAACTTTTACTTCGTTGATTATCTGTTTTATTTACTTCTTTGTACCTCTGGAAATTCCTATTGAACTCGTTCTTCTTTTTGTCCTCATATCAGTCTCTTTTATCTTTGTACCAAAGGTAAATCAAATCTGGAATCAAAAGGATCCAAGTTATGTTGTTATTGATGAAGTTATCGGTATGATGATTACATTCTTGTTTTTACCGAAAACTATCCTCACTCTTATTCTGGGTTTTGTTCTGTTTAGATTTTTTGATGTTCTTAAAATACCACCTGTTAATTTCTTTGACAAAATGCAGTCTCCTTACGGTATCATTCTTGACGACATCATTGCAGGTATTATGGCAAATATTCTGCTTAGAATTCTGATTTACATGATCTATTGATTTCCTGTTTTGTTCCGATCCTGCTTTGGTTCTTTATGAAAACCTTTTGATATTCGCAAAAATATTCCAGAAGGTCATATAGCATAGTCTTAAAAATGCTCAAAAGACTATGATTGGTATAATTGAAAACCTTTAAGGAACCCAGTTTTTTATAATTCAGAAAAACAAGATCAAGAAGTGAGAAATCTGATAAAGTTTTTGCCTTAGTGATTAAACTCGTACAGCAGCTATAAAATTAGTTAGAAGAAACAAAAGTGCAAGAGATAAAGGAGATAGCTAATATACTAAGGTAAATATTTCACCAAAAAGTTTATGAAAAATTAAAAAAGGAAAAAATAGACGATAGAAATCTAGATTCAAGAGTTCTTAAATTGCTAATCAATCTTGACTTTTCTGAGAGGAAATATAAAATTCGCTTTCAGGAACCAAAAGATAAAATATATAAAGCTGAAAGTGGTAGAGCTCCGTATGATTTATTATGCACTGGAGAAATTAGTCAAAGTAAGTTCTCAATTTTCATAAATAATAAATTTGGTAATCTAAGAAGCAATGCAAGGAATGACATAACTACTTACAACAATCTCATTAGATTATATCTCGGCATCGAGACTCATCGCTTATCATCAAAGGTAACTCTTGATAGAAAAGTTATCTATAATCGTGTTTCTGGTAAGCAAATCGTGTCATACGGTGTATTTGTCTTAGATAAACAAAAACAAGGTTCAAACTTTTTTTGCTAGAAGAGATTGCAGATAAGTTCTATGTAAACCCGCGAAATAATATGTTTCAAATATCGTATAGACCTAATATTAGGAATAAACCTATGTGCTATTATGATATGGTTATGCAGCTTATAGATTCAATTTATAATTCTCTTGAAAAAGGTATGAATAGAATACGAGCTGAGCTCATCGGACTAAAATATATAAGGAATCAGATAGAGCAAATAAATGAAAAATATCTGATAAAAATATCTGAATTATGAGGAGTAAAATTGGATTTGTAGAAACTCCAAGAGAGATAGTAAGTTTGATGACAGGTCTGATAACTGTGGAGAAGAATAGTTTGGTTCTTGATACCGGATTTGGTTGTGGAGCTTTTTTAGAAGAATTGTTGAATTTAGGATTCAAAAATTGCTATGGGATAGAGATAGATAAAGATCTATACGATTTATGTAAGGAAAAATTCAAGCAAAGATGTAAGCTCATTCTGGGGAACTTTCTAGATTATAAATTTGAGTAAAGATTTGATCTAATTATAGGTAATCCTCCATATGTTCATTTCAACTCACTTCCATCGGATCTGAGACCTTCTGTTAAAAAAATACTTAGAACAGGTGAAGGAGATATTTATTATGCATTCATTGTGAGATCAATCCATTTACTTAAGAATAATGGGGAGCTCATATATATAGTCCCATATCATTTCTTTTATAATACGCATGCGAAAATAGTGAGAGAAACAATACTTCTTAACGGAAAGATAGAGTTGATTATTGATTTGGATGAAACAAAATTGTTTTCACATGAGAATCCAGAGGTGATCATATTCAAATTTAGAAAGGGCAAATTTGATCTTGGAAATGAAAAAATAACTTTACTAAGGATAAAGACAAGAAAATCCAATCCAGAAGAGATTTTGGAACAAGCAACAAAATCTTTGAAAAATGAAGGTTCCCATCTGTTTGAACGCAAAGAGATCCCTCATTATAACACTTCAGACGCGTGGTCATCTTTTTTCTTTGATCTCCCATCTTTTGAATTTGTGAAATTGAATAAAATTGCAAAAGTTGGTGTGGGATTTGTTTCAGGATTCGATAGAGCCTTCATTATTGAGGATATTTCATGTTTATCTGATAAGGAAAAAAACTAGTAAAAAAATTCGTAAAGGCAAAACACTGCAAAAGATATATTGTAGAAGGTTATACAGATTATGTGCTGATAGATGATAGCATAAAAGATGACCAGATACTTAGAGAGAAATATCCCAATATTTTCTCAAAGATTAGTGCGTGGCGAAATCATATGGAGGAAAGATATTTGCCAGACAATAAGAAATGGTTCAATTGGCAGGCTTTGAGAAACTACAAATTTCTGGTGAATAATCTTATGAAGAAAAGAATTTATGTACCAACACTAGATAGGCATTCTTACAGCAGATTCAGTTTGGGAGAAGAAGGCTTGCTACCAGCTGGTGATACTCTATTCATACATCCATTCGTTGAAGCAGATATTTTCTTTCTGCTAGGCTATCTGAACAGCAAATTTTTCAGAGCATATTATCTATCTAAGGGAGGTAGGAGAGGAGGTAGAATAGCCTGGACTCAGAGACTACTTGAGAACATAGAAATTCCCCTATTTCCTCAGGAGGTAAAAGATAAAATAGCTGGTATCGTTATGGAAATTATAAACGGGGTAAAGCATAACCAAGATGTATCAAAGCTGGAAAACGAAATAGATGATCTGATTAATTTGTCAGTGAAGCATAACGAAACCAAGAGCAAGTACATAAGGCAACTTCAACTATTTTAATTTATGTAATTAATATTTGATATACTGTATGATTACGTTATCACAAATTTGAAATTAGCTTTGTATTAAATACCTTAGTAAGGAGTTATATCTCAGCTATGAGGTAAAATAACTAAAAGATGTAATGTGAAATCTGAATAGTTCTTGCAAGTTCTTTTATTTCTTGCTATTAGCAGAACAATTAATCATATACGCGAGCGGTGTTTGACAAAGCAATTTGGTTTTATATATACATTAAATTAATGTTGTTTCCGATATTAAACTAATTGAAGATGTACTATGGCGTTATAGCTTTATATTTGCTTTCTGCTGTTTTTTCTTCTGAAAGAATTTTCGTTTCAAAGGTTGGTGAGCAATCAAGAGTCTCTGTGGCTTACCATTCCGGAAGATTTATAGCTGCTTATGAGGATACTAATTGTGGAAAGCCAGAAAAACATATATGTATGAATATAGGAGGTGCGGAAGAGTTAGGAGATGATTCTTTTGCTTCAACTTCATTTCCTTCTGTGGGTGTCGACTCCAACGGTAATATATATCTTGTTTGGTCAGATGCAAGAGCAGTAGATCCAAACACAGGTCAGAGAACTTGGGATATTTACCTAAGAAAGAAGTCAGGAAACAGCTGGCAGCCTTCTCAGAGAATTCATCCAAAAACTCCTTCTGATCAGTGCAATGCTTCCGGAGATCAGATAAATCCAGATATTTATGTTTCAAGCACAGGTATATACATAGTTTGGCAATCAATAGAATCAAACGGTAGAAGTTTCGTATGCTTTGTTCATTCTCCGGATTTTGGAAATACTTGGAATCCCAACAAAAAACTTGGAGAGGGTTATGTTCCTTCTGTTGCCGTCTATGGTTCAAATATATACATTGCTTTTTCAGACATAAACGGTAATGTGAGATTTCTGAGCTCGTCTGACGGCGGAAATAGTTTCATGTTGAGAGCAAATCCTATATATAATGCCAGAAGAAGAATTCCAGACCTTTCTTCACCAGATATTGCAGTATCTCCAACAGGAAATATACTGGTTGCACTTCAAGATAGGGTTGAAAAACTCGGCACCGAGGATATAGATATAATTCTTATTGCTTCAAGAGATGGTGGTGTAAGTTGGTCTTCCCCTTCTAATTTAGATCTTCCCGGAGACCAAACAAATCCATCTATTATATATACCGGTGGAATTTTCATTTTTTATAATCAAACAAAGAATGAGGCTATTGGACCGGATATCTATCAGGTGGAGGCTCAAGGGAATATCTCGGTTTCTTACGGAGAGTTCTCTCCAACCGGAACTATAGAAGTAAATTCTGGGATTCAGAACACCGTAATTTTCCAGATGAAACTTACCGCATCACCGGAAATCGGTGAGGCAGAGATAAAAACTTTGAGATTCAAGGCTTCTGGAACTTTTGTAGATCAAAATCACATATCAAAGGTCAGGATATATCATGATGTTGATGGTAATGGTGTCATAACATCTTCTGATTCTATTTTATCTGAAAGTGTTTTCCAAGCAGATGATTCTTTTGTTCTGCTATCTGTAAACAGAGTTGTATCAGCATCTCCAATTTATATAATTTTTGTTGTTGACTTGGCTGTACCTATACCAAGAGGTTCCACATTTTTTGTTTCTTTAAATCCATCCGCGGATATTCTTGCCGTTGTTCCGTCAACTTCTGTTGGTGTTCCTGTTACGGGACCCGTTTTGTCATCGGCTACCCTAAGAGTAAGAAACAATTTACCTATTGTTAACGTTGTTGCTAATCCACAGAGTGTTCTTGAAAGATCCGGTGTTTCTGTTGTTCTTGATGCCAGCTCTTCTTATGATCCAGACGGAGATAGCATAAATTTCTCTTGGTATCAGTTATCTGGTATTCCGGTTTCTTTGAACATAGCTGGTCAGACTGCATCATTTGTTGCACCTTCGTCTGTGACGCGTAATGAAAATCTTGTTTTTGGAGTTACTGTCTCAGACTCTTTTGGGGGATCTTCAACGAAACAGGTTTCCGTTGTTGTAATAGACTCTCTGAACGAACCTCCGGTGGCAAGGGCGAGAGTAAATGTGGGGGGAAGTCTATTCGGTGGCGTTGTAGAAGTCAACGAGGGATCAACTGTGATTCTTGATGCTTCTCAAAGTTATGATCCAAACGGAGATCCTATATTTTATTTCTGGACAAAAATCTCCGGCCAAGACATTTCAATAAGTAGTCCAGCCGGAATAACGGCAAGTTTTGTCGCTCCGGATGTTGTTGGATCTTCATTTGATACAGTTGTTGTAAATCTTTCTGTAAGAGATAGTAAGGGAGCGACTTCATCAGACAGAATTGAAATAAGGATAAGAAACACAAAAGATGATCCACCAGTTGCTGTTTTCTCATCAAATCCAAGAAGAGGTACTGTACCCCTTAATGTTTTCTTTGATGCTTCTGCTTCCTTCGATTACGATGGGTTCATAGTCCTTTACTCGTGGAATTTCGGAGACGGTTCAGTTCTTGATACAACTTCCCCAACAATAAGTCATACATATGTTAATCCAGGTGAATATAGAGCTATTTTGAAAGTCAGAGACTCCGGAGGAAATGAATCTGTATTTTCTTCATTTATAACTGCTTTGTCTTCTGTTCCGGCTATTTCTGTTTCAGCTCAATCACTTGAAACAAGGATTCCTTATGGATCACCAAGAAATGTGCTTTCGCTGAGAATATCAAATATATCTGGTGAATCTATATTTCTGAACTCTATCAACTTCAGGATCCAAGGTGTTCCTCTTGCACTGCTTGAGTTTTTCATAGATGAGACACAAGATGGTGTAGCCGACAGAAGAATACAGAGTTTTCCCGTTTCTACAACAGCTATTTCTGTTATATCTTTAGCTTTGAACACTATGCTTTCGGAAGGTAGTAATATAACCATTTATGTCTATGCTACTTTGAATCCATCGGGTGTTCCAGCCAACTATGAGGTTTCTGTTTTGGGAATTTCTGCTCGTGGTTCTATTTCAGGAACCGAACCAGATATATATGGAATAACTTTCCCATACACTGTAAGATTTTCTGTTTCAAAACCTGCGCTTGTTTTCTCATATCCTTCTACATTTGCTGTAATCTCAGGTGATAAGATTCCTTTTTTTGTTGATGTTTCTGCAAATGGTGCAGATTTTTCGATCTCATCAATATCCTTTGAATATGATCCAACAAAAATTCTTTATTTGGTCGTCTATGAGGATATAAATCAGAACAGAGTTTTTGATTCATCAGATGTTCTGATAAGTGAATTGAAAAGCGGAGAGCAGAGCCTAAACCTGAGATTAAATATACCGAGAGGAACAAAGAAAAGGATAGGATTTCAAGCTTATCCCGTTCCAAATCAAAGTTCTCCTCAATTTTATGTTTATGCTCTTGCTTTTGTATTCTCCGCATCTTTATTTTTCAGGAGAAAATTCTACATACTTGTGGTTCTTATACTGAGCCTTAATCTTCTAACATGCGCTAACAAGCCGGGTAAGGGAACAGCGTCAAGACCGCCTCCCGAACAACAACAGCCAGATTTACCAAGAGGAGATCAAGGAGATATAGAAATACCTGACCAAGGTCAGATCGACTTTTCAAAATACAGGGTTATTACTAAGTTCAAAATCAATGGAGTTCGGTTGAGCTCTGCACCATCTGATTATGATGTTGTCGGATTGCCTTTGGATATATGGATAGTTTATTAGTTGTATGGTAGTTTATTAGTTGTATGGTTCTTTTGAATATTTTGAATATATATCTTTATGCATTAACTCTTATTCCCTGTTAGGTGAGCTATATCGTTTCTCAAAATGAGTACATAACAGATGTTCCTATTCCGAATCCCTTTCTTATTATTTTCCCACCAAGATTCATAAACGAGAACAAATGTATATTTAACTTGTTAAATCCGGCGATTATTTTTATTTGTGGTTGAAATCCGATGTTTCTGAAATTTTCATATATTGATCCTATATCTCCCTGAATTTTCAAAAACCGCAGAATTTTCATATTAGCTCCGGTAAATATAAGAACTTCGTTGAAAGTATGAGGATATAGTGTATTGTATATTTTTGAAGTCCTGTTTGGTGAAAAATTTCCGGAAACAAGTATTATAAAAGAAAAATTTTCTGATAACTCTCTGCTGAGACATAATCTTGGGGAAATAACTAATCTGTCTGATGTTGCGGGAGTTGTTCCAGTTGGAAACTCAAAACTTAAGCTGAAAGATGGATTCAGAAATATTTCAGATGGATTTATTTTCATGGTAGCTATTGTATCTGATAGTAAAAATTTCCCTTTTGTTATGCCAGATGGAACATCGAGTCTGATTTCAAAAATATCAAGGAACTTTTTTTGTCCGAATACAGAAAAAGTGATATTGTGCTTTTCAACATATTCTCTCTGAGAATAGAATGAGACCAGACCTATTCTATCTTCTACAATATAGCTATTTGAGAACTCGAAGAATGATAGTATAATGAGTGCGGTTATCATACAGAATACTCCAAAGTTTAATTAAAGATGTTTAGCGTATATTTTTTTAGATTTTTTCGTAGTATATTTTGCTGTTTTCTTCTGAGCTTTTGATCAGATTCTCGTTCTTGAGCAAATCTATGTATCCCTGTGCTTCTGAGAACTTGAATGACCAAAATTCATCCGGCACATTTGGATAAAGTTTCTGTCCAATTTCATATATTGTTATGGGTTGTGTAGAGACAATATCATACACTTTCTTTTTCATCTTTTCTACTCTTTCTTTCATTTTAGATACAACTGCTTTTATTTCGTATATGGGTTCAAGGTGTCCGGGATAGACTACTTTTATATCTAATTGTTCAAGTATCTTTAAGGAGGAGATCCAAGCTGGGAGGTTCTGGAATCTATCTTCCTTTTTTGTGAAGAACAGCAGAGGTACAGGAAAGCCTTTTGAGAAAACATGGTCACCCGCAAATACTGTTCCGTTTTTCTCATCATAAAGTATCACATGGCCGGGGGTGTGTCCTGGGGTTTGGAAGACTTTCAATGTTGTTTCACCTATTTGAATTTCATCCTGAAAAAATACATCTTCTTTCTGTATTCTGTATTTGCTTGTGAAGTATGACTTTGATTGCTCCTTAATTATTTCAAGTTTATCTTCAGGCACACCGTTTTTGGCAAGATATTCGTAAGCAAAAATTGCTCCTTCCTTTCTCTCTTCCTTAGGAATTTCAAGAACTCTGTCGTTATCTTTCGGATGGAGAAGGATGGGTATTTTTCTTATGTTATGAAATATATCCTTTATATTACCGTAGTGATCTGGGTGGCCATGTGTTAATATTATGAACTTAATTCTGTTCCATCCACATGTTCCTTCAATGAATTCATAGAGCTTCTTGAAGTTATCCTGATAACTCAATCCTGTATCTATTATTGCGTATTCATTTTTGCTTTCTATTAGAAAGACATTTACTTCAAAAAACGGCCATGGAATTTTAATTTTTAGATTCTGTATCGTCATTTTTGTGTCATATGATTTTAATATTCGAATTCTGATTTTCTTTTTTTTATTTTTATATTTTTAAAAGTTTTTGGAGTATGGTGAAGGAAGTAAAAAGTATTCCCGAAGCTTTTTTGAAGTCTGCAAGGATGAACTCTATGAGGGCGTTTGAGATATTCAAAAGCAAGGGAGTATGGAAGACAAGAACGTTCAAGGAGTCGGCTAATATATCTCTTTCGGTTGCTTCTGCTTTGATTGACTCTGGTATAAAGAAGGGAGACAAGGTCGCTATACTTTCTCAGACAAGATCTGAGTGGCTTTTGTCTGATCTTGCTATACAGTTTGCGGGGGGAATTACAGTTCCTATATATCCGGGTATTCAGCCGGAGATAGTCTCTTATATTTTAGAGCATTCGGAGTCAAAAGCTATATTTGTTGAGAGGAAAGCATTTCTCAAAGATGTAAAAATCCCACAAGGTGTGAAAAACATTATAGTGTATGAAAGTGGAGAAAGGCTTAATGAGGGTTATGTCGGTTTCCATAGTTTCCAGAGTTCGGATCATGGAAAAATAGATATAGAATCAATTGATTCTGATGATACAGCAACAATAGTCTATACTTCGGGGACAACTGGTCTTCCAAAGGGAGTTGTTCTTACTCACAGGAATATACTTTCTATGGTTGATTCGGTGACCCAGATAATTTCTCCAAGAGATGAGGATATAATTTTTGCTTGGCTTCCTTTTGCCCACATATTCGGTCGCCTTATAATATTTTACTCTGTCAGGAATGCTGTTACAGTGGCTTATGCAGAAAATTTAGCAAAGATAATTGATAACCTCAAGGAGGTTAGACCCACTTTGTTTCCTTCTGTTCCAAGAATTTATGAGAAAGCTTACGAAAGAATAAAACAGAATGCTTCCGCAAGCCCTTTGAAGAAGAGAATTTTTGAGTTTGCTGAAAAGATGGCTGATGTTTGCTCTGAATACATAAAAGACCATCAACCCCCACCGATTCACATTTCTCTGATGCACAAGATTGCTGATAGACTTGTTTTCTCAAAAATAAGAGAGGCATTTGGAGGGAGAATAAGATTATGTATTTCTGGAGGAGCTTCTATTCCACCACACATTGCCAAATTCTTCACAGGTGCTGGTATAAAACTTATTGAGGGTTATGGTCTTACGGAGACAGCATCTGTTGTTACTGTAAACAGGGAAAACAAGTTCAAATTTGGTTCAATCGGATTACCTATTCCGGGAGTGCATGTAAAAATTTCAGAGGATGGAGAGCTTCTTATAAAAGCTGACTCTGTTATGAAGGGATATTATAAATCTGAAGAGGAAACAAAAAGAGTTTTTACAGCGGATGGTTGGTTCAAAACAGGTGACATTGTGGAGATGGACGACGAAGGATTCATATTCTTTAAGGGAAGAGTAAAAAATATAATAGTTACTTCTTTTGGAAAGAACATCGCTCCGGAGCCAATAGAGCTTGAAATACAGAAGAACCCTCTGATAGGCTCAGTTGCTATATTCGGAGATGAAAAACCATATTTGGTTGCTGTTGTTTCTCTGAACGAAGAGGAGGTAAATCGCATTGCAAAAGAAAGAGGAATAAACAAAAATTTCAAGGAAATTGTAAGATCTGATTGGATAAGAGATGAGGTCAGAAAAATTATTGACGATGTAAACTTGAATAGGCCCTCTTATGAAAAAATTCATAAATTTGAGATTGTAGAAGATGTTTGGTCTCCCGAATCAGGTGAGCTTACTCCAACTCTGAAAACCAAAAGGTATTTCATATATCAGAAATACAAAGATATAATAGAAAAAATGTATTCTTAAATTATTTTTTTTATCCATATATTTCATGGAGTCTATGAAATTTTGGAGGGGACAGGTTGCTCCTCTAGATGTTGCAGATGTAGATACAGATCAGATAATTCCAAAGCAGTTTTTAAAAAGAGTTGAAAGAACCGGTTTCGGTAAATTCCTTTTTTATAATTGGAGATACGATTATCAAGGTAAGCCGATAGAAAATTTTGTTCTCAACAAACCATTTTATTCAAAGGCTTCTATTTTGCTTACAAGGAAAAATTTTGGAACGGGGAGTTCAAGAGAGCATGCTGTTTGGGCGCTTATGGACTTTGGATTCAAAGTTGTAATATCTCCAAAATTCGGTGAGATATTCTACAACAATGCACTGAAAAACTGTCTTCTTGTTATAACTCTTTCGGAGGAGAAGGTGGATCAGCTATTCAAAAAAACTTTCAGTTTTGAAAAGAAGAAAGAACCTTATTATCTAAGTGTGGATCTTGTAGAGCAGGTTGTATATGATGATTCTGGATTCAAATGCAGTTTTGATATAGATCCTTTCAGAAAAATGTGTTTGGTAGAAGGCCTTGATGAGATCGCTCTGACTTTGAGATATGAAAGTAAAATTCAAGAATATGAGACAAAAAGAAAAGAAAGATTTCCTTTTAGAGAATTTGGGAAAGTTTAAAATTCAATTCCGATCTAACTTTTAGAATATAAATTCAAATGAAGTTCCAAGAAGTATTCTCTGCCAAGAAAAGTTTTTGCTGTCGGATTGGTTTATCTGTATTACCGGTTTGAGTATATCCCATCTGATAAACTCTTGGCTCAAAGAGATGTATGGAGTGATCATAAGAAACAGGTTCATTTTTCTTTGCTCAAATTCTTGTGGGTACATAGATATTGAGCCGAGCCCGGATAAATTAATGGAGAAGCTATCAGATAATTTCATTTTGTTTCCTAGATAAAGCGAAAGGAATATATCTGAGAATTTAGGAGATCTAGCAAATCTTTTCCCAACATATATTGCGGGTGTGTTTTTGAAAGATATCCTTCCTGCTTTCCAAGATAAATCAGAATTTGTGCTAAGAGATAAGATGAAACCTTCTCTTTCTGGAATTATATCGTAGCTTTGTATCTCTGCTGTAATGCTGAGATAAAGGAACTTTGTTGGAAATATATATGGAGAAATTTGGTGTCCTGCTCCAAATATTTCTGGACCGTAGGTTATAATCCTCAGTGAATATGATCCTCCAAGGGGGATGTTTTCTCTGTATTCTGCTCCGACTGAAATCTTGTGTATTGTAAATCCGTAGATTTCTGTATAGAATTCTCCTGAAAAATCATAAGATATAAAAGGAGATAAATTTCTGTATGGAAGAATTTCTGATCTGATGCTTCCAAAAAATTGTGAAACCAGATCCCAGCTTTTCTGGTATTTTTCTTCTTCAAACCTAACTGGTAGTTCTCCCAAGAACAGAGAAGTTCTCAGTTCTGGGGAGATATATATGGCTGATGTCTCTTCCCATACAGATTTGCTCAACTTCATATATGATATATCATCTATATCTTCGCTTTTCACTTTATTGAGGTTTTCCAGTGAATCTCTTGGGTTTCCTTCAAGTAACTGTATATTAGATAATACAAATCTTACAGATGAAACGTTTTTGTCTTGTATTTTTAATATATGCTCTTTTGATTTTTCTATGTCTCCCTTCTCAAAAAGGATTCTTGCAATTTCATAGTTTATTCTATCTTCTACTTTGCTTTTGATTTCTGGAATTATTTTGAAGTTCTCTTTAAGTAATCTTTCGTCTTTTTTTATTCTTGCTTGTATGATTGATGAAAATGCGCTTTCTGTTATATTGTATGGTGAGAGCTTCTGATTGGCTTTTAGGTAATCTCCTTTTTCAGCATATAGTATTGCTTTGGCGAAATCTGATATTTCTGAACCAAGAGCACCACTTTTAATTGTAAAGAGGCAAAGAATGATGGTAAAAAAAATGTTTGCTTTATTATTCATGTTTTGTTATGAATTTTTAAATTTATTTATACTGGCTATGATTTTGCGTTTTTTGACAACTTATTTTGCAGTTTTTGCTTGTTTGGGCTTGTTTTATTTTACCGCTTCAGCGCAAACTATTTATATGGATGCTACGGAAGGGTGTGTTGAGCCGGGAGGCATTGTTATAACAGAGAAAATAAGATCAGATTTTAGTGTTAGCATAGAAGACAGATCCTTTTACTTTATTCCTGTACCTATAACTGCAACGTCCTTGTATGACTATGACATTTGTGAAAAAGAATTTCCTGTTGAGAAGATAAATATAAAGAGAAGAAAGAGAAAAGCTAGTAAATTCTCAGATGAAGATTTACAAAATAAGATAAAGAGACAAAAAGAGTTCCTCAAAAGTGTATATTTAGAGGAGCCTAAACCAAGAATGTGGGAGGGTAATTTCATTATTCCGGTGAAAAACTATAAATCTCTAAAAGAAAACTTTGGAGCAAGGAGGATTATAAATGGGGTCCCAGGAGCTATTCACAGAGGAATAGATATATCAGCTCACAAAGGAGAAAAAGTTTATGCTTCAAATTCCGGAATAGTTGTTGTTGCAAGGAAATTCATTCTCGAAGGTAATCTTATTGTCATAAATCACGGAACAGGTATATATACAATATACGCTCATCTTAAAGATATGGTCGTTGGAGAAGGTGATTTTGTCAAGAAAGGACAGCTTATAGGATATGTTGGAAATACAGGCAGGAGCACTGGACCACACCTGCATTTTGGTGCAAAAATGGGGCAAATTGATATAAATCCTTTTGCTCTGTTCGAAATTCAAGATGCTCTCTCTGTAGCTTTATCTTCTGTTAATTCATACTGAGGAGTTTTGCTCTGAATCAAAAACTTTCTTCTTGTCAAAGATGCAGAGACTTTTGATGGCTAGATTTTTTATAATTTGAGAGATCAAAAAAGATGTTAAAAATGTAAAAAATCTGGAAAAATTATTTCGGTAATATCTCAGATCTTATTATTTTTGTGTTTTAGGGGTGCTACCTTATGATAGATGGAAGCTTTCTAAAACTTGTCAGGAATAAACTCCTTAATTTGAAGGCGCAGATACTTTCAAGATCTTATCAGCTTTCTAACATACCAGATGAAGAGAAAGCTGATCTTTTTGATCTTACATCTGTTGAGAAAATCAGAGATGTTGAGCATATTGCTTCATCATTGGATGTAGAGACACTTAAATTGGTGGAGCATGCTCTTGAAAAAATAGAAGTTGGAAACTATGGAATATGTGAGTTTTGCGGAATAGAAATTGACCGGGAGAGACTTTTGGAGATACCTTATGTTAAATATTGTGTGGATTGTCAAGAGAAGCTCGAGTTGGAGGAACATGTATCAAAAATAGGATCGGAACTATCTGAGGCAGAAAGGGTATCGGCTACCTATGATGAGGATATAGTGAATATAGAGGAAGAGACAGAAGAGAAGGCACCAGAAGATGTAGTGCAGAGAGTAGCTGTTGCTTCAGAGGAGGAGGAAGAAGAAGAGGAAGGAGAGGAAACGGAGGGAACTGAGGCTGCTGAAGAAGAGTTTGTCGAGGAAGAGATTGAAGAAAAACTCGGAGAAGAAGTTGAAGAAGAAATAGAAGAGGAAATAAGAAAGGAGGAAAAAGACCTTTCCGAAGAAGAAGCCGAGGAATTTGAAGAAGAGGAGGAGGAAGAAGAAAGAAGAGGAAGGAGAGGAAGAAAGAGAAAATCTATTGAAGCAGATGAACGCAAAAGAACACAAGCAAAAGAGATGTTAAAAGAAAAGAAAGTAGCTATTGGTAAGGAAAGATTGGAAAAGAAAAAACAGAAGCAAGAGAAGAAGAAAGAAAAGAAGGAAAAAAAAGATAAGAAAAAGACCGAAACAAAGAAGAAGAAATCTAAATCATAAAGTTTATCATTACAGAACTAGAAAATTAGTAAAACTTATTGGGGCTAACATTATTAATAATATTGGAAATACAGACGTCACCCCGATATTCTGGAAAAAGAGATACCAAGTTAGTTTTAGAGTTCCAGATTTCATTTTTAAATTGTTATTGCTTCTGGCACCGTAAGGAAGTCAGGGTAATTAAATCAGATGAATTTTGAAGCTAGGATGCCAATTTCCCAGAGTATTATCAAAGGAATGGCAAGAGCTACTTGGGTGAATGCATCAGGGGTTGGTGTGATAATTGCAGATATTATAAATGCAAAAACAACTGCGTAGGGTCTTATTTTTATGAGAGTTTCTCTCTGAACGAGACCGGTTTTCGTCAGAAGAACTATTATAACTGGTGTTTGGAACGATAATCCAAAAGCGAGGGAGAACTTCAAACAAAAAGATACAAATTCAGATATTGTGATCATTGCTTTTATTTTTTCAGAGGAGAATGATTCTATTAGAAATTTCAGAGATGCGGGTAAAACTAAAAAATAACCAAAAAGAGTTCCAACAATAAACAGAAAAATTACCACAAAAACAAGAGTAGATGCGAGTTTTCTTTCTCTATGATAGAGAGCTGGAGATATGAATAGCCAAATTCTCCATATGAAAAACGGAGCCGAAATGATTAATGAAAGATATAATGAAGCTTTAATGTGTACCCAGAATGATTCAAATGGTTTTATAAAGACGAAATCTGGTATTATTTCCCTGAAAGGATAGAGAAATATCTCAAGAATCTTTTTTGAGAAAGGAACAGATAAAATAAAGGTTAAGATCAGAATTCCTATTGGTATCATAAGATGTCTTCGCAGCTCTTCAAGGTAATCAAGTATAAGGTCAAGAGTTATTTCGGGATCTTGTTGATTTTCTCTATCTGTTTCCCTATTTAGATCTTCGTTTTTGTCTTCTTCTTTTCTTCTGTCTTCTGTTTCTTCCCTTTCTTCCATAGTTATCCGAAGATTGCTTTTCTTACATCTTCCATAGTTTTTTCGGCAAATTCCTGAGCTTTTTTGTTGCCTTCCATTATCACATCGTTAATGAGATCATCTCTGTTCACTTCATTTCTCTTTGTTTGAAACTCTTCTATTTCTGGGATCATGTGTTCAGTCAATATTTTTTTGCAATCAAGGCACCCGAATTTCGCTTTTCTGCAGCTATCTTCTATAAACTCTCTTTCCTGTAAAGGTGTAAATATTTTGTGAAGTGTGTAAAGTGGGCATCTTTCTGGTTCTCCGGGATCTTTTTTAGTTTTTCTCGCAGTATCTGTCATATAGGTTTTTATCTTCTCTTTTATTGAGTTTATGTCTTCCGTTAAAACTATGGCGTTGCCGTATGATTTTGACATCTTTCTTCCGTCTGTTCCGAGTATTTTTGGAACTTCTGAAAGAACAGCTTGTGGTAAAGGAAAGACTTCTCCAAAAGTTCTGTTGAATTTTTCAGCTATATCTCGGGCGATCTCTATGTGTGGAACCTGGTCTTTTCCTACTGGAACTTTGTGGGCTTTGTAAATAAGTATATCTGATGCTTGCAAAACAGGGTAGCTGAAAAATCCAAGGTTAGATAGATTTGCGGCCTGTTCTCCATATTCTTGTAAGAATTCCTTATATGTTGGGTTTCTTTCAAGTAATCCAATTGGTGTTATCATGCTAAGATAGGTGAATAACTCTGTATGCTGTTTAATATCAGACTGAACCATTATTACAGATTTTTCTGGCGAAATTCCGCTTGCTATCCAATCTTTTACCATTTCAATTGTTCTTTTTCTAAGTTCTTTTGATTCTTCCCAATCTGTTGTAAGCGCGTGTATGTCTGCCACAAGAAAGAAGCAGTCGTTCTCATACTGAAGCTTTCTCCATATCTCAAGAACACTTTTTAGGTGACCTATGTGTAGGCTCCCCGTAGGACGCATTCCAGATAGTACTCTTGTTCTGCTCATCTTTGAAAGCTTAACTAAATTTTATTGTTATTTTGTTCAATAGCATATTTTTTCGTTTTTACAGATTTATCTGTTGTTGAAAACTTCGATAGATTTTAATAGATCGCCTGCAAATCAGTTATTTTTATCTGTCATAAAATATTTTACTTTTTGTAATTTTTGATTAATATTTTTATGTGAAGAAAGGATTATTGATTTTTACTTTTCTCTTTATAGTCTTGTTTTCCGCATTATTAGCGTTTTTCATTTATTTTGATTTTCACAGGAAGCGGGAGATACAAAAAGTATTGTTTGAAATAAAAGTAGGTGAAAGTTTGAAGAGTATATCTGAAAGATTGGAAGATTTGGGTATAATAAGAAGTAGCACTATATTCTACATCTTTTCAAGAAATCACTATAAAGATTTTAGAGCGGGAGAGTATTTGATAGAAGGTTTTGTTTCTCCTTCTGATCTCATTGATATTTTCACAAAAGGTCCTACTGTAAGAAGGCAAATAACAGTTGTTCCATGCTGGACTATATACCATATTGCTGATGAGCTTTTGAATCAGAACATCATAGAAGATAGAAACGAATTCATAAGATATTCTTTTGATGAAGATTTCCTGAGCTCAATAGGAATTAATTTTGGTTCTGCTGAAGGTTTTTTGTATCCAGACACTTACTATTTTTTCAAGGGAACTGATCCAAGAGACATAATAACCAAGATGGTAGAGAATTTCTTTATGAAGGTAGGGAATGAGAGGATCAATCTTGCTGAAAATAAACTTGGACTTTACACGGTTTTGATACTTGCGTCAATAGTTGAATCTGAGGCTCATTTTGAGTTTGAAAAGCCAGTAATAGCATCTGTTTATCTCAACCGCCTGAAAATAGGTATGCCTCTTCAAGCTGATCCGACTGTTATGTATGGGTTAAGAATATTTGATCGCCCACCTCTTCCATCGGATCTGCGTAAAGATAATGAATACAATACCTATACAAGAAGAGGGTTACCACCAACTCCTATATGTAATCCTTTGGTCTCATCTATTGATGCGGTTTTGAAACCGAAGAAAACGAATTTTCTCTATTTTGTTGCAAGACCGGATGGAACACACTTTTTTTCTAAAACATACGATGAGCATATACAGAATATAAAAAGAGCAAGAGCTGAAAGAAATAAAGAAGATTTACAAGATGATCAGATTTCATCTGATCTTCCAATGACGCAAGAAAAATAAAGAGCTATATACTTGTTTTCAGTAATGTTTTGAAAATTTTTAAGATGGCAGGGGATAAGCCGGTTTTGTGAATCAAATTTTACTGTGGCTATAATAGTTTATTGCCTTCTCTTATTTTTATACTGTTCCCATTAACATCTGCACATATTCTTGTGCTGTTATGTAGTTCATTTCTATTATTTTTCCTGTCATTGTCAGGACAGTTTCCTACTGCCTTAGGTATGTTTGAATAAGTTTATTCCTAATACAGAGTTCTGTCGGTTCAGAATACATTATCTTGAAGCTTATTTTGTGGTGTAGAAAATTAGAGTTTTATATGTTTCTTATAAGTTTTTATATGTTTTTTTCTTGGTCTAATATTTGGCTCACTACTTTCTGGATAATTTCTTCTGGGTGTATTCTAGTATTGAATCCAGCCGCGTTTTTGTGTCCACCTCCCCCGTATTCCCTTGCAATTATTCCAACATCAATATGTGGGTCAGATCTCATACTAACTTTAAATAGTCCTTTTTCATCTTCTCTAACAAAAATTGCTCCCTTGACGTTATCTATTGACCTGATGAGATCTATGAAATCTTCTGAATCGTCTTTGGTTGCCGATACTTTTTCATAATCTTCTTTATACAGATATGATGTAGCTATGCCGTTTATTATCTTTATTCTTGAGAGGAAGGTTGAAAGCAATTTGAATTTTCTTTCTGTAGAATATCTTATGCTCTTCATAACTCTGTAGACTTCTGCTCCATATTCTACAAGTTTCGAGGCAATGTTGAGAGTCTTTGAGTCAACTGTGTGAAGTAGGAAACACATTGTATCTTTTGCTATCGCGGCGTATATGTTTGTTGCTATATCTTTTGTTATTTTCCATCCGTTTTTTTCAAGTAGCTCATATATAATTATACCGCATGCGGGAGCATCGGGGATTATCAAGTTAAACGTCCCAAAAAGCTCGCTGCTCTTATGGTGATCTATATTCAATATGGTTGTTCTGACAGCTAGTTCTGCACCTTTTTTGCCAATTCTATCTAAGGTAGCGCAATCAACTACACAGAAGATATCTGGAATAAATTCTGGGAGATCTTTTCTTATTTTCTCATATCCCGGTAAATATTTGGCAGATTCAAGCCCATCTTTGTTGTATATCCATACTTTCTTACCAAGATTTTCAAGAGCTAACCCCAGAGCTAAAGATGATCCGATCGCATCAGCCTCAGGTCCCTCGTGAGATGCTATCAGTACACTTTCTGCAGAAAGGAGTATTCTCCCAGCTTCTTCAAAATCAACCCTTCCATTTTTTTTATCATCCTCGCTCATAATAAACGCATTAGTATATTATCACTATCCCATTTTTTCATATTTTTCAGATTTTTTACAATCTGCTATTCTGACTACATTTCGGCTGGATATAGATAGAATATGTGTATTCCTTCTGTCAATAGATTCAGGAATTCTGTTATTTTTTGATTCGAGTATGTTTCATCCCATATTGAATTTAAATTTCTTCCACCTCTTGTGTATGCTACAATCCTGTAATCTCTTGTGCCAGCTATTTTTGCTAGTTCTTCTATTGCATAATATAGGTCGCCTATATCATCTATTATTCCAAGTTCAACTGCTTCAGCGGGAGTAAAAACACTTCCGTCAGATATTTCATCTATGCTTTTTCTAAGCTTTCCTTTTCTTCCTTCTACAACAACTCTTTTGAATGATTCATAATAATAGTTTATCATACTCTGAATTTTTAGTCTTTCTTCGTCTGTTAGTCCTCGGTGTGGCAGTAAAGCGTCTTTATACTTTCCAGCCTTTATTACTTCAATCTGAACACCTACTTTATCTGAAAGTTCTTTTAGGTTGACTTTTATCATGTAGACTCCAATTGATCCGACAGTTGAGCCGGGACTTGCTATTATTTTATCGGAAGGCATAATCACATAGTATGCTCCGGAAGCTCCCAGAGAAGATATGTATGAGACTATTGGTATTTTCTTTTCTTGTTTGAATTTTTTTATCTCCTGATAAATTATCTCAGATGCAGATATGAGACCTCCGGGGGATTCAACTTTCAGTAGTACACCTTTAACTTTTGTGTCTTGTCTTGCTTTGTCAAGCTCTTCCTTTATTCTTGAAACTATGGATGGTTCATCTTCACCAAAAAGCCCTCCGCCTCTGCGATCCCAAGAAATCACACCAGATATGTTTATAAGAACAATTTTGTCTCTACCAGTTCCTAATACGGTCACTTCTTCAAGCGGTTCTCTGAATCTACCAAGAGGAACATTAACGATACAGCTTTGGAGTAAAAAGACCAGAAAGATTATTGATGATTTCTTTGTAGTTTCACGATTTTTTATTTTCATACATATTTCTTAGTATATGCTCTTCACATATTCTCACAAATTAGAAATGTTTGACAAAGTCTAAGATTGCGATATCTTCGTTTTTAAATTTTTATGAAGAAAGATACGTTTTTGTTTCTATATGAAAATAGGCAGATACGAAATCTATTCGGTTGAAACAGGTAGGTTTAGGCTCGATGGGGGTGCTATGTTTGGAGTCGTTCCAAAAGTGATCTGGAATAATTTGAATCAAAGTGATGAGAGAAACAGGATAGAGCTTGCTCTGAGAGCTATGTTGATTAGGTGTGAAGGAAGAAACATACTTGTTGATACAGGAATTGGAAACAAGTGGTCTGAAAAATATATTGATATTTATGGTATTGACCACACAAAATACTCACTTGAAAGTTCTCTTGAAAAGCTTGGACTAAAAACAGATGATATAACAGATGTGATCTTAACACACCTTCATTTTGATCACGCTGGTGGAGCAACTCTTTTTGATGACGGAAAGTTAAAACCAACTTTCAAGAATGCTACTTACTATGTTCAGAGAAGAAATCTTGAACTTGCGATGAAACCTAACGAGAAGGAAAAAGCAAGCTATCTTCCGGAAAACTTTGAACCACTTATTGAATTCAATCAGCTTAAAATCTTGGATGGGGAATTTGAATTTCTTGAGGGGATTGAGTTGATAGTATCAGACGGACACACAATAGGTCAACAGCTTGTGAAAATTTCAGACAGAAGTAAAACATTATTTTACTGTGGAGACCTTATTCCAACTTCTTCGCATATTCAGATTCCTTATGTCTTATGATATACAGCCACTTGTGACGATTGAGGAGAAGAAAAAAATACTGAAAAGAGCAGTTGAGGAGGGCTGGATTTTATTTTTTGAGCACGATCCATTTAGCGATTGCGCAACTGTAAAGGTAGGTAGAAAATATATAGAAATTGAAACAAGATTAAATATTTCTGATCTTGATTGACCTTGGTTTTGAGTACTGAGTTTGTGGTGTGGAAGAGGTATTGATCTGTTGCAAAGTTGCGGTAGGCTCAAAAATCACTATGAGAATTTCAAGATTGCAATAAAGTCTATATTGAAAAAATGTAATTATCATTAAAAATGGAACCTGTAACATTTCAGTTATTACCCTATGAAATTTCTCTTGTGTTTATTGTATGACTTATGCAGAGACCAGCTGGTGTTGTTTCTTTACCTAAAATTCCCGAGTTGAAGAACAGGTTGTTATTTACTTTGCTCATGCTTTTTATTTATCGTATAGGAATTTTTATCCCTTTGCCGGGAGTAGATGTGCAAGCTCTGAAGGAGTTCTTTGCAAGAGCAGAGGGAACTCTTCTTGGGCTCTTCAACCTTTTTTCAGGTGGTGCTATGGAGAATGCTTCTATTTTCGCCCTCGGGGTCATGCCATACATTACATCATCAATTATAATGGAGGTTATGAGCACTGTCTTTCCAAGGCTTCAAGAGCTCAAAAAACAGGGCGAGCTCGGAAGACAGAAGATAAACCAATATACTCGGTATCTTACGGTTTTTCTTGCGTTCTTTCAGGGTGCGTTTTGGGCTTTCTCTCTTGAACAAACATTTGTTGGAACTGGATCACTCGCAGTTGAAGGTGGGTTGGGCTTCAGAATAACATCTGGTGTGATACTACTTATTGGTACTATGTCTCTTCTTTGGATCGGTGAGCAGATAACAAAAAAAGGTATTGGAAACGGTGTTTCTCTTATAATATTCACAGGTATAATAGCTGGGCTACCCGGTGCTATTGGAAATCTTATCACGCTCCTGAGACTAGGAGAGCTTGAACCTATGAATGTTATTATGGGGCTTTTCCTTATGCTTCTTATCGTTGGATTTGTTGTATGGATAGAAGCATCTTACAGAAAGGTAACAATACAGTATGCTACGCGTGTTATGGGAAGAAAAATTGTTGGAGGGGTATCGTCTTATCTACCAATAAAGCTCAATATATCTGGGGTTATTCCGCCGATTTTTGCTTCTTCTTTGCTTATGTTTCCTCTTACTGTTGCTCAGTTTGTTCAAAATCCTACCACACAAAAAATAGCGGAATTCCTGAACCCTCTGTCTCCTATATACAACATAATATATTTTGGTCTTATCATATTTTTTGCTTTCTTCTATACTGGTATAATTTTCAATCCTTACGATGTTGCTGAGAACCTTCAGAAGGCGGGAGCTTTTATACCAGGAATAAGACCCGGAGAAAATACTGCAAAATTTCTTGACGGTGTTATAACGAGGCTGACTTTGGTGGGTGGAATTTATCTTGGTGCTATATCTGTTCTCCCGACCTTTTTCATATCTGGTATGAATCTGCCGTTTAGCTTTGGTGGAACTGCTCTGCTTATTGTGGTTGGTGTTGCTATGGATACAATAAGGCAGATAGAGTCCATTTTACTTATGTCAAGCTATGAAGGAGTAGTTGGAAGAGAACCAGTTTTCAGAGGAAGAACTGTTTTCTAATATGCGTGGTGTAGAAGAAAAGGAAGCTACCTTGGAATCTCGTAAGCATTCGGGCATTCAAGACCAAGAAGAAATAGACCTGTTTGAGCTACTCGGTATAATATGGAAAAGGAAAAAGCTTATATTCGCTTTGGTTTTTGTTGTTACAGCTTTGGCTGTTGTGTATTCTCTGATCGCTACACCGGTATACAGGGCTAGTGCTAAGATAATTCCAGTTTCATCTGGTAGAGGTATATCAATTCCCATTCCGGGAGAGCTTATGGGTTTTGCTGGATTGCTTGGAGCAAATCTTGGTGGTGGAGACAACATAATAAAAGCTGTTTTAAATTCTCGTGAGCTTGCAAAAACGGTTGTGCAGAAATATGATCTCAAAAGATATATATATCCAAATATATGGGATGAAGAAACCGGAGAGCTCAAAGTATCTTCTGAAAAAATTCCTCAGGAGGATGAAATAGCAGAAACATTTCTGAAAAACTTTGTTCAGATAGTGGATCAAAAAAGAGATGGGGTTATAGAGATTTCTGTTCTTTTTCCAAAGCATGCCACTTTATCTGCAATAGTAGCGAATGAGATGGTTTATTCTCTTCAAAATATCCTTAACCAAAAAGCCTATACTAATGCCAAAAGAAACAGAATATTCATAGAGGAACAGGTAAAAATAGCAAAAGCTAACCTCGAAAGAGCTGAAAACGAGTTCAGAGAATTTCAAGAAAAGTATAACGTTGTCGCAATGGATAAGCAGATGGAAGAAAGTATAAAACTCTATGCAGAGCTTGTTGGTATGCTTTCTGAAAGGGAAGTCAGACTCGGTGTTCTAAGAAGAATAACTACACCAGATAACCCAGAGGCTGTATCCCTTGAATATGAGATCAGTGAACTTAAAAGAAAACTCAGGGAGCTTGAAGAAGGTCAAAAAAACAAAGCTGTGAAAGGATATATACTGGATCCAACAAAAAAGATTATTATTCCTATTGAGCGAGTTCCAGATGTAGCTTTGGAATATATAAGAAAAAGAAGAGAGCTTGAAATTCAAAACGAGATATACAAAGTTCTTCTTACTGCTCTGGAGAAAGCAAAAATTGATGAAGCAAAGGAGGATATTTCTTTTCAGGTTATAGATTATGCTTATCCACCAAGCCATAGGTTCAAACCCAAAAGAAAGCTTATAGTCGCTGCTTCCTTTGCTTCCTCAGCGCTGTTAGGTATTTTTCTGGCTTTTGTTATTGAGGCGATAGATAGAAGAAAGAAAGAAGGTAAAACAGTTGTTTCTGGTGAGCAAAAAGATCAGAGTTCTCTAACATAAATTATGGGCAGTATTCTGTACGGAGGCAATATTTTATACGGACAGCAGCACACCATTTCTCAGGAAATAGAACTCTTTGGTCCAGGACTTATGACCGGTGAACTGTGTGTTGTTAGACTGAAACCGCTTCCAGAGAATTCTGGTATTATGTTTAGGGTGGACGGAGAAGATATACCTCTTTCTCAAATTACAACATTTCCAGGGTTCCATAACCTTTGTTTGAGGACATCTGATTCCTCTGTAATGTATATAGAACATCTACTTTCTGCTCTTTTTGCTTCTGGAATTGATAATATCCTTATAGAAGTTCGGGGGCCTGAGATACCCTTTTTTGATGGATCAGCTCTCATCTTCTCTGAAAGGATTCTTCAAGTTGGTCTTGAACCACAAGATGAGTTAAAAAGATACGCTGTGATTCTGGAACAGTTGGAGGTTTCGGATCAGAGAGGTCATATAAGATGTATCCCTGACAGTGATTTTTCTGTATATGCTCAGTATGTTTCTCCAACTGGGCAAATTGAGGATTTTTCGTATGACCTTAATACTATTTTTGTTGACGAGGTTGCTCCCGCAAGGACTTTCATATATGAGGATGATCTCAAAAATGTTTTGGAATCCGGATTTTTCAAGGGCGGTGGCATTGATTCTGCTGTTGTTTATAGAGGAGATGAATCTCTCAACACTCAAAAGAGATTTCCGAACGAAAGAGTCAGACACAAAGTTCTGGATTTTCTTGGCGATATATTTTCTATTGGTGTCAGGATTGCTGGAAAATTTTATATAAAGTCTCCATCTCATAAGCTCACGCGAGAGTTTATTAAAAATCTGAAATATACCGTTTTATAGTTTGATTTGTCGTAATCATGAGAAATATGTAGAAATAACACAGATCAGACTTTGGATGTTTTCCATCTTTGGAATTTTTTGTATGTGTGATAGATTCTTTTTTGCAAGAGATTAAGTCTTCTCTGATTATTTGTCAGCTGGGAAATTCTTATGGCTCTGTTTCAAAAGCAAAGATCTAATTCCAAAAACAGGGTAAATTCTCATAATTGCAATAAAGCAAATCCGAGCAGCAAAAAGAAGATTTCAATATCTTCTGAATAATTTTCTGTGCCGCAAGATAGCTGAAATAAAGTTTTTTGACAAAGCAGTTTTGAAAACTGATACAAGATTGGCTTTGTTATTGCAATGAAATATTTTGAGTTTCATATTTTTACTCCAAGGTGGTAGATTATTTTTGCCATGTAATACAAAAACTGTATTTAGCAAATCTTTTATCATTTTGAATAAATCTCTGATGTATGGATCAGAAAGATTTTGATGAAGAAAGCCAGAGTGACATTTCAAATTCCCTTGCTCAACTATCTGGTATAGATATTAAGTTCAAGGAGGATGTGCCCATTCCGGTTATAACATTGGTTGGAAATCCTATTTTTCCTGGTGCTCTTTCACCGGTATCTTTAACAGATGAAGAAGTTATTGCTGCTGTGGAGCGTGCTTTGACTTCTCATAGATTTGTTTTTGCTACAATACTAAAAGAGGATGCTAAAACTCCAAAAGATGTTGAACCTTTTGGAACTATTTGCTTCATAGCAAGGAGCGGCAGAGGTCCAGATGGTATCTACAGAGTTCTTCTGTTCGGACAGATGAGAGCAAAGATTATGGATTTTGTAAGAGAGCTTCCACCTTTTCTCGTTAGGGTTAAAGCTTTTGAAGATAAGAAACCAGTGATATTTGATCCGGAGCTCGAGGCACTAACGCGTGAGCTTTTCTCAATGTTCATTGATTATATCTCAATCCTTCCTATTAAGCCGCCCCCAGAGTTCATAGCTTTTATGAGAACCATAGATGTGCCCGGAAAATTAGCTGATATTATAGCTTCTAATTTACCTCTGAGAACTTCTGAGGCTCAGGAGATACTCGAGATACTTGATCAGAAGGAAAGGGTTAGAAAACTCATATCTGTGCTTATCAGAGAAAAGGAGGTCATGAAAGTCAGAGCTGAAATATCTAAGCGGATTGGAGAGAAAATAGAAAAAGCTCAGAAAGTTAGACTTTTGCAGGAGGAAATGGAAGAGCTCAGAAAAGAGATAGAAAAGCTCGAGGGACAGAAGAAAGATGATATACAGGATTTCAAAGAAAGAGCCGAGAAGCTACCAGAGCAGGTCAAGAAAGAAGTTATGAAACAAATTGATAGACTCTCTTCCATACCTCACGAATCTCCGGAGTATATAGTGATCAGAAATTGGATTGAAGAGGTCTTGGCTTTACCTTGGGTTGAGGAAACTCAGGATAATCTTGATATAAATAGAGCTAAAAACATTCTTGATGAAGATCACTGGAATCTGGAGGATGTTAAGGAAAGAATCCTGGAGTTTCTCTCTGTTGCTTCTTTGAAGGGAGAAATTCCCAAAGGTGCTATTTTGTGCTTGATAGGTCCGCCTGGGGTTGGAAAGACTTCTTTGGGGAGGTCAATAGCGCGTTCTCTTGGGAGAAAATTCGTAAGAGTTTCTCTGGGAGGAGTCAGAGACGAGGCGGAAATAAGAGGACATAGAAGAACATACATAGGTTCTATGCCCGGAAGAATAATTACTGGTATGAAGCAAGCAGGCTCAAAGAATCCAGTCTTTATGCTTGACGAGATAGATAAACTCTCTTTTGATTTCAGAGGGGATCCAGCAGCTGCTTTGCTTGAAGTTCTCGATCCAGAACAGAATAACTCTTTTGTAGACCACTACATATCTGTTCCTTTTGATCTATCTAAGGTTTTCTTCATTGCAACTGCAAATGTTCTTGAAAACATACCGGATCCGCTTGTTGATAGAATGGAAGTTATTTTCATTCCGGGGTACACAGACTTTGATAAGCTAAACATAGCTAAAAAATACTTTATTCCAAAGGCTCTGGAAAACACTGGACTTCAAGGTAAATACCAAGTTGAACTCAGAGACGAAGCTATATTAAAAATAGTAAGGGAGTACACCTATGAATCTGGTGTGCGGGAGCTTTCAAGAAAGCTTGAATCTCTTTTCAGGAAAGTTGGAAAGAGCATACTTGTTGGAGAAAGCAACATACAGCTGAGCAACGGAAAAATTGAAATAAAAGAAGAAATTATACCGAAACTTCTTGGCCCGCCGGTCTTTCTCAAAACCGAAGATGTATCAGGAGCGAGTGTCGGAGTTGCTACTGGACTTGCTTGGACTCCGAATGGTGGAGACATAATTAAAATAGAGGTTGCTCTTATTCCGGGAAAACCAGAAATACATCTTACAGGAAGTTTGGGAAGTGTTATGAAAGAATCGGCTGAAGCTGGTATAACTTATGCAAGGGTCAATTCAAAGAGCCTCGGTATTGACCAAAAAAAATTCAAGTATGGCATACATATTCATGTTCCAGAAGGAGCTGTTCAAAAAGACGGACCATCTGCTGGCGTGACGATTTGTGTTTCATTGGTTTCTGCTCTATCAGGAAGACCTGTCAGACAGGATGTATGTATGACCGGTGAGATAACTCTGAGGGGCAAAATACTCCCTGTTGGTGGGATAAGAGAGAAAGTCTTGGCTGCTTATAGATTTGGAGCAAAGGAAGTTATTTTGCCCTATGAGAACATCAGAGACCTTGAGAAAGTTCCAAAAGAGGTTAAAGAAAAGATAAAATTTCATTTTGTAAAACATCTTGATGAGGTTTGGGATAAAGTTTTTGTTGATTCAGCAATATTGAAGCAAAATAATTCAAGCAACAAAAAACACAAAAGAGAAAATTCAAGAAGAAAGTGAAAAATTCGGTAAAATGATATATATCTATTCATAAGTTATGAGACAAAAAAAAGTAATAGCTTTTGGAGCGGGAATGCTGATGCTTCATTTCATAACGCACAGCTCAATTCCTTTGATTTTAGCTCTGGTTTTCTCTTTCATGGAACTTTTTGCTGAGAAGATATCTGAAAGGGTATTCCGATTCATTGAGAAAGTTTTCTCTGCCGTTGGGAATGCAATTTTCACTTTTATATTAGCTGTTGTTTTTTACTTGATTATAACACCACTGGGTATTTTGTGGAGACTCTCAAAGAAACAAAAAGTGTCGGGTGATTCATACTACAAAGTCGTCAACAAAAGTTTTTCTCTCTCCAACTTTCAAAAGCAATATTGATAGTTCCTTTCAGATCTTGTATTATCAAAGCAAACTTGTGCTTTTTTAAGCTTTGATGTTTATATCTAATATGTGATTTACATCTAATTCATTGATTCTCTCCTGATCAAACCAAGTTTTCTTTTATCTCGCCGAGAAATCTTTTTATGTCATCTGTTGGATCTTTACTACCTGATTCAATAACTTTCTTTATTATTGCACTTCCTATTATTACTCCATCTGCCACTCCCTTGAGTTCTTTGACCTGCTCAGCATTTGATATTCCGAATCCGGCAAACACTTCTTTTTTTGTAATTTTCTTTGCTTCTTGTATTTTTTTTACTAGATCTTCTGGAAGCTTATTCCTCTCCCCAGTTACTCCTTTGACAGTAATGTAATATATGAAACCTGTTGTCCTTCTTGATATGTATTTCATTCTGTTTTTGGGAGTAGTTGGGGAGACGAAAAAAATTGTTTTAATATCTTTTTCTTGTAATTTTTCTTCAAATTCTGTATCTTCTCCGGGGGGAAGATCAGGTACTACAATACCCCAAACTCCGCTTTCTTTTGATTTTTTTATGAAATCTTCTTTTCTCTGGAATATTATGTTATAGTAGGTCATAATAAGATATTTTTTAGTTGGGAATTCCTTTGATAACTCATTTATGATAGGAAACGCTTTTTTCAATCTGAATCCGTTTTCAAGAGATTTTTGAGATGCTAGTTGAATTGTTGGACCATCTGCTATTGGATCCGAGAAAGGTATTCCAATTTCAATGTAGTCTGAAAATTCTGAAATAGCCCTAATGATTTTGAAAGATGATTCCATGTCTGGGAAACCGCATGTATAGTATGTACAAAGTTTCATATAAGATGAGTTTTAGCTTAGGTATGCAACACTTCGCTTTTAACAAGTTTTTGTTCTTCTTGCTTTTTTGCCATCAGCAATTATTTTCTGAGGGAAAAGAATCTAAAATTTCTATACTCTCTGTTAAGAGTTTCTAAATTCAACAGATTTTTATGCTCATCGTAATTACAACTTTGTCTTTTTTATTTCTTGTTTTTTTCGTTGGAAGAAACGTAAAGAAGTGGATGATTTTTCTTAAATCTCACAATTCAAAAGGTGATATATTTTTTTCAATACTGATACCTGCAAGAAATGAGGAAAAAAGACTGATGGATTGTCTGAAAAGTTGGATTGACCAGGATTACCCTAAGTTCGAAGTAATTGTATACAATGATAATTCGGAAGATAAAACAGAAGAGTTAGTGAAAGAATTTGCAAAAAATGATCAAAGAGTCAAGTTGATTGGCGGAAGAATAGAGATACCAGAGAAGTGGGTAGGTAAAAATTATGCGTGCTATAATTTAGCTTTGGCATCATCTGGCGAATACCTGATTTTTTGTGATGCTGATGTCAGAATAAAGAGCAAAAATTTTCTCTATCGCTTGGAGAATGTAATTAAGAAATATGGAGATCCAATATCTGTTGTTCCTTTCTTGCGTGGTGGAGGAATAATACCAAGAATATTCTTTCCAATATTCAACTTATATACAATATATCTTCAGTATCTTGAATTTGTATTGCATGGATTCCTTTTCTGTATAAGTAGAGATAAATATTTTTCAGTGGGTGGACATCAATCTGTAAAGTCTGAAATTCTTGAAGATATAAAGCTCGGTATGGTTCTAACTAGAGCCGGGTACAAAATACAAAAATATTTTTCTGAGGAAGTAGAAGTCGTTATGTATGAGAATGCTAGGGAGCTGATAAGAGGCTTTTCTAAGAATTTTTCAGAGATGGGTATCTCGATAGGTAGATATCTGATGGAGCGGAAGAAGAAATCAGATTACGTTCTAATGATATTACCTGTTTTATTTCTGGTTTTGCTTATAGCTGCTGAAACAAATATGCTACCTGATCTGTTGAGAAATTTTAATCTGAGAAATGCTATAAAGTACACTTTGTTAAAGATATACATAATCTTTCCATATGCTTGGTCTTGCTTTTTGTTCAGGAGAGGTGTTGATTTATTATTTCTCATCCTTCATCCTGTTTCATACCTTCTTTTTCCTGTTATAACTATCAACTCTTTGATATGGAGGAAAAGAGGTAGGGTATTGTGGCGAGGAAGATTTTACAGTATAGATTAGTTCAGGTTTGGCTGTATTGCCCATCTTGTCCATATCCAGAAATAGGGGAAGATTTTACAGTATAGATTAGGTCAGGCCAATTCCACTAAAATCTAAGTGATGAACCTAACGGTTGGCCCTATTTTCAAATTTATATTTTTTGCAGAATATAGATCTCCGTCTATTGTGAAATTTTGTTTTGATTCGAACTCTATCTGAACATCATTTGAAACAAAATTTATTGAGCCCGGTGGAAGTATTCCGAAGTATATGGATGGGATGAAGAAAGCAAGAACAAGAGGATTTAAAGAAGTCCCTATGAAATTGAATTTATCTTGATAATCTGGTGCTTTCGGAAATGTTGAGAAGTTCAACCCAAAAGAGTGTACTGTACTTGCTCCAAGAAGATATGAGTTCATTTCTTTTTTTCCAAAGTCTTCTGATTTTATCCTAACTTTTTGAGGAGAAAATTTTGCAAGTATTTCTGTTTTCAGAAGAAGCACTCCTTTGAGATAATACAGAACTGTTCTGATAGCAGTTTTTGGTCCAGTTTCTCCGTAGGAATAATAATCGCGGAGAAATGTAGCAGCAACTATTGAACCGAAGAGAAATCCATATTTTGTTTCATAGTTGCTGTTTTCAAATTCAATATGAATTGAGGGGCGTGGTATAAATCGAATTACACGATCTTTTATGTATTTTGAAATCTTCTCGATAAGCTTTCTTCTTTCCGGTATTCTCAAGCATTTCTCAACTGTGCACATAGACCCACCGTACATATGAGCGATGAAAGGTATAGATTTTTTTCCATTGTGGTGAATAAGTGATGTTAAGAATTGATGAGTTGTTCCGTCTCCACCCTTTATAAATACAATGTCATCTACTTCAAAATCTTTGTATCTGATTGGTTCTTCTGGTAGAATGTAGATTCTGTGAAATTTTATGTTATTTTTCTCTGCCAAAGATATGATGCTTCGGATATCTTCTTTTTTGTTTTTTCCAGCGAGTCTGTTGAAAACTAAAAAAAATCTATTCGGGTAAAATTCATTTGATTCAACAGGATATTTATGAAACATAAAAGCTTCTAATTTATGATTTTTTTTATATAGATGTTAAACTCAAAAACATTCAAAAACATTGTTTAAAACAGTGGGATTCAAATTCTCTTGACCATTTCAAATTCTTCTGATGATTCTATTTATGTTTTTTACGTCTTCTGGTGTATCAACTGGGATAAGTTTTTTTTTGCCTACAAGTACTCTTATTTTCATCCCATTATCAAGAGCGCGCAGTTGTTCAAGTTTCTCTGTCTTTTCATTATGGGTCTGTTTCAGGGATAAAAACTTTTCAAGGGAATTCAGACGAAAGGCATATATTCCTGAGTGTATTACATATTTTTTTGCTCCAAATGGTATAGGACTTCTTGAAAAGTAAAGAGCAAAATTATCTTTACCTATAACTATTTTTACTCTGTTTGGGTTTTCATATTCTCTTTTGTCATCGCTCCAGAATCCATAGGTTGATATATCTGCTTCATTGTTCTCAGCAAGAAAATCAGCAACCGAATTTATTATAGAAGGTGTTATTAGTGGTTCATCTCCCTGAACATTGACAATTATGTCGGGTATTTTCGCTCCTCCTATTCTGAGAATTCTGATGAGTTCTCCTACACGGTCAGATCCAGACTTTATTTTTTTTCCTCTGACTATTTTGGTTTCTATTTTCTCTCCGACCTCTGATTTCAGAGTGTTTTTGAAGTTTGTGATAAGTTCATTTATTATTTCTGAATCTGTTGCAACGAATACTTTTTGGGCTCTTGATCTTGCACAAGCATAAACTGTATGAATTATTATCTCCTTTCCGAACATTTTAAACAGAAGCTTCTTTGGAAATCTCTTTGAATCTTCTCTCGCAGGTATGACACAAAAGAAATCGGTCATTTACATATTGTTAAAATCAATTTTACTTTTTTACAAAATATCAAAGATTTACAAATATCAATTGAATTGGAATAATTAAGATTTATCTGTCTCGGAAGTTTTAAATTTCGGGTTTTTGAATTGTTTATATGTTCAGTATAAATATAAGTAAAATGTTGAGTTTTCCGCTACTAAGAAGATCTTTGATATTGGGTTTTGTAGTTCTTACATCGTTGGTTCTAAATCGCTATACCTTATACTCACAGGAAGGAGAAGAGATACAACCACTGGAGACGCGGCCTCTGCTTGGTCCTCCGGAGGCGAGAATCTCTCTTTTACCAGAACATCTGAGAACAAAATATAGAGAAATTTTTAATCTCCTGCCCGAAGATAAGAGAAGAATATTTGTATCCATATCACAAAGATTATCTCCGTCTACTTTTCAGAAGTTTGTGGAACTCATTGCAGATAAATCAGTTCGCGATATCATTGACTTTCTTGATGAACTATACCTTATAAGAGATCCTGTTGATAGGGAAAGGTATATAGTAAAAAAGTTTATACAAAAATCCGAGGAGGTATCAATAATAGAGAAGTTTTATTCCGCAGGTCCAGATGTTGGTATTGCTCCAACAACGCTCAGACAAGTTGGTTATAGTTTGACATACTCACAGCCAATTCAAAGATACTCTCCACAGTTTATATCTCAGGGCTACACGCTGGGTCCTGGCGATTCTCTTTTCATTTATATATGGGGTAGAGTTAGACTTCCGGAAACAGTTTCTTATCCTATAGCGGTCACAGTTCTTTATGATGGTAAAATCTTTATACCTTTGGTCGGACCAGTTGCTGTTGGGGGTATGACGATAGAATCTGCTTCAGAAATAATAAAGTCAGCTGTAAGAAAAGTTCTTGGAGATGTTGAAGTTGCTGTTTCTCTTTCTTCTTTGAAGTCCATTCCAGTTGTTGTGATGGGCGAAGTTGGAGCCCCAGGAATAGTTGTGATTTCTGGAACACTTTCTCCATTTGAAGCTATACAACAGGCTGGGGGTGTAAAGCTCTCGGGTTCATTGAGAAACATAGAAATAAAACGTGATGGAAAAACTTTTGCTAAGTTAGATTTATATGATCTTATATTTAAGGGAATCTCTGAAGGTGTTTTGAGCGGCATTACTCTGAAAGCTTGGGATATAGTTTTTGTTCCAAGAATTGGTGCAACTTTTGCTATTTTGGGTTCTGTCAAATCTCAGGGCATATATGAAATGAAAGAAAGACAAATGAATCTTGCTGATTCAATATCTCTGGCCGGAGGTTTTATTCCAGATCAAGGAAGATTCAGGATAAGAGTAAAAAGATTTGTTGGGGATAAAAGAGAAACAGTGCTTGATGTATTAGTTGGAGGAGAAGATATCAAAGATAATAGGATCCTTTTTAGTCTGATCGATGGTGATATAGTTGAGGTTTTCCCTTCTTTTAGCGAAAAAGAAGATAAATATATACTTATCTCAGGTTATGTTAGAAAATCTCAGAAGATCCCTTATGTTCAGCAGATGACATTGAAAGACGCTGTTATGTTATCTGGTGGTTTTACTTCCTCGGAACCTCCGTATGCTTATGAGGTTATAAGATATATAAATGGACAAGAACAAAGAGAGTATAGGATGTTTCCAGATGAGACAAGAAAGAAGGGAATAGATCATATACTTGATCTTCTTGAAAACATACAAGTTGTTCCATATGATAGAATAACCATTTATCCTCCGCCAGAGAACGAAGTTCCAAAAAACATAGAAGTAAAAATTTCAGGCGAGGTTGTTTTTGCTGGAAACTATCTTATGCAAAAGGGAGATAGACTTTACGATCTTCTAAAGAAGGCCGGTGGATTTACGAACAGGGCATATCCAGATGGAGTTATTTTCATAAGACAAGCCCTGAAGCAGGAACAGCTTGAAAAACTAAGTTTGGTTTCACAGATCTTAACAAAGGAATTGGTAAGTGAATATTCACAGTATGTAGGTTTTGGAGGAACTCCGTTTCGTCAGCCTATGGAAAATGTATCAGATATGGTAAGGGTTATGAGATATATTATGGAATTTACTGGTATAACGGGCAGAATAGTTTTGAGAGTTCCTCAAGACATAGAGAAGCTCAAAGATTCTCCATACAATATTGAACTTCAACCAGATGACGAGATATATGTTCCACCTGTTCCAAATTATGTAGTAGTTACAGGAGAGGTTAAATCTCCGGCTACATTTTCTTATGTTGAACGAAAGGGAGCGAAATTCTACATAGAGTTAGCCGGTGGATATACGAAATATTCGAACAAATCAGAAGTATTTATTATAAGAGCAAATGGAGAAGGGGATACAGACTTATCTCAGATCAGGCCGGGAGATACAATAGTTGTTCCTCCGCGAGTCAGGATTCCTTATGAAACTTGGTATATTGTAAGAGATGTTCTTTCTGTATCTTTTCAGGGACTTACAGCAGGAGCACTTATGTTGAATGCTTTAAGATAAACAATAGAACTAAGGATCTTTACTCGGTCTAATGATTTTGCAGCAGAAAATTCTCTCACCAAAAGATTACCGAACGATCTTGAAGCATTATACAATAGACTTTGCTCCATTGCAAGTGAGAGGTGATTTCCAGGATTGGGAATGAAATCTAAAGCAAGAAAAGGAGTTCATCATCATTACGAAGTGGAAGAGTATTTTACATCTTATATCGATCGTTTTTACTCTTTTTGAAACCTGCTGGATTTGCTATCTTGTTCCGAGTTATGTTTTGTGTTTTTCCAGATTTTCTTGGATTCTTTTTACTTCATCCTTTGATCGTTAGGAAAAATTTTCCCTTGGAACATTTTTTTCAAAGTCAGGCGATATGATTCCGGTTAGAACAAATCCACAAGGGATTGTAGCTACAGAAGATTTAAGGCGTGCAAATATAGAACTTGGAGGAGTGATGAAGAGGCTCCAGACAGGAAAACGAGTGAATTCTGCTTCAGAAGACATAGGAGCTCTTGTTCAATCAAATACACTTACAAGAGCCCTTAGCACTTTGCAAATAGCTCAGGAACAGGTTGCAAAAGGACAGTCAATTCTCTCAAAGATAGAAGACACGGTTGATGGAATATACAATATACTTGCACAACTTAAAATGAATGCTGAAAGAGCTACCCAATCTTCTGATTCCGCTGAAATAACTTCTCTTCAGAATGCTTCAAATGTGCTTTATGAGGAAATAAGAAAGCTCGTTCGTTCAACTGTATTTCAAAAACAACAGCTTATAAGAGGAGGACTCGGGAACAGGGTTATAGGTCCGGTCAGTATAGTTTTTGTTACCGGAGCTACCCCTATAACTATATTCAGACATAAAGAAGATATAGATGTAACAGGTATAAACCTTGGAGGTTATGCATCTGGAACCAGAGCAGATGTTTCTGTTTCCAATCTTGTGACAGTTCTGGGTAATTCCGGTGGTCCGGTTCAGGGAGCAATGTTTACCAGTTCTGTTGTCTTCGGTGGTTTAGCTTCTGTTAGATTTAATATTGCAGGAGGTATTGCAACCTCAGAGCTTTTCATCGATGGTAATGCAGTATTTACGGAATCGATAAGGATAAACTTTACAGGTGCTCAAGTTCTTGACTTTGTAAACCTTGGAATGAGAATATATGTAGAAAACGTCACAGGTGGAGGTATTGGGCAGGGGACAACTCTGCAAGGTGGAACACCTGTTGTTATAACATTGCAAAGAGGCGAAGCGAGATTTTTCAGAGGCACGAATGTAAGTACGGAGCTTGATTATGTTCATTTTGATATACCTAACCTTGAGCCAGAAAATCTTCTTGGTTCAATTTCTCTCGGGGGTGGTTCTATCTTCACATTTGATATGAGGAGTTCTCCGGAGACCGCAGTGACAATCATAAATGAGGCTATAGAGTATATTGAAAACATCAGAGCAAGGGTTGGTGCTGTTAAGCATATGCTTGAGGTTTCACAGACACAAGTTCAAAGTCAAAGAATTATAGCTCAGGTTCAGCGTTCCGCAATCATAGATGCTAAGTTTGATGAAGAAGCTCTGCATTTGACTGCTCTCCAGGTTGTTCAGCAAAGCGCAAACGCTATGGTAGCCATATCAAGATTGACTCCACAACTTGTCTTGCAACTGCTCGGGGGAGGTTAATATAAAATGAACACTGTGGATGAAAGACTTTTCGGAACCGATTTTGAACTCTATAAAAACTCTCTCAATGTTTTTCTTGAAAGAAACATCATAATAAACTCAAATATAGCTAATGTGGATACGCCGGGATACAAAGCCAAAGATCTAAGATTTGAAGAATATCTCAAGAGCATAGTTGAAGGTGAAAAATACAACCGTATCAAGCTCGCAACAACATCAGAAAGACACATACAAATAAGCCCTTATCCTATTCCTCATCCAAAAGTCTATTACGAGACAACATCTTTCGGAGAAGACGGGAATTCTGTTGATATAGATAACGAGATGATGAAACTTTCAGAAAATGCGCTCAGATATAGAATTTCTTCCGAATTTATATCCGGAAAATTCAATTCAATAAAGAACACGATTGAAAGAATGAGACCATAGTTTATTTAGGTTTTTCATAATCTGTAATTTTTCTCTTATTCTGATTTTTTCTAATCTAGGAGAATTTTATACATTAATTACTTTGCTAAAAATAGAAGCTAAACGCTCTGTCATATTGACTTATCGTTAGATTTTGCAAGGATTTTTTCAATTCTTGACAGCTTCTTTATCTGAAAGTACGAAAATCAATTGATTACTTCCCTTTGGTCATGCATAAAGAAATATGGGTAGATTTTAAAAATTCTTAAGAGTTCTCTATCTTTTTCTTCTCAAAACTCAGCAAGTTCTCTGTTGCAAGAATCTGCTGGAGAAAAGATATGAAATTCAAAGAAGATAAAGATATGAAATTCAAAGTTATGGCGAAGCTGGTTGAAGCAATTAACAAAAGATAACAAAAAAATATGTTTGTCCAAAAGACATCTATAAATATTTTGATTATGAATGAAGTTCAGAGAACTGTTAGTTCCTTAAAAGAAATACTAAAACCATACTATGAATTAAGGTCAATAAGAGACGATACTCTGCTGGCTCAGCTGGATTCAAGGAAAATAATTTATACTGTGAAGATCTTTCCACCAACTTCAATTTCTGTTCAAGTTTTGGTAGGAGATATTCTTAATGTGAAACCGGAAGAGGTAGCTGTTGTATCTCAAATTGAGGACTGGAAATATGCTGTTGAAGATGCTGTGAGGAACTCGGGTGTATCAGATATAAAAGTAAAGATTATTTCTCCAATAGATGTTGGTGCGATGACCGCTGGTTTTACTCCGTTTTCGGAACATATAGGTGTTGCTGTGAGAAATATTGAAGATGCAGAGAGAAAATTTTTTGATGTTCTCGGTGTTAAACCTGCTGGACGTCACAGAGTTGAATCGGAGGGACTCACAGCGTCTTTCATCTGGGTTGGTGCAACACGAATCGAGCTTCTTGAACCTTTTTCTGAAGATTCAGCAGTGAAATCCTTTCTTGAAAAAAGGGGCGAAGGTATTCATCATATTGCTGTTGAGACGGATGATTTTGATAGAAAGGTAGAGGAACTAAGGAGCAAGGGATATAAGGTGATCGGTCCACGCATAGGTGCAACAGGAAAAAGGGTAATTTTCATACATCCGAAAGACTTTATGGGTATTCTTCTTGAAATAGTTGAAAAAGGATACAGAGAGAAGTCCTTTGAACAACACTAATTTGGAAATTTACAAAACATTTCAGATTTCATTTTTAAATTTTTGTGGTTTAACAATTTGTGTTTTATGAAAGTCTCTGAGCTTTTTGCTTTTTCTTTCAAAGAAGAACCGAAAGATGCAGAATCAAAAAGCAACAGAATAATGCTTAAAGGTGGATACATCAAAAAGGTCGCGGCTGGATTATATTCTCTAACGCCACTTGCATATAAACTTCTTTCCAACATATCTGGCATAATAAGAGAAGAAATGCAAAAAATAGGTTGTCAGGAGATACTTTTGCCTATGATGACACCCGCAGAACTATGGAAAGAAACAGGAAGATGGGACATCTACGGAAAAGAGCTTATCAGGTTCAAAGATAGAAACGAAAGAGAATTCTGTCTTGCTCCAACTCATGAGGAGATAGTTGTAGATTTGGTCAGATACTTTATAAAGTCTTGGAGAGATCTCCCTTTCTCACTTTTTCAGATCGGACAGAAGTTCAGAGATGAGCCAAGACCAAGATTCGGAATAATAAGATGTAAGGAATTCGTAATGAAGGACGCATACTCTTTTGATAGATCAGAGGAAGATGCGGAAAAAACTTACTGGAAATTTTATGAAGCCTACCGGAGAATATTCGAAAGGTTAAGACTTGATGTCATTCCTGTTCAGGCATCTGTTGGAGCAATAGGAGGAAAGTTCTCTCACGAGTTCATATTCATTACAGAATACGGGGAAGATAAAATCATGTTTTGCTCAAAATGTTCGTTTGTATCGAAAAAAGAAATATCAGATTTCTTCATAGATGTTGAAAATTGCAAGTTGAGTCTTGAGGAAGCAAAAACAAAGGTAGATCTTCCAAGGAAGATCCCGACTCCAGAAACAACAACAGTTGAGAAGCTTGCAGAATATCTGAAAATACCAACATCAAAAATAATAAAGTCGCTTTTTGTGAAGACAAGAAGTGGCAAATACATACTATGTCTCGTAAGGGGTGATAGGTTTATATCAGAAGATAAACTATCCAGAGTTCTGGAAGAAGATTTTGAGATTGTCGATGAAAAAGAAGTGAGAAGTATATTTGGAGCAGGTAAAGGTTTCATAGGTCCTCTGAAATACAAGGGTAGATTGATAGTAGATAGAACTGTTCTTACCGTTGGAGATGGAGTCGTTGGAGCTGATGAGGATGATTTCCATTTCATAAATGTTGTTCCGATGCGCGATTTTCATTTTGAATCAGTCGAAGATATATCTTTTGCTGAGCAAGGTGATGTTTGTCCATCTTGCAGAGAAGGAAAGCTTTATGAGAGAACCGGGCTTGAACTTGGACATGTCTTTTACCTTGGATACAAATACTCAAAACCAATGGATCTCAAATTCATAGATAAAGATAAAAACAGCAGATATGTTGTTATGGGATGCTATGGTATTGGCGTATCAAGAACAATGGCTGCTATTTTTGAAAATTATGGAGATAAATCTGAGATAAAGTTTCCTTTTGAGATCGCTCCTTTCAAGATACATATAATACCTGTGAATATAAAAGATAAAGATATTTCAGATGTTTCTTTTGATATATATCATAAATTTGAAAACATAGCTCTGATAGACGATAGAGATGAGGTAAGCCCTGGCGAGAAGTTTGCAGATTGTGATCTGTGGGGGGCACCTATAAAGGTTGTTGTTGGAAAGCTTCTCAAAGAACAAGGTAAAGTGGAAATAATAAATAGGTTTTCTGGTCAAAGATATTATGAATCAGTTCAGGAGGTTTTTGATAGAATTCATTTCCTTGTAGAGCAACTTTTACCAGCTTTCAAAAGCTCATAGCATATTGTTTCTACAAGAATCTCCTGTCTGTATTTATCAAGATCAGTTTTTGGAAATTCATTGAACTTCTTTTTGTCTGGCGACTTTGCTGAAGGAACCTCGTTTGTGTGGGAATAAAGAATGTCTTTTGAGAACTTCCCCCTCTTTTTTATTCTTGATTCAAGTTCTTCAAGTAGTGAGAACAGTTCATCGTCAGCTATTTCGGATTCAACAGAGGTATCACCTATGAAGAATATGCTCCTTGGAATAAGATTTTTTACAGATACGGCTGTTTCAGTGTTGAAATTATTTGCTTTTTCTTGTTTCCATATTTCCCCAATACATTTTATGCAATACAAAAAATATCCTTTGTCTGCTGAGAAAACTATAACCTTCCCACTTTCAACTCTAGCAAAAAATGGTGTCCCAAAAAAGCTTATTATTTCCTTTTCTTTCTCTACTTCTTTGAAATCAATGTAAAGTTTTCCGTAGAATATTGTGATATTATCTTTGTATACTCCTAGTTTTGTTTCTTCATCTATAATCATTTCTCTGTAATCGGATGGCTTGTAGATACTCTGTTTTGTAAGATTTATTTTTGAAAATCTTCCAACCTTGAATACAAAGTCAAATTGTGGAAGAACTATAGATTTTATGTTTTTTTCAGATAATCTGAATTCATTTTCTTTGACAAGAAGATAGGAGTTATTTCCATCTATGTATCTTATATTCCAGTTAATCGATATAATCAGAAAACATAAAGTACTGAGCATACTCTTATCAATATTCTGGATAATAAATTTAAATTTTGCTTTTGCTGATTCTTATCTAGATTCTTCTTTGAAGGCAGATATTATATCCGATATTTTATCTTTGAGAACTTCCATTTCAGCTGATGATAGTGCATTTTTTGTATAATAACTGATGAGATCTTCCAGAGCTTCCATTTTTCTTGAGGAGATGAACTTTGATATTTTGTCCTTTGAGTTCTTGTCTATGTTTGCCAGTATGACCGCGAGTTCTTTTTCAGAAAAGGCGGTTAAAAATTTACTAATTTTTTCCGGAGGGAGTTCTGATATTTGTGAAAACACGTTTCCGTTTGCTTGATGTGTTTCAGTTTTGTTTTCCGTTTTTTTCGGTTCCTCTTTGGTCTTTTCATCTACTCCTGATAGTCTTTCGGTGGATTTGGCAACTCTTTCTGCGAGATTTACTATTATTGCTTTGGCGGTTTTCGGATATTTCGTAACTATTTCATCTATTCCTCCGTTGTATGCAACAACTTCGCTTTTTTCAAGGGCAACACAGGTAGCTGTTCTTTTTGTCCCAAGTATAGCGCTTATTTCGCCTATCGGAGAATTAGGCTTATCGATAGTTCCTACTAGATTTTCTCCCTTGTAAACTCCTATTTTCCCAGATATAAGAAAGTATATTGATTTTCCGGTTTCTCCTTCCTTTATGATATTTTCTCCTTTTTCGTATATTATTGTCCCTCTTGGAGTTTTTTGCATATTTTTAATATACGCATTTTCAAAAAATTTTTTAAGATTTTGTGCATTTTTTCGTTATAATCATATGATGCTTTCTTATCAAACATATGATGCTTTCTTATCAAAAATTTTGAGGTATCATGTTTTTTTCCAATTTGATGTTTACAGCAGAGTGTTTGTAACTTTCTTTGTCTGTATTATTGCAAAATTATATCTAAATTTTTAATTTGATTAAATTCTGTATCCTGTTTTATGAGAATTGTTCAGGTTCTACCAGAAGATATAAATGGAGGAGCTTTCAGGGTTCCTGTTTATCTACATCGGGAATATGAAAAGTTAGGATTCAGGAGCTTTCTTGTTGTTGGGGAAAAGCATTCAAATTGGGATTTTGTTATTGAGCTACCAAACAGAGATTTCAGGAGTTCTTGGGCAAAGTTTCTCTTAAAAGTTGAAAATATCTTCTCATCATATTTAAACTTTCGTGGTAGTTGGAGAATAAAAGAATTTATTAGGTTTATAGGACAACCTTCAAGACAGCTCAAAATATGGCTCGGATATGAAGATTTTGACTTCCCAGGCACAAGTTTTTTAATTGATTTCTTGAAAAAGGAAAGAATAGATATTCTAAATCTCCATGTTCTTCACGGTTTTTGGCTCAAAGATAGAGGTTTTTTCGATCTCAGATTGTTGCCACAGATTTCAAAGATTACCCCAACAGTTTTCACATTACACGATATGTGGTTGATAACAGGACACTGTTCCCACTCATTTGATTGTGAAAGATGGAAAACAGGTTGTGGAAGCTGTCCAGATATAACGATTCCCCCTGCCATAAGAAGAGATCTCTCCCACAAGAACTGGCTTATAAAAAAGAGTATATATCAGAAATCTTCTTTCTGGTGTATAGCTCCATCGGAATGGATGGCTCGGATGGCTCAAAAATCAATATTGAGCTATGGTCTCCGAGGAGTTGAAGTAATATACAATTTTGTTGACCTTGAAACTTTTCGTCCTCTGAAAAGTTCGGAAAAATTAAGATTGAAAAAGGAGTTTGGTATACCACATAATAGTTTTGTACTGGTTTCTGCCGGGAAATCTCTGAGAACAAACAGATGGAAAGGTTTTGATGTTTTGGTTGAAGCTCTCAAAACTATCTCCGACGAATATATTTTTGTTCTGGCTTTGGGTGGAACTGGTTATGGAGAAAAACAATATGTTGAGCAAATCGGTAATGTAAAGATAATTTATATACCTTTCGAAAAAGATCACAGAAAGGTTGCAATATATTATGCTATTTCAGATGCCTTTGTACTCACTTCAAGAGCTGAAAATTTCCCTCTATCTGTTATTGAAGCCTCAGCTTGCGGGGCAGTCCCAATTGCTTCAGATGTGGGGGGTGTTCGAGAAATGATACGAGATGGAGAAAACGGATTTGTTGTTGATTCTGGAAACTATGTTAAGTTTGCGGAAAGAATTAAGATACTAATTGAAAAAAATAAACTACTCAGATCAATGAGAATTAAGGCTATAGAAAATTCAAAGAGATTCAGTATTGAAAATCAACTGAAAAAATATATAAACTTTTTTCAAAGAGTGGTAGATGATTTTTATAAATACAGATAAGTTCTTGGAGTTGGTATTGAAACTTGATGTGGAATTTTGTCCATTTGTTTTTTCTTTGATTCTTTATCCATTTGCAGAAAAATGAAAATAAGGAATATTTTTCTTCGTTTTGGTAGAAAAATTTTGAGTTTTTTACCATCTGGTATAGTTCTGATGTATCATAGAGTTTGTGATGATGATTTTGATCCATATGGGATATGTGTCTCTCAAAAAAATTTTCTTGAACACCTAAAAATTTTGAAGGAAAATTTTGATATAATACCTGTTAGGCTTGTTCCTGAATATGTTAAGAGAAAATTCGTAGGTAAGAAAAAGTTCATCGCAATAACATTTGATGATGGATACAGTGATAACATAAAAGCTTTTGAGATCTTAGATTATATGAAAATACATGCTACCTTGTTTGTTATAACCGGACATCTTTTAGACAAGAACAGCAAAGATACAATAAAAAGGATTCTGTGGTGGGAGAGATTAAAGGGTCTTTTCTCAAAAGATTTCAAGAAGCTAATATTAAAGATAAGAGATAAAGAGATATCTTTTATTGTAGAAAATCATCTCTCAAATCTCAAGGTTCAAGTAAAGAAAAGATCTTTTGAAGCGGGTAAGCATATAATAAGGAAAAATGAACTTTTTTCATATCTGTATACTGAATTGAAATATACAAGAGAAGATCAGAGAGAAAGAATTTTATGTTCTATTGAAGATCAAATAGGCGCAGTATCGTTGGATCAGGATATTTTGCTTTCTGAAAGAGATATAGAGTCTGTGGGCAAATCTGGTTTTTCAGTTGGTGCTCATACTGAGACCCATCAACCTCTTTCTGTTTTATCCGAAGATGAGCAGAGGAAGGAAATAACCCTTAGCAAGCATAAATTAGAGAATATTTTGAAAAAAGATGTGTTAGAGTTTTCTTATCCGTTTGGACTACAAAGTGATTTTTCGGATTTGTCAATTAAGATAGTGAAAGAGGCTGGTTTAGAGATTGCTTGTACTGGAGTGAAAAGAGGAGTTCTTCCTTTTATGGTAGATCGGTATGCTATTCCAAGGTTCAATGTGATGAACTGGAATTCACAAGAGTTTGAGCATAAAATAAGGGAATTCTTTAATCTTGTTATTTAATTCTTATTTTTTAGGTTCATATTTATGCATTTTTTATTCTTGATCTGTCTGAATGAATTGTTGATTATTTTCTGCAATGTATCTGAATACCCTATCAAAATTCACGGAATAGAGCTACCGAATGTTTCAAAAAAGCGTTTGTAGTGGATTGATCACGCGTCGGTAATCTAAATGTTCAGATTTAAAATACAACTTTACTCAATATGTTCTTGTATTTGCAATAGAATACTTTTCTATTTCAGAAAAGCATCATTATTTGTTCTGAGAGTTTTTGCAATCTGTTTTCATATCTGTGTTCTTCAAGTGTTCTTTTTTGTCCAGCTTTTGCTATTTTTTCTCTTTCTTCATCGTTCTCCAGATATTTCTTTATAAGTTCAATACACTCTTCAAATGTTGAGTATGCTATAACTTCTATGCCTATTTTGAAAAGGTCTTTGAGGCCGGGTAATTTATCTGTTACCAGAAGGGAGCCCACAGCTGTTGCTTCATAAAGTCTCATGTTGTGAGCCCATGGTAGTATATCACCGTGATGATTTATTACTATTTTTGATAAAGCAAGTGTTTTTATGTTGTCAGTACCAAAAACTTTACCTCTATATACCTTCTCTAATTTTGGAGTAAGAGCATAGTCGGACTGTGTGAATAGGTGAAATCTATCTCCGAATTCTTCCGATATTTTTTCAAGTAAAATTTTTCTGCTCATGTGAGCTCTGTGAAGGCTTCCGGAGAATACTATATCGTATTTTTTCTCTTCGCCAGTTTCTCTAAGTATGTTTTCAATTTCTTTTCTGTCTATGCCAAGTGGTATCAGTTCAGATTTTACTCCATATTGCTTTGCTTTAATAACGATTGGCATAAATGGTGAAAAGAAAAAATCATAAACAGAAAGATCCATTGAAATCGGAGTTGCTCCATGGTATCCTACAAGCTTGAAATTGAATTCCTTCTTAAGAGTTCTGAAGAAATCTGGATTTGTAACAGATGCATCCAAATTTATTATCACATCTGGCTTGTAAAAAATTATCTGTTTGTAAAGGATTCTGTAGAAGTCATAACTTGAATAAAAGCCAATGTTGGAAACAGGTTTTATTTTGTAAATTTTTTTCTCTATGCTTTTTGAGTTTTCGGGAAGATATTTCTTCTCCCACATTTTTTGATGGAACTCAGAATTGTATATAATCTGAACAAAATCAAAATATTTTTTCAGATGAAGGAAATACTTTTCTGTTGGCGAAGAGATTTTCAGAAAAACCTGCTCCAATACCTCTGTATCAAAGTCTTTTACTTCCGATTCCAGAATTTTTATTTGATCTGGATGGATTCCTCTTAGCAGCAAAACTTTTAGTTTTTCTCCCATATACTTAGCGAAGGGTGATCATATCTGAGTCTCTCGATCTCGTCTTTGTAAGCATATCTTATAAAGTCAATGGTTGCTTTTGTACTTATATCAGTTTCTAATTTGTTTATTTTGAATTTATTTTGTATCCAAATGTTGATATTTTTGATCTGCAGAACCATTTTCGTTATGAGAATCCTGTATAACTCATTTTCTATCTTCTCTTCTGCTATCTGTTGTATTCGCGTGATAAGAAATTGGAATTTGGGAAATGCTGGTAAAATGGATTTGTTTTCGTGTATCATTTTGACACCTGAGAGTCCTATAAAGTCGAGAAATTTTTCCTCTCCATTTTTTATATACTCAAATGGAAAAATTCTTACTTTTTGCTCAAAGTATTTCGCCCCCATCACCGATTTTGTTTTGTTCAACCATTCGGAGTAGATACCTCCTCTGAAATATAAATATCTCCAGCTTATTTGTTTTTCTTTTAGGTTGTAAAACCTTTTCTGTTCATAAGCTATTGCTCTTTCGAAGTCAAGCCATTCGATACCATCCTGTAGATTTTTCTTCCACATGGAAAATGCTCGCTCATCTGGTTTCCTTAGTATCACTGCTATTCTCTTTGAATTTCTTATGTAATCTGAATATTTTTCTGGTTCAAATATAAGGTATGGAACTATTTTTATCTCTTCTTTCTTTTTTTCTTTTCTTTTTTCTCTGTTGTTTTTTATCATTTTGTATAATGATTCAAACCCGCAACGTAAGCTACCACATATAACTATCATCTCTGAAAAAATTATTCTGAATAATTTTTATTTCATTGAAGTGAAATACTTTATTTAATTTTATGGGTGTAGATTAAAGAAAGTTCTAAATGTTGTCATTTTTAAAAATATCAGATTTTTTGTTTTTTACAGGTTTCGGATTGTTTTCACTGATTTCTTCCAGCTTTTATTCTTTTTAAGTTTATCTCAACATACTCTTCGATTTTTTTGGGAGCATCTTCATTATATATCTGTTTATAGTAATTTGTTTTTATTAGATCTAGGCTCACTTCCCTTAAAACGTTATAAAAATTTTCATCAAATTTTATAGAGATTCTACAGAAAAGAACACTGTTTTCTCTATCTACATATATTCCTTCCTGCTCCAGCTGGTCTGATAGTTTTTGTATAATTTCGGTAGATATTTCCTTCATCATTTCCCGAAATATTTTAACTTTCTCTCTATATGGTTCTATTTCTTTTGAGTAGTTGAAAAATTCTTTGAAATCCTCTTCTATTTTTCCTCTGATTATATTCTGCAACTTTATTTTTGCTTGCGAGAAGCATTTCAGCTGAGCCAAGCTTTCGGAGGGTCTCAGTCCAACTGATTCGGATACATATCCTTTTTCTGTTTTACCCTGTTCTATTATATACTCTTGAACTGTCCATAGGGGGACTCTTTTTTCACACGATAATATCAAAGAAGAGATGAAGAAGATATATAAAAATATGCGCATCTTATCTTTTTTTCTTTCATAACCCACAAATTAGATTTTGCTGTATATTTTTATTTTCGGAAACAAATCCCGTATTCTTCTACTGTGATATTTTGTGTTCTCTGGATTTGTTCATCATCAATATTTTGCTCAGAGGGTTTCCTGAAACTCATTGACAAAATTTAAGTAAATTAAATATATTTTACAAATGTTGTATCTTATGAAGAACATTAAAAGAAGTGTGAAACTTTATGTAGGAAAGCTAAAGTGGCATCTTTTAAAAATAAACGAACCAGTATCAAGGAAATTTGGGTATGATAGAGGTACTCCAATTGATAGAGTTTATATAGAAGATTTTTTGAGAAAAAATAGTAAATATATCAGGGGAGTAGTTTGTGAGATCGGAGATAGTACATATACAGTAAAATTTGGATCAGATGTTGAAAGAGTTGAGATATTAGATTACATTAATGATAACCAGCGAGCAACTCTTATTGCAGATCTAACAGATATAAATAAGCTTCCGAGAGACAGATTTGATTGTTTTATAGTTACTCAAACATTGAATGTGATATATGATTTCAAAAAAGCCATTTATGGTATTTACTATACCCTTAAAGACAACGGAGTTGCACTTGTTACCGTTCCTGGAATATGTCAGATAAGTAGAGGAGACTACAATAAGTGGGGAGATTATTGGAGGTTTACCGATCTGTCGATCAGTAGAGCATTTGAGGAGGTTTTTGGAAAAAATAACGTCGAAGTTCAAACTTACGGAAACGTCATTTCTGCTACTGCTTTCTTATACGGTATTTCTGCAGAGGAGCTTACAAAGGATGAAATCTTTTATAAAGACCATGACTATCAGGTAACAATAGCTCTTAAAGCAGTGAAAAGACTTTCAAATAACGTTTGAATATGTTTCCTTATATCAAATTTCTTGTTTTATGTTTTAATTTCTATTTTGAATTACTTTGATTTTATCTCTAATGAATGAGCAAAGAAATAAAATACTTTTGCAGCTTGCAAGAAAAGCTATTCAGAACAAGCTTGAAAAAGGGGAATTCGAAGAGATAAATATAGATAATCTTGATATTTCAGATTCTGTCAAAAGTCTTCTTAGGGAAAAAAATGGAGTTTTTATAACAATTAGAAAAAAGGGAGAACTCAGGGGGTGTATCGGTACTATTTCGGAAGACGAGTTATGGCGTCAGGTTCAAAAGTACGCTGTTTTTTCTGCTTTCAATGATCCTCGTTTTGAGCCAATAAAACCAGATGAGCTACCAGAAATATCAATAGAGATTTCTCTAATAAAGGATATAGAAGATGTAAGAGATATATCTGAGATAAAGCTTGGTGAGAATGGTGTAATTCTGGATCTGAAGGGTAGGGGAGGGGTTTTGCTTCCAGATGTTGTTGCTGAGTTTGGATTGAAAACGCCGGAAGAATTTTTAGATATGCTCTGCAAGAAGATAGGTGTTCCTGCGGGAAGTTGGAGAAAGGGAATTATCAAAAAATTCAGTGCTGAAAAAATAGTTGAGTAGGATTTTTTCATTATTCAGGGTTCAGCATTACAAATCATGAAAACCATTTTTTCAATGAGGCAAATATTTTTTTTCCGTCGGAGCTAACTAGTCCAATAGCTCTTTCTGGGTGTGGCATAAGAGCTACTACATTCTGTGATGGTGAGCATATTCCTGCTATATCTTCTAATGAACCATTTGGGTTTTCCTTATATTTGAAAACCGGTTTCACTTTACTTTTATCTCTGTAGAAATAATTTCCAAATTTGTGTGCAATTGGCATCCTCAAAATTTCTCCTTTTTTCAGCTCGCAAGTGAAAGGTGTTTGGTCGTTTTCAACCAATACATCAACCCATCTTGATATAAATTTCCCTTCTCTGTTCATTAAAAGAGCTCCTTCAAGTATACCAGATGAACATAGTATCTGAAATCCGTTGCATATCCCCAAAATTGGTACTCCTTTTTGAGAAAGTTCTTTGATCTCATACATAATCGTAGAAAATGTTGCCATCTTACCTGCCTCAAGATAATCTCCATAAGAAAATCCGCCGGGTATAACGAATGCTTTTATATCTTTGGAAACTTTTTTTTCTTCATGCCATATATAAACACTTTCAAATCCAGCTTCTTCAAGAGCTTTTTTCGTCTCCATATTGCAGTTCGTTCCAGGAAAAACCAGAACTCCAACCTTCAACTTTGGCATATTTCAAAACTTAAAATGTATTTCATATTCAAAACAAAATTTGAAAATTATTCCTTGAAGTATTTTATATCTTCTTTTGTTATTTTTTTTACGGATATTTCGGGAGGTAGCAAAAACCTGTATTTTCTATGTAATACATTTGTCAAAATTAACCTGTGAATTTTTCTTAATGTGAGAAAAGTTCTCCAAATTATATAATCTCTTTTGTGGTAAGATATAATCTCTTGGAGCTTGATTCCATATTTTTCCGAGATCAGCTTCAGGGAATTTTTGACATTTTTTGTGTTCTTCTCATTCATAAGATTTGACGAAAAATCAAGAATAACCGATCTGCAATCGTAATACCTTTCAAGAACCTCTTTGAGAAAAAGTTTTTTAACAAAGAATTTCAGAGCAGGTGGAATGCTCATAAGGAAGTTATCTGCTGGGATTTTTTCTCTTCCGTTTTCTTTTATCAAAGGAGTTGATGTATCAAGATATATGAAGTGTGGATTTTTCTGATTTAATCCTTCTTTTCCATTCTCCAATGCCCAATTTGAAAGCTGGCCATCTATACCTATTTTGTATTTTTCTTTATGTGAATTGTTGAAGTTGCATACTTTGTAAATTTCAGAAATGATACCATCTGTAAGTTTCTGTGAATCCAATGAGTCTATTGAATTGAAAATTTGCTGGCAGAGCCAATTATTTGATAGTCTCTCTTGAACAGAGTAAAAAACAGGTTTCCTTGATCTAATAATCACTCCAAATTGCTTTGGAATTCTCAGACCTACTTTTTCCTTTAATATTGCACCGTATTCATCAAATATACCTTTGTAGTAAAGACACTCCTCATAATTCCTAAAAATCGGAAGCCTTTTCAAAACAAAACTCTCAAGACCTTTTATAGATATAACTACACTTATTTCACCATATCCCAAAATCTCAAATGGTATTTTGCTCTTTTCAGGGTTCTCAAAATTTGCAATAGATTCAAATTCTTTGAGTACTCTTTCAATTTCTTCAATATCTTTCTGTGTGAATTCTCTTTGCATCATCAGAGAAGAGACCTTATGTATTCTAGATAATTTTTAGTTTGGCCTTTGAGAAAAGATGAAAGAACTTTGAGCTGATATTTTTTGTCCAGAGCGGTTTCTATGGCTTTTGTTAGTCTTGATACGACTTCTTTGACTTCATTTTCTTGTATTATGAGTGGTGGTAGAACCTGAAGAACTGACCTGTCATTGTTGGCGTATAAACAAAGTAGTCCATGATCGAAGCATGCTTTTGACATAAGTGGTCCCCAGAGTTCATTTTTAAATTTTAGTCCCATCATAAGTCCAAGTTGCCTGATCTCTTTCAAAACTTCTCCGAAACCTCTCCTCATTTTCTCGAATTCTTCTGCAAAAATTCTTGATATATCGTTTACGTGTTTTAGGAATTCCGGTGAGCTTGAAATTTTCAGAACTTCAAGAGCAACAGCGCATCCAAGTTCAGATCCACCAAATGTTGATACATGTAAAAATGGTTCTTTCTTGAAAACAGATTCATATTTGCTCTGAAAACATGTAGCAGCCATCGGATAAATTCCTCCACTTAATCCTTTTCCAACTACCATAACATCTGGAACAACTCCGAAATGTTCAATTCCCCAAAGTTTTCCAGTTCTTCCAAGTCCGGTCTGAATTTCATCTATTATGAGTATAGCACCATATTTTTCACATAATCTTTTAACTTCTTTGAAAAAATCTTTCGGAGGTATTGCGATACCGTATGTAGCTGGGACGGTTTCAAAAATAACAGCTGCTGTATCGTTATCTATTGTCTTTGAGAGGTAATCTATGTCTCCAAAAGGAACTTGTATGAATCCGGGAGCAAGTGGTAAAAAATACTCTCTGTATTTGTAGTCACCAGTAGAAAGGGCAAGTCCCGTATGCCCGTGGTAGCCACCATAAGCGGATATTATTTTTTTCTTTTTTGTGTAAGCTCTTGCAATTTTTATAGCTACGTCAACTGCTTCTCCTCCACCTGATAGAAAAAGAACTTTATCTATTCCTTTTGGTACAACTTTTATGAAAAACTCGGCAAGCTTAGCTCTCATTTCACTTATGAGGTGATGATTTCCTATGTCAAGTTCGTCAAGTGCTTCCTTTAAAGTAGAAATTATTCTGGGATTTCTATGGCCTAAGTTGAAAACTCCGCCGTTCGAATGACAGTTTATAAATCTTCTCCCACTTTCAATATCTTCAATCCATATTCCTTCTCTTTTTCCTATCACAAGGTCAAATTCAACGCTTTTGAAAAGGTTTGCTTTTGCTGATGATATGTATCTTGCAAACTTTTGTATTATCTCTTCTTTTCTATGTTCTCCCAAAAACTTCATTTTATTTATAAATTTTTATCTTAATTCATAAAATTAAGGTTGTTATTTCTTGGTTGGTTTTATATTATGCCAATATATACATACACGGGAGTAAAGGGTGGAAGAAGAACAAAGGGAGTCATAGAAAGTTCATCAAGATATGAAGCGATACAACTTTTGAGAAAAGAGGGTATAGTAATTACCGAAATAAAAGCTGAGACAAAGCAGGCAGATAAAAAAGAAAGGGACATAGCAAAAATACTTTCAAACAAAATAAATTTTTCATACGTATCTAGAAAAGACATAGCTATAATTTCAAGACAGATTGCTTCTTTGCTCAGAGCTGGAATGCCGCTTGCGGAATCACTCGATACCATAAGAAAGCAGGTAAGAAAAAACTCTCTCAAAATTCTTATATCAAACATTTCAGAAGGTATAAAGAGTGGTAAGTCTTTCTCGCAGGTCCTTGCTGAGAATTCGAACATTTTTCCGGAGATATACATTGGAATGGTCAAAACTGGTGAGTCCTCTGGTGAGCTTGATAAAGTTATGGAAGATCTTGCTGATTACCTTGAAAAACAGATTGCTATTCGTTCTAAAATTACATCTGCAATGATATATCCAGTTTTTATAGTGCTTGTGATGGGTGGAGTTCTTTGGGTTCTCCTGTCTTTTGTTGTCCCAAAGATAGCTGAGCTGCTTCAAGATGTTGGTAAAGCCCTTCCAATATACACTAGAGTTCTTATAGCAGTCTCAGAAATATTTACAGCTTCTTTACCGTATGTATTAATTGTGCTTGCTGGTTTGTTTATAGGACGAAAAAGAATTCTCTCTGTTCCGAAAATAAGGTACTACTATGATCTTTTTCGCTTGAAGTTCCCTGTAATCTCAAAGATACATACAACAGCTGAGATATACAGAATTTTTTCAACCCTTTCCACACTGACAAAAGCCGGTGTTCCACTCGTCAAAGCAATAGAAACATCTGAAAGTATCACAACAAATTCTCTGATGAAGAACGCTCTGAGAGAAACAAAAGAAGCCATTGTTGAGGGAAAAAGTATGTCTGACAAACTTTCTGAATACTGGTTTTTTCCTCCTGCTGTCTACAATCTTGTCGCGGTCGGAGAAAGATCGGGAGAGATAGAAAAAATGTTCAAGAACATAGCAGATAGCCTTCTTTCTGAGCTTGAAACTTTCGTCTCCACTATAACATCTATGATAGAACCAGTTCTGATAGTTCTTATAGGAGGTATTATATTTTTCATAATGCTCTCCGTGATAGTCCCAATACTTGAAATAAATAGGTCTGTTATGTAGTTTTTCTCTGTACTGCAAATATGAAAATCTCTCTGGTAAAAGTTTTAAAATCAATGCAATAAAAAATTCTGCGACTGCAATATAACATAGTGTTTTCAAATTTTTATTCTGAAATTTCGGGATTAGTGAATGAACAATTTCTCGATTTTGTTAGAAAATGTTTCTTGCAAGGGACTTCAGAGAAATTCCGAAAGATCTACGTTATAGCTACTCCTATTACAAAAATCCCAAGTGTCATAATAAGAGATCCAGCGAGTCTCTCTTTCAGATCTGTTTTTTCACTCAACATCAGATAACCTAGCACAACCGAAAATATAACGCTTGTTCTTTTGAAAGCTATCATATACCCTGTTTCTATTTCCATCACAGAAATAAAGTGAGTTATAACTGCCAAAGCTGTTGTGAATCCTAATATGAATGATGGTTTAAGAGAACTTTTTATTTTTGAGAAACCACCTTTATACTTTTTAGTGAAATATGGTGTTAGTATGATACACAGTGCAGACATGTAAGATACTGAGAAGAAGAAGGGAGATACTTTCAGAATCAGATATCTACCCAAAACAGAAGTTAAAGCGTATATAATTGCTGACGCAAGCATGTAAAGTATTCCCCTTTTGTCTGATATTTTTCTGCTCCCATTATCTTTGAAGAACAGAAAGCTGCCTATTACAACAAGAGCTATTCCTATTAATCCTCTTGTGGAGTATGACTCACCTATTATGAAAACAGCAATAGGAGGTATGAAAACCGGAGTGAATGACTGGAAAGGTAGTACAAGAGTTGATTCGGATACTTCAAGAGATTTCATATAAAGGTATCCTGCTAAAATTTCAAGTGGAAAAAGTATCAGGTAGAGAGCTACTGTTTCAAGATCGATTTTCGGTATGGGATCTACAAAGATCAATGGTATAAGTGAGATTGAGCAGAAAACCCATCTTACATAAAGTGCAAATAAACTATCTGTTTGAGTTCTGTTCATGTAATCTTTTGAAAGCACATCAGACAGAGCTGTGAAAAAACCACTGAGTATCGCAAGAGATATATAAAGAAGCTCGGACACTTTTATTCTTAATATTAGAAAAGTTATTCGTTTTGTTTATTTTCAACTTTCATGTTTTTCTGTCTAAAATTAACGGTTATGCTTGAAATAAGAAATTTGCACGTCAGTGCGGATGGTAAGAAAGTTCTTTTCGGTATAGATCTGAGAGTTAAAAAAGGCGAAATACATGCTGTTATGGGACCAAATGGTTCTGGAAAGACTTCTCTTTCATTTGCTATAATGGGTCATCCAAAGTATAAGATAGAAGATGGGGAAATAGTGTTTGAATCAAAAGTTATAAACGAACTTAAGGCAGATGAAAGAGCAAAGCTTGGAATATTTTTAGCCTTTCAGAATCCATACGAAATTCCGGGTGTTCCTCTCGGAAAATTTCTGTGGAGTATTGCTGGTAGCGAGAGAAAATTTGCAGAATTTACAAAGGAGCTAAAAGATAAAATGAAAAAGCTCAAGATCCCCGATGAATTTACCAAAAGAGAGCTTAACAAGGGATTTTCTGGGGGCGAGAAAAAACGTACGGAGATTCTTCAATCGCTTATACTCAATCCAAAACTCTATATATTAGACGAAATAGATTCAGGTCTTGATGTAGACTCTCTGAAGGTAGTTTCCGAATCAATTATGGATTCAATGAATGCGGAAAAAGCTATTATAATCATAACACACTATCCGAGAATTCTAAATTACATAAAACCTAATTTTGTTCATGTACTATTTCAGGGAAAAATAATTATGTCTGGAGATTTTTCCCTTGCAAAAGAAATAGAAGATAAAGGATACGAGAAGATTCTATCCGGAAGAATTGAGGTAAAGAGAACGGAGATTGAAGCAAAAGATGTTTTGTAATTTTTTAGAGAAGATAGGGATTCATTACTTATTTAAAATTGTCTTTTTCAGGTTGATTTTCTCTGATTCAACTATTCAAATTTCAATGAAAATCGGTTTTTCTTTCTGAAAACTTTTATTTCTATTTGATAAAAATGTCACGCTGAAGATGTACAGTGAGATTCTTTAATTAAAGAGTAAAATCAAATGAAAAAACATTAAAAACAATGCAATGTGAATATGAAATAAATATGCTTGAACTAAAGGTAAAACTTCTTACAGATACTGCAAAGCTTCCAATATATGCAACAGAGAATTCGGCTGGAATGGACTTGTTTTCAGATGAGGAAACTGAAATTCAGCCATTTGAGATAAAGGCTGTAAGAACAGGAATATCTGTTGAGATACCGCAGGGATATGAAGGACAGGTCAGGCCAAGGTCTGGGCTTGCTTTAAAAGGCATCACAGTTGCAAACGCGCCGGGAACAATTGACTCAGATTATAGAGGAGAGGTCAAAGTCATACTTATAAATTTATCAAGGGAAACTTTCAAAGTTGAAAAAGGTATGAGAATTGCTCAACTTATTATAAGCAAATATGAAAAAGTCCAGATAAAGGAAGTAGATAAACTTTCAGAAACAAAAAGGGGTGAAGGTGGATTTGGAAGCACAGGTTTAAGATGATTGATTTGTGTATAAATGCTCTGTTGCATACCCATCCTTGAATGAAATTGCATACACAAAATGTTAATTAAACTAATTGTGGTAGAACATAAAGTTACACGTGTAAAAAGAGTATTTGTTAAAATTTCAGCTGCTGTGCGGTATTAGGTCATAATGATTCAGATGATTTCGTTAGATTATACAAAAAGTTTACGAGTTTGTTGCAAGTATTTTCATTGAAAAATGTGAAGCATGTTATGTTTTCAGAAGATACATTGTTAGTGGAGGTGGTCCAAGTATTACGTCTGAGATAACATCAGGTGATGCTATCTTTATGTCATCTGGAACTGATTGGCCTGTTGTGATGAAAGCAATTGGTGTTTCTGTTGTGCATCCTATGTTCAGAATTGTGCCCGGATAAGATGTTTCATCAACCTTTGTAAAGATAAAGTAATCTATTCCAATTTCTGAAAAACCTTTTATAACCAGAACAATTTCTTCATCTTTCTGAGAAGTTGAGATAAGAAGAGCAATTTCTAATTTTGTCTGATTTCCGATTTCAGAAAGTACAGATGAAATTCTTTTTATGTTTTTTATGTCATATTGGCTTTTACCCATTGTATCAACAACAACGAGATCAAACTTCATAAGTTTTGGAAGCATTGTTCTGATTTCTTCCGGATTTGTTGCTACAAAAAGCGGAACCCCCATAATTTCAGCGTATTTTTTCATCTGGTCAACCGATGCGATTCTGTATCTATCTGTTTCAAGCAAAGCTACATTTTTTGATTTTGAGATTGCATATAAAGCAGATATTTTTGCTGCTGTTGTTGTTTTCCCAACACCGGTAGGACCAACAAGCGATATAAATTTTTTCCTTCCATCTGCAAGTGGATTTCTGAAAATCATATACTTTGATACAACAGATGAAAGTCCCTTGAGATCAAAGTTAAGTCTTGAATTCATTATATCTTCGGTTATAGAAAGAGCGATACTTCTTTCAATACCTCGGGAAACAAGTTTTTTGAAAAAGTTAAGAGCCTCCTGAGGTAGCCTTATTTCTGCTGGATTCATAGTCTTTTTTGAGATAAACTCTATATTTTCGCGCACATAAAGGAACTCTCTCTTGAGCTCTTCAATTTTTTCTAGAATCTCTCTGATTTCTGTTATCTTTTCAGAAAAATCGGTATCCTTACTTTTTTCAATTTTTTCTATTTTGTTTTTGGTATCAGGTATTCCTACTATTACTTCATAAAATTTCTCACCACCTACTAATTTCTCTTCGTATCCCAGAAGAACAGCGTTTCCATTTGTGTCCTCTTTTACTTTTTCGAAAATTTTGAGAAGGTTTTTGCCAGAAAACTTTTTTATAACAGAATATTTCACAGAAATAATTATACTTTTTCTGTGATTATCTTGGTTGATCTTGATTCTGTATCTTTTTCTCCACTTGAAACCAACCGGAAGCTTTTTGAATCAGAGCATATATTCATTCATGTTTTTTCTTTTGCATTTGAGTGTATGAGTTTGGGAAGATTTTGTGCTGTCCCAGAGTTCCAGCTTCCATATCACAGAAGGGTTTCTGGTGGAGGGGTTGTTTTTCACGGACCTCGTAGAGATATATCCTTTGCTTTTTCCTTTTACGCTCATTCTATAAATCTGAGAGATACTTTCTTATTCATCTCTCAAATGATTTCAGAATTTATAAAATCAGGTTTCGGTTTTAGCTCTTATATTCGAGGAACCGATGTATATTTTAATAATCATAAAATATGTGGTTTTGCAGCAGCCAGAAGAAGAAACTTCTTCGTTATTGAGGGTTGTATATCACTTCAATTTAATGATAGTAAAAAAAATAATATTAAGAATCCACAGAATTTCTGTTTTTTGAATTTCGGAGAAGAGATAGAGAATTTTCATGAAATTTCATTTAATCTAATTAAGTTTATGATGAAAAATCTGAGAGAATTCATTTAATTTTTTTTATTTTTTGTGATCTGACTGAAAAATTTCGTTTTTTTTACCTTTTTGAAGAAAAAATTTTTAAAATAATTTTTGTAAAGTTCTGTAATTGAATATGAAACAGGAAAATGAAACAATTAAATTATTATTAATGAATAAGGTGAAAATAATAATATGATAAAGTTAAATAAAAATTCTGCTTTGATAATAGTTGATATGCAAAATGATTTTCTCCCACCAAACGGTGCTCTTCCTGTGCCAGATGGAGATAAGGTAATCCCAGTCATAAATCAGTATATAGAAAAATTTAAAGGTAATAAAATATTTGCAACTGCTGATTGGCATCCAGAAAATCATATATCTTTCAAAGAAAGGGGCGGTCCGTGGCCTCCACATTGCATTCAGAACTCAAAAGGAGCTGAATTTCATAATGACCTGAACCTTCCAGATGGTGTTGAGGTTATAAAGAAGGCCTCTGATCCTGATAAAGATGCCTATTCTGGATTTGAGGGAACAGACCTTGCTCAGAAGCTTAGAGAATCTGGTATAGATACAGTATTTATATGTGGTGTTGCTACTGAATACTGTGTTAAGAATACGGTACTTGATGCTGTGAAGTATGGTTTCAGAACATATCTTCTTCAAGATGCAATTAAGGGAATAGACGAGAAGGACTCAAAAAAAGCTATAGAAGAAATGAAAGAGGCCGGAGCCATATTAATTCAGCTAAAAGATATTTCAGAAAAGGATATAAGCACTAGGGAAGAAAAGAAAAAAAAAGAGAGAGCAAAAGGGCAACAGCAGATAGTTGGTCAGCTCGCTAACAAAATAAAAGAAGCATCTGAACAAATAATAAAGGATGTTTCAAAGGAAATAAAGAAAAAATCAAAAGAGGTTTCAAAAGATATCGGAAAAATTGTCAAAAAATCTAAAAAAGATTTGAAAAAAATCTTTGAGCGAGAAAAGAAAAAGGTTGAATCCAAAGCAGCTGAATTCGTTGCCGAAACAATAAAGAAGGTAGTAGAATCTCTCGGTGGAGAAAAAAGAGGACAACAGAACAAAAATAAAAAAATTAAAGAGATTAAAAAAATAGAAAAGAAAAATTTACCCCGAGTTTCTTCTCGGGGTAAAGAAAAAAAGGGAAAAGGAGGTGGGAAAACTATGGCTACAACAAAAAAAGGTAGTGCAAAACCAAAACAAAAAGCAAAAAGCAAAAAAGCTAAGAAATAAATAAAAAAGGGGGGTTTTTTACCCCCCGCTATTAAAATTTTAAAAATCTGACTAAAACTTTTCTAATTCTTGGATGAGAATATGTTTAGTCGCCGGAGGAACAGGAGGACATATAGCACCAGCTGTTGCTGTTCTTGAAAAAATAAAAGAAGATAAATTTTTCATAACCAGCAAAACAAGAATAAGCGAAAAAAGATTCATCAAAGACCTTGAAGAAAAAAATTTGGAGTTCATCAATGTAAAACCGATTGTCGGAAAAGGACTAAGATCAATATCTGGTTTTTTTTCAGCTGTATCTGCTTTGCAAGAGTCTTTCAGAATTCTCAAGAAAATAAATCCAGATATTGTAATAGGATTTGGTGGGTATGTATCCGGACCTGTTTGTCTTGCCGGAAGAATTTTGAAAAAGAAAGTCTATATTCATGAACAGAATTCTGTTATGGGATTTACAAATAAAATACTCTCTCTTTTCTGTGATAAAATTTTTGTTTCCTTTGATAAAACAGAGGCACCTTCTTATGCTCAGCGCAAATTTGTTTACACAGGATTTCCATTACGCAACAAATTCAAAGAAGATCTTGAAAGAGGAATAGATGCAAAACAAAGTCAGAACTCATATAAAATTTGTGTTTTTGTATCTGGAGGAAGTCAGGGAGCCGTTGGACTTAACAAAATTTTTGTAGAAGCTATTGAGAGGATAGAAAAAAACTTAAATGATCTCAAATCAAAACTCAAGATAATTCATCAAACAGGTGATATGTTTTTTGAAAAGGCTCGGGATTTTTTTTCTTCATGGGATGCGAATGTTTTTCCTTTCACAGATGAATTTGGTTTTTATCTTGGGCTTTCTGATATTGCCATTGCCAGAGGTGGTGCAGGAACAGTTTTTGAAATCGCTTATGCCAGAAAACCTGCTTTGTTTGTTCCACTCCCAAGGTCTGCTGGAAATCACCAAGAGAAAAATCCAAAGTATCTTCTTGGTGATGCATGCTTTATAATCAGACAGAATGAAAAACACAAATTTGAAATAAACTTCTATGATCTCCTGACGAACGAAAAACTCAGACAAGAATTAGAAAGTAAGCTCAGGAATATTCAAGTTGAAGATGGTTCTTTTCGTATTCTTGGTTTCATTCGTGAAAGCGGATGAGATCTCATAACAGTTTCTCTGAGAACATCTGGAGCTATTTTTGTGTAAATCTCTGTTGTTGAGAGGTTTGAGTGTCCAAGCATAACCTGTATGTTTCTTATATTCATTCCTCTTTTGATAAGATGTGTTGCAAAGCTGTGTCTTAAAAGATGTGGGTAAAATCCATACTTTTTTAGAATAAGCCATATTCCTTGCCTTGTTATTTTCTTCCCTTTTCTGTTTATGATTATGTGGTCTGTTTTGGGGCTGAGTTTTCTTCTTTCTTCTATATACATAGGAATTATTCTTTTTGCTTCCGAGCTTATCGGTACGAATCTTTCCTTCTTCCCTTTTCCTTCTATTTTTATTATGTCTTTTTCTGTTATGTCACTCAGTTTGAGATTCACAAGTTCAGAAACACGCAGTCCAGAGCCATACAGCAGTTCAAGTATCAATCTATCTCTTATGTTTTCAAATCCGTTGAGCTCAATTCCCTCTATTTTTGAGATAACTGTTTGTTCATCGGGAACACTTGGTATTTTTCTTGAATCTTTCATGTTCTTTATCTTTTTTATTTTTTTCAGAAGTTCTGTTTTCCCTTTTTGCCTTGAGAGAAATTTCAGGTAAGTTCTCAGGGCCGAAAGTTTTCTGTTTATACTTGTTGCATCATACAAATCTTTCATCTTGTTTATAATTTCTTGTATGTCCGTGTCTTCAAAGTTATCAAAACTTTTTCCTGCACTTTCCAGCATATCTCTTATATCTTTAAGATCATTTATGTATGAATTTACAGTGTTCTTGCTCCTTCCCAATATGAAATATAGATAGTTTTCAAATTCATCAAATTCTTCCATCTCTCAAAAATTTTAAAAAACTATGTGAGCTTTGGTTTCATGTGAATTCAAATTGATTTAATAAAAATCTTTCTTTGACCTTTTCAAGATTTTGACATTACAATGATTTTTTCCGGAGATCTGATAATGTAAATTATGAAATTTTTGTTTGAGCTGTTTTCTCACAAAGAGATTCGCTTGAGTTTCTCAGTGACTCTGCTAACTTTTCTTGCTTCTATTGTTTTTACTGCTTCTTGTTCTTCTGATAAAGCGAAAAATTCAGAGAGGAAAATTCCAGATAAAATAAAGGGTATGTCTTTGCCGGTTTGGCAGAGAGAGACCTATTCTTCTGAAAGATATTCATCAGCGTTAGATAGGCTCAGAACAATTGGTGTGAATTTTGTAGCCATAGTCCCAACTTTGTATCAGGAATCTTTAACTGAAAGCAGAATTTATGAAGACCAGGTCATGACTCCAAGTTTCAGCAGTGTTCAGAGAGCAGTTCAGTTAGCGAAAGAGAAGGGATTTCATATTATGCTCAAACCACATATTGATCTCAAGGAACCGATTTACCGCGGAATGATAAAGCCATCCGATATAAATCTTTGGAAGAGAGACTACATAGGTTTTATAAAAAAATATGCGGAACTCGCTGAGAGGTACAACATTGAGATATTCTGTGTTGGAACCGAGCTTGAAACTATATCTTCTGAATATCCGGAAGTATTTGATGAGGTTATAGATGTTGTCAGAAGTGTTTTTTCTGGAAAACTTATTTATGCGGCAAACTGGACTGAGTACAAAAAGATAAAATTTTGGAATAAGCTTGATTTCATAGGAATAGATGCCTACTTCCATGTTGCAAGCAGCAAAGAACCGAAAGAAGACGAGCTCAAAGTTAAATGGGAGAACATACTTGAAGAGCTCCGGAGTTTTTCAAAGGAGCGTGGAAAAGAGATAGTCTTTACTGAAATAGGTTATATGAGCACAGATGGTTCATGCAGTGTTCCGTGGAACTATCTTATTGAGGAAGAGCCAGACCAAGATGAGCAAGCTTTATGCTATAAAGTTGTTCTTGAATATGTTTTCCCAAAAATCAAAGGACTCTTCTGGTGGGAGTGGGAATTTTACTCTGATCCTTCAACAAATGGATATACTCCGGCTGGAAAAATTGCTGAACAGATTATTTTTCAATTCTGGAAAGAGTAGTTGATAATATGTTGATTTAGATAAAAGATTTATTATCCATTTGATGAACTTTTAGCTTTTGTTGTTCAATAAATAAACTGCTCTGTGGTATATTTTTTCAAATGTTTTCTGTGAATGTTGGAACTTTTATATTTTTAGTAAGGCCGAATTATTGACGATAAATTTTTTGAGAAATATAGGAAAAATTTAAAACATATTTAAACAAGATTATCACAAAAAATTGTAAAATTTTTAATATGCTCACATTCATATTGGTTCTCAACATCGTTTTTCTTATAATCACGATAGTATTTGCTATAAAGACGAGAGCAGATATTGAAAACGCGAAATCTCAAAAAAATAAGATACCCGATGAGATAGACGAGATGAAAATAAAATTGATGGGACTTGAAGAAAGGATAAATTTACTTGAACAGGAAGTGAAATATCTTTCGTCAAAATTAGTAGAAAAAAAATTCCAAAGTGAAACGAGCAACGGAAATGCAAAATACACAAGCCAAAAAGTATCATTCAACTATCGTTTAGATCAGCAGGAGGAGAGAGAAGATACAAATTATACTCAAACAAAATACGAACAGAATAAGAAAACAGACGTAGAAAGCATACAAAATATGATAATAAACCTGTTCAATCAGGGAAAGAAAGAGGATGAAATTGCAAATCTTTTAGGTTTGTCTTTTGAGGAAGTTAAATTGACATTGATGGTTCTTGAAAAGGGAAGAAAGTAGTATGTTGAGTTTCATAACATCTTTGATTTTTATAAGCGCGCTGAAGATAAGCCACGTAGAGCTGAACCAGAAACCTACATTCTCTTATGTGATTATAACTTTGAGTTCAATGAAATTCGATTTTGAGCAGAAAATATTAAACGGAAACATCATAGTTATTATTCCATCTGCACAGATTCTTCCGAGACGTGAAATAATATGGGAGAAAGATAGATACTTTAGGAAAGTGAATTTTTCAGAGGTAGTTGAAGGTGAAAGAAAATCGGCAATGATCTCGGTTTACTTGAAAAGAGAAGATCTGAAATGGCATATAACAAAATCCGGAAGCTCGATCATAATATTTGCTGGAAGAGATATTCCATTTATAGAGAAAAGAGATATAGAGGAATACATGAGGACATCTGTTGAGACCAGAAACTACGGAGCAATAGATATTCTGTTTGACTTTGCAAGATCAGAAGATAGAGAAATAAGTGCAAAAGCTCTTTTTTATATAGCGGAAATGTTATCTGCAATGGGAATTGAAACAAGAGAGGTGACAACATTGCTCAAATCTGCGAATTACTATTCAAATGCTGCAAAAAAGTTCTTTGATATCGGCAATGTCAAAGACGCGGCTGATCTGAAATACAGGTCATCAAGAATTTTCAGAATCTCTGGGTTTTATCCTGAATCAAAATTTCAAGCTGAATCAGGTATGAGATATCTTGAACCACGGGAAAACTCGTTTGAGAAAATAGAAAATAAAGAAGATCTTGAGGTGAGAATGGTATGCTCTCAGGCTTTGGCTCTTGTAGGTATGAACAAAGCTGGTGAGGCGGCAAATGTTATGGAAAAGGTGAAAATAGAAGGCAAAAAACTTTCTGATGAGACATTCAATTGCTACTGGGGAGCTATGGGTGCTATTGAATTTGAAAGGGGCAACTATGAGAATTCAGCGGAATTCATATCTTATATATCAGATAGGTTCATTCAATACGATCCAGTTATTCTTCCAAGATATATCAGGGCTCTTATCAGAACCAACAGAGGATATTTAGCGAGGAGATATATTGGATTTATGATAAACTCACTTCTTCCTGAGCAAAAGCCGGAAGCTTACCTGCTGCTTTCAGAAATACTCTTTCAAGACAAGGACTACAAAAATTCCTTGAAATTTATATATAGAATATTGAGGGAGTATCCCGGAACAAGATGGGAGATAAGAGCTAGACTCTTTGCTGTTTTGAACAGAGATAAGTATTCAGAAACAATAAAAGAACTGCCAAAAAGTGATATCCCAGCGGATGATCCAGTATCTCTGCCATTACCGAATCTCCGTTTCATAATCACAAATTTTCTCTCCCCAGAATCACAGATTGCGCTCAGAGAGTACCTTAAAATATTGGCTCAAAAAATAGGTACAGAAAATGTTGATGAAGTGCAAAGAGATCTGAACTTTCTTAAGGAGGTTATTCCAACAATAAGAACTTTGAGAACTCCACCAGATGTATCAATAGAAATATCAGAAAGTATGTACGATGTTCTCAAAAGACTTTATGATAATGGATACAAAATAAGAGCTTTTTCTTTTTATGTAGACAACAAAGATCTTCTTCCACCGAGGTATGTCAAGGACTACTCTTTTGTAGATCAAATATACAGAGAATTCGGACAGACTGATGATGTTTATTTTGAGCTTGCACAGGTAGAGATTTTGCTTGAAGAATCAAGGTGTTCTGAAGCCTACGATAAAATAAAGAAAATACAGAATAAAATAGAGCCAGCAGATTATTCAGCTTCTATAGTTAAGATAGCATTGTGTTTCTTTTCAAAAAAAGATCCGATGTTCAAAGAATTATGTGCTCAGAATATCGAAGACCTTGAATCAATATGCTATCCAAAGGAGATGACACCGGTTGAAAGAATAAATCAGATTGTAGAAGAAATAATCAAGGAGTACAAAGATGCGTCACGAGAGTTAAGGGAGAAATTGAAGAAGTGAGTAATACAATTCTCAAAACCGTTTTTTTCATCTCAATACTGATTTATTTTACATTACACAAATATGGGTAAATTTGATGTCAAGAGATATTATCCAGATCAAAGGAGTAACAGAATAAAAGGTGGTGTTGAAAGAGCTCCGCACAGAGCCTTCTTGCGAGCTGTGGGAATGAAAGATGAAGATTTTGAAAAGCCTATTATAGCAATAGCGTCTCCGGCTGGTGAGATAACGCCGTGTAACCTGAATCTCAATTTACAAACTGCATACATAAAAGAGGAGATAAAAAGGCAGGGGAGAGCTTTTCCGATAGAGTTTTCTGTAATATCTGTTAGCGACGGTATTGCGATGGGACACGAGGGTATGAGATATTCTCTAGTTTCTCGGGAGTTGATTGCGGACTCAATAGAGACTGTTCTGAATGCACATTTTTATGATGCTTTTGTTGGACTTGGTGGTTGTGATAAAACAATCCCCGGAGCTCTTATGGCTATTTTGAGAGTAAATATACCTTCTATATTTCTATATGGTGGAACAATTATGCCCGGGGAGTACAACGGCAGAGCTATAACAATACAAGATGTTTATGAGGCTGTTGGACAGTATCAGGCTGATAAGATATCTGAGGAAGAACTTTACCAAATAGAATTCAGAGCATGTCCGGGAGCTGGGGCTTGTGGAGGACAGTACACCGCAAATACAATGGCTTGCGTGGCGGAAGCTCTTGGAATTTCTTTACCGGGGTCGGCATCCTATCCAGCAGTTGATCCGGAAAGAAAATATGTTTGCTATGATGTCGCGAGACAGATTGTTGAAACCTACCAGAAAGGAATAAAACCAAGAGATATTGTGACAAAAAAAGCAATTGAAAATGCAATAGCTGTTGTTGCAGCAACAGGAGGCTCTACGAACGCCGTTTTACATCTTCTTGCAATCGCGCGGGAAGCTGGTGTTGAACTTACACTTGATGATTTTTCAAGAATAAGTAAAAGAGTACCTCTCATAGCAGACCTGAAACCCGGTGGAAGGTTTGTTATGTATGATCTTCACAAAGCCGGTGGAGTTCCAAACATAATGAAAATTCTGCTTTCAGAAGGTTTAATACACGGTGATGCACTGACAGTAACCGGAAAAACTGTGGAGGAAAACCTGAAAGATACACCTATAATCTACTCAGATGTTGTAAGAAGGGTATCAGATCCTCTCAAAAAAGATGGTGGTATAGTAATTCTCAGAGGAACGCTTGCACCAGATGGGGCTGTTATGAAGATATCTGGTATAATGGCGAAGAAAAAACATATTGGGCCAGCGAAGGTTTTTGAAAGCGAACAAGAATGTTTTGTAGCGGTTCAGCAGAGAAAAATAAAACCGGGAGATGTTGTAATTATAAGAAACGAAGGACCAAAAGGTGCTCCTGGAATGCCAGAGATGTTACAGGTCACTGCTGCTCTCGTTGGTCAGGGACTCATAGAAGACATAGCTCTTGTGACAGATGGAAGGTTCTCCGGTGCTACTCGGGGAATGATGATAGGACACGTCTCTCCTGAAGCATACGATAAGGGTCCAATAGCCGCAGTTAAAGATGGGGATCCGATACTAATAGACATAGAAAGAGAAGTTCTCAACATTGAGATTCCAGAGGATGAGATTAAAAGAAGAATAATGAAGCTCCCAGAGCCAAAACCAAAATTTACATCCGGTATTCTTGGAAAGTATATAAAAATGGTTCAATCAGCATCAAAAGGAGCTATTACACAGTAAATCAAGAATTAAAAAGAATCAATTGTTTTATAATAGGAGGAGTTTGTATTCGCAGGATTTTTGTTTTCTCAATTTATCTCAAAACATAAAAGAAGTATTTTTAAAATTTGGGTAGATGCAAATATGATACGAAGGAGCTGATATTGGGAGCTGAAAGAGAGCTTCTGAAAATCTTTGGAATTGATGTTTCTGATATACAGATGCTGAACGTAGAGTTTCCATCTGTAAGAGAGAAAAGAGT
>JANXBU010000070.1 GCA_025060505.1 Candidatus Calescibacterium sp.
GGATTCAACCAAATGAAAAAGAGATTCCTAGATTATTTGCTTCCGAGTTTCAATCCCTCATAGGTAGGATTCAACCAAACATTAATGACAGAGGAGTTGTTTCGGTTGTTCAGGTTTCAATCCCTCATAGGTAGGATTCAACCCAGCGTAGTTTTTCCAGATCCGAACCCGCCTTTTACGTTTCAATCCCTCATAGGTAGGATTCAACCGCTATGGATTCAAAAATTTGTATGATGGCTAAATTTAGTTTCAATCCCTCATAGGTAGGATTCAACCAAGAAATACGAAGATGTGGAACATTGCGACAGATTTGGGTTTCAATCCCTCATAGGTAGGATTCAACCCTGGTTTGGTTGCAGATTTCAGACCTCGGTCAGTGTGTTTCAATCCCTCATAGGTAGGATTCAACCAATTTGAGGGGTCAGATTCAAGTTCTGGTTCTGAAAGGTTTCAATCCCTCATAGGTAGGATTCAACCCTGTAAATTTTTGTTTGGTTGTTTGAATGTTACCTGGTTTCAATCCCTCATAGGTAGGATTCAACATATTCAACTCAGGAAAGACACATTGATAATTGCGAGTTTCAATCCCTCATAGGTAGGATTCAACCGCATTTTATGACACAGGTTTTAGTCAGGTGAGCTATTTGTTTCAATCCCTCATAGGTAGGATTCAACCTGATAGATGGAAGAGCCTTTCGATAGCGGATAAAGAGTTTCAATCCCTCATAGGTAGGATTCAACCTAGATCCGGAGCAGTCAAGAGCTATAGCTACTTTTGGTTTCAATCCCTCATAGGTAGGATTCAACCGAGGGGGAGCAACTAAGAAAAGTTCTTGACTTTCTCGGTTTCAATCCCTCATAGGTAGGATTCAACCTCATTTTTTCCTGAAAAATTCTATTTAGTTTTTTCGTGTTTCAATCCCTCATAGGTAGGATTCAACCCCGTGCAAAGACATAATAAGATCTAAAGCAAGAAAATATCTGATT
>JANXBU010000071.1 GCA_025060505.1 Candidatus Calescibacterium sp.
AATAACTCAGAAGACATGCCACATGACTTTGTTATAGTTCTCGACTCCACAGGCATCAAGCTAACAAACAGAGGAGAATGGCTCAGTAAAAGGTATGGCAAGAGAAGAAAGAGTAGCTGGGTATTGCATATGAAGAACTCCATAGAGAAGGCAGAAGGCAGTATAGTCAAAGAAGTTATAGCAGATACAGGTTACGATACACATGAAATATTCAAGCATTTAGCAGATAGAGGAATAAAGCCAGTAGTAGAGGTTAGAGAAAAGCAGTGATAACGGGCAACAGGGCAAGGGATGAGGTGGTAAGGGCAATCAGGAAGGGCAAAAAGAAATGGAGAAAGGTTAATGGTTATGGAAGGCGTTGGCACGTGGATGAAGAGTTTTTCATCTCTGAGTGTTGGTTTTGAGGGTATGTGAGTAGCGTGAAGTTTGAGAACATACGAAAGCAGCTAACCTTCAAAGTTATGATAACGAGCATGTTTTTAAGTGGTGGTTTGGGTATGTTGGTGAGTTGAGTTGATATTATGGTTATGTAAGTGGGTTATAGGGGTGTGTGGGTGTGTTGGAGGATATTGAACCCTTTATTGGACAAAGCATGTCCAAAAATCTTCAAAAGCTCCATAATCAAGCACTAGAGATTTTGAGTCTGAACATGAATAGACTCCTACAAGCATGTTAGGGGCAAGATGGCTGTAGGATGGATAACTATTTGACAAGGGATATAAGTTGGAAGGCATTTGCTTACGCTGTAAGCAGGAAGGTATAATTTTGAATACCATGAAGATTTTGTATGAGGGTAAAGCTAAGATAGTTTATCAGTTAGAGGGTGAAGAGGACAAACTTCTTATCCACTTTAAGGACACAGCCACAGCCTTTGATGCCACAAAAAAAGCTGAAATAGTGGGAAAGGGTGTGCTAAACAACACAATCTCCAGCATACTCTTTAAACTCCTTGAAGAGAGGAATATA
>JANXBU010000072.1 GCA_025060505.1 Candidatus Calescibacterium sp.
TTCTGACTTAATGATAGCAGTATCTGAACATGTTAAAAAAGATTTAATCGAGAACTTTGGAATAATGGAAGAGAAGATAAAAGTAATATATAACCCTATTGATTTGGAAAGCATTGAAAATTTAATCAAAGAAAAACCGGAATTTTGTTTTGAAAGTGCAATAGTTACCGTAGGTAGATTAACTTATCCAAAAGGTCAGTGGTATTTAATAAGAATCTATTCAAGATTGAAGAAGGAGTTTCCTGAGTTAAAGTTATTAATTTTAGGAGACGGCGAGTTAAAAGACTATCTTATTGAACTCTCGGAGGGGCTTGGTCTAAGGACTTATGTATGGGACAGAGATTCTTTATCGGAGGGTTACGATGTTTACTTTCTCGGTTTTCAGAAAAATCCTTTTAAATATGTAGCATCGTCAAAGCTATTCGTATTTCCTTCCCTATATGAAGGATTTGGAAATGCTCTGGTGGAGGCCATGGCCTGCGGAGTTCCTGTTATTTCTTCAGATTGTAGAAGCGGACCAAGAGAAATTCTCGCTCCTGATACGCCTTGTGATTTTCAAACCGATAATCCTGAATATGCTAAGTATGGAATTCTAATGCCCGTGTTTGATGGAAAATTTAGAAGTGCCCATGAAGAACTTGACGAGAAAGAAAAGCTCTGGCTCAAAGTGATTAGAGAGTTATTGATTAATGGTGAAATAAGGCAACAATATAGTGAGATGGATAAAAAGAGAGTGAAAGATTTTTCTATGGAAAAGATAAAAGAAGAATGGATAAAGGCTCTGAATCAGTTGCACAAAAGATAACATAATTTGTATATTTTGTTTTTATATAGAGGAACTAAAATGAAAGCCTATACATTAGGTGTGATTATACCTACCTACAATAGAGCAAGTATGTTAAAGAGAGCAATAGAAAGTTTCTTGAAACAAGATTATCCAAATATTAAGCACATTGTAG
>JANXBU010000073.1:0-453 GCA_025060505.1 Candidatus Calescibacterium sp.
AGTTTTACTCCGGTTCTCGGAAACTAGACCCGTACATAAGGGGATTGCGACCCGTATGTTCGTCTCAGGATTCGGGGATTTTTTTCTTTTAGTCTCGGAAACTAGACCCGTACATAAGGGGATTGCGACGTTCCCTACCACACCAGAAGGAAGTAAATCATTTACTCGGAAACTAGACCCGTACATAAGGGGATTGCGACTATATCTCCTGTCCAGACACAAGAGTGTATGTCTATCTCGGAAACTAGACCCGTACATAAGGGGATTGCGACAGAAACCTTACTATCCTTTTTTCCTTCTGTTTTCTTCTCGGAAACTAGACCCGTACATAAGGGGATTGCGACATCCTCAATACTGGTTGAATCCTACCTATGAGGGACTCGGAAACTAGACCCGTACATAAGGGGATTGCGACTCAGGAAAATACGGATCAGGAACTTCTATCTGATCACG
>JANXBU010000073.1:463-935 GCA_025060505.1 Candidatus Calescibacterium sp.
CGGGCCCCCGCCCTCTGCGGCCCTCGGCCACTCGCCCCGGACCTTAGGGGAGGGGGTCGCGTGAATATCGGGAGGCGGCCCTACTCTCTGATGTCGGAACTCGGAAACTAGACCCGTACATAAGGGGATTGCGACATTGTTCCGATAAGGAACGGAACAGCTTTATCTCCGATTAACCTCGGAAACTAGACCCGTACATAAGGGGATTGCGACTCTTACACCTTTTTCTAAAACTATGGGAATTCTGTTTTCTTCTCGGAAACTAGACCCGTACATAAGGGGATTGCGACTATAAACCTGACGCGTTCGTCGCGGGTAGTTTTTGCCGACTCGGAAACTAGACCCGTACATAAGGGGATTGCGACGTGTTTAGTTTTATACTTATATGTATATCCGTATGTTTGCTCGGAAACTAGACCCGTACATAAGGGGATTGCGACACTCTCTGCTTCCAGGAACATAAAGGATGTCC
>JANXBU010000074.1 GCA_025060505.1 Candidatus Calescibacterium sp.
GGTGTGATGAAGCGCCTCCAAACAGGTAAAAGGGTCAACTCGGCATCTGAGGATGTTGGAGCTCTGGTTCAAACTGCAACTCTTACTCGTGCTCTAAGTACTCTACAGATCGCAATGGAACAGATAACAAAAGGTCAATCTGTTCTCTCCAAAATAGAGGATACTGTTGAAGGTATATACAATATTCTTGATAAAATGAGACAAAATGCCGAAAGAGCTACTCAGTCCACAGACTCAAATGAAATAGCAACACTACAAGCTTCCACTGATCAACTATATGTTGAAATAAGAAAGCTCGTCAGATCCACAGTGTTCCAAAGACAGCAGCTTCTGAGAGGTGGTTCCGGAAACCTTGTCGTGGGTCCTGTAACAATGGTTATTACCACGGGTAATCAGAATGTTACAATATACAAGCAAGACATAGATGTTTCTGGAATAAACCTTGCAGGTTATGCTTCTGGAACAAGAGCTGATAACTCCATTTCAAATCTTGTGACTGTAATAGGTCAAATAGGTGGTCCTCAAGGAATGTTTACAAACTCTATATCTTATGGTTCTTATGCAAGTGTTCTGCTTAGTATCGGTGGTGGTTTAGCAACGGCTGTTTTGAGTGTGAACAACGCCTTAGTTTTAACAGAGGTTATTCGTATAAACTTCACAGGTCCGCAGGTTCTTGACTTTGTAAATATGGGTTTCAGAGTATATGTTGAAAGTGCAGCTGGATCAGGCCAAGCTCACGGTGTAGGTCCAGGTTCAACTATGGCGGCAACTGTAATAACTATACAGAGACAGGAAATGAAATTCTTCCGTGGAACAAATGTTAATTCTTTGATGGACTATGTTCAGTTTGATATACCAAACCTGGAGCCAGAGAACCTGCTTGGTTCTGTCTCCTTGGGTGGAGGTGC
>JANXBU010000075.1 GCA_025060505.1 Candidatus Calescibacterium sp.
TTGGCTCCGAACCCTCCATCTCCACTACCTTGAACTCAAATATGTAACACCTTCCCCCAAACCTCACTGTTAAATCTATCCTACCCCTGTTTGTCGTATCCTCTCCTACTACATCTAATCCACTCGCATAAAAAAACGAATATATCACACTAACATAAAATGACTCGTATCCACCAACATCCCTATACCACTGATACGGTATTGATGCAAAAAGCCTCTCTAATATAAACCTGAGACCATCTAAATCACCTCTCTCCATAACATCTAACAAATCCCCAACACTCCTTTCTTTCACTGCTTCATTCCTCAACAAATAATTCAGTATGTAATCATTCAAACTTATCTTCACCTCCAAATTCGGATATGTCAAAACATATATTGTTCTCGCTCCTATCCTCTTCATACCCCTTATGGTCAAGTATCCAGTCTGAAACAAAAGATTCTCAGGCTCTATAAAATCCACATCAAACGATCCTATTATCCCCTCTCCTGCCCGCAGATCATCTAACTCCGGTATGTGAAATCTCCTCTCTACCAAAACCTTTATCAAAAAAGATGGCGTACCTGTCTCAAACCAGTATGGTCTGAAAATCCTCTTATCTAAATACAAAAGAACATCAAATGGGTTATATACCGGCTCCCCAAGCCATGAATAGCCGTTATACCATATCTTTATATCCTCCAAATTCAATCCGCTTAGCTCGGCAGCAAAAACATCTTCAAGCTCTCTCTGTGTGTATCCACATATCGTTGAATATCTCTCATCAAGAGTTATATCGTTCAGTTGATTCAACCCCGAAAATAAAGAAACTTTTGAAAATTTACTCACCCCTGTTATGAACACAAATCTCAAATATTCATCCAAAGGCTTCAATACACTGTATATATTCCTCAACTCCTCCCTTAT
>JANXBU010000076.1 GCA_025060505.1 Candidatus Calescibacterium sp.
AGATTTAACAGTGAGGTTTGGGGGAAGGTGTTACATATTTGAGTTCAAGGTAGTGGAGATGGAGGGTTCGGAGCCAAGAGCCCTTGAGCAGATAAGATCAAAGAGATACTGGGAGAAATACAAGAACTTCAAGGAGATATACCTGATAGGAATAGATTTCAGTGCAGAGAGTAGGAACATACAGAATTATGAGTGGTGTAAGATTTGAGCTTGTATGTTTGTTTTTTTTAAGATTTGAGTTTGTTTGGTATTGAGGTCAGTTTTTGTGATTTTTGTAGATTTTTTATGAGAATTAGAGTTTTCCAAATTTTTTGTAGTGAGAAGTAGGACAAAAAAGAAGCTACCGATAGGTATCCAGAGTTTTGTGGAGATAAGGGATGGTGGATATTACTATGTAGATAAGACAAGATTTGTATTGAAGCTGGTGGAGGAGGGAAAGTATTATTTTTTGTCAAGACCAAGGAGATTTGGGAAGTCTTTGTTTTTAGACACACTGAAGCAGGCATTTTTGGGGAGGCGAGAGCTATTTGAGGGACTATATCTTGAGAAAAACTGGGATTGGGATGTCAGATATCCAGTTGTGCATATAGATTTTGGAGGAGGAGTAACAGAGAATTCATTGCATCTGAAAAAAACCTTTTTTTCAATTTTGGAAAAGATAGCTTCTGATCACCAGATACATCTGACAGAGGAGCTAATAGAGAGAAGATTTATGGAGCTTATAGAGAAGATGAGTAAGAAGTATGGTCAAAAAGTAGTAGTTCTTATAGATGAGTATGACAAACCGATATTGGATAGGATGGAGGATAGAGAGGCGGCGATGAGTATAAGGGAGGAGTTGAGGAATATATACAGTGTATTGAAGCCTTTGGATGAATATTTGAGATTTGTGTTCATAACAGG
>JANXBU010000077.1 GCA_025060505.1 Candidatus Calescibacterium sp.
ATAAGGCGAAGTTTCCTTCAAAAACTTCGCCCCCAAATTCGGTAACGAACATTTGTAAAAGACCGTAGTTAACTAAAATATTGAATCCCTGTGAGCAATCCCCCCCCAAAAACCCGAAGCTTATAAAAAAAATGAGGGGGGCGAGCTCCTACTCAGCCAGCACCTTCACCACTACCCCAAATGGGGGAATTACTTTTGCCTCAGGGGCAGTAACCCATATCACGGGAACCGAACAGGATGGTGGAAAATATCCGTCCAGATCCTCGGATATGTATATCACTACAGGACTCCCCAGCTCCTCTGCTCTCGCAAGAGGAGGAGCAAAGGATGTCCCTCCTGCCCCATGCCTTCCGAGATCTACCTCGGAAGGATCTGTCACGAGTTGCTCAGAGACTATCTCTGAGTCACACTGAACAACCCGGACCGAAGACGCTACCTCAGATGACAGTATTTCCACTGCCGCCTGAAGTCCCACTCTGACCCAGTTGTCTGAAACTGAGCCAGAGACATCAACCGCGACAATAGGCTCTGATATTACCGGAATTCTTGTCTTTCCGGGTAATATCAGACCCCCCTGGAGAGCAAACCTTCTGTTCGGTCTCTTGAAGGTCTGCTCCTTTTTGGATGAGAACTCCTGCACATACGCCTTCAGGAGTTCCCTCCAATTGATCTTGCTGACCGAACTGTTTATTAATTGATCAGCAAGACCCCTGAGGATACGGGAACTGGATGTCCCGTACCCTCTTCTGATTTGCTCACGGTACCAGTCAACGGCTTTCTCAAATTCCGTTTGCCCGGCACCGTGACCTTCTTGCCCCTCGCTATCCTCGGAGGAGTGTGACTCCTCCATGAAGCGAGAAGCAAATCCCTGCG
>JANXBU010000078.1 GCA_025060505.1 Candidatus Calescibacterium sp.
TTGCCTTCAGATCATTTTCTAATTTGTTCACTGGTTTCGCTAATATTGTTAGCCAGTTTATGTTAAGACTATCTTCTAATACAAATTCTCTATCAAGTGCTACCGATAAGTTTCTTTCTACAATGAAGGAGGTATCGCAAAGGACTGTGGATGTAAAATCAAAAGTTGAAAGATTAGTTGAGCAAATATATACTTACGATAAGAACATGAGCGAGAGAGTAAGAATTCTCTCAGAACGATTAGGACTTATTGAAGAGTTTATTTTGACTGTTGGGGAAATAATTCCGTTGGCAGATTCTGTTTTGAAATCATTTAATGAAATAGAGGATATAGCAGATAGAACAAATCTTATTTCTCTGAACGCTTCTATTGAAGCTTCTCGAGCAGGAGCTGCTGGGAAGGGTTTTGAGGTTGTTGCTGTTGAGATAAGGAAACTCTCTGAAAGAATAATGCAAATATCAAAAGAACAGAAGAAAAAGACCAATAGATTCTCAGAAGTACTTCAGAAACTCAAGAATCTTGTTGAAGAGCTTCAGAATTTTTTGGTAATGTTATCGTCTGATTTGTTGGATATAAAAAGGTATATAAGCGAGACCACGGATATTTCAAGAACTGCAGTAGAAGAAGTAATTAATTTGACCCAATCTATGGAGAATCAATCAGAAGTTATTCAGAAGATAATTACAAATATAGGCGAAACCTCAGATGAAATCTCTAAATTAATAAATAGCATAGATAGTCTCTTAGCAAGTATGTATGGTATGTATCAATATGTTTCGAAGTAATAAAGTCCTTTTTTATTTTGCAAGAGAATGATTTATTGTTCAGAAAAGTTGAGTTCAAAAAACACTGTATAGGATT
>JANXBU010000079.1 GCA_025060505.1 Candidatus Calescibacterium sp.
CTTATGCTTATGTTCGCAAGGGTTGTTCCAAACCTCAAAAAACTCGGCCTACTACCCGACTACATCAGACCTCACTACGAAAATCTCGGAATACTAAAATATGAAAATCTTGAAATTTAACAGAAGCTTTTAAAGACAATGATAAGAAAAACGCAATTAATCAACACTAAATAAGAAAAGGCAAAATGCGACAATTTACCATAAACCCTGAAATTAGTACAGAGAAACTACCAATAATCTTTTGAGCCTCCCTGCATATTCTTGCTATACCAAAAGCATACCTGAGATATATTTTTAGGCGAATTAGAAATTCTCTGTAACAATCATGGTAAACTATCTTGGGATATGTTCTGAACACTATTCTATTCTCTTGAATGACTTTGAGAATTTTATTCTTTCAATAGAGCATATCAGCAAAACCATAAAAAAGAGCATAAACCTAAAACGAAAAAATACAACCAAAATAAAGGACAATGAAAAGGCAAAATAAATAAAAACCATATCTAGGCCGAATTATTTTCTATGAAATCAGCATAGATTAGTAATACCTTCCTGAAATCAACTCTTGAGTTGAGCAGAAACAGTTTTCAAGAGCCCATTGTAACCTTGAAGCAGAATATACCTTTTAGCAAATATGAAAAAATTATGAAATAAAAAATTTTGAAAAAAACATTTTTTAGCATGTGAGTTATTAATTAATATAAACATACCTACCAATTGGTAGGGAAATGAACAGGAGGTAGAAAAATGAGTGGGAACATACAAAATGTCGCAGCAAACGGCAACGGGAAATATTCAACAGTTATAGAAAGTATGCTCAAAACCATATGGGTTTATTCATACGAAAGCGAAATCAAAAA
>JANXBU010000007.1 GCA_025060505.1 Candidatus Calescibacterium sp.
CCTCTACCGCTTCTCTTCCCATCGGCAATCCATCTCTCTCAAATATCCTGTTTCGGTCCCCTATCCTCTCTCGTGTCATCTCCTTGTTCCTTGATATATCCATCAAAAACTTCTCCAACATCTGTATCTTATACTCAGTCTTGTATATCTCCTCTCTTATATCCTCTATCCTCCTCACTCGCTCCTGTATCTGTGTCCTTGGATCTACCACACCTGTATCCTGCACCAAACTCGCTAAACTATCATACGATAACCTCAACCTCTTTGATACATCCTCTGCTGACGCTTTCAAATACTCCATTGAACTATCTATAATCTCCTCAAAGCGCTGTCTTGATATCCCTACATACGCCCTTGCTACTGCATCCGCAACCTCCTTTGATCTCATAGGATCATCTGTATATGCACTAACCGATATTGTATTATCTCTCTCACTGTATGATACCTCTATCATACTCGCTAACTTCCCTATATCTTTCTCAGACCAACCCAAAATCTTTATTGCTTCTTTCAGGTTTTTATCTGACTTTATGCTATCTGCTTCATAAGAGAGATTGATCTTTATCGGTCTTACACCAAGGTTCAGTGTTGAGAGAACAAGAGGTAGAGATGATTCGTGAGTGACCCTGATGACAGCAGTTGCCTTGTAGATTTTTTTTCCTCTTTTTGGCAGAGTCTGTAAGGAGAATATAACGGCGAAGACCAGAAAAGAGAATATAAATATGTGTTTTTTCCATTTTTTGAGAGTATGGAGTATCTCACTTAGGGATATTTCTTCGGATGACTGCATATTTTCAATTAATAATTAATAATCATATTTTCCATAAAAATCAAAATTTTTCAAAAATTTTCATCTATTTCTTTATATTTGTTATCTGTGATAATCAAAATTATTAGTAAATATAATCGGATAAAATTTTACAAATTTCAATCATTCATTTCACCTCCGAAATTACTGAGTTTTGTCAACTTTCTTTAATGAATTTTCTATGGTTTATAGACGAAAAAATAAAAGAATGATATATAAAAACTTCGCTTGCCTGATGTGAGAAATCCTAAACATAAATCATTTAACTCAGGTTTTACCCTTGACCACGTTTCCTTCTGCCTACATAAAATCAAGAAATCTTACTTACCAGTTGAACTCTTAACCAAATTCATCATAACTAAGGGGAGGTTTCTTCTATGTATTGCTAAATTTTTTGTATCATTTCAAAGATAATTAAAAGCTAACAGAACCAATTATAAGGAGTCAAAGACTGGATGTTTTGTTGCATTTATCGTTGAAGCAATTTTGATATTTTTCAAACGAAACATTTTTGATTACCAAAGGAACACCTCTGAATCATTTGCAATCATACAACAAAATTCAGAAATCTTTTGACAGAGCAAATTGTATATGTTTGCCAGAAAAATATAATAAAAAATCTACGGATATTTTTGGTATTCATATCAGATATAATCTTCATTAAATCACTTGATTTATCAAAGATCGTCTGCAGAAAAAAATTCGATATATCTCCTAGAAGTCTGAAATAAATTTTTGAATAAGAATATAGATTTCATCAAATTTGTGTTATTGAGAAATTTTGCTGTAATCATAAAACAACATCTTACACAGTAATTCTTCATAACTTTTACCAGAAGAAAAATTCAAATCTGCAACAGAGATGAAAAAAATACTCTACTCTGATTATAATTATATCTGTTTAAGTCATACGAAAGCCAATATACAACCGATCAAGCAAAAGATTATAAAAACATACAAAATAACAAAAATCAACAAATAAAGTTTTCTTAGATAACTAATTTACCATTATTTATTTAATCTTTCCGAAAATTAAGCAAAAATAACATATTGTTTTATTGAGTCAAGTATGAAGTACAGAGTAAAACTGAGCCTATATTCAAGGTTTATTTTGGTATTTCTTCCATTTTTGATAGGAGATATAGTTATTCCTACACTTCTGATATCTTTACTAAACAGTATTGAAAATCCTCCACCTGTTGTAAATACGTTGAAGCACTTGATAATTGGGATATTTGGTTTTTATTTCTTCGTCATAATAGGATTGACTATAGGAGGCATATACTATGCAGCAAGACCTGTTAGAAAGTTTGTACAAAAAATAAGAGATATAGTGGAAAGACAATCTGAAGAGACCTTGAACGAAGAAGATTTCATGCAAGATTTCGGTATCATTAAATTTGAAGATGAAAATACAGATTTAGCAAGAGAAATAAACAAACTCATAAAATTTTTGCTCAGAACAAAAAGAGATGTTGCAAATCTCTGTTCAGGAATAGTTGATACTGGTACAAAAGTATCTACCTACGCATCGCAAGTAAAATCAGGATCTGAATTGGTTTCAAGAGAAATAGAAAGATCAACAATGAATTTTGAAGGCTTAAAGCAATCAATAGAAGAGATCACAAAAAGAATAACTCATATTGTTTACCTACTAGATAATCTCAAAGAATTTTCACAGAGGGGTAAGGAGAAAATATCAGAATCTCTTGGTTCTATCAAGAATGTTATAAATACCATAGGGAAAGTAGCTGAGATAGCAGACAACATATCATTTGTGATGAAAAGAGTAAATGATTCAATATCATTCATAGAAGATGTAACAGATCAGGTAGATCTCTTGGCGTTGAATGCAGCCATTGAGGCGGCACGAGCTGGTGAGCAAGGAAGAGGCTTTGCTGTTGTTGCAGATGAAGTAAGAAAGCTTGCCGACAGAACCAGAAGATCAGCAGCTGAGATAAAGCAAAACATAGAAGAAGCAGGAAAAGTTGTGGACAAAGCCGTTCAGACCATATTATCTTTACAGAACGAAGCTGAGGGGATACTCAAAGCATCAGATCTTATTGTTAGCGAATTTGAAAACATAGTCTCTGGTATATCAAATATACATGAAAATACCACAGGAGTTGCCTCAGCAGTTGAGGAGCAAGAAGCAATAACCAGAGAAATATCAAGATCAGCAGAATCTGTAGCCAAAACCATTGACGATTACAGAAGCATCTCCAATAAACTTTTTGAGTTTGTAAGAGAACTATCACAACTAACAGACAAACTAAAAGCCATATTTAAAACTTGAAGTAAATAATAAATGACACAAAATAATTAAAATTGTTCGTATGTCAAGCAGAAAATATTTTGTTATCGGCTTCTTCATTCTCTGCTCCATACTTAAGTCAGAAGTATTAGGTCACGAATACGAAGAAGAAACAACAGCAGAAAAAGTAGAAATAACAGAAGAAGTGGGAACAGGTGAAACAACACAGGAAATAGATCAAATAAAAATATTTGAAATTTCAAATCTTTTTGATCATCTCCACAACAAATTAGTTCATTTCCCAATTGCTGGAGGTATATTTGCTGGAATATTTGAGATAATATCTTTGAAGTTCAAAAATTTTGTAGTCCCAACAAATGTAATTCTCGGGATAACCGCGATAAGTTCGCTCGCAGCCTTTTTATCTGGGAAAGCAATTGAAGCTGAGTACAAAGAGGATATCTCTCCGGGACTTGAAAGAGCTCTTGAGCTACATGAAACATTCGGTTTCATAACTATGATAATATACTTTCTCGCACTCGTTTTGAAGTTTATACCCAAAATGGATAAAATAGGTTCTGCCATAGTAATTCTGATGATGGCAGTAGTTGGAATAACAGGTTATCTCGGCGGATTCTTGGCTCACTGAATGCAACAGAACTAAACCTTTTTATATTCCACATTTCAGGCAAAAGATTCAATATCAGTTCTATAGTTTGAAAATAAGATTGAAACGAAACGTGTTGATTTAAAAATTCTTGGAAGTTTTGTAATGTGAATTATTGCCAAAGCGTTTAACGAGGCAATTGACAGAAACATCAAGATAAAATAGCGCGGTGAAATTGAGCTGAGCACATCTAGAGCGTTTTTACTTTTGAGAAATATAAATCAACTTCCTTATTCTTAGAACAATAAGCAAAACAAAGATTGATACGACTGCTTCAAGATCAAATGAAGAACAACCACTGGAGCTTCTTTGCCCAGAAAATAGATCAGACCTACTTTCATAATTGAATATATTTTCATTCGCATCAGCAAAAAGCTGTGGAGCCGGGGCAAGAGTTCCACAGGCTCCAACAACATTACCACCTGAGGACTCAGAGAGCGTCAGAGGCGCAACTGAAACAGATACTGTTATATCAGCTGTGAGCGGTGTAGAGAACTCATCAAATCCGCCAGCGGATACTATTATATCTTGAACGTTTTTGAGTCCGCATGTGTTCTCCGATATCTCAGTGATGTATATATCATAAAGACCGTTTCCAAAGCTATCGGTTGAAGCAACAAGAATAAGCTTTCCATCGCTTCTGGTAACAAATGAAGCTTTACCAGCGCTGAAAGCAGATGATCCTGAGTTTCCGAGTTCGTTTGAACCTCCACCAAGCAGATTCATCTGTAATATATTTCCGTCTGTATCAAATTTTATGAGAATGATGTCAGAAGTTGGAGGTATAGAGTCTGTTCTACCAACTATAATAAAGTTTCCATCTGGCGTTTTTGATATTGAGTGTCCATACTCGTGACTTGATGTAGAATACCCCCAACCAACAACTTTCTTCCATATAACTCCCCCATCTTTATCAATCTTACCAAAGAAGATATTGTAGTCATCTGAACCGACAGATGATCTGAGTGACCCCAAGAATATCGAGTTTCCATCTTCTGCTTCTACAATAGATGGAGCATCATCATCCTGAGGACCACCAATAGACTTTAACCATAGCAAATTACCGTTCTCATCAACCTTCATTATAAAACCATCGTTACCAGAACCCACCCTGAAGCTCTGTGTTATACCTGTTATTATATAGTATCCATCTGATGTTTTTATTATTGATGATGGTTGATCAGAAGCTGAACCATATATCCTTTTTGCCCAAATTTTGTTCCCGTTTGAGTCAAGTTTCACGAGTATCACATCATGCGATGTTGAAGCAACATTTGACCGAACCAGAACCAAGTAACCCCCATCTGATGTTTGAACAACACCTCTACCAGCATCATCAGTAGTGTAGTCTATCCTTCTTATCCACAAGGTTGTTCCAGAAGAAGATATTTTAGCAACAACCGCATCTCGGTTAAGCAGTGGACTATATGTACCAACAATCACAAAATTCCCGTCTGAATCTTGAATAACAGCTCTTGCATCATCTGATGTATTTAATGCTCCCAGAGTTTTTGACCATGATAGATTTAGATTGCTGTTGAACCTTAGGATATACATATCACCAGATGAATCAGATATCTGTGTTGAACCCACAACGACCAAACCATCATCTGCTGTTCTTACAGCCTGATACGGAATATCCCCACCTGTTCCGCCAACTGCTATTGATATAGGTGTATAAGCATAACACATTGAATATTCTCTCGGTCTTTGGACTAAGTTTGAAGGAGCTGGAGTTCCAATTGATGGATTAATAAACTGTGAAACTACCGCCGGAAAATTTTCAGAGAAAGATGCCGATACAACAATTGAGTTCTGTATATTTTCATTACATCCAAGCACCCCATCTTCTGAAAGCTTCAAAACATATTTATCAAGATTTCCAAAGTTATTCGTTGTACCAACCACAAGAATCTCTCCACTTTCATTTTTTATAACAAAATTTCCTATTTCATTCAAAGATGATTTTCCTATTGTTTTTGTCTGCTCAACATTCCCAGAGTTATCTATTTTCACAAGATATATATCTTTTCCAGCTGAAAAACTCGATGTTTCTCCAACAACGATATACTTTCCATCTTTTGTAGGAGATATTGATTTTGCTATATCATCTCCGCTCCCGCCAACTAATCTGCTCCATGAAACAGTTCCATTACTTTGAATTTTCGTTATCAAGACATCACGGTTTGGAGATACTCCGGAAGCACCGACAATAATGAAACCTCCATCACTTGTTGGGATCGCGTACTCTGGAATATCATCCGTTGCGCTTCCGATCGTCTTTGCCCAAACAAGACCAAAAGCCTGTGTTAACTTGACCGCAAATATATCATATCCACCAGCACCAAAAGAGTTTGTTTTACCAACAACAAGATACCCCCCATCAGAAGTTTCTACAACAGCTTTAGCAGAATCGTATTGCGCTCCACCAATAACTAATGCTAACGACAAACTAAAGGCATTACTGAGTTTTACTATCATCATATCCGAGCAAGTTCCACCACAAGTTTGACCAAAACTGTAGGTTTCTCCAACAACAACATAGCTTATACTCATTCCAAAATAATCCTGTAAAGATGAGAATGCTATGTCTGATAAAGAACCGCCTATAAATCTTGGAGTCGCACTACCATCTGCTCCAAACCTTACAAACAACATATCAGAACAATTGCCTCCGCAATTTCCACCGAAGCTATATGTCTCGCCAGAAATCAGAAAACCTATGTATGGGACCCCAGTTTCAACTGCTGGGGTTATATGGTAAGCCCTATCTATATTTGCTCCTCCCAGAGTTCTTACATAAATAGTTGCACCACTTGGGTGAATCTTGGTGACCATTATGTCTTCATTACCGGCTCCAAAACTTGTTGTAGTTCCCACAATAAGGTATCCACCATCAAGATAAAGGCTTGTTCTCAAGCTAAGTGGCACTTGCACGATTCCATAGGCTATATCATTCCCCACGCCAGATATAGATTTTGCAAAAGCACCAAAACCCTCAACTGAAACTACATTTGAAAACGGACCCGAACCAGTTGTGTTTTTAGCATAAACTCTGTAGAACTTTGACATGTTAGAATATGTATAGTCAACATAGTGTGTTACCGAAGGAGGCAGAAACGTTATCTGAGTAAAGTATACACCATCATTTGACCTTTCCAAAACGAAACTAGCAACGTTCGAAGATTGTACAGGATATTCCCACCTCAAAGTTGCATAAGAAACGCCCCAAGAATAAACTGTAAGAGAAGGGGAGTAGCACGGAGATGTATTTTCATCAAAGTAGAAGTTACAATTGTTATCTATACCGTCACAAGTATTATCAGGAATAGAAGGGTTAATATTCACAGCGGAATCGTTGCAATCTCCTAATCCTAATTGACTCCCCACTGTTATCATACCAGGATAAATCACCAAATCCACACACACAGATACATTGTTCGGAGCATATAAATCTCCATCCACATCCGTATATCCCCAACTCTCTACATTACCACTACAATCATTGTCTAATACATCGTTGCAATTCAACGCAGCTCCAGGATAAACACTACTTGAGTTATCGTTACAATCCGCAGGCTTGGGTATCGGTGTATACCCCAACGGCATCACATTCGCACACTGACTCACAGGCGTCGTCCATCCATCTCCATCCTGATCCTCATAATACCACATCTCCACATGTCCTGAACAATCCTCATCCAATGCATTATTGCAGTTCAACGCAGCTCCAGGATAAACACTACTTGAGTTATCGTTACAATCACCTCCCGGTATCGCTACATATGTCGCATTGTTCGGTGCATACGGATTCAAACAGCTTATACTACTACCTCCCACAGGATAGTATCCATCTACATCTCCATCCAAATACCACCTCGTACCAGGATTCATCCGGCTATCTCCATCATTACAATCTCCACTCGTTGATACTAGCTCGGAACCCAACTTGTATCCCAACGGCCTCATACACTGCAACTGCGTCACTCCACTTGAGTATCCATCTCCATCCATATCACTATACCACACAGTACCTGGATTTATTGCTGGACTTGTATCATCACAGTCAAGAGCGTTTGAAACATATCCCGGAGGTTGCGAAGCTGCCTGTATTGAAGATGCTGGATTTCCGAAACCATCTCCATCAAGATCTCGATAGAATGTTGGCAAGCCAGCTCCCTCGTCCACCAAACCATTACAGTTATCATCTACACCGTTTATAATTTCTACCGCGCCCGGTTTAACATTTGAACTCGAATCATTGCAGTCAAATGAATTCATAACATATCCATTAGGCTTTACACATCCCTGTGTTAAAGGAGAAGGACTACCATAACCATCTCCATCTGAATCAATATAGAACGTAAGTAAAACACCTTCATCTATTTGACCATTGCAGTTATCATCTATGAAATTACAAAACTCTGCCGCACCGGGTTTCGTTTCCGAACTCGTATCGTCACAATCATTTGTTCCAGAAGCATCTGAAATAGCTATCAGACCATATGAAATTTCATTTACGCAGGTCGAAACACTATTAGGAGAGTATTTGTCACCATCCAAATCCCTATAAGCAAAGAATTCAACTTTTCCGTCACAATCATTATCAAAGTTATCAAGGCAGTTCAAAGGAGCAGTTGGAAAAACTTCTGCTCTTGAATCATCACAATCACCAAAGCCAAAAATAAGATCTATAGGCTTCAGAGTGCTATCCTCTAATTTCAAAACACAAACAGGTGCAGAAGAAGATGCAAAACCATCTTGATCTTTGTCTTCATACACAAAAAATCCATCGGAACCATCACAATCAGAATCTATACCGTCACCGCAAGCATCTTGAGCTTCTGGATGTATGTTCTTATCTAAATCGTTACAATCAAAAAGCGGAACACCATTTTGTTGTGAATACTTGAGCTGACCTTCTGTAACATAGTTTGGAAAGCTGTTTATCCCATATATACTAACACCAGAAGGATATGTATCTCCATCAAAGTCAAAGAAAAAGAGAGTTGGATTAATATCCAACTTCACCCAAGCGGTCATACTTGGAATATAGTTGAACTTGCGAGAAAACGTCTTTACAATCTTCCCACCATCTTCCGTGTGTATCTTTATGTAATATATCTTTTCATCTCTTGCTGGTATTGAAAAGTCTACATAGTACAAGTTCTCACCCTCAACAGCTTTGAATTCAGTTTGTTTATCAATATTTCCAATAAGAACAGCTTTCTCACAATTCAAGTCCGCTTCTTCTCCGGCAACCTTCCAGATATAGAAGTTATCACATTTTTTGAGCTGATCTGTTGTCAGAAGAAATGATGTGACTCTTTCCATGAACTTCTTTCCTCCAAGCTCCCCATATCTTATCTGCTCATATATCTCTTCATCTACTATGGGTTCGGAGGGTATCTGACCTTCCAGAACAATCACCTTCAAGACCAAATTTGAACGCTTTATTCTTTCCACATCTTCCTTGATAAAAACAGCTCTCACCTTCATTCTGAAGTCACCCTCTTTTCCTCTAACAACACAACTGTACTGAACAAACAAAACAACAAATGCCAAAAGAACTAAAAGATTCTTGAACTTATTTGTGATTTTCATTTTTTGTCCTCACCTCCTTTATTCTGTTCCGAGTTTTCTTTATTTTCCATAGAATTACCTTCCGAATTATTCTGGGATTCTCCTGGGATATCAGAACTTTTCTTCTGCTCTTGGCTCTCATCCTTTATCTCTCTTTTTCCTTGATCGGGTCTTATTTGTTCTAGATTCCGCTCATTTCCCATTTTCTCTGTATTCTTTCGCTGATGTTCCTGTATATTCTCTTCGGTTTTTGGAAATAAACCGTTGCCCGCTTCACCTTCAGATAATTTCTTCACTACAACTCTTCTGTTTTTTTCTCTATTCTCCGGTGAATCGTTCGGTACAACCTGAGACTCAGATCCCTTACCTTCAACAATTAATCTTTCAGGACTAATCCCTTTGAGTATAAGATAACCCTTTATCTCCTCAGCAGTGGTCTCAGTAACTAACTCATCTAAATTCTGATTTGCGGTCCTATCAACATATACTTCTATTGATACTTTCAGGTCTGGTCTCATCTTTAGATAATCAGAAAAAAGATCAAGTGAACCATATGATTCCTTGTAGAGCCTACCAGTTACTCTGTCGAATTTAATTTTTGGTATGTTGTAGTAAGTTTCCTTCCCATCAGATACCTCAACAACGCTTAGACCTCCTTTTATTCTGTTCAGAGCAACAACAACCTTGACATCCTGATCTTTATTTATATCTATGTCAACTTGGCGTGTATAGAATGTTTCAGATGAAAAAAGCAGAGAATATCTTCCGGGAGTAATTTCAAATTCGAACTCGCCTTTTTGATTTGTTGAAAACTTCTGCTTGGTTTCATATACAATAACATCTCCCTGTAAAGCTTCACCTTCTTCATCTAAGATCACACCCGAGACTTTTGTTGAAATATTTTTTTTCTGAAGCTTTATAACAATCTGTTGATCATACATTGCTGAGGATATATACTCCTGTGGTTTGAATCCTTCCTTTGAAACCATGAGCCTTAAGCTATCTTTTCCCTCTGGTACTCTTATTGTAAAAAAGCCCCCACCACTGGATATCGCTCCGTATCCATCTACTTCATAAACAACAGCTTCATCTATGGGATTATCATTCTCATCTACAACTCTACCAGATATTTTTATAAGATCAACCCCTTTCTTGATTCCACCAATGACATGCACACCAAAATAAACAAGATACGGAGTTGGATAATTCATACCAAACCCGTCTGATCTAAGGTAGAGATCAGAACCTAAGTTCAGAACAAACCAATCAATTGGACTAAGCTTCAGTGTTGGAGAAAAACCAGCAGCTATCTTACCTTCTGTATAATATTTCACAGAAAACCTGACCCCAAAAGCTGTCTTTATGAACTTGAGGAAATCTGGAAAATAAGGAATAGGCTCGGCAGAGATAAGAAAAGATAAAGATAAGCTGTTCGACGTTCTGAAAATTTGATCTATGTTTCTGTTAGAAGAGCTTCTATCAAAATTCAAAGTGAATTCCGGGTATAAAAAAACAGAGAAATCTTTCGCGTCAATTCTATGAAGTCCGAAAAGCGAATACGAATGATATATAAGAAAAAGCGAACTCGTAAAAGCTACTTCTGGTGAAAAGCCAATGACTATATCTTCTCTTGGGAAAACAAGAGTTCGTGGAGAAAAAGATGCAGCATAGAGAAAAAGTTTATCCATCTTCTCATACCTGTTCATATAAGTCGTTTTCAGAGTATTGCCTATCGTGAAAACTTTTATATCTAGATTCTGAACGAATCTATTAAAATTTCCTTCAATTTCACGCGAGAAAATTCCAGCACTTACACCAACTAATCCCAAAATACGGTCAAAAGAACTTACTCTGTAAGCTATATCATCGGAGAAAGAAGAGAACCCAAAGTATGAAAAAGCAATACCTTCACGAAAATCAAGAGGTATAAGATTACTTTTTTCCTTAAAGTCAAAAAGAGATATCGCTCTTGTATCTGCAGCAGCTGCGCCCCCATAAAAGAAAGCAATCAAAAGAGCAAATTTAAATCTCCCTATATTTATCCCCTTCATCTTTGCACAAAGGAATAATATAATAACTTTAGCTCAAAAATTTTTTATTTTTATCAAATCTAACAAAAAAAAATAAATAAAAAGTTATCATAGCTAACAAACTAAAGATGCTAATCTACAACAATATCAATATATCTAATCGATCGGAACATTGAAGAATTTTGTATCGCTTTGACGAACTAATTTGCTCTACTGCGCATACTCGTTGCATAGATTTTTTCGTATTAAGAAAATACATAGCTTTTGCGAAATTTGCCAACATTTCTCTCCACAATCATTCGGAATTTGTCGCAACCACACTGGAAACAGGCTTTACATCATTCCGCACTATATACTTCCAAAAACATAAAATTTTCAAAACCATACTTTTTCTGGACTCTGCAACAGAGCAAAATCTACCGATATATATACAATTGAAAAGATCAAGTATAATCATATCATAATGGAAGCGAGGGAAAAAGCATCATCCCTGTTTGAGCAAAACATCTTCAAGAAAAACATAAAAGAAATCCTCGAACAAATAACGAACATCTTTGAAGAGGAAGTAAAAGAAGTATGGAGAAAATTCCTACAAGATCTCTCAGATGAAATGGTACTTCTTGGATTTGGAAGCTTTGGAAGAAAAACCATGACACCTTTTTCTGATATAGACATAGTACTTCTGACAAAATCAAAAAAATCGGAATATGAGCAAAAAATATCTGACTTCATAACTGCTCTTTGGGATAGAGGCTTTGGAAAAATTGAACACTCCGTAAGAACAGTAGAGGAAACTTTAAAACTCTCGCTGGAAGATGTAAAAGTCTTATCTTACCTAACCGATCTGAGATTCATTGCCGGAAATTTCAGAATTCTTGAGAAACTAAAAAAGCAAAAAAAGAAATTCTGTAAAGAACATAAAGAACATATATTCAATGAACTCTACAAAGACAGAAATTCAAGGATCTCAAAATTTACAAATTTGCTTGAACCAAACATTAAAAGCTCACCGGGAGGCATCAGCGATTTCCTTTATCTGAATTATCTTAAAGATCTTGTCAGCAGAGACATCCTTGTGAACATCAAAGATATAAAAAAACAATATGAGAAACTCATTGAGATCAGAAGTATCCTACACTTCATCTTGAAAAAAAACGAAGATAAAATAAGCTCAGGTTATATTGAAGAGGTTGTCAACTTCATCAGTGCAAAAAAAGGAAAAAAGCAAAACCTGAAGAAATTCATGACCCATTTGATTGATGATATGCACAGAATATACGTAATAACAAACATCGCTCAGGAATATGTTCAAAAAAGCATAAGATATTCTCTTGAACTTTCCAATTTAGGTGATAAATTTCAAACAGATTCTCAATTCATTTACTACAAAAATTCAGAAGCACTAAATCCAAGGTGCGTTATGGAAGCATTCAAACTATCAAAGGATAACAACCTCAAAATATCCCCAGAATTCTCATATAAAATTTTGAAGAATCAGAAAGCTTTGAAAGAAATGTGGACAGATCAGGAGTCAACGAAAATATTCTGTGAAATACTCACAGACCCCGGTGGTGTTGGAAGAACTTTACTATATATGAGAGATCTTGGAGTTTTACATAAGGCTATTCCTGAGTTTTCTTATGTAAAAAATTTATATCAGATTCACCCTCCGCATGTTTATCCAGTAGATCTGCATCTGATAAAGTGCGCAGAGGAAGCAGAAAAAATACTCCTTGGAATGAAACCGCAATATATAAATTTTATACCCGAATTAAGTTTGGAAAAGAGAGGTATTCTTATATTCTCCGCCCTACTACATGACATAGGTAAAGGAAGAAAAAAAGATCACTCGGAACTTGGTGAGAAACTCTCCGAAAAAATTGCTAAGAGGTTTGGTATAGTTGGAGAAAATCTTGAGATCTTGAAATTCTTGGTCAAAAATCATCTGGCATTATCTCACTATTCTCAAAGAAGAGACATACATGAAGAAAACTATCTCAAAAAAGTTGCTGGGAGTTTTCCTGACACCTTATCTCTTGATATGTTGTATCTTCTTTCATTAGCTGACGCGCTCGCTACAAATCCCAACAACTGGAATAGCTGGAAAGCTCATCTCATCTCAGAAATATACATAAAACTCTCTGAAATAATAAGAAAAGGACTTGAATACACGGAAGGACAGCATATAGATGTATCCTTACTTGTAGAAGATCTGAAACACTTTTTTCCATCAGATATAGTTGTACAAGCTGTATCATCTCTGTCTCAGAAATTCATATCTTTCTTCAATTACGATAGACTCTTCCGTTATATTCTCTTCCTACTCAAAGCATACTTTTCTCAATCAAGATATGTAGCTTTCACGAAGAGGGAGGAAGGTATAATAGAGATAATAACAATAGGAGATGATGTAGAAGGTTTCCTTTGTGAATGTGCCGGAATGTTGTTTGTTTCTGGATTCAATATTCTCTCGCTTTACGCAGAAGGAGCTGTTTTAGGAAAAGCAATCAATATATTCTGGGTGGAACCTCCGGATGTAGGGAAATACCGAAAATTTGAGAAAATATTTTATTCAAGAAGGCTTGAAGATTTACTCGGTGAAATCTATGAGAAGAAAAAGAAATTGATACCCTACTTTATCCAAGCAAACCCGTTTGCAAATCAGAATACAGAAAAAACTATAAAAGTGATATTTGACAACACATCATCGGAAGATTACACAATAGTCGAAGTCTACTGCTTTGATAGACCTGCTTTACTTTTTGACATAACCTACGCCATAACTTTTTCTGGATATGATATTTCTGTTGCGAAAATCTCAACCAGAGAGAACAAGGTAGCCGATGTGTTTTACATAAGAGATAAGAAGAAAATCAACGGAAAGCTTTCAGAAGCTCAGTTCAAAGATCTTGAAAGTAAAATCATATCTGCCATCATTCAAGGGATTCCTCCTGTCCAATAGCTCCTTTGAGTTCCTCAGGATTCTCTCTTAAATTAATCAGTTTTTCCTTCACCTGAGAAAATATCTCATCAAACTCAACAATAGCTCTTTGTCTTTTGATTGGATTAGCGTATGACACAACTTCCTTATAAACAAATGGGTGAGATATACCAATATCTTTTAATCTTGAAACAATTTCTTTAACCAGCAGGTGAAGCTCCTCCAAAGTCTGAGCCCTTTTTTCTCTTTTGACTTTCGCTTCCTTCAACGGCAGATCAAAGGGCCAATCAGTTTTTTTCAAAATTGGCTCCCAAGAAGAACCTGAAAATTTATCTTCCTTCTCATACACCATTCCGACTGTGACAAAATAAATCTCTTCAACAGATTGCAAAATTTCATCGTCTGTTTCCCTTTTATCTGGGAACATATCAACAAGCTCATTGTACACGCGTAAAGCAACATAGGATTTTTCTTTTATGTTAGGTTGCTTTTCTATATTCAAGTTTATCATCAAAGTCGCATACTCCCATGGTATAATAACACAGGGAAGTTTCCTTATTCCAAGATCAAGACAAGCTAGATATCTGTGCTGGCCATCAAGTATTATGAATTTATCTTCTCCGGGCTTTTTAGCAACAACAAGTGGAACAACAAAACCCACAGTTGAAATAGATTTTATAAGACTTTTTACGTGAGGCTTTGAAGGTTTTCTCTGATAAACAACAACCTCAAGCTTCTGAGTAGGTATTTCAGCAATATAAAGATCATAACCTTTGTACTCATCTCTGATCTGTAAAAATCTTCCAGAAGATACAGATTTTATATATTCAGCTAAGTTGCCATCTAAAGCCATACTTAATCGTTATAGATTCTCTAAGAAATGTTCCGTTTTCCAGATTTATTGCATAGATTTGTATTCGGCACAACTTTAAAATACTTTCGGTAATTTTTTGATGTCAAAAGAGCAGCAAAGTTCTAAGAGAGTTTCACCAAATCTGAATAGATACACTGAGCCAAAAATTTTGAGTCAACTCCAAGTAAAATCAAGTGTATATATATTCTTTTATCTCTTCTTCTGATATTCTATACTTTTTAATTTCTTCGTCAACTCTCTTCATATCTCTATCTTGCTCTCTCTTTCGTTCTTCATCTATTTGTTTCTTAGCTAAGACCATATCAACTGCAAGATTTATAGCAGATTTCATAGATGAGTGATCAGCAACTCCTTTTCCCGCAATATTATAGGCGGTTCCGTGCGCAGGAGATGTTCTTATTACAGGAACTCCTATTGTTATATTGACTGCATTATCAAAATCAAGAAGCTTAACAGGTATGAGTCCTTGGTCGTGATACATAGCAATCACGATATCAAACTCTCCTCTGTGGGCACGCCAGAAAGCTGTATCCGGAGAAAGTGGTCCCTCAACATCTATACCTATTGACCTCATAGATACAATTGCAGGATATATCATATCTTTCTCCTCATCTCCGAACATTCCTCCCTCACCGGCATGGGGATTTATTCCACACACACCAATTCTTGGATTCTTTATTCCAAAAAATTCTCTCAAAGTTTTCCAAGAAAGAAGTCCAACCTTATAAATTCTCTGTGGAGTTATTCTCATTGAAACATCTTTAAGCGGTAGGTGAATTGTGACAAGTGAAACTTTGAAATGCTTTGAAACAAACATCATTGTGAATTCCTTTGCACCAGTCAACTCAGCAATTATCTCCGTATGCCCACCATATCTGTATCCAGCTTCGTTTATTATCTCCTTGTTTATAGGTGCTGTTACTATTGCTTCTATGATTCCCTGTTTCCATGCATCAACAGCCTCCTTTATGTAGTTGACCATAGCTCTACCACAGTTTCTGTCAGGTCTCCCGTATCTCAATCTTGTCATCTTTAAGTTAGATATACTTTTGACATATATCTCTTTGTCGTCTATTTCTATCTGCTTTATGTTCTCAACCGCCGCAAGTTCCCTTATTCTCACTTTCATACCAATATCCTCTGCAACTCTGTTCAGAACACCTTTATCCCCAAAAACAACAGGTATAACTCTGTTTCTTATAGATTTATCCATAAGAGATTTTATTATAACCTCCGGACCTACACCCGTTGGATCTCCCATCGTTATACCTATGACAATGCGTTTATCATCTGTTTCCTTCAACTTGAGTTTCGGCAGTCTTCCTCTTTTTTTAACTTCCTCAGATTTTATTATTTCTTTCTTTCTATCTTTTGCTTTCTTTTCTGACCTTCTAGCCATAGTTCAAATACCTCCTTGTACTTGGTTTTTACATAAAATTCCCGAAAATCCAAACTATCTTTAAGCTCAAAAAAATCTGAATGGGAAATTTTTGAAATAAAAAATATCAATTCTCCACCATCTGTGCTGACCGGTTGAGTAAAACCTGTAGTTGGCAAAGAAAATATAACTTGGTCAAAATCTTTTTTAAGCTCCCCTCTTCTTACCCAGCCTATTTCTTTCATATCATCTATTTTCGGTTTAAGTGAAACATCTGTCAGTTCTTGATAGTATACGAATCTTCTTTCAAAAGCCCTTCGTATTTCCTCTTCATTCTGGTCATAGAATTTTTTCATTTCCTGATCTGTTATAAATGCTCCACCAACAAGTTCTATGAATATTTGGTCTGCGAATTTTCTCGCCTTAATAAAATCTTTGTACTCATCATAGCTCATCCCAAGATTTTCGAGCTCTCTGGTTATATCAGATATTTTGCCCATCTTTGATATTATCTCCTCTATCTCTCTATCTTGAACCTGAATAGATTGGGAGCTTATATAATTTAGTATAATGTAGGAGTTTATAACAAAATCAAGCGCCTGATCAAAATCTTGCAATCCAAAGACTCTTATAACAGACTCAACAATACTTTTCGTAACTGGTCTTTCTCCTACAACAGCTATAATTTCATCTGAAAGAGCGAAAAGTTTTTGAGTATTAGAGATCAAAAAACAAAGCGAAATGATCATTACACTTCGTATGGTTTTGGGGAGCATAAAAATGTTCAACTCAGCTGCAATTTTATATTTTTATTCTTACACGAAAACAATAATACTTTTTACAGGAATTCGGTTGATTAATTTATTTTAGTTAGTTGCTCACGTCAATTCATTTATTAATCAATTAGTTGCAGCCTGTTCAATCCATTCAGCAGGTTTTCCTTTTGATGTAAATAATCTTTTAGATATAACTATTCTCTGAGCTTGACCGGTTCCTTCGAATATATCAAAAACTTTTATATCTCTGAAAGCTTTGTGGACTATGTGGTGGTATTCAAGCGTTCCTTCTTCACCCAGAAGCTCGATGCACTTTGATATTACATCAAGAGCAATAGGAGGCGCGTAAGCTTTTGCTTCAGAAGCTTCTTTTGCATTTGGTTTCTTCATATCCATAAGATACGCTGCTTTGAGGCACATCCATCTTGAAAGATCAAGTTTCCTTTTCATTCTTTCAATTTCCGATTTAACTTTTACAGCAAGAGGAGAAACAGCATTGAGCATGTAGTTTTCTGCAAAATAATCTCTGGTATATTCATAGGCTGCACGAGCTATTCCAATAGCCATAGATGCTACAGCTGGACGAGTCATATTGAATGTCTCCATTGCTCCCTTGAAGCCTTCCTTTGATTTATAATACTCTTCTCCTCCTAAAAGAAGCTCAGCTGGTACCTTACACTCTTCAAAAACAAGTCCAGCAGTTTCAGAAGCATGCAGACCCATCTTCTTTTCTATTCTTGAAACCTTGAACCCCGGAGTTCCTTTTCTAACCAAAAAGGCTCTATGTCCTGCTCTTCCTAACTTAGGATCTACTGTTGCAAAAACAACAACCCATTCAGCTCTTGCTCCGTTTGTGATATACATCTTCTCGCCGTTGAGTACATAGTAATTTCCTTCCTTCCTTGCAGTTGTTCTTATACGAGCAACATCTGATCCGGCCCCCGGCTCCGTTAGACCGAAAGCTCCCCATACTGGCTTTTCTGATTTCTTGAACACCTCATTGAAAATCTCTCTCTGATAATCATTTGCCATTATTCTTACCGGCGGAGAAGCGAGACCCGGACCGGGGAAGGACATAGCAACTCCCTGATCTCCCCAAGCCAAAATTTCCGCTCCAACAACCGCCAATGTTGCTAACATCGGATTCTGAACATCTCCTGAAATACCGAATCTTTTCATACGCTCGCGTAGATTATCTTTATCTTCTTTTCCCTCCTTTCCGCCACTGAACATTCCCATTTCTATACCCATCGCCTTGATCTCGTAGAAAAATGGATGATCCGGAGGAATAGGTTCTTCCTTCTTATCAAACTCAAGACCAAGTGGTCTTAGCTTTTCTCTTGCAAGCCACTTTATAAGTTCTATTATCTGCTTGTGATGCTCAGGTAACTCAAAGTCCATTATATCTACCTCCTTCTATATCTGGTAGGGTTTTTATACGAATCTAACAAGATTTACAACAATTTTTATATCGATTCACAATGAAAAATCATTTCATTCCCACTCGATTGTAGCCGGAGGTTTTGATGTTATATCATAAACCACTCTTGATATTTGTGGAACAGAAGCCACTATTTTTCGCGCTACTGTATCGAGGAAAGTATAATTTAGGTGTGCCCAGTCAGCCGTCATAGCATCAACAGACTCAACAACCCGAAGAGCCAAAACCCAACCATATCTTCTCCTATCGCCAACGACCCCGACACTCTTTGAATTAGTCAAAACACAAAAAGCCTGCCAGACTTTGTAGTAAAGTCCAGCCTTCATCAATTCTTCCTCAAAAATCTCCTCTGCTTCCCGAAGTATGCGAAGTTTTTCTTCCGTAACCTCCCCTATTATTCTAACAGAAAGACCTGGTCCTGGAAAAGGATGCCTGTTCATTATCTCCTCTGGTATGTTTAAAATCTTGCCGATCTCTCTGACTTCATCTTTATATAGGTATCTAAAAGGCTCTATGATTTTAAAATTAATATCCGATGGCATTCCACCAACATTGTGATGTGTTTTTATTACATCTGCCTTACCTGAAACAGAAACCCCACTTTCTATAACATCTGGATAAAGCGTCCCCTGTGCAAGATACTTCATACCTTTGTAGGAATTAATTATACTACCGAAAACCTCTGCGAAAACCCTGCCGACTATCTTTCGTTTTTCCTCTGGATCCTCAACTCCCTTGAGCTGAGATAGAAAATTTGAAGATGCGTCAAAGACATCTATTTGTATTCCAAGAGAATTGAAATTTTTCCTGATTTTTTCGACGTCGTTCTTTCTGAGAAGTCCAGTATCTATAAGAAAATACTTGACATTCATGTTCTTGATCCTACTCAAAAGAACTGCAAGAACTGTCGAATCGGTACCTCCAGAAACAGCACAAAGAACTCCTTCCTTTATTTCAGAAAGTTCCTTCAACTTGCTCTCTAAATAAGATTCTATATTCCAATCTCTCTTTGCCCTACATATACCAAAAACAAAATTCTCAATAATTCTATCTCCAAACTGTGTATGATAAACCTCCGGGTGAAACTGAACTCCCCAGATATTCCTAAATTTAAAAACAGCGTTCGGTGAAAAATCTGTATGAGCTAAAACTTCAAAATCCTCTGGAAGAGAATCAATCACATCACCGTGAGACATCCAAACGAAAAATTCTTTCGATGGTATGCCAGATAGTATTTTATTTTTCTTTAAAACTCTGAGCTTCGTTCTACCATATTCTCCAACATCTGCCTTTCTCACTCTTCCACCAAAAATGTGAGCAATAAGCTGGCTCCCATAACATATACCGAGAATTGGTATTGGTATTCTGAAAAGTTGCAAATCAGGTCTTAAAGATTCATCAGAGTACACACTCTGCGGACCACCAGACAAAATCACTCCCGATGGATTTAACTCAGAAACTTTCTCAGAACTCACATTAAAAGGAAGAACCTCAGTATATACTCCGAGATTTCTTATTCTTCTTGAAATAAGATGAGTGTACTGAGATCCAAAGTCAAGAATAACTATCATAACAAAATATATCTTGATTTTATTGCAACATATTTTCCTTAAAATAATTTCAAAATACTAAAATGGCTTGAAGTAAGCTCTTTCTTACATTCTGCGAAGAAACTTTATCTCAGTCTTAGCAGGGTTGCAATAACATAAGGTAATCTGAAAAAGAATTTTGGAGCAACTTATATATTAATGACTCAAGCAAGGGTGCAATGACATAAGGTAATCTGAAAAACATTTGTAAGTTCCTTTATTTCCTGACCAAAATACAGAAACTACCGGATCCAAGAATCTTGTATAGCAAAGGAATTCCGCAATCATTCAGATTTCAGTTCATAGCTTCTCTTAAACTGATATATTTTCTTATTTCACTTTTTCTCATTGCACTTTCACTTTTTCTTATTGCACTCAGCTCTCCTACTTATTATCTCTATTCTATCCGTCAAGTCAGTTTTCTTTTGCTTTTTGCAATCATGGAAACTTCAGATGGGTTTTGAACCTTGTGATTGGTTTTGAGCACTCCATAGAACTTTGTATGTTTGCCAATGAGTACTCTGTCACAATTTTTGTCTTGCGTCCGCTTGAAATCCTATATTTGTATTCAGAAAGAACCTACAACAAAGCAACTTAGATTTTTTAGAGCAACAAAGTATCCTATTTTCATAACACTTTATTCAGATATTTATAAAATTTTGCCAAACATGGGGAAATATGATATATCTTTCAAGGAACTGATCTCAGGAGCTGAAAAAGAACTACTGAGCATCGTTGGATTAGATGTTCAGGAACTTCAACCTATGAACGTAGAATTTGCATCTGTGAGAGAAAAAAGAGCCGATAAAGTATATCTGTGTACTGTAGGCTCACAGAAAGCTCTGGCTCAAATAGAAGTTCAGCTATACTACGAAAAAGATTTTCCAGTAAGAATGGTTGGGTATTGGGCTGATTTGAAACTCGGTTTCCCAAACTACCCAATAATCCAGATAGTTCTGACCTGCGGTAAAAAGCTAAAGGATTCAATAGATGAAGAGTTCTTCTCAGCATACCTGAAATTCAGATACATACTTGTAGATCTCTGTGAAATACCTTTTCGTAAGTTTCTAAGTTTCAACAATCCAAATATAAACGCTTTTGGGATTTTGAGCAATGATTGCAATGTTAGGGAACTGATTGAAAAGCTCCTTGAATACAAACTTGAGAAATCAGAAATTTCATCTTTGGTAAATAAAATATACATATTGAGCAAGCTTACCGAAAGAGATAGGGAGGTGCTGAACGCTATGGAAGATATACAGAAGATAGATATAAGGGAACTTGAACTATTTCAAATAGGGAAAAAAGAAGGGGTTCAGGAAGGAATTGAGAAGGGAATCAAGGAAGGTATGCAGAAAGGAATCAAGGAAGGTATGCAGAAAGGTTTGAGAGAAGGATTGGAGTTAGCATTGAGATTGAAGTTTGGAGCTCAGGCTCAGAAGTTCATAACGAAGATAAGGAAGATAAGAGATGTAGATACACTAAGAGAGATAGCAAAGAAGCTCCAAAGGGCAAAGACACTGAGAGATATTCAGAAGATCTTAGATTCAAATTAATCGATTTTTGGATCAATCAACATTTCTGCTACAGTTATAGATTATGTTTTGGCTATGGATTAATCTTTTTCATAAAAACTTCGAATACAAGATTTTGTGGTTGCAACAAATCCTCCTTGTCAAGAAATTATATCTCAGCTGTGGTGTGGGATGACGAAGATATGCAGGAAGATATGAAAAATTCTTGGCGGTTTTGTTATTTCAATTTCTTGGTGAAGCAGAGAAGTTATTTGAATGATTTTGAAGTTTTTTCGGAGATTTTGCTGAGATCATATTTATAACTCTATTTTCAAAGGATATTTAACCTTCTTGTAATGAATTCTGCGAATGAGGTTATTGGATCTGGAAACTTGCAGACTTCTGGTTGATATGAAAGCTCAAATCGTCTGATTTCGCTTAAGCTTATTTTCTTTTTCATTGAAATGTAAGATATATCAAGAAGATGTCTTACTTCTGAACGAAGCTCGCAAAATGCTTGGATCTCTTGAATTAATCCGCTATTGTCTACCTCCGTAAAGATACTAAGTTTTCTATCATCAAAGGGTAGAACTTTCATTTCAACGGATAATTTCTGGATGTTTTGTGGTTTGTGTATTCTTGCGGTTTTTCCTATCTCATATCCAAATGCCTTTATAAGAACTGGTGGAATTATCAGCTCATACTTTTCATCTGGTTCTTTTCCTTCCAAAATCTTTTTTATATTTCTTGCGGAAACCCTTGCTTGCTCAGCAGCAATCGGAGCGACTCTCGGTATTTTTATGTCGTATGATATGCAATCTCCTGCTGCGAATATTCTTTCAAATGGTTTTTGATTTGAAACATCAATTACTCTCATAAAGTCATCTACTCTGATTTCAAAATTCATCGGGGATACAGGTTTGAATCCTGTGCAGAATATCAGAAGGTCAAGATCTGGGGGCTCATTTATAAATTTTCCAAAGTGAAATTTTATGTTTTTCAAGCTTATTTTCTGCATAAGTTTTTCTGCTAGATTTTTTTCTAGAAGATCGGGGAGAATTTGATCTTTTGCTTCAAAAACTTCTATTTCAATTGGGTAATTGCAAAGCGCACTTGCAAGTTCCAGCCCTAGAATCCCTGCTCCAACTATCCCGATCCTTTTTGAATAAGGTATATTATTTTTTATGTTCAGAACATCTTCATATTTTGTTGCCTTGAAGATTTTGGGACTTTGATAGGGTATTTTTATTTCTCCACCTGTTGCTATGAATAGAAAATCAAATTCAATCTGATCCATGGTTCCATTTTTTTCATACGATACAGAGAGCTTGTAAGGATCTACATGTTTTGCTTCGCCAATGAATTTTATCTGGTATGTTCCAAATGGCTCTATAAGTTGTTCTGTTTTTATTTTTCCTTCAATTGCTTCTGGTATTGAACAAGGATGGAATACAGATAAACCTCTTTTTTCAAACAGGAAGATTTCACATGGAACTTTTAGTCTTCTGATTTCAGATATAAAAGTTATTCCAGCGGTTCCAAGTCCTATTACTCCGATTCTCATATTGCTATGATATTTTTTTTGCAAAATTTCTTTTAAATCTCAGGAATGCCATTCGTTTTACCGAATCCTGTATTCTACTTTGTTCAAATCTTTTTGCTTCGCGAGAAAAATCCTCAAAGACCTTTGCAAGAAGGTTATAGTCGTTTTTACAAATAAGTAGAGCATCGCATCCTGCTTCAAATGATTTTAGAGCTAAGGATGAAATATCACCAAAACCATCAAGTGCTTTCATACCAAGATCATCTGTTATAACACATCCTGAAAAGAAACTCTTGAGAATTGAGATTGTTTTTGCTGAAAGCGTTGCTGGCAGTTTGGGATCGATATCTTTTATGATTATATGGGCAGTCATTATACCGTAAACTGTTGAAGAAATCAACCTAAAAGGTTTTATATGATTTTCTAAATCCGAAAATTTCTGGTAGGGTAATACGTGATGTGAATCTTCTTCAACAAGGCCGTGTCCTGGAAAATGTTTGGCAACAGGTAGAACTCCGCCAGAAATCATACCTTTTGAAAAGCTTTCTGCAATTCTTGCAACAATATTGGGATCATCTGAGTATGCTCTATCTCCTATTACAGAGAAGTTATATCCATATAGATCTACGCAAGGAGCAAAATTTACATCAATTCCAAGATATGATAAAAATGAGCCGAGCTTCTGTCCGAGTTCAAATACGTCATCATCCGATATTACCTTTTTCTCATACATTGAGCCTATTTCGCGAGGTGGAGGGAGCTCAAACGGTGGCTTTATTCTCATAACTCTTCCACCTTCTTGATCTACGCAGATAAAGAGATTGTATCCGATTTTTCCCTTTATTGAATAAAGAAATTCTCTTGTGGTCTCGTAATCATCAGGTATATTGTGTGAGAAGATAATTATGCCAGATGGTTTATATGTATTTAGGAAATCAATTAGCTCCTGAGTTATGTTATTTTTTTCCTTTATACCAACTATAAAAAATCCAGCAAACATATTAGATTTTATCTTGAATTCGGGGGAGATGGGAATGATAAAAATAGAAATTAATTTTATTTTATTTAGAACCGTGCAAAGCTTTTCCGTTGAGATTTAGGAGGATATTGGTTCGGCTTTTGTAGTAATGTAATTTTTTGGTCAATCTTTTTCTCAATTATAGAATTTTGTCCTGCACTGTTTTTGAAACCTGAATTTTAGAGTTTTTGATTTTTGCGATAGATCAATCAATTTTTTTCTTTTACAAGGTATTATGTTCAGGAAAAATTTTTCATGATGTATTATATTTAAACTATGCTTTTGCTGAGTCTTGTATTCATAGGTAATATAACTATCAAGTTTGCGTCAATAGCTCCCGAGGGTTCATACTGGTATAATATGGCTAAGAACGTAGAGAGGACTTTATCAAAGGATCAGGGTATAAAGATTATTATATATGGTGGAACTTCTATGGGAGATGAGACGGAGATAGTGAAAAAAATAAGAATAGGTCAGCTTCATGCTGCTGGTATGACAAGCCACGGACTTGAAATGATAGCTCCGGAAATAAGAGCATACGATATACCACTTGTTTTTGAATCTTATGAAGAGTTTTTTGCTGTAAGAGATGCTTTGTTCCCAGAATTGCAGAAGAGATTTGAAGAAAGAGGATACAAATTACTTTCTCATTTTGCAATAGGATTTATATATATTTTCTCGCGTAAGGAGAATCCTTGGAACACAAATCTTTGGGTTTGGGTTGGGGATGTTTTGTCCGAAGCTCAAGGAAAGGAGATGAGAGAGCTTTTCAAGGTAATCCCTCTTCAGATTGGAGATGTTTTGCAAGCGTTGGCAACAGGTATGATAGATTCTGTTTTTAATGCTTGGTACGCTCTTCAGGCTTTGCAATGGGGAAATCATATAAAGTCTTATATATCTGTACCGCAGCATCTTTATACTGCTGGGATAGTGATAAGAAAAGATGTTTGGGATAAACTACCAGAGGATGTAAAAAGGGAGGGGCAAAAGAGTATTTTCGAAGCTGGTATTAACACTGAAAGGGAAGTTATAAAACTCAATCAGGAGACCCAAGAACGTTTTCTCAGCAAAATGAAAAGAATTTCAGAACCCAAAGAAAACATAGAAAAATTGAGAGCATCTATGCAGAGAATTAAACAAAGAATTCTTGATGAGAATCAGAAGATAAAGGAATTTTATACCCTTATAGAAAAGGAGCTTGCGAAAATAAGAAAGCCTAACTGAATAAATAATTGATGAGTGTTCTGGAAATTTTATCACGTTGGGCAGATTTGTGTTCTCTCATCACTCACTCTGAAAACATTCTTTAGATTCATCTAAATACTTTCTTAACTTGTCTAATAACTCAGTTCTCAGGTATATTGTATATGTGTGAGCATTTCCTCTTATATCTTTTGTTTTATGCGATAACAACAAAGTGAATTTATTTTTATCAGTGAGATCACTCTTGTTTATATCGCTTTCTTCTCCTGAAATTATCAGGACATCGGATATATTTACAGAGTTTATACAGGAGGAAAAATTATTTGTTTCCCATTTGTGTATGGATCCCCAGAACAAGAACGAACATCCAGATTCTACTAGTTTACCTTCTTTTATATATCCACACTTTATATTTATTGGATCTTGATAATTAATATTTACTGTCTGTATAAGTGTTGATACTTTTTGGTAGTGTTCAAACCAAGGAGAATATTTCAAAAAGTATCGGTCATAAAGAGTGCACTGCGGTTTATTCTTCAGGGTTTCTATTATTGGATTGAAAGCAAGGAGTGGTTGGTCTGTTTTTGGCATCTTTGGAAAATTGGTCAGAAATTGCAAAATAAAGAGTAATAAGACCAGAATTTTTGCTGTTCTGTTCCCAACAATTGCAGAGAAGGGATATGTTAAAATAACAAACCACATGAAAAATCTTCCCTGAACATGTATTGTTGGGAGAGCTGACCAGAGCATGTATATTAACGGAGCAAAGATTGATACAGTAAGAAAAAGCGCTAGATCTTTCTTCCGCAGAGACCTAACAAAAAACAAAAGGAAGGTGTGTAGAGAGAAGATCCAGAAAAATATTCCGAAACCTTTATGGTAGCTTATTTCTAAATTGTCGTACTTTATGAATGCTAAAAATATTCTTATGTATCTGTGCCAGAGAACTTGGGGGTTGAATATATCTTCTCCCTGAGGGTATATCATTTTGCCTAGTTCTGAAAACGGATTAGGATATACTGGGAATCCAAAATCAATGAGATTCAGAACATACCAGGGAGCTGATGTGATCACGATTACAAAGTTTCCAACCAAAAAATATTTTCTGTGCAAAATTAGTATGATTTCAAGAGCTGGAAGAAATAGAAGTCCTGTGTATTTTGTTCCTATTAAGTATCCCATGTAAAGTGATGCTGTGGTTATGTCAAGAAGACTTGGTTTTATTTTCTCTTTTATTATTTTGAACTGGAACGCAAAAGATGAAATGAAAAATGCTGCAAAGGCAAGATCAACATAATTTGATCTGAGTTGTCCTATAAAAACAGGTGTTATGAATGTGAAGGCTGAAACTAAAAAAGATTGCTGTAATTGTGCTCCAAGAATTCTTGAAATATAATATACTGCGTTTGCACATATGAGAAGAAATATTATGTTTGCAAAGTCAACAAACCTATCGCTTCCTGAAATGAGAATATATGTTTCAAACACTGTGTATGGTATCTGTGGAAAAGCCATTCGTGGATCGCAACTTTCGTTTAGTCTTATGAGTTTTCCGCTCCTTATATTTTCCCAAATTACAGGAAGTCTATATCCGTAATCATCTGTTCCCGTTGGAGGAAAAAAGAAAGCGATAATAAACACATAGACCAAAGAAACTGAAACCAGTAACAGAGCAACTTTTGATGATAAGGAGAGCGAGCCAAAGAACGATACAAATTTTTTAATTGTTTCCGAGCTCCTTAAATTCTTTTTTGGGATAATCAATAAAGATATTACCAAGTTGAGTATTACAAAGGCAATAGGTTTTTTCATTGAAACAACTGAAAGAAGGAAGTTTGTGGAATAAATTTGTAAAAATGCGTAGCAGAATGCGTGAATTAGTCTTTCAGAAAGTGATTCCTTCTTTATAGTGATTAGCCATACGAAAGTTATTGAGAAAAAGAAAATGAGAAACAATAAAAGGTAAGCAGATTCTCTGAGAAACAAAAGAATTATATCCAGAGACACAGTTTAGCAGAAACTATAAATTTATATATACTTCGCAAAGTTTTAAAATCTTGTAATTACTTTTTGAATTTGAGTTTGTTGAAAATTTCCTTGTATGAAGATACTTGTTACAGGTGGTGCTGGATTTATTGGTTCAAATCTTGTAAGATTTCTTGTTGAGAATGTTTCTCAAGCTAAAATAATTGTTCTTGACGCTTTGACGTATGCTGGAAATCCAGAGAATCTTTTAGATGTAAAAGATAAGATAAAGTTCATAAAGGGAGATATATGTGATGACAAATTAGTTGATGATTTATTTTCAGATAAGATAGACATTGTTTTTCATTTGGCAGCAGAAACTCACGTTGATAGATCTATATATGAGCCTCCAAAATTTTTAAGGACGAACGTTCAGGGAACATATGTTCTTCTTGAAAGTGCTAAAAAATATGGAGTTGGTGTTTTTCTTCATGTTTCTACAGATGAAGTTTACGGTTCAGTAAAAAAAGGTTTTGCAACTGAGAATTATCAAATGAAACCTTCTTCTCCTTATTCTGCTTCAAAGGCAGCGGGTGATCTACTTGCTCAATCATACTTTCATATGTTTCATGTTCCAGTAATAATAGTCAGACCATCTAATAATTACGGACCTTATCAGTATCCGGAGAAATTCATTCCTTTATGTATAACAAATGTGATAGACGATAAACCTGTTCCGATATACGGTAAGGGACTTAACAGAAGAGATTGGCTATATGTTCAAGACTGTGCAAGAGGTATTTACTTGTGTGCTACAAAAGGTAAGAAAGGAGAAATCTACAATCTTGGAGCTGGACAAGAATTCAGAAATATAGATGTTGCTAAAAAGATAATCAAGGAGCTTGGAAAAAGTATGTCTTTGATCAAATTCATAAAGGATAGACCAGCGCATGATTTCAGATATGCTATGGATTCTTCGAAGATCAAAAAACATACCGGTTTTAGGCCTCTCGTTAAGTTTAACGAAGGAATAAAGAAAACCATAGATTGGTATATGAAAAATAGAAATATATGGGAGAAAATCAAAAACTCTCCGGAGTTTGAGGAGCATAAGAGGAGAATATATGGAAATCTGTTTTAAAATTCGGAAATGAATAAAATTTTGTATTTACATGCTTTTCATATCAACAACTGATTCGGAGTTTGACATTTTGTTCCCAAAATTATGTGCAAGAATAGTTCAGGATGAGAGTGAAGTAGAGAAGAGGGTAAGGAGTATACTTGTTAACATAAGAGAAAGGGGCGATCAGGCACTTTTGGATTACACTAGAAAATTTGATGGATGGAGTCCACAGTCTCCGGAGAGTATTGTAATGACTAAATCGGAGATAAATCAAGCGGAAAAATTTATAACAAAGGAAGAAAGAAAAGCAATAGAGTTTTCAGCAGAAAGAATATTCAAGTATCACAAGACAACATTTCCGGGCAATGTTATATACAAGGAAAGAGGTATCAAGATTCAAAGAAAGGTAATTCCTCTTGATAGAGTTGGGATATACTGTCCCGGTGGCAAGGCAGGTTATCCGTCAACTGTTCTTATGACCGCAATTCCAGCTCTGGTTGCTGGAGTTAAAGAAATAAGTATGGCGACTCCTGCACCGGGGGGAAAGCTCAATCCTTACACTATTTTTGCTGCCAAAGTTGTCGGGATAGAAACAATATACAAGATTGGAGGCGCTCAGGCTATATTTTCTTTGGCTTACGGTACAGGTGTGGTAAAGCCGGTTGATAAAATTGTTGGTCCGGGGAACATATATGTGGCTACTGCAAAGAGGTTGGTTCAGGGCTCTGTTGGAGTTGATCTCATAGCTGGTCCGTCTGAGCTCGTTGTTATTTGTGATGGAAGTGTCAATCCTATAATTCCTGCGGTCGATATTATAGCACAGGCTGAGCATGATGAGAGAGCTTTCTGTGTTGTTGTATCTAATCTTGAGTCATACCTTGTTCAGGTCAAAAACCTTATTCATGCGATAATGAAAACTATGCCAAGGAGAGAGATAATAGAAGAAGCTTTTAGAACAAATTCTTATTTAATTCATACAAGAAGTTTGGAGGAATCAATAGATGTAACAAATCGTCTTGCTCCAGAGCATGTTGGTATATTGACAAAGAATTCATTTTCGGTTGCGAACAAAATAAGGAATGCGGGAACTGTTTTTGTTGGAGTTAATAGTCCGCCGGCTGTTGGAGATTATCTTGCGGGACCAAGCCATGTTCTTCCAACAGGTGGGACAGCCAGATTTACAAATGGTCTGTCTGTTGAGGACTTTGTTAAAAAAACAAACATTATTTTCTTCACAAAACGCAGAATGGTTGAAGTTTCTGAACACACTATAAAGCTTGCAGAAATGGAAGGGCTTTTTGGACATGCGCATTCGGTCAGAACCAGAATAAACTCAATAAAATCTCTTGATTACGTTCTCCAGATGCTTGATGAATCTCCCAATCAGGAAAAAAGAAAAGAACAGAATGGAAGAAGAAAGAAATAAATAGAAAAGTAAAGGATTATCAGTAGACTTTTACAATATACGTATTTTTGTTTTTGTGTTGCTTGTGTTGTGAACATCTGTACAATTTTGGAACAGATTTATGACAAATAAATAAGTATTCTTTAATAAATACATCTTGTAAATAGGAAGAATGATATTACAAACATAAATATGGAAAATAAGGGAGAGCAAATTTATAATTATCTTATTGTGTTGCTGTAAGTATTCGCTTCACAATAACAGGGGGTCTGATAAGATACGGGAGAAAGGGATTCTGTAGAAATTTGAATTCATGGAGGATTATAATGTCTTTTAGAGCAAAGATTCTTTTGATATTTGTTTCATCTATCTTATTTATAGAGCTTGTATTTTTTGCTATTATATTCGTTCTTGAAAGGAGATCTATTTTGAAGCTAATAGATGAAGTTTCATACTTTATTTCATCTCCGTTATCTCTTCCTGTGTCATTTGAAGCTTATGAAGCTACTGAAAAGCTTTTATCTTTGATATGTGAAAACTTATCTAATATAAAGATAGAATATTTATATGTTTTTTTAGCGTCGGGCGATCTTATAGCAAAGTATCCAGCGGATGTGCAAGAAAAAGCTCTTGGACTCAATCCAAAAGATATAACGGAGGGAACTAGATTATCGGGACGAGAAATTATTGTTCATAGAAAAATTTTAAATCCAGATAATTCAGATCTTCTCGGAGTTGTTGTCATGAGTGTTAATTCTGAGATAATTTATTCAACTGTTTTAAATGCAATGATTTATACTTTTCCGATTTCAATTTTCATAGCATTGATATTTGTTTTTATCTTCTTTAAGATATCGCATGTTTCTATGCAAGGTCTTGATAGGTTGGGTGATGCTTTTGAGCTTTTGAGCAAAGGAAAGGCTCAGAATGTTGATGTTATGTCTTACGATGAGTTCGGTAGGATAGCGAGGGTTTGGAATGGTGCTGTAAAAACTATAAGAGATATGCTTTTTTTAATTTACAAAGAATCTGAAAAGTTATTTTCACATGCTAAAGAAACTGGAGGAAGCTCGGAGCAGATTTTATCTTTTATATCAAAACTTGGGGGAAGCATATCTTCTATATCAAATGCTGTTGAAGAATTTTCTTCAACTTTAAAAGAAAGTGTAAAGAGAGTGGAAGATATTGCGAAGGTTTCCGAGAATACTTATGTGTTAGCTGAGCATGGAAAGGCTAAGATAGAGAAACTCTCTGTATCTATAAATAACTTTTCCGTGGTTCTTAATTCACTTTTGGCTGAGTTTGGTTGAATAGAGACATCAATACAGAAGATAAATTCTATCTCAAATATAATAGAGGATGTTGCAGATCAGACGAACCTTTTAGCTTTGAATGCGTCTATTGAAGCGGCCAGAGCAGGTGAGCAGGGAAAGGGTTTCGCTGTTGTCGCGGGCGAGATAAGGAAACTTGCTGAAAGATCGATGACGGAACTTAAAAGAATTCGAGTTATAGTAGATAAAGTAAAGGATGTCTATAAAGTTGTTCAAGATTATCTCAGATCCGTTAGTTCTCTTTTTGAATCAATGGTTGGGGATTTTCAAGAATCAAAGAAAGGTTTTGTTACGATTCTGGAAAAGTCAAAGCAGCAGAAAGATTCAACAACAATACTTCTGAAAACTTTCACTCAGCAGTCGGCAACATCTGATGGAATTGTGAGAAATTTATCAAGTATAGTGAAATCATCCGATGAAGTAAGAGAACTTGCTTCAAATCTTTTGGATTTGACTATGAAACTTAAGGAAGTTGTTGAAAGTCTGAGAAACATTGCTTCATCTTTCAAGTGATTTTTTTGAGTTAATTGTCCTTCATTAATAAAGCAACTCAATAATTTTCTTTCTTTCTTCTTTTGGTAATTTGTCTATTATGAGTTTTCCATCAAGGTGGTCTATTTCGTGTTGAAAAAGAACACTTTCAAGATCTTCTACTTCTTTCTGTTGCTCAAGTCCGTTTTCATCAATCCATACTACCTTTATCTTTTTGCTTCTTTCCACATTTAACCTGAGTCCGGGTATTGATAGGCACCCTTCGTTGTATATGATTTTTTCTGGACTTTTCCAGATTATTCTTGGATTTATTGCGATCTTTGGAGAGTTTTTCTCTTCACTCAAATCATATACGAAAAACCGCTGATGTATTCCTACCTGAGTTGCTGCTAAACCAATCCCGTCTTTCTCATACATTAGATCAAAAAGTTTTGTGAGATTCGATTTTATTTCTGGATCAAGAAATTTTATCTCTTTTGCTTTTATTCTCAAACGAGGATTTGGAAAGGTTAGAATCTTCAATTCCATAGTTTCTAAATTAATAACTGAAATATAAAAAAGAGAAAATTGCTACAACAATTGATAACTAACTAAATAATGGATGGAAAAGAAAAATTCATCGAAGAATAAAATAAAACGAATGGAAGCATATCGGAATAAAATTAAAGAAAAAACAGAATGAAGATTTCTTTCATAATAACTGGGGAGGAAATAATATCTGGTTTCAGGCAAGATAAAAACTTTTCTTATGCATCAAAGATACTTTATGAGTATGGCTTTTCAGTTCATACTCAGTTTGTTGGAGATAGGAAAGGGGATTTTATGTTTGCTTTGGAGTGTGCTGAGAAATTCTCAGACATTATAGTTTGCTCGGGTGGTCTCGGTTCGACATCCGATGATCTTACAAGATTCGTTGCTGCGGAATACTTTGGTGTAGAACTGCAAGAAAATCCGGAGGCCATAGAACACATAAGGAAGAAGATTTATGAAAGGAGTGGTAGGTTGGAGATTCCAGAGCCACTCAGATTACAAGCGACTTTTCCAAAAGGTGCTGAACCTATATTCAACGAAAAGGGCTCAGCGCCCGGATTCAAGATAGAAAGGCAGGGCAAAAGCTTTTTCTTCCTCCCCGGTGTTCCAACTGAGTTTCAGGATATGTTTTCAAAATATGTGATCACGCATATAGAGAAAAGGTATCCTAATGCCAAGAAGAAAAATGTAAAAGTATTCAAAATATTTGGTATAACAGAAACTTATGCGGAAAAGGAAATCGAGAGTATAGGAATACCAAAGAATGTGAAAGTATCCTACTTCCCGTCTTTTCCAGAGCTAACTATAAGAATATATGGAGATGAAATAGAGGATTTTTCAGAAAAGGTTAAAGAGAAACTAAGAGAACACATTTATTCTGAGTCAGATTCTGAGACATTCAATCAGGTAGTAGGTGAAATTTTGAAAAGAGAAAATCTTACTATATCAACTGCTGAATCTCTTACAGGAGGTGAGCTCGCAAATATGCTCACAGATATTCCTGGTTCGTCTCTATACTTTAGAGGAAGTCAGGTTGTTTATCATCCAGAAGCTAAGTTGAAACTCGGTGTTAAGAGAGAAACTATTGAAAAATTTGGAACTGTATCTGAACAGTGTGCTAAGGAGCTTTCAGAAAGTGTGAGGGAATACTTCGGTTCAGATATAGGAATATCAACTACGGGGGTAGCTGGACCGGATTCAATCGAGGGAAAACCTGTCGGACTTTTTTATATAGGTTTTTCAACTAAAAATTCGACAGAAGCATTTGAGTTTCGATTCAATGTTGGCAGAAAGAATGTAAAGATTCTTTGTTCTTATCTAGCAATGAAAATACTTAAAGATAAAATAAAGGATACAAGCAAAGTAAAGTATGATTGAACAGAGTAGAATGTGTGAGAGTTCCATAGTTATTTCAACCGAAAAATGAATTCAGAATCTGATCTCTCAGAAAAAATCGTTGAGTTTTTTGAGTACTCCTTTTTGGTAGAAGAGGGGATTTTTGAACCAAGACCTGAGACCGAGATTCTTGTTGAGATAGCTCTGGAATATATAGGTAAGCTTGCAAAAGATAAGGAGAAATTTGTTGTAGTAGATGCTTGTACAGGTTGTGGTTGCATAGGAATATCAATAGCCAGAAAAGTGAAAGAGAAAAGTCTCGGTAAAATACTCTGCGTCGCAACTGACATAGATATGAAATCTTTAAAGCTATCAAGAAAAAACGCACGGGATGAGAAAATCTTTTTCTTGAAGACGGATCTTGTTTCTGGAATAAGGTATGCAGATATGATTGTTTCAAATCCTCCATACGTATCTTTGAAGGTAAAAGATAGAATAAATGTAAATGATCCGCCAAGATCTTTGTTTGGTGGAGAAATTGGTTATGAGATAACTGAAAAATTGATTCAGCAAAGTTCTCAGATATTGAGAGGTGAAGGTATTCTGATTTTCGAGACAGGATATGATGATTTGAGGTTCTTCGGAGAGCAAAAAATTCTGGAACAATATAAAAGCTCGCTTTTTAGATCCATAATTGAAAATGGATTCAGGATTTTAGATATAGTTAAGGATTACTCAAAGATAGAGCGCATACTTGTTCTTGAAAAGTTATGATTTGGGGATTTGGATTATGTTGTTAATCAATTTTACGGAGTTATGTCTTCAATAGTATTGGTATCTCTCTTCACTCTATACTTTTTAACAAGTATTTTTTCTGTCTTTTCAACTTCTGGCTCTTGTGTTGAGGATGTTCTCCAGAGTTCAACTATTGCTTCTTCGGGCGTCAGTTCGCAAACAGTATAACCATGGTAGCGTGAGTTGAAGAATTTTAGATGCTTGTTAGATCTTATTAGTGTTTCTTCAATGGTTTGGAATGTTTGTTCTGTCATTCTCAAAAGAGTTCCGAGGTTTGCAGAAGTTATTGAAGTGCTTGCAAATTCTACTCCTGCTCTGTTTGGATTGGAGGCTTGGAAATCATCATACAGTTCTGCTACTACAAAAGTGTGGAAATCGCCAGTTACGACAAAATAGTTTTTTATGTTGTTTTGAACTATGTAGTTGAATATTTTCGTTCTTTCCGCTGAGTATCCATCCCATTGGTCAAGGTTCAAAAAGGTTTTTCTTCCGTCACTTGAAACAAACATCATCTGGCTCATACACACTTCGTTCCCGTGGATTTTCCATATAACTCCATCATCTTGGGCTTTTTTAAGTTCTTTAAGGAACCAGTCAAGTTGTTCTTCTCCGAGCATTGTTGTATTTTTCACGTTTTCACAGTAAGCAAGATATCTTTGGCCAACGCCTCTGGTTCCGCATGGTTGTGGGGATCTATATAGTCTTTCATCTGTCATAATTAATCTTGCAAGTGGGCCAAGGTCGAATGATCTATATATCTTTATTTGCTTTGCAGGATCCTGTTCTTTTGGATCAAAGTAAACATCTACTGGGAGATATTCGTCCCATGCTTCGGATGCTATTAACCTTCTTTGAGGCTGGATTTCTGAACCGTAGAAATCTTTTCCATTGTCTGGAGAAAGTGTGTATGCTGAATCGTTAGCGAATTCATGGTCATCCCATACTATGTAAAAAGGAAATTTTTCATGTGCTATCTGTAGGTATCTATCTGATTTGTATACTTTGTAAAGTTCCCAGTAATCTCTTTTTTCAAGGGCAACTTTCCTTCCAGATGTAAGATCAATTCTTCTTAACTGTGCATATTGGAAGGATGGTTCATATGTGGTTTCATATATATAATCTCCAAGATGAATTACGAAGTCAAGGTTTTCCTGAGAAAGATGATACCATGCTGAGTAAAATCCGTTTGTGTAGTCTTGGCACGAGACAAATGCGAACCTTATTCTTTCAGACTTCGGATCAACTGTTTTGAAAGTTCCGACCGGTGATGAAGATTCGTCTTTGAGGAATCTGTAATAATATCTTGTTGCTGGTTTGAGATTTTGAACTTTGAGCTTTATAGTGTTGTCTTTGTCTTCTGTAGGGGTGACTACTTCATTGAAAACGATTGAGGAGAAATCTTCTGTTTCAGAGACCTGGCAGACAATCGGTGTTCCGGCAATGGAAGTTCTTGTCCAAATAACAGCGGAGTTTTGTGTTACATCTCCCGATGCGACCGATTGAGGGAAAGTGTTCAGGTCAAAGCTCTTGGTTCCGGATGAACCTGAGGAGCAACCATATATAGGAAAATATTTAGCAAGCCAGAAAGCACCTGTTGTTTTCATTAAAAAAAGCAAGAATTCCCTTTTCCTTCTGTCTATTACCATACAAATTCAAGTTTATTCCTATCTTATAAAAAGTTGTTTAAGCCAGAAAGATTTCATTTGTTCAGTAAAAAATGAATACCCAATTGCTTCGGGAGATTATATCTCAATTGCGAGATATTTTAGTCGCGAGGTATTTCAGGGAGCGGCAATACATAGAAAGTAATTATTTTTGTTTATGTAATTTTCTACTGTGTCCAAAAAATTGCCTAATAATTTCGTACCTGATTTGTGATGGTTTTATAAAATGTCAGACTCAAATTCTGAAGTAGCTGAATATCAGACATCAGAGAGCATTACTGGACACAGCAGTAATTTTCCTCATAGAATACTAGATTCTGTGCTATTGTTTCAATGTTTCTATTTTCTCAGGTATCAATTCGGTTTTCTCCAAATGTTACATCTGATTTCCTGAACTCAGAAGTGGTGATTAAAGTTAAAATATGCTTGAATTTATAGTTTTTACTTTTTTGCTTCTAACGGATTATGACGGAGAAGCGGAACTCATAAACAAAGATGGTAATGTTGTGGGAAAAGCTCTTTTAAAGGAGACTCCGCATGGTGTTCTCATATACGTTGAAGCAACTGGGCTTCCACCTAGTTCAGAATTAGCCTTTCACATACATGAAAAAGGTTTGTGCGAACCTCCTGATTTCCAAACAGCGGGTGGGCACTTCAATCCAGAAAAGAAAAAGCACGGATTCCTGAACAAAGATGGATACCATGCAGGAGACATGCCAAACTTTTTCACAGATAAAGAAGGTAGAGCGAGATTCCATGTTCTAAATACGAAAGTTACAATGAAAGAGGCGAGACCAAACTCCATTTTGGGACTTTCTCTTATGATACATGTTCACAGAGATGACTATGTAACAGATCCAGCGGGTGGTGCTGGACACAGAATAGCTTGCGGATTGATAAAAAGATCTGAGAAGAAAGGAAAGCAATAGAGAAACAATAATCGAAAAAACTTTTAAAATTCTGTTGTATCTTTAATCTTGTGAAATTTTCAGTTTTTATTGTGATTTGTGCTCAAATAAACTAATCTAAAAAGAAAGGAGAAAAAAATGGAAGAACTCATTGAAGAACACAGAAGATCTGAAAAGAGAAGAGTAGTGGCGAAATTCGCTGGAGACTCCGGAGACGGAATTCAGCTCATCGGATCACAATTTACATTAGCAACTGCTATATATGGAAACGACTTTGCTGTTCTTCCTGAGTTCCCTGCTGAAATAAGAGCTCCTGCTGGAACAACATATGGTGTTTCATCCTTTCAGATACAGTTTGGAGGGCTCGATATACTTACTCCCGGCGATGTGCCAGATATACTTGTGGCTATGAATCCTGCTGCTTTAAAGATAAATCTCTCAAATCTGAAACCTGATACAATAATTGTGATAAACGAAGATGAGTTTGACGAGATAAACTTCAAAAAAGCTGGTTGGACGAGTATTATATCCGGTGAAGAGAAACTTGACGATATACTTTCAAAATATTCAGTGATAAAGGTAAAAATGAACCAACTTGTTGTGGAAGCCCTAAAAGATGTTAATATTGCTCATAAAGAGAAAGTGAGAACAAGAAACTTTTTTGCTCTGGGGCTTGTATGTTGGATATTTGGAAGACCTCTTGAGCCGATTCTCGACTTTGTAAAGGAAAAATTTTCCAAAAATCCGGAGGTTAAGAAAGCGAATGAACTTGCTCTAAAGGCTGGCTACAACTATGGGGAAACGCTTGAGATCCAGCACAAATTTACTCCTATATATATCCCAAGGTATCAATTTGAACCTGGGAAGTATAGGTATATATCTGGTAACGAAGCCTTTGCTCTTGGGATAGTAACACTCAAGGAGAAACTAAACATTCCTGTTGTATTTGCTTCATATCCAATAACTCCGGCAAGCGATATATTACATTATCTTTCCGCATGGAGAAACTTTGGAATAATAGCTTTGCAGATGGAAGATGAGATTGCCGCTGTGAACACTGCAATAGGTGCGAGTTTTGCCGGAGCCCTTGGTATAACTGCCACGTCCGGTCCCGGGCTTTCTCTGAAATCGGAGGGAACAAACCTTGCAGTGATGACGGAACTTCCTCTGATAATAATAGATAACCAGAGATCTGGTCCTTCAACAGGTATGCCAACAAAGACCGAGCAAACAGATCTGCTTTTCGCAATGTATGGAAGACACGGTGAATCTCCTTTGATAGTACTTGCTCCAACGAGCCCGGGAGATTGCTTTAACACTATAATTGAAGCTGCTCGTCTTGCAATAAAGTATATGACACCGGTGATAATACTTTCAGATGGATACTTAGCTATGGGATCGGAACCTTGGAAAATTCCAGATATAGAAAAGAGTATATCTAAAATTCAAGTTGAGTTTTACAAGGGTGATCCGAAAAACTTTACACCATATTCCAGAGATGATGAAACTTTAGCAAGACCTTGGGCAAAGCCCGGAACTAAAGGTCTTGAACACAGAATAGGAGGACTTGAAAAATCTAATGTATATGGGAAAGTATCATATGATCCACAAAACCATGATCTTATGGTGAAGATGAGATCAGAAAAAATAAGAAGAGCTCAAAGAGATATAGAGGAGCTCCAAGTCTATGGTCCTGCTGATGCTGAGCTTTTGGTTTTAGGCTGGGGAAGTACATTTGGGAGCATAAGAGCAGCGGTTGAGTATGCTATATCAAAAGGCTGGCCAGTTGCTCACGCTCAACTCAGACATATCAATCCATTTCCGAAGAACCTTGGAGATGTTCTTGCAAGATACAAAAGAGTTCTCATTCCTGAGCTAAATCTCGGACAGCTTCTGCTTCTTATAAGAGGAAAATTCGCAGTAGATGCGGTTGGGTTCAATAAAGTTACAGGAACTCCCTTTAAGGAATCAGATCTGAGACAAGCTATAGAGAAAGAACTTATAAACCTTGAAAAGGAAGGAAAGATTTCAAAGCATATAAAAATAGAAGAAGGAGGTGCAAAAACATATGCAGTCTCATGAAATTGATGTAAAGTACACACCAAAAGATTTTGATTCCGGTGAAGAACCAAGATGGTGTCCCGGTTGTGGGGACTATGCTATATTGAATGCTGTGAGGCAAGCGTTCTCACAGATGGGCATACCAAAAGAAAAATTTGTGATAGTTTCCGGAATTGGATGCTCATCTCGTTTCCCATATTACATGAACACTTATGGATTTCACGGAATTCACGGAAGAGCTCCTGCAATTGCAACTGGTGTGAAGGTTGCAAATCCTGATCTTTCTGTCTGGGTTGTCACCGGAGATGGTGATGGTCTTGCAATCGGTGGAAATCATCTGATGCATGCGATCAGAAGAAATGTAGATATAAAAATTCTACTCTTTGATAACAGAATCTACGGACTTACAAAAGGACAGTATTCTCCAACAAGTATTGTTGGTCAGGAAACAAAAAGTTCTCCATACGGTGTTATAGAAAGGCCGATGGATCCGGTAATTCTTGCTCTCTCGCAAAGAGCAACATTCGTAGCAAAAGTTATAGACACAGATATAAAAAGACAAATAGATATATTCAAAGAAGCTGCGAAACACAAGGGAACAGCTTTTGTACAAATATACCAAAACTGTGTTGTTTTTAACGATGGAGCTTTTGAGGACTTTGCAGGAAAAGAGGTGAGAAGTGAAAGACTTATAGAACTCAAACACGGACAACCTATGATATTTGGAAAAAACTTGGATAAAGGCATAATCGTCAAGGACCTGAAACCACAAGTTGTGAAGATAGGAGAAAATGGAATAACTAAAGATGATATAACTATCTATGATGAAACTAATTACATGCTCAATTTGCTCGTTGCAAACCTGCATTACCCGGAATTTCCAGAGCCTATCGGAATAATAAGAAGAGTAAGGGAACCAACTTACGAAGAGCTTCTTTACGATCAGATAGAAACAGCTAAGAAGAAAAGAGGAGAAGGAAATATTAAGAGATTGATTCAGGCAAACAGTTGGGAAGTCAGTCCTTCTTGATTCAATTTACATTCACGTTATGACTTTTGATTTTGTAGTTGTTGGTTCTGGTCTTGCTGGACTTTCATTTGCTCTCCGTGTACCTGAGAGCTTCTCGGTAGCTCTCGTGACAAAAAGTGAGCTTATTGAATCTAATTCTTTTTATGCACAAGGGGGTATAGCTGCGTCTCCAATATCTCCTGATGACTCTATTGAAAAACACATTCAAGATACTATCAAAGTAGGAGATGGTTTGTGTAATATGGAGATAGTCAAGACCATAATTTCTGAATCCAAATCTGCAATAGAGGAGCTTGTTAGATTTGGTGTTGAGTTTGACAAAGAAGATGGTAGGTATCACCTTGCACTTGAAGGTGGGCATTCAGAAAGACGAGTTTTGCACAAAGGAGATGGAACAGGAGCAGAAATACAAACCAAACTTGTCGAAAAAATACGGCAGAAAAAGAATGTAACCATATTCGAAAACTGCATAGCTGTTGATCTTATTACGAAGTTTAAATTCATAGGCAAGAAGAATAATGGCGTTGCAGATGAATGTTATGGAGTTTACATATTCGATAAGAAAAGCTCAAATGTGGATACAATTTTTGGAAACTTTGTTGTTCTCGCAACAGGAGGGGCTGGAAAGGTTTATCTGATAACATCAAATCCAGATGTTGCAACTGGAGACGGTATTGCGATGTCTTACAGGGCTGGGGCTAAAATAGCGAATATGGAGTTTTATCAGTTTCATCCAACTGTTCTGTATCATCACAAGGAGAAAAATTTTTTGATTTCAGAAGCTCTGAGAGGAGAGGGAGGAATTCTTCTGACAAAAGACGGAAAACCCTTTATGAAAAAGTATCACGAACTTGCTGAACTTGCACCAAGAGATGTTGTTGCCAGAGCAATTGATACGGAGCTCAAAAAATCTGGTAGCGACTATGTATATATTGACGTATCTCATCTTGGAAAGGATTTCATAATAAGGAGGTTCCCAAAGATATATCGAAGATGTCTTGAACTCGGAATAGATATAACAAAAGAACCAATACCTGTGGCGCCCGGAGCTCACTTTTTGTGCGGAGGAGTTCTTACAGATTCTTATGGAGAAACGACTATTTCGAGATTATTTGTAGTGGGAGAATCAGCCTGCACGGGTTTTCATGGAGCAAATAGACTTGCTTCAAACTCTCTGCTTGAATGCGTAGTTATGTCTAAAAGAGCTCTGACCAAGTGTATTGAATACCCAAAAAAAATACATATACCAAAGGAAGATATCCCTCCTTGGAAATCTGAAAAGACAATAGCTCAGGATGAAAAAATTCTTATATCGCACGCGTGGGATGAGGTCAGAAGACTTATGTGGAACTACGTCGGAGTTGTTAGATCAGATAAAAGATTGCAAAGAGCACTTGAAAGGATTTCAATAATAAAAAAAGATGTGATGGAAGACTACTGGAAATATTATCTCTCCGCAGACCTTATAGAACTGAGAAACATAGTGATAGTGGCCGAACTTATAATAAGGTCTGCTATATCAAGAAAGGAATCAAGAGGAACTCATTACAACATAGATTACCCTTTCAAAAACGATATTGACTTTAAAAGAGATACGATTATATAGCTTTTGTCATCTTATCAGATTTTTCTCTGTCACAACCATGGAAGTTCGTATTGTATAGATTTTGAAGTCTAAGATTTTTATCCAGAGAGTTTTGATGTTTTTGACAAAGCAACTGGACCTGAGACTACATTTTTTCTGCTATGCAATCTGTTTTTCAATCTTACTTAATTTTTTTGATATCGTTTCAGTCATCGGATATTATTTTGTATATTTCTCCACCTCTGTGATCTATAACGTATATTTCACCTTCCTTATCTTCTGCAAAAGATGAAATAAAAAATTTTGTGTCCTGAAGCATAAAATATTGGTTTGTATTCAGATCAAGATACCATATTTTCCCAGAACAGTAATCTCCAAATATGTATTTTCCATAAAGAGGTTGTATTTTCTTACCTCTGTACACATAACCTCCTATGACTGAGCAGTTTCCATCTTTAAGTGGATATGTTGTTATGGGAAAAGCAAATTCTTCGTTGGCTTCACATTTTTTGAATCTTTCAAACCCCTCATAGCAGTTCCAACCATAGTTTTTCCCTTTTTCGACAAGATCTATTTCCTCCCATCTATCTTGTCCAACGTCACCGGTGTAAATTTTGCCTGTTTCTCTATCAAAGCTAAATCGCCATGGGTTTCTCAGACCATAGGAGAAAATTTCAGAGCAAGCATTTTTGGGTTTCTGACCGAGTCCGCACAGTGCATCTCCATAAAAAGGGTTATCTTCTGGAACAGAGTAAGGAAAGTTTCTCACATCAACCCTCAAAATCTTCCCGTGAAGTATTTTTTTGTTCTGTCCGTAGTTTAGTGGATCTCCTGCAGCACCTCCATCTCCGAAGGCAATATACAGAAAATTATCTGGACCAAATCCTATCATACCTCCGTTGTGGTTTGGAAAAGGCTGTCTCAGTTTTAGTATTATCTTCTCTTCTTTTTTGTCTATGCTTGATCTTCTGTCGCTTGAAACGAAAAAAGAAATAATGGAGTATCCGTATTTGTTTGTGTATGAAACGAAGATTCTCCCATCTTGTTTGAACCAAGGCGAGAAGGCTATTGAAAAAAGTCCTTTTTCTCCACCGAAATCTACTCTATCTCTTATGTCAAGAAATGTTGAGCATTTTTCTCCAGACTTGCAAGCTTTCACAATACCAACTTGCTCAACAACATAAAATGTGTCATCAAAAAGTGGATTCTGAACCAGAAATACGGGATAGTCAAATTTTTCATCAAATACTTTCTGAAATTTTACTTTAACGCTCGGATTTACAAGAATCAGCGCGAATACAACATGGAACATCATTTTTTGATTTTAATGTTTTTACCTTTTGAAGTTATAGATTCAGCAGATCTCAGATTAGATGATATTATCTTTATTGATTCAATTCTCTTTGAGTCAGCATAAGATATGTTTTCAAGCTTTGAGATGAAACCTGAAAATGCAGATTCAACTTCCGAAAACAGATTTATTATTTCTGATATTTTATCATAAGATATATTTTTAGTTTTTGAGTATTTAATTATTTCAGAGATAAGTTCTGGAAGATGTTTTAACTTTATCTCTATATCTTTGAGTTTCACATTAATGTCATCTGAGAATATGTTTGATTCTACTTGTTCAGATGCTTCTTGAATGTTTTTTTTTATATCCAAAAGTGTATTTTTGGTTTTCTCAATAACTTCATCCATCACACAAAATTTAGTTATAGATTTTTTTGTTTTAGCATAAACGAAAGTTTTGTTCTGCAACAAAGATCTGCTCTTTTAAAATCTGACAGAGTGTATGTTTCCCGCAGAGTGTGGGAACTTATGATATTTTTGTTATCTTATTTTTTACCATTGATATTTTTGTTATCTTATTTTTTTACCATAGCACTTGATTTATTTCTGAGGGAGTTTTTGAGAAGAATTCTCTCTTTGAAGCTTTATAAAGTTAGCAGTATGTCAGATCTTATACTTTTGATTCAATGTTTATTTGTTTCTCTTATGATCACACCACCTTTATTTTTTATGAACTCTGCGCATTCTTCCCATATTATGCATAGCGTTGAAGCAAAGTCGGAAAACTCTGCGCTTGTGTGAAGTACAGCAACTTTTCCCTTGTTTCTTACAAATTTTGAATCGACTGGATCAAATATTTCTGAGTATTCGGAATCGGAGTCCGACACACTTACTGCTCCCTTGTGGATAATTTTCCTACCGAGAACGGAGATAGCTGTTGGTTTGGAGAAATAGAAAGAAGACCATCCGAAGTTTATCTCGAATTCTTCTTTTCCTATTGATTTCATAAATTCAGCGAGAACATCTACAACATATCCTTTCCAAACTCCGCCAAGATCCGGTTTCCCATCTCCTTTCCAATATATGTCGAAGTATGCAATGTCTTTCCTTGATTTTTCATATTTATCTACAAGCTCCTTTATCCTACTGGACATTATATTTTGAAAATAAAAATCAGAAAATTCTTTTGATATACCTGAAACAAACTCGTGAATTTTGATGAAATCTTTTTCGGAACAATTGCAAGTCAAGCACAGGAAAGTATCTCCAACCTCGTAGCATCTAGAACTTTTGCTGGACGATATTTTTCGTTGGAAGATTGATTTTACTGATACATTCGCAATTTTTTCATCTATTGATTTTCTTATCGCAAAAGATTTTCTTACGGCTCTTGTTGTTGCCCAAGCAGATAGGGTTGCTCCTCTTATGTTCTTTATATCATGACCAACTGTAATTTTGTCTTCTGTTTTTTTGCCCTGAAATTGTTTCAAAAACATCTTTGACCTTATCTCTCCTCCTCTTGTTTCTCTGTATTTCAGAACTTCTATGAATCTAACTGAGTTATCCGGATTTAGACACACCAGAAAGGTTATTGGCATCTCTTTTCCAATTTCATTTACAACAAAACAGTATCCAACAATTTGATCTGAACTGAAGATATAAGCACCCTGAAATCTAGTTTCATCAAAGCTCGTTTTTGCCGGTTTCATCAGCTCCTCGAATTTTTCCATAGACTTTATATCAACTTCAACTAAAGCGAGACTTGCTGAATTCTCAAATGTTTCTTGCGCAAGATTTATAACTTGGTTCTCATAACTTTCTGCATAAAGTGAGGGAACAAGAGAGATGGAGAATAGTAGAAATCCAGACCTTATAAGCCAGCTCATTTTGTTTTTTATTTTATTTGTTTTTATGTTTACTCTCTCCATCTCTCTCCACTCCCTCCTATAAGCCGAACGCGAAACCAAAAAGGATAGCATGCTGATTTTCATTGCCCGAGGTATGTATATATCGCGGGCCAGATAAAAGTGTTGTGAATTCATAAGAAATTGAGAAAACAAACGTCTTTACCGGTCTGTATGCTATTCCTACGGTGTTTCTGAACTGACTTATATCAGCTTTTTGTTCCCGAGTTATATTCCCGTCTTTGAAATCAAGTGCTACGATTGTATTCTTGTAACTAACATACTCCGGCCGGTCGAAAAGTATGAATTGCGATTCGCCATCAAAATCAAATACTGTTCCTTGCAGGAATGACGGGAAGAATTTGAATCTGAATAGAACCCATCCTCCCTGTTTAGTATCAGCAAGAGAAAGTTCTTTGACTTTTATTTCAGAGACAATCCCAGTTGGTACAATCACGGCTGTTCCGGTTGAGCTTTGATAGAATATAGTTGTTCCGGTTTTGTGGAAGGATTTTGAGATTATATCTTGAATGACAGTGGAGAGTTTTGTAAATTGAGTGAAAGCATACTCTCCTTCAAAATCGAAGGCTGAGATAGGTTCTGCTTTGAAGTCAATGGCTGCTGTCCATAAGTTTGCGGGTACGAGGAATGAAGGAGTATATCTACCGAAGTACCCGGAGAATCCAAGTTCATATCCAAGAGCCGGTGCTACGAAGATTCTTCCTGCAAGGGCTTTTTCCTTTTTGGTGTCAAGTCTCGCGTTCCCGAATCTGGGTTTTATAACAGCTTCAAGTTTTGCTTGATTGTATTTTACTGTTGTTGTATCATCGATCTTTCTTTCATGTCCGCCGATCACGTAAAGTTCAAAATCATGTTCAAGTGTTACACCGTTGAGCACATAAGCTTCATACCCAAGCAAAGTTTCTCCCAGATCAAAGTTTCCGTTGAATCCAGCTCCGATTTCCATCCAAGCTGTTTTATCTGGTAGAACTGTGGCATCTCTGACAGAAAGAGGTCTTCTCGCAGGTTCCCAGATGTCATCATCATGCAGTATGTTGAATCTGCCAACAGGTGGTAGAATTCCGCCAACTCTGAATCTCAGAGCTCTTGCTATTTCAAACTCACCCCACATCTGCTCAAGCTTTATCTCGGAGCCGTGAGTCCCTTCTATTTCAGTTTTCGCTCTCAGTCCTCCCTGATACGGAGTTAGCTCTTCAACAAGCTCAAGTAACCCGAATCTTTCGAATTCAAGTTCAGTGTAGAATCTGAGTCTTTCTTTCACAGTAGCAGAAAATGTTGGGACTATTCTTCTTAGAGTGAATGTGGATATTGATTTGTTACCTTGTGTCAGGTATTCATACCGAACAGAACCATATCCACCGACAGATATTCCACCTTCACGCTCAACCGCGTATGTTTCAGATGCATCGGTTAATACTAGGATTACAGCAAGAGCAAGGAAGTTTGTAGCAAGTGATTTTGCCGATCTTTTGTTTGTTTTGTTTTTGATTTTCTTTACATCTCCTGTTTTGTTTCTGTTATTCATTGTAATTGATCACCTCCTTTTAATTGATATTGATTTTCATTTTCAATATAGACTAATACTGATTATCATTTTCAATTAGATGATTTTCAAAAACTTTTATCAATTTTTTCGGGAGCGTCAAATTTATAGCGTGGATCTCAAAAGACTCTATCCTAATACATACAAAGTATTCGAAAGAATGGTCCAGAATCAGGAAATCAGAAACGCTTTTTTATTCTATGGACCGCAGGGAGTAGGTAAAATTGATTTTGCTTTACATTTTGCAAAAAGTTTTCTCTGTGGTCTTATGCCTCCGTGCGGATTTTGTTCCGAGTGTGTTTATGAGAGTCATCCAGATATACTCATTGTCAGAAAATCTGCTGATGATGAGAGACTTAAGGTGGAAAGCGTTCGTTCTGCTATTGATTTTGCACTTGTACCGCCATACTCATCCAGAAAGTTCATAATCATTCAAGATGCTCACCTGATGACACAACAAGGATATTCAGCTTTGCTCAAAGCTCTGGAAGAGAGCAAACCTTATACAACATATATACTTACAGCGTCAAAAATTGAGCTTATACCATCCACTATTGTATCAAGATGTGTCAAGGTCAGATTCTTCCCGAATATAAAGGAGCTTTTGGAGACAAAAATTCAGGAGAAAAATTTCCCCCAAGATGTCAATGAAATCCTGTATAACATATCTTATTTCAATTTTTCTGTTATTGAAAAGGATGAAGAAACCATAAGAAGAATCTGGAAGATACTGAGTTGTGTTATTAATCCAGAAGATTCAAGGGCAGAGTTTATCAAGCTTATCAACGAAATAAGAGAGATCCAAGAGGCACGTGATATACTTGATTCTCTTGAATCTTACTTGGTGAAGAATTCAGCAAAGCTCGGTAGTTTTTCAGTCGATCTTTGGGAGAAAATAAGAACAGCTCGTAGAAACCTTGAAGTTTTTATCAATCCAAAAATTGTTCTTTTGTCCTTGGTATTCTGATTTTTAATCTCGCTTTGCACGGGTGTTTTTTCGTGATGTTTTTTATTATCTGCTATTGATGTTGTGTGTAGTTTAGCTTAATTTGTAGCTTGATTTGTTCATATCAATTTAGCTTGGAGTATTTTTAGATTTTATCTTTTCACTTGATTTGTTGGAATCAACAGGGTTAGTCTTGAATGAGTCCAGATGTTGTCTTGAAGTGTATCAAATATTTTCAATAGGGTATTTGGTTTTAGAATTTCGTTTTTGTGTCTATTTGATTCATCTATATTGTTGCTAGACCAAGCTAGACCAAAAAAACACTACAAAAAGGAAAAAAAATGAAGGAATACATAATTTTTAGGTGATATGGGACATTCAGACAGGGAGCGCTGTTCTTTCTGCGGGAAAAGCAGAGAAGAAGTAAAACGCCTTATAAGTGGAATGAATAACGCTTATATTTGTTTTGACTGTGTGAAGATATGTAATGATATGGTTGAAAGTTATGAAGAAAACGAGATCCCAGAGGATTTGTTCCCGCGCGAAGGTGCTGCGAGAGCTAAAAACCTGACTCCTAAGAAAATAAAAGAATACCTTGATCAGAATATAATTGGTCAGGAGGTTGCCAAAAAGTTTGTCTCTGTTGCTATATACAATCATTACAAAAGGATAAGACTCAAAGATTCAACAATAGAGAAGAGTAATCTTATGTTTGTTGGTCCAACTGGAACCGGTAAAACTCTCCTTGCAAAAACCATAGCCAAAATACTTGATGTTCCAATGGTTATAGTCGATGCAACAAGCTTTACCGAAGCTGGATATGTTGGAGATGATGTTGAGAACATACTTTACTATCTTTATATAAATTCCGGATATGATCTTGCAAAAACACAGATTGGAGTTGTTTACATAGATGAGATTGATAAGATAGCGAGAAAATCCGGTGAAGTTTCTTCTTCAACTCGTGATGTTTCAGGTGAAGGTGTTCAACATGCGTTGCTCAAAATAATTGAAAGCAATGGCGTGAATATTCCAATCAGAGGTAAAAGAGGACTTTCAGATACGATGTTTGTAGATACAACTAATATACTTTTTATAGCAGGAGGAGCTTTTTCTGGAATAGAAAATATTATATCTCAGAGACTTGGTAAAAAATCAATAGGATTCAAGGATTCAGATAGCAAGTCAAAGTTAAATAATGAGAAATCAAGTGAAATTGAATCTGATAGAGAGGGTGAGGTGTTATACAATTTATCTCAAGATGATCTGATAAAATTTGGTATGATACCAGAGTTAATAGGAAGATTTCCTGTTATAGTTCCATTTCATAACCTTAATGAATCCGATATAAGGAGGATATTGACTGAACCGAAGAATTCATATCTCAAGCAGTATATAAAGCTAATTGAGTCAGAGGGTGTAACTTTAACGATTACAGATAGTGCTATAGGAGAAATTGTTAAGAAGGTTGTATCTAAAAAAGTTGGAGCCAGAGGTATAAAATCTGTTTTAGATGAGATCATGCTTGATATAATCTTTGAGGTTCCGGAAAATCCTAATATAAAGGAAGTTGTGATAACTCCGGAAGTAGTCAGAGGTGGTAAGCCAATCTTTGTTGAAGGTAAAAAGAGGAGAAGTTTGTATTAGAGTAAGGAGTTTGTTTAAATTTGAAATATCTGGTTCTATCTGAAAACTTCGTAATGTTTTTCCAATCTTTCCCTTTCAGTATTTTGGATGACAATTCCTTTATATTATGGGTACAAGGAGTTTCTTGCGTTATAATGAAAATATAAGCAAGTTTCTTGGAATTTTACGGAGTAGTTCTGATATAGTTTCTGGTGAAACAGTTGCAAAGGAGCTCGGGATAACTCGCTCTCAGGTATTTAAGATTGTTAGGAAACTTCAGGAGCTTGGATACAGGTTTGAGCGAAAGAGAGGTTATAAGCTTTTATTTACTCCTGATATTCCATTTCCTTGGGAGATAGGTCAAAATATTGTTTTTTTCAATAGTATTCACAGTACTCAGGATGAGGCAAAGAAGCTTTTTGAAGCATCAAAAATAAAAGAAGACTACTGGGTTCTTGCACGCACTCAAACTAAAGGTAGAGGTAGAATGGGACGCATCTGGGAATCTCCGGAAGGAAATTTTTATGGATCTGTTGTTCTCAAGGCAGAAACTCCAATGAGAGATATCGTGAAAATATCTTTAATAGGTGGTATTTCTGTTTTCAGGACAATAAAAAAACACTATGAAATTGATCAAGAAATAAAAATAAAGTGGCCAAATGATGTATGGATTATACTTGGAGATGGAAAAGCAAGGAAAATATCTGGCTGCATAGCTGAAGCTTTTGGAGAAATGGAAATAGCAAAATATATTATTCTTGGGATCGGAGTTAATGTTAAAGTCTCCCCGATTGATGGTGTTTCTATTTGTCTGAAAGATATTACTAAGAAAGAGGTTTCCCTTATTGATTTTGTGAGGAAACTAAAAAATGAGCTTGGAACTGTTTGGAAGGAATTTTCAGATGGAAAATGGAATCAGCTTAAATCTGAGATAGAAAATAACATGTGGCGTGGTAGAGTAAAGATAAAATATGACTCAAGGGAGTTTGAGGGTATAAGCTCTGGGATCGCGGAAGACGGCTCACTTTTAGTTCAGAAAGATGACGCTACTTTCGAAAGTGTGTATTACGGGGACGTTCTTATCAAAGTTATATCTTAGTTTTCTTTTTTCAGGCTTCAACTCCTTATCTTTTATTTTTACCAGATTTTCCCTTCACCTCTGATATACTTTGAAATTATCTCATATGTTTCTTCATCTGACATCTGGACTGGTGGATGTTTCATGGTGAACGCAGAAACAACTTGAATAGGACCACTTAATTTTTCTTCAAGAGCTACTTTTGCAAATCTTATTGTGTCTATTACAACAGCGGCGGAGTTTGGAGAATCTTCTACTTTGAGCTTTACATCTATCTCTATTTTTGCTCCTCCAAAACCTCTTCCTTCCATTCTTATGTAGCATATTTTTGTATCGTTCAGAAAGGGTATATAGTCAGACGGTCCGATATGGACTGTGTCATAAACTCTTTCGTTGTTTATAAAATTTTCTCCGAGTACAGATGTTACAGCTTCGGTTTTTGAAATCTTTTTCGATTTGAGACGCGATCTATCTAACATGTTTAGGAAATCAGTATTTCCTCCAAAATTGAGCTGGTATGTTCTTTCAAACTTTACACCTCTCATTTTGAATAGGTTTGCAATTGCTCTGTGAAGGATTGTTGCCCCAAGCTGAGATTTTATATCATCTCCTATTACTGGAAGTCCAGCTGATTTGAACTTCTCTGCGTAATGCTTGTCAGAAGCTATAAACACGGGTATGCAGTTTATAAAAGCTACTCCGGCTTCAATTGCTGCATCTGCGTAGAACCTCGTTGCTCTTTCCGATCCAACAGGTAGAAAATTTACGAGAATTTCTGCTCCGGATTCTTTCAAAACCTTGACAACATCAACGGGTTTTTTGTCAGACACCGAAAATGTTCTGTTTTTTGGGTAGTATTTCATATGTTCAGCAAATCCATCTAAAACAGGTCCCATCATAACTTCTGTTTCACCGTTTTTTATATTTCTTTCAAATATGGTTGTACAGTTTGGCTGTTCAAGTATTGCTTGTTTTAGTTTCTTTCCTACTTTTCTTCTATCTATATCAAATGCTGCTACAATTTCTATGTCTTCAGGTTTCCAACCTTTTATATCGGGGTGAATTAATCCTTCTTTTCTGTTCCTTGAATAGTATGATATGCCCTGAACCAATGCACTTGCGCAATTCCCAACTCCGGATATAGCAATCTTTATTTTTTTTCTCTTGTTATCTTTTGTTTTTTCTTCTTCTGAGGACCTCGCTTTTTTGTCTATGTAAATCATTTCTGATACCTCTTGAGATTTATTTTACTTTACTTTACTAAGTACTTTTTTTGCAAACTTCAAAAATTTAAGATTTATGTAAGTTTTTGAAAATCTCTCAGTTGGTTTTTCTTTGTTGTATATTATTCAATTATGGAAAGGAAGAGATTACCAAGACTTTTTTCAGAAGGTTTTTCAAGAGAAATAGAGAGGCTTATTGATGACTTCTTCTCTCCTTTCTTTCCAGAGGAAGCTACGAGATCTTTCTTTCCTTCTATGGATATAATGGAGGATGATAAGAGCTTGATAATAAAAATGGATGTGCCAGGTATGACTCAGAAGGATATCTCAGTTGAGATACAAGATGATCAACTTATTGTTAAGGGTGAAAGAAAAGAAGAAGAAGAAATAAAGAAGAAGAACCTTTATGTTTCAGAAAGAAGATATGGAAGTTTTCTGAGAAGGGTAAGGCTCCCAGAATATGTAGAGGGAGATAAAGCTCAGGCGAAAATAAAAGATGGAGTTCTTACGATAACTATACCGAAAAAGGAGGAAGCCAAAAAGAAATCAGTTTCTGTTAAGATTGAGGGAGAATAATCAGATGAACAAGACTTCAAAAACCGTTACAAAGAGGTTTAAGATAAAAAAGAGCGGAAAGATTAAATACTGGCATTCGAACTGGAATCATTACAAAATTGGCAAAAGCTCAAGCTGGAAGCGAAAAATAAGAAAGGGTGCTCACATAGATAAAAAAGGTCTACAAGATATTCTGGAAGGTTCCTTAATAAGATAGGGATATTTTATATCTTTTTATCTTTTTATTTATTTACTTTTGCTCTTCTATTAATTTTTTTACCACTGAGAGGCACATATTGTTTTACTAGAGCGTTCTGACTTTAACTAGTTCGTTTGTATTTTTCTGAAAATAGCAATTCGTGCATTTTGTGAATTTTATTTGAGTTTATGATCAGACCAGAGGGTGTAAAGTTTATTTTTGCATCTTTGTTGCTTACTGCTATTGTTTATGTTTTTGCTGGCTTTCTTTTTTCTATACCTTTTTTTGTTTTGACTGCACTTGTTATAAATTTTTTCAGAGATCCGGAAAGGTATCCTGATTCTCAAAACGAGGATGATATACTTTCTCCAGCTGATGGTAGAGTTTTTATAGTAGATGAGTCAAAACCAGAGGGTTTAGATAGTGTTTTTAAAAGAGTAGCGATATTTATGAGTCCGCTAGACGTTCATGTCAACAGAGCTCCATCCTCCGGAGTTATTAAAGAATTAGATAGCAGGTCGGGTGGTTTTGAAAGAGCTTTTCTTGAAAAGTCAGAGAAAAATGCAAGGTTGATCTGGAAAATATCAGATAGAGATGGAAACACTTTTGTTCTTGTGCAAATAGCCGGAGCGATTGCGAGAAGAATAAAAGCTTTTAAGAAAAAAGGCGATGAAGTGAAAAGAGGTGAAAGAATAGGGATGATCTATTTCGGATCAAGAGTAGATATTTATTTACCGAAGAACTACAATATAAAAGTGAAAATTGGTGATAGGGTTTATTCTGGTAAAACGGTGTTAGCTTCTAGGTCTTGAATTTGATTTTACACTTTAATTTTCATTTTAACTTTTATTTTTGAAATTTTGCGGTGTTTTGTAGGATGATACTGCTGTGATAGTTTTGAGTATTCTTAAAAAATCAGTATTTCAAAAATGTTCATTTTTCTGGTGCAATATTAACTGAATGGTAATAGATCTCACACCAAAGCCAAAAATCAGGGTCAATGTTGAAATAATGCCAACTGGTGATGGGAGATTTATACTGAGAGATATTGGTGGATATGTTGATGATGTTCTGGTTGTCAATCAGCTTTCTGCAATTATTATTTCGATGTTTGATGGAACAAAATCTCCTTCTGAGATTGCAAAGTATGTGAGTTCCCTTGTGAAAGCTGATATTCCAGAGGCTGAGGTGAAAAAAATCATCGAAACTCTTGATAGTCGCGGTTTTTTGGAAACACATAATTTTTCTCTTTTAAAGTCTCAGAAGAAGGCAGAGTTCAGAGCGCTTGCTGAGAAACCTTCTAACTTTGCTGGAAAGTCTTTCCCAGCTGGAGGAAGGGAGGCGGAGGAGTTTTTTTCATCTACTATGGAACTTTTTGGAACTGATCAGAAAGATGGAAGAGTTTTTGCTGTTGTCTCTCCACATATTGAAATACTAAACGGTATAAAGATTTACGCAAAAACATGGAGCTTTTTAAGAAACTCCTTGAAGAATCCAGATGTTTTCTTTATATTTGGAACATCTCATGCGTACTCGGAGTATCCTATAATTCTTACAGATAAAGATTTTCAGACACCGTTTGGAACTCTGAGAACTGATAAAGATATTGTAAGAGCTATATCTAATGTTGTTGGTGATGAGTCTTTTGAAGACGAGATAATACATAAGACAGAACATTCTGTTGAATTTCAGGCGGTTTTTATAAAGTATCTTTTCCCGAATTCCAAAATTGTTCCGGTTCTCTGTTCGGCTTCTTGGGCATACAGACAAGATGGCGTAAAAAGATACATCGAAACTCTTTACAATATATATGATAAGGTTATATCGGGTCTGAAAGATTTTATTCTTGTCGCGGGCGCAGATTTTGCTCATATAGGTACGAGGTTTGGTGACAACCCTGTAAATCAATATGAAATATCTATTGTGAGACTAAAAGATTTTATTTCTCTACAGAAGTTCGCCGAAAATTCACAAGAGGGTTTCTTAGATAGTATTATGTTTGATCAGAATTCAAGACGAGTCTGCGGTCTTGCTCCTATATACACCGTTCTTGGTTTGACAAAGAATTTCAAAACTTACGGAAAAATAATCGGTTGGGATGTTTGGGTTGATGAAACTCTTTCTGCTGTTAGTTTCGGTTCCGCTTATCTTGGGAGAAATGACTAATGATAAGAAATAAATAATGATAAGATCTGATTCTCACCAAAAAACTTCAAAACAGCTTGAGAAGCGATTAAATTTATAGGATATGCAATTTCTTGTTCTGTTTGTACTCTCAAGCTACATTGAGCTTTGCTACAAAGTTTATTTCGTCTTTGTTGAAGTTGGAGAAACTTGTATAAAGTATAAGATCAGGGATCAGAATGTTGAGATAAACAGTGTTTCAAGATCGACTAATGTTGGTAAGATTGTACGCAGGGTATATAATGTGGGATATTCTCTGGTAGACAAAGATACTCTCAAACCAAAGATTTTCAAATATTATCAACAGGAATACGGATTCATAAGGACTCAGGAATATGTATTTGATACAAATAGAATTTTCGCAAAGATTACAAAGTACAAAGATCCAAAAGATAAAGTTGGGCAGAGAGAAGAATTATCTTATGAGTGGAACAATCAGTTCGAACCTTATTCAGCGGCTTTGTTTATATTCAAAAACAGCTCAACATCTGGGAATATAGATATTTTCTATGAAAGAAAATTTTACAACATATCATTTTCTTTTTTGAGAAAGGAATCTATAAACAATCATATTGGTGATTTTGAAGCGAACATTGTTGAGATAACACCACGGGTTGAAACTGAAGGAGCTCTTAAACCACGGGGTAGCTGGACTATATGGGTTGACTCACAAAACCATATACCTTTGAAGATGAAGATTGATTTCACATTGGGAAGTATCAATATAGAACTCAAAGATATAAAAGGAGACAGAACTCTTCTCGGGAAGATTGGCAACAATATTTGATCTGTTTCAAGGCTCTCTTGAAAAGATTTTCTTGATATGTTCGCTCAAAATTTTGATTTTCATTTTTTCTCTTGACATCTGATAAAATTTCCAAAAATGCGTATTTTCAGGGGCTCCGATGAAGGTCTTGAAGAGTACGATAAGTTAGACAAAAACATACTTTATCGTCTTTTTTCTGGTGTTGGACTATTTGAAACGATGAAGATCTTGAACGGATATCCTCTTTTCATTGAAGATCACATAGATAGAATGGATTCAGCTGCGAGAAAGGTATGGGGTAAGGGAATAGATAAGGAGTTCGTTTTAAGAGCTTCTGTTGATATATCAAAATACGAAAATAATATAGGAGTATTGAAAGTTATTCTTGTTGAAGAAAATCTGAGATTCTTTTTGTTCTTCGTTCTTGATAAATATCCTTACTCTTATACAGCTGGTTTGAGATTGAAGATAACCGAGTATGAGAGAAATCCAAAGAGTTTTTCATCTGGTCTCAAGCCTTTGAGCTACTTTGATAATGTAGTTTTGCGCGAGAAATCAAACAGGGAAGGATTTGATGAAGCTATTGTTCTTTCTGGCGGTTATATAGCTGAAGGAACAAGGTCAAATATATTTTGGATAAAAAAAGATAAAGTTTTTACACCTCCGTTAGAGCTTGGAATATTAAAAGGTATAACGAGAACAAAGGTTATTGAGTTATGCAAGAGTTTGGGTATAGAAGTTCAGGAAACAAAAGAGAAACCTGAGGAAATTTTGAGATCGGATGCTGTTTTTCTTACGAGTTCTCTTATGGGTGTTGCACCTGTTAAAGAGATAATTTTTCTTTCAAACACCCAAAGTTTCAAAAATAATGATTTTGCTTTTATGTTGAAGGAAAAATTTTCTGAGTTTGAACGACGTTATATTTCAGATAAGCTTGGTTTTATCTCAACTCGTAGCTCACCTCACCGAAAAGTATAATTGATAGTATCACATTAACTATTATGAAACTGATAGATGAAATAAGAACTGTTCTTGCTGACGCTTTTCCTACTCCCTCGGTTGATTCTTCTGCTACAAATCCAAAGAATGTTGCTATTTGCCCAGTTATGAATCCGAAGACAGCTGATTTTAAAAGTCCGCCAAGTAGATCTCTTATTTCTACAATGGTCCATAGCCCGTCTAGAAATATTCCCTCTTCCATACCTTTTATTTTGACCATATAAACAAATAGTCCTGCTAGTGACGAGGCCGATACGAGTATAAACAGAACGGAGTTACAGAAGACCGTTGCGATTATTCTTGGGAATGCTACAAAATCATACGGATTTACACCTATTGTTTCAAGGTAGGTAAATTCTCCTCTGAGTTTCATAAGTGCAATTTGTGATGAGATTGCGTTTCCAAGCACAGCTATCATTATAAGGGTTGAAATAACGGGAGCAACTTCTCTGAGCATAACAAGATTTGTTGCGGTCGGCAAGAATCTGTAAGCACCAAAGATTTCAGCCGCTTTCCATCCATGAAAGGCTGTAATTACAGCAAATGGTATACACACTCCAAGAGTTGGTGGTAGGCTAGATCTTATAAAGTCTGCGCTTGCAAGTATAGTTTCTCTGAAAAATATTTTCCTTGTGAATGCAAGTAAAAATTCAAAATTATATTTCAAAAAGTTTAAAATCATATATATCTAGCAACGATAGAAGAAAAAATAATCAAAGGTGCAGAATTTATGTTAAGTGAAGAAAAAAAAGATCTTTTATTTGAGGTTATATCTGTTGAGATAGACTGGGATATGGATTATCAGAAACTTGTTTTTGGTTGCAAAGTTAAGTTGAAGATGAGAATAGGAAATAGAATAAAGCTGGGTTTTGCTTCATCAAGAGATGGTCAGATAAATGCTTTTGATGTTGCACTCAGACAGATAATAAAGGATTTTTATCCTGAGATAGATAATGTATCTATAACAAATTTTTCTGTACAGCTTGTTGAGGGAGCAGAAAAGAAGGGAACAGCTGGGTACGTGAGAGTTAGAATTACTGTTAATTTTGAAAATGACTCAAGAGATTTTGAAGGTATGGGTGCAGATCTTGTTGCCACTGCAATAGACACGATATCAACAGCTTACAACTATGCTATATCTGAGATAATAAACAGAAAAAAAGAAGTTCTCGTTTAGTTCTTTCTAAAATGTAGCTTATGGGTGTTTCTGTATTCAAAGCAATAAGGTCGCCAGTAGCGAAAATCATATATATCCTGCTTGCTGCTGCATTCTTCATAGGATTTGGAGTCCTGACAGCAATCCAGCCAACTCAAACTGTTCCTAAAATAGAATATGGAAAAAATGATATATACTCTGATGAGTTCTTTCTAGTTGTCAGAGAATTTCAAAATACCGAAGGAGATGAAAATCAGCTCATGAGAAACGCTTTTGATATGATGCTTGCAAGAAAGTCTGTATCGGTTCTTATGGAGCATCTTGGTTTCAATCTGACAGACGATATGATTTCTGCTATAGTTATGGGGTCAGCTGGATTGCAGGGACAACAAGATTACATGAATCTTATACGTTCTGTTGGAGCTACAAGGAAATCTTTTGAAAACTATGTAAGAGATTCTTACTACTTTACTAAATTCCAAGATCTGATCGTTAGAGTTCAAACAATCGGAGATCTTTCCGAGTTTCAAGAAATTATCTCCTGGATAGGAGGTTTGAGGAATCTCTCAATTGCTGAGATAAAGAAGACTTCTTTTGAGGTAAATGTATCTGATCAAGACATAAAGAATTATTATCTTTTCAATCAATCTGATTTTAAAATTCCCGAGACAAGAGATTTTTGGATTGCACGTTTCCCTTCTTCTCAAACAGCTTCTGATTTCTTCAACTCAAACTACGGTAAGGATTTCAAGACCTTTGACGAATTTAGATTGGCTACTGAATCTCTGGGTGGCAAACCAACAGAAATTAATATAGGTAAAGACAAAGCTACCGATGTTCTTGCTCAATTTTTCTCAGAGAACCTGACGGAGGGAACTTTACTTCAACCGCTTGAGGTTCAGGGTCAATGGTGGGTTATATATATAAAGAAGGTTTCAAAAGAGAGGGTGAAAACCTATGAGGAAGCTCTCCCAGAGATAAAAGAAATTATTATTTCAAAAAAGCTTGTTGAAAAGGTTGAGAAGTTTATAAATGATACCAAGGAGAAAGTAAAGTCAACACAAGATTTTGAAAGCGTCTTTGATCCTATTTCAGAGAAGATATATCGTGAGAAGATTGTTGCTTACATAGGTATGTATCCAATTATAGGGGCTTCGCCTGAAATTGAAAAAAGCGTGCTTTCAAGGGAGCAGAATTTTATCTTTCCAAAACCAATACAGAAAGAGAAAAAGATATATGTTGTTTTTATTGGAGAACATATTCCTTCACAGGATGAATTTACCAGATTTCTTATGTTTGATACAGAAAAGTTCATTCAAGATAGTGTTATATTTGTTCTTAATCAGTATGAAATCAAACCTAAATCAAAAGACGAAGCTATAAAGGTTTTATCCGGAAGATGATTTTATTGTGAAGATGTTTTTATTGTGGTGAATGTTCTGTTTCCTTGATGTCTATTCCAAATTTTCCTTCGTTTTCAATACTTTCTATGAATTTCTGAACAAGCTCGGTGTAGTGCTTTATTTTTCCTATTTCTTCTTCGCTTCTTGTGATCCAGACGGTTTTCATTTTAGTTCTCTGTGAGAAGTTTATATTTTTCTCATATATGTTTTGAGCGAGGTCAAGAGCTCTTTTAATTTCTTTGAGTAATTCTGCTATATAAATCTGTTTCTCTTCTTCTGTTCTCAGTTCTTTTGGGATAGGGGAGGATGTTATATCTTCGAAAAGATACCTGTATGTTTCTCCTATCTTGAATACACCAGCTGTCATCCACCACGGATGCCTTTCTTTTACAGCCGAAAAATATTCTCTTTGAGCTTCAATGAGTTTTCTTACTTTCTTTTTGATATTTTCTGCATTGTCGTTGGGTATAAGAATTGCTTCAATAAATTGTATATTTCCACGACAAAGGTAAAGTATTGTTTTTGTTTCGTTTTCTTCTGTTGGATTTATGAGTATCTTGTTTATTTCAGACCATATTGATTCTACTTGTTTTTTTAGTTCTTTTGAACTTTTGGTTTCTTTGAGTTCTGAATTTGTGTTGTTTAATATTCCAAGAGATTGAGTTTTGTTCAGAAGTTCTCCGAGAATTTTTTCAGTTTTATCAAGCAGCAGTATTGTTTGGGCGAATCTTTTTCTTCTTTCATCGGAAAATTCAGCTGGATTTATTTTCACTTCCTTGCCTTGTGCCAGCTTTATTCTTGTGGATCTCAAAACTGAGTCTTCTTTTATGTCATAGTTCTCACTTGCTGTGAGTGATTCATATATTTTCAAAGCTTCGTTTTCATTTCCAAGTCTCTCTATACCAATTGCTAAATTGAACATTACTACTTCTCTGTATTCTTTGTTTGGGGAGTTATCTACAAGAACTCTGAATATTTTTACTGCTGTTTCTATTTCTCCGTTTGAATAAAATTGCATAGCTTTGTCGAACATTTCTTCGTAGGTTCTCACATTAAGCTCTTCTTTCAGAGCATCGTACTCAAATATCAGTGGTTTTTTCGCGGGTGCTTTTGGTTCAGCTATATCTTGTTGAATATCCTTTTTTTTTGATTCTTTTTGCCCTGATTCTTCTTTTGTTTGGATTCTCTGTTCGCTCTGACATTCTTCGCATAGAAAGTCTATTTTCTCTATTTTTTTCGGTTCTTTGGCACAGCTCTGAAGAATCAGGAGGATACCAAGTATAAGGAATTTGTTCAAAAACATAAAGGTATTATTTTAATTCTTTTGAATGTTTTGTCGTCTTTTCCGAGTTTTATGAATTGTCTATTATCTTTATTTATCTTTGATTCCGTTTTTCTGTTGGCATAAATTTCTGACAAAATAAAATGTTGTTAGGTTTTCTGTAAATTCATAATAGTTTTATGAACTGGCGCGCCATTTTGCTGATTTTATCTATTGTACTCTTCGGTTCAATCATAGCTTGGAGGGGTGTCAAGCTTGGTCTTGATCTTAGGGGTGGGTCTTACTTTCTTCTGAATGTCAGAACAGATCTGGCGTCTCAAAACTATGTTGAGAAATTGGCTTCAGACATCCTTTCAAAGTTCAGAGAGAGATATGGAACAGAGATTACAGATCCTGTGCTCGTTCAAGGTGAAAGAGTATATGTAAAATACATAACAGATTTTATTGATTTCGTAAAAAAAGAGTTTCCATCTTTTGAGTATGCCAGTTTAGATTACGTTGATGGTATTAGCTATTCTATCTTTTCTCTGAATCAGAATGAAAAGAAGGAGATTGAGGATTTAGCTGTGACGCAAGCTTTGCAGGTGATAATTTCAAGGATTGATGAATTTGGAGTTGCCGAACCACAGATATTTAAGTTTGGTAGATCTCGCATAGTTGTTCAGCTTCCAGGTGTTACAGATCCAGAAAGGGCAAAACAGCTTATTGGTAGAACGGCTCTCTTGGAGTTCAGAATACTTGATGATCAGGCTGATTATTTTGTGAATGTAAATCCACCGGAGGGTATATATAAATCCACAGAGATAGGTTCAGGTGGTAATCAGATTAGTTATTTTTGGGCTTACGAAAAGGATTTGGAGAAGCTGAGTAATTTCGTTCAGACTTTAACCCCCTATTCTCAGGGTCGTTTGATACTTCTCGGAAGAGATGAAAGAGAGGGTATTTTCAGAACTTATGTCCTTTCTCCGGTAGCTGAACTGACGGGTGCTTATTTGAAAGATGCAAGGGTTCGTATGAATTCAATTACTAACGAGCCCTATGTTCTTCTTGCTTTTAACTCGGAGGGAGCGAGGATTTTTGAGAATCTGACTTCTCAGAATGTTGGGAGACGTCTTGCTATAGTTTTGGAGCAAAAAGTTTTCTCTGCACCAGTTATAAGGGAAAGAATTGGAGGAGGAGTTGCTTCTATTGAAGGCAGGTTCACAATAGAGGACGCAAGAGAACTCGCGGCTGTTTTGAGGGCAGGAGCTCTGCCAGCTCCGGTTGAGTTTGAGGAGGAAAGAACAGTTGGCCCATCTTTGGGAGAAGATTCCATTAGAAAGGGACTCATTGCTTCTGCCATAGGTGCCTCTGCTACCGCTCTGTTTATGATTTTCTACTATAAAATCTCTGGACTGGTTGCAATGTTTGGTGTTCTTATTGCTCTATTGTTTATCTTCGGAATGCTTTCTATTTTCGGAGCAACTTTGACTCTCCCCGGAATTGCAGCCATAGCCCTTACAGTTGGTATGACAGTTGATAACAACATTATAATATTCGAAAGAATAAGGGAGGAGCTTCTGAAGAGATTTTCTATCAAACCGTCGGTTGACTCGGGACACAAGCTCGGTATGGCAACAATAATAGATGCTAATATGACGACTTTAATTGCTGCGATATTTATTTTCCAATTTGGAACAGGTCCTGTAAGGGGGTTTGCTCTCAACTTAACATTGGGGATTTTGGGAGCATTTTACGGATCTATTTTCGCTTCAAAGTTAATAATGGATTTTCTCGTAAAAAGGAGGATTTTCAGTATTTGAAAGGAGGTTTAATATAATGTCTGAAAAAGATAAACTAAAAAAGAAGATTTTTAAAGAGGGAGAAAAGAAACCAGATGAAGTAAAACCGTCTCAGGTTCAGAAAGTGCAAAAGCAGGTAGAAGCTCCGGAACCAGTTAAGGAGGAGATACCTGTTGCAGAAACAAGGCCAGAGGAGCGAAAAGAGGAAATATTGAAGATACCAGAGCTCGGAGTAGAAGTTAAATTATCTCAGAAGCAACCGATACAGCCAAAAGCTCCGAAGTTTTTCTCAATTTTTCCGCGTGGAAAAATCATAAAGTTCATGGAAAAAAGAAAGTTAGGATATATTTTTTCTGGGCTTTTGTTCATTTTTTCATTGTTTGTAATATTGTCTGGTAGGGTTCCACTCGGTGTTGATTTCAAAGGCGGGCTTTCAGCAGATGTCAAGTTTGCAAATCCCATAAGAATAGATGATGTAAGATCTCTGCTCCCGGAGGCATCAGTTCAGAGTATCGGGGAAAACGCTTTTCTTATAAAACTTCCATTAGATGTTATTGAAGCTGAGAGAACAGAGGAGGGAATCAAGAAAGATCCAGCACAGGTTTTGTCTGAAAGAATGCAGGGACTTGGTCAGTTTGAAATAATGAAAATAGAAACTGTTGGAAGTATAATAGGTCGTGAGCTCAGAGAAAAAGGTGTTTTAGCTTTTGCTTTGAGCTTGATTGGAATATTTATATATATAACTTTCCGATTTGAGTGGAGGTTTGCAATAGGTGCGGTTTTGGCTCTAATTCACGATATTATAATTACACTTGGAATAATATCTGTTCTTGGTGTTGAACTTTCAATTGTCACTTTGGCTGGACTTCTAACTCTTGCTGGTTATTCGGTCAATGACTCCGTTATAGTTGCAGATAGGATAAGAGAAAAACTAAGGTTCGCAAGAGGCCTTTGGACATCTGAAACAATAAACAAGGCGATTACAGATACGCTACCAAGGACTATTATAACTGGTATAACTACTCTGTTTCCATCTGTTGCACTTATTATTTTTGGTGGAGAGGTTTTAAGAGATATCGGGATAACGTTTGCAGTCGGCTTAATAATTGGAACTTATTCTTCGATTTACATTTGTTCTGCCATCGCATATGATATATATCTTTCTCAGCGTACAAAGAAGCAGGAAGATAAGCAAAAGGTTCAGTCCACAACTACTTCTTATGTAAAAGCAAATTGATGAGAACCTTATACATAATTTCGGTTTTTCTCCATATACTTTCTGTTATATTCTGGCTTGGTGGAGCTACTTTTCTATCTTTTGTCTTGATACCTTCTATATCAAAGTCTCAAGAATATCCTGCTTTATTTGAGAAGATTGCAAAAAGGTACAGCGGAATAACTTGGAGTTTGATTTTCCCACTCATACTTATCACTGGATACTTCAATGCTTATATGAGAACAGGTTTTTTCTCTCCGGCAAAATGGATTGAGGTTTCTTATGATACTTTTTTAAAATTTCATATATTTTTTCTTATAGTTCTTCTGAGTGCAGTTCATGATTTTTGGCTTGGTAAGAAAGCTGTTGAACATCTGAAAGCCGGAAAAAGTTCTCCGTTAAGGAAAGCTTCTGCTTGGATCGGACGAATAAACTTTGTTTTGGGCATAATTATGCTACTTCTGGGAATCAGGATTGTAAGAGGTTGGTAGTATTGTGATGGATTTTGACCTCAAAGAATGGATTTCCCGTATAAAATCCTTAAAAGATATTCCAAGATTTATAGCTTTTGAAGGAATTGAGGGTTCCGGAAAAACAACTCAGGCGAAGCTTCTTGGTAGCTTTTTGAAAAAGTGTGGTTTTAATGTGAAGGTTGTGAGAGATCCCGGTTTTACTCCCCTTGGAGAGAAGATAAGAAAAATACTCAAGTCTGAGGTAAACATAGACTCTGTAAGTGAACTATTCTTGTTCCTCGCTGCAAGAAGGCAGCTTGTTGTTGATGTTGTGAGACCTGCTTTGAGAAAGGGAATAGTTGTGATAACAGATAGATTTACGAATTCTACTCTTGCATATCAGGGAAGAGGTAGAGGTCTTATGCCGGAGACTCTTCCGATGCTCTGCTATATCGCAACAGGCGGGGTAGAGCCAGAGCTAACATTTGTTCTTGATATTGATCCTGAAAAAGGACTGCAAAGAGCAAAGAAAAGATCTGAAAGCGAAAAATCAAAAGAAGATAGATTTGAGGCTCAGGATATACAGTTTCACAGGAGAATAAGAGAGTTTTACGCTGAGCTTGCCGAGAACTCTGAAAATGTATTCATTATAGATTCATCTCAAGATATATACTCGGTTTTTGCTGACGTTGTTAGTAAGCTTTATGAATTCTCAAAAGAAAAGTTCTAAATTTTTGGTAGAATATGAGATATGATTATTCAATAAAGATAACTTTTGAGAAAGTAGCTCTTGCAGTTCTGAAAATTCTTGGATAAGAATTTGTTGAGGTGAAACCTATTCCGCTTGAGATGCAGTTAGGTAAGCTTGTAGCTGATTTTTTAGCTATTGTTAAGCTCAAAGACGGAACCGAGTTTATTTTGCACATTGAATTTCAGACAAAAAACGATCCAGATATGCCAAAGAGAATGCTTGGTTATTTTTATGTTATAGTTTCAAGATATGATCTTCCGTTAAGACAGATTGTGATTTACTTGGGAAGGGAAGAACTCAGGATGAAAAATAAGATAGAGATGAAGAATGAGGATACATCTATTTTTTATGAATACAGAATAATAGATCTGAAAAATGTAGAAGCGGATAAATTTTTGGAATCAGATGCTCCAGATGTTTATTTGCTTGGAGTACTTGGGAAGACTCAGAACATATCAGAAATTATAAAGAAGATAATAACAAGGCTCAGAGAAAGTTTTGAGAAAAGAGAGATAAGCAACCACAATTTGTTAGAATATATAAATAGGTTAGGGGTATTTGCAGAGCTCAGAGACATAAGAGAAGATTTAAGAAGGGAGGTAGAAAAAGCATTGATAGATATAGATATAACGAAAACGTGGTTGTATCAGGAGGGAAAACAAGAGGGACTTGAAGAAGGGATACAGCAGGGAATAAAGAAAGGCTTGAGGGAGGCATTGTTATTAGATATACGCATCAAGTTTGGTAAAATATCTAAATCAATCAAAAAAGAGATAATGCGGATTGATGATGTAAACAAACTTAGGCTCCTGAAGAAGGAAGTGATAAAATCGAAGACTTTGAAAGAATTTGAGAAAAAGCTTAAATCTATAAATAACAGCTGATGGATTTACGGATCAATAAAGCGTGTTCAGAGAAAGAGACATAACTAAAAAGGTAGAAAATGAATAAGATTCACTTTGGCTTTTTACTTTGATAGAAAGGGTTTTCTGCTCTGATAAGGTAAAACAAACCCAATAAAATCTTCTTTGTTGTTCAAAATTCGTTCATTTTTGAGAAAAATATATTCTTTTGAGTTTTCAATTTTGTCATTGAGTCTGGATCATTCTTTTTGCTTTTGTTATTTTCTAAAGAATCTTTATGGTGTCAGGACAACTCTACCAAAGGTTTTTCTATCCTTCAATATCTCATGAGATTTTGGAGCTTCCTTCAAGGGTATCTTTGAGTGGATTATAGGTTTTACTTTCTTTTCTTTCAGGAGAAAGAATAATTTTTGAAGTTCGTTATGGCTTATTCCAACTGTTCCCTTAATTTTTATTTCTCTCGTTATTATCATTCCGGGGTTCATGGAGTATCTATCTACTTTTATATTACCAACAAGTACTAGTGTTCCTGTAAGTTTCAAACTTCTGATTGCGCCTTCAAGTCCTACTGATCCTGTGTTTTCTATAACTATGTCAACTCCGCGTCCCTGTGTGATTTGAGCAACTTGTTCATTGAATTTCATGTCCTTTGAAAATATGACTTCGTCTGCTCCGAGTTCTTTTATTTTTTCTATTTTGTCTTCAGATGTAGTTACAGCTATTGTTCTGCATCCTATGCTTTTTGCTATCTGAATACAGTGTATCCCAACACCTCCGCTTGCTCCTGTTATAAGTATTGTTTCTCCGGCTTTCGCTTGCGCCTGAGTTATTATTGCTCTGTAAGCAGTTCCTATAGCGCAGAAGACTATGCTGAGTTCTTCCGGTGAAAGACCAATATCGGATGGAACTTTTTCGAACGCAGAGAAATGTGCTTTTACAAACTCCGCATATCCTCCTAAAGTTGTATGAACGAATTTATCACCTCTTAGGCATAAATTGTCGTGTCCAGAAAGACAAAGATCACATCTCCCACAAAAAGTGCCATGTCTTGAGATAACAATATCTCCTTCCGAAAGCGGAGTTTCGCCTTTTACTTTCTCAACAACTCCGCATATCTCGTGTCCCGGAACAGTTGGCAGGGCTGTATATTTGAATCCTCCTTGTATATCTATGATATCGCGGTAACAAACACCACAAGCGAGAATCTTTACTAGAACCTCTCCTTCTGAAAGTTCCGAAAGTTCAAAATCCTTATATTTTATTTCTCCGAATTTTTCTAAAACCCAGGCTCTCATCTCTGATTAATGTATTTTTGTTTTTAATTATTTTGATTTTTCCAGTGTTTTAATTTTTCGGAAATCATGTTCAAGATCTTAGGAGCAAATTTCAATGAAATGATCATTTTTTGCTCTGTTGCAAAGTATATGATTTTCTCTAATATTTGATAATCAGAAATAGGCTACAAGTGTTTTTCTATTATCGCAAAAGATTAATCAGTTTCGCTCTTTTTTTCTATTTTTGATATTGAGAATATTTCTTTTCCTGCTCTCTCAAAAGACTTTATTTTCACCAAACTAAAGTTATATCTGTTTGATATTTTTTCTATTTCGCTGTGAGGTTTCAGCCAGCTCAAGAGAATATATTTCCCTTCATTCAGTTTAAGTATATGTGGTATCAGCTCAGGTTTTATGTTCCCCCACAAGATTGAATATGACCAATCATAGATTTTGATATTGCCTTCTGTTATTACATCAAGGTTTATGAGAGCTGAAAAATTTGATATTTCTGTTATATTTTGTTGAAATATAAAATCCTTTATCTCTTTCTGAATTTCCATTGAAGTGTTCTGAAAAGATACCCCTTCTGTTTCAAGTTTCTTGACAAATTTCGTAAGACTTTGGGTTTGTAGAAAAACATAAAAAATAGGTATTGTAAAAAACAGTACACCGTATTTTTTCTGCATCTGATTCCAGATAAAGATTCCTATACTTGATATAAAAATCGGGAATATTACCAGAAATCTTCTTGGAAATCCATAGTGTGGAAATGTTATACTTTCGAAAATTGTGTAGATAAGTATAATTGCCGAGACCAATCTCAGATTCTTGTCTATAATGCAAAATATAAAGACCAAAATAAAGACAAAGCTTATTTTTGACGCTGAATAATTGTAGTCTATTACGAGGTGTTTCCCAAAACCGATATTTCCTATAAGTTCCATAAGATCTAAAAATCCAATCTTTATTGATTCAAAGAAGTTCTGGTTTGTTTGTTGGGACAAAATGAATTTCAATGTTGTTCTCGGGAAGAACGAAAAGAAAGATATATCTCCTGCACGAGGTAAAACTTCATCTAATTCGTAGAATGCTATACTGTGAATGATATACGGCAGGGTGAATATTAAAGTAAGTGTGCTCATAAAAGAAAAATTTCTAATTGTGTCTTTTATATCTCTGCTGAGAAAGGATAAAACTACAAGATAAGAAAGAAATAGATTTATTCCAAACTTTATGTATGAAAGAGATAGCATTCCAAGTGCGATGAAAGAAAGAAGAAAATTTCTATTGATTAGAAAATATATTGAGATGGTCAAGAGAAAGGAACACAGAAGGTAAGTAAAAGATGAAGATTGAACAAGAAACATAAGGAATGAGGAAGAGATCAGAAACAAAGAAACTCCAAAAAGTACAGAGGGGATTTCCAAACCGGATTTTCTGAAGATGAGAATAAGTATAGGAACTATAAGTATTCCAAAAATCACACAAGGTATTCTTGCGAACAGAACTTCATACTTTATCATAAAAATATTCTGGATGGTGTATGGAAGAAATCCTGTATGAAACCATATCAGTAGTGGGAATTCTATATCATTGAGTACAATTAAGCCCATTGGTGGCAGAGATTGCGAAACTATTTTTATTCTCCAAAGCTCTTTTGCGATTGCATTGTTGGGGGTATTTTTGTGTTCGTTGAAAAGAATTTTATACTCTCCGTTTTCTTTAATTATTCCGACTACTCTGTTTCTATCTTTTATATATATTTCGTCTTCTATTGTTCCTATCAATTCAATTTTTGATATGAGTTGAAATATAAAGTATCCAAATGATATTACAAATATTAGAATTGATACACTTTTGGAGTTTATTTTCAGTTTGTGAATTTTGAGTTTCTCCATCCTAATTTATATAAGGTGCGAGTATCAAAACTTTATAACCAGAAGTATATAATTTACAAAAGATACATAAAAAGAATCGTTTCAGATTTTATCTTCACGAGGTACACTTCTTTTAGAAAGATACTGAACCTTTTTTTGGTTCTTATCAATCACTACATAATAAGAGGTAAAAAAGTTTATGCATATCCCATAAAGATCACCGTTGATCCGACAAGTTATTGTAATTTGAGATGTCCTTTGTGTCCAACGGGAAGAGGAGATATTAGTAGGACGAAGGGTTTTATGTCCTTTGACACCTTCAAAAAGATAATAGATGAACTCAAAGATTTCATATTTGTTGTAGATTTATTTAACTGGGGAGAGCCTTTTTTGAACAAGCAGATATTTGATTTTATAAGTTACGCTCATTCAAAGAGAATAAAAACGAGAGTAAGCACTAATCTGAATTTTTTCAAAGATGATTTTGCACTCAAACTTATAGAAAGTGGTCTTGATGAGCTTGTAGTTTCTATTGATGGGGCAAGCGAAGAAACATATTCAAGATACAGGATTGGAGGAAATTTTACAAAAGTTATGAATAATCTTGAGCGTATTGTTGAGACTAAAAGAAAAATGAAGTCAAAGAAACCAAAGATTCTATGGCAGTTTATAATTATGAAACACAACGAATCTGAAATAGAAAAAGCTGTAAGTATATCAAAAAGATTGGGAATTGAAATAAGCTTTATACCAACGAGAGCAGATATGGGTGAGGAGGTGAGACTTTCAGATGAAGAAAAAATACAGAGGTACAAAGATTGGTTTCCTTCTCAGAGATTTTCCAGATACAACGACAGAGAAAAGAAAATAAAGCCTAAAACTTGTTTGTTTTTATGGACACAGGGAACTATAAACTGGGATGGATCTGTTTCCGGATGCTGTGCTATATATCCACAATCTGCTGATTTTGGAAATATCATTTCGGATGGAGGATTTATGCGGGTCTGGAACAATCAGAAATTTCAGTATGCTCGGTACATTGTTAAAAACAGAATCCCAGATGAATCTGTAATATGTTCTGGTTGCATAAAAAATGGCTTTATAGAACCTTAGAATTTTGAAAGGATGTAGAATTTCTCTTTATATTTTGTATATATGTCTGATGCACTTTGCAGATATGTCTGAGCTGATTTACATTCCTTCTTTCAATTGTGAAAGAACAATCGGATCCGTTATAAAGGAGATAAGAAATATTGTACCAAATTCCTTTGTTCTTGTTGTTGATGATTCAAGTACCGATAACTCTTATTTAGTTGCCAAAGATTTAGCTGATTATGTTATAAGAACTCCAACTAGGTTAGGATATGGCGGAAATCAGAAGATTGCTTTCAAGTTTTTTGTTGAAAACTCATTTGAGAAAATAGTTATGATTCACGGGGATGGTCAGCATAATCCTTTGCATATACCAAGATTTTTGGAGTGTATTGATCAGAAAAAAGCTGATCTTGTGATAGGTTCAAGAATGTTAAACAAAAGTTCTGCTATAAATGGTGGTATGCCTATTATCAAATTCATTTCAAATATTTTTCTCAGTTACATTGAAAACAAAGTCTTGGGACTTAACCTTTCAGAGTTCCATTCAGGATACAGATGTTATAGCGCTAGAGCTCTGAGAGCTATTTATAGTTTTATTCCAATGCTATCTGACGATTTTGTTTTTGACCAGCAGATTATATTTCTTATGCACAAGCTCGGTTTTAAAATATGTGAAATCCCTGTTGAGACGATTTACAATCAATTTTCTTCTCACATAAACCTTCTACCAGGAATAAAGTATTTTTTTGAAGTTCTGATTCTATCTTCAAGATATTGTATTTTCAAGAAAGTATTGTGAATAGAAAGTTTATAACAATTATTTTTTGTTTCGGTATAAGTCAAACAATCCGGTATGTATCAAATACATATAATCTGTTGTAATCTTGAAAAGGCATTAATTTTTGGAGTCTATCGTATTGTATTTTTTCTTTGATTTTGAATTCTCTTCCAAAATACTTGGAACATATCACATTTTTCAAGTCAGCCAGATACAATAAACCTTTATTGGCTATCAGGTATGATTAATTTCGAACCGCCAACCTATACAGTGGAATATAATGGTGTATTTGAGAAATATGAAGACAAAGGAGGCATACAAACATATGTTCCGCCGGGGGTTATTCTGAGAAGCTACTGCCAGATTGATAAGCATTCTGTTGGAAAAAATTATGAATAGGATATATCATTGCGATTGATAGATTTGCTTTTTCTGATGAAAAAAAGAAATGCAAACCTTTGAGGTAAATCAAGAAGATAATAGACAGCTACATTACTATTGTTCTCGTAATAAAATTCAAGATGCGCTCGTTGGGGTTCTGAGTTTGCTTTCTCTTGCAAAAACTCCTCTAACGGTTGGTTATCCTTAGCCGCTTATTTTGGTTGATCGACAGATGCTTGCGATAAGAAAGTTTTATTCAAAAATATCTCAGTTACAGTACATTTACGATCTTGATGTTAAAAATGTTGCAGATGAAAAATTATCAATATTATATTGAAATTCGTTTCAGCACCTGAATATCTTTATTTTCTGGTTTTTGAGGGTGGATAACGAAAACTTCAATTTCAACATTTTCTCAATATAAAAGATTAAATTTTTGCTATATGAAATTTGATTTCAAAAATGCATTTTATGTAACGACATTCAGACATAAGGGGATAAATAATTTCGATGATGCGCAAAGAGAAATAAAGACCGTAGATGATATTACTCAAAATGTTTTCTATTCAACTGATGGTATAATCAACTCAGTTTTCATTTATTCAAAAAATGGTGTTGGTATGCATGTACCACTTGATCCAATAGAATACAAGTTGAAAGCAGATCTTGAGGAGAAGCTTATAAAAGAGGGTAGACCTATTTCTGAAATCTCTAAGTATGACCTGAGGGGAGCTTCCTTGGAGCTCGCAAAGAAAATATTTTATTCTCAGAACAAGAACGATAAAATTATAGGTTGTGTATATACTGTTAGTGCTCTGACTCTGCAAGTTGAGGAAAGTAAGTATAGACAGGTCAGCGACGAGATACGCAGGTTATATGGTTCTTTGAGCGCGGTTCCAGAAAAGGAACGAAAGAAATACAATATATGGGAAAGTATAATAGTGATAGGCTATTTTCCGCTCGAAGGCTTGAAACAAGTAAAAATATACAAAGTTGAAAACAAAAAATTACACGATGTAACACAGCAATATGAGACTATTAAAGATGTGATTCTTCGTGAAGACTACGAACAACTACTCGCGGAGTTCTTCAATTGATTTTTGCGTACTTTCTAATTTGGTATATTTTTCAATTTTCTGATTCAAAATAACTAAGATAAACTCGTTATGGAAACAGTCGTAGCTGAATGATCCGAAGAACAAAGAGAGAACGTAGGAGGGAGAGTTTTTATATCCAGCAAACTGATGATAGCTATATAGTAAAAATTGTATTCAAATACTCTTATGAGAACCTAAGAGGTATTCGTGAAGGAGTATATGTTTCAGCTAAGAACTTTGAATCTTTCTCGGAAGTGAATTCCGGACAGAACTCGGAAAAAACAGCTTGAATCAATACTCATAATAAATAATGTTTTACCTATTTCTATAGAGTTGCTGAGAAGTTTTGAGAGATCAATTAATAGGGAAGACAAAATCCTAAATTTTGCGGAAAATAAGTCAGGTAATTAAGTCGGGTAATTCGGAGGAAAATGGATCAGTTAATTCGGAGAGAAAATCATTCTTTTCAAAAGTTGGTAAGAGCATTACGAGTATTTTTAGGGGGAAAGGATCAAAGAATAGAAGGTATAGACGGAGGCGATGCTGAAAGTTTTTCCAGAGGCAGTTTCTAAATTTTGATGTTTTTTATTTTTACTCTCCTTTCTCATTCTTTTTATTCCCGTTTCTTTCTTCCCATTTTCTTGACGGGGGAACTTTCAAAAGTGCCTTTAGTTCATCCGGAACTTCCAGGGTAGGTTCTTTACGTAGCTGAATTGAGCCATTTTTCAGTTCAATAAATTGATTGTATTTCTCTTTTGATTCGTTAGGGTAATCAAGCCGTGAGTGAGCTCCGACACTATCTTTTCTCTCAAGAGCAGAAATTGTTACGCACTCGGCACAAAGTAACATAAATTTGAGGTCAATTGCAAGATGCCAAGCTGGGTTGAACATAACATTACCATTCACTCTTATCTTTTTTTCTTTCAGTTCATAGATTTTTTCAAGAGCTTTTTTCATATCTTTCTCTTCTCTGAATATACCGACGAGATTCTGCATTGTCTTTTTCAGCTCATCGTGGATATCGTATGGTGAAACCCCATCTTTTTCTTCGAAGTATTTCAGTGAATCTTTTATAGCAAAGTCTACTTCTCCTTTGTCTATTTTGGGCTCTTTTTTCAGTGATGAAACGTATTCAGCTGCACCTTTGCCTGCAAGTTTTCCAAAAACAAGAAGGTCAGAAAGGGAGTTTCCACCGAGCCTGTTTGCACCGTGAAGTCCAGATGCGACCTCACCTGCTGCGAACAAACCTTGAACTCTTGTCATCTGTGTTTCTGGATCAACAACAACTCCTCCCATCGTATAATGCATAGTCGGGGCAACTTCCATTGGTTCTTTGGTTATATCTATTCCAGCAAACTGTAGAAATTGTTTATACATACCTGGAAGCTTCTTTTTCACGACCTCGGCTGGCAGATGTGAGACATCAAGATAAACTCCACCGTGTTCCGTTCCTCTTCCTTCCTTTATTTCAGTATATATGGAGCGAGCGACAAGGTCTCTTGTTGAAAGCTCAAGACGAACAGGGTCGTATTTTTGCATAAACCTTTCTTTTTTTGAGTTGTAAAGTCTTCCGCCTTCGCCTCTAACTGCTTCTGTAACAAGTATCCCTTTTACGCTCGGGGGCCAGACCATTCCAGTTGGGTGAAACTGTGTAAATTCCATATCTCTAAGTTCAGCTCCAGCAAAAAGAGCAAGCGCATATCCTGAACCAGTGTACTCCCAAGAGTTCGATGTTACCTCATATATTTTACCCATTCCACCGGTTGCAAGAATTATTGCGGGAGTTTTGAATATCAGAAATCTTCCAGTTTCTCGCCAGTATCCGACTGCTCCCGATACAGAATTACCGTCTTTGAGAATATGGATAATTGTGGCTTCTTGAAAGACATCAACATTTTTGAAAGAAAGCAGTTTGTCCTGTAAAGTTCTTATCATTTCAAGTCCGGTTCTATCTCCAACATGCGCTAGTCTTCTCCAAGAGTGTCCACCAAAGGCTCTTTGTAGTATTCTTCCGTCCTCAGTTCTATCAAAGAGTGCTCCCCACTCCTGAAGTTCCAGAACACACTCTGGTGCAAGCTGGGCGTGTTTCAGAGCAAAACGCCAGTCATTTAGAAATTTTCCACCATACATGGTGTCGCGAAAGTGTTCTTTCCAGTTGTCTTCTGGGTCAGTGTTGCCGAGAGCAGCTGCAATTCCACCTTCTGCCATAACTGTGTGTGCTTTGCCAAGTAAAGATTTACATACAACTCCTACTTTTAGACCAGACTTTGCGGCTTCTATTGCGGCTCTTAAACCTGCCCCTCCTGCACCAACGACTAAAATGTCTACTTGGTGGATCTCATATCTATCATTTGCGCTCATTTCTTCTTATCATAAGTACTTGGGAGACAATCATAAGGATTTTCAGTTTTTCTCACTATCCTAAATTTCCAGAATTTTCTGGTTTTGTGTTTCTATGCTTAAAATTTTGGAAACTTGACAATGTTAGAGGAAACCGAATCTCAGAAGGAACAAAGAAAGAACGAAATAGAAGAGCAAAAGAGATATGACCATAAATCCATAGAGTCAAAATGGATAAAGATTTTTTCAGGCGCATTTAAAGCTGACCCTGAATCAAATAGAAGGAAATTCTGTATAACAATACCACCACCTAATATAACCGGATCTTTGCATATAGGGCACGCTTTGAACATGACAATTCAGGATGTAATAACAAGATACAAAAGAATGCGAGGATATGAAGCTCTGTGGGTTCCCGGAACAGATCACGCAGGAATAGCTACTCAGGTGGTGGTTCTGAGAGAACTCGAGAAAAAGGGACTTAAACGCGAGGATTTATCGGAGGATAAATTTTTACAGTTTGTTGAAGAATGGAAGCAAAAAAGTCAATCAAGAATACGAGAGCAGATGGAGAAGCTCGCTCTCTCTGTTGACTGGAGCAGAAATAGGTTTACGCTTGATCCTGGGTACAGAAAAGCTGTTTTGCATGCTTTTGCTGATCTTTATAAAAATGGATTTATTTACAAAGGAGATTACATAATAAACTGGTGTCCATCTTGCAAAACTGCTTTAAGTGATCTTGAAGTTGAATTTGATGAAGAACAGGGAAAACTCTACTACATAATTTATCCGATTGAAGAGAATGGAAAAGAAGGTATAACAGTAGCAACAACGAGACCAGAGACACTTCTCGGAGATACTGCGGTAGCGGTTCATCCAGACGATTCAAGGTATGCAGAAATCAAGGCTGTTTATGTACCTTTGGCATGGAGAAAGGTTCCTATTATAAGGGATGAAAGAGTTGATATGACATTCGGAACTGGGGCGGTCAAAATTACACCTTCACATGACTTTGCAGACTTCGAAATAGCAAAAGATCATAACCTACCAAGATTGAAAATAATGAATGAAGAAGGAATAATAACATTTGGACAATACAAAGGACTTGAAAGATTTTCCGCAAGAAAAAAGATACTGGAAGATCTCAAGGAACTTGGATTACTATCAAAAGTTGAAGATTACAAAATAAGAATAGGCAGATGTTATAGATGCAAAACAGTAGTTGAACCTCTTCTTTCAAAACAGTGGTTTGTGAAAACCAAAGAATTAGCTGAAAGAGCAATAGAAGTTGTTAAGGAAGCGAGTAATGAGGAACCAAGAATAAATGGTAAGAGCAAGAAAAAAGGAGTTGTAAAATTCTTAGCAAAAAATTGGGAAAATCTTTACATCTCTTGGATGAGCAGAATAAGAGACTGGTGTATTTCAAGGCAACTCTGGTGGGGACATAAAATACCAATAGCAAATTGTCTGGAATGTGGTAAGGAGTTTCTAACGGTTGATGGAACTCCCAAAAAATGTCCATACTGTGGTTCAGAGAAGATAAAAGAAGAGAAAGATGTTCTTGATACATGGTTTTCCTCAGCGCTCTGGCCATTCGCTGTACTCGGTTGGCCAGAAAAAAGCATAGAACTTGAAAGATTCTATCCAACAGATCTGCTTGTGACAGGTTTTGACATAATATTCTTCTGGGTTGCAAGAATGATAATGACCGGACTTTATTTCACAAATGATGTTCCATTCAGATACGTATACGTTCATGGGTTAATAAGAGATGAGAAGGGACAGAAAATGTCTAAGACCAAAGGAAACGTTCTTGACCCACTTGATTTAGTAGAGAAATACGGAGCTGATACCCTTAGATTTACTCTCTCAATACTTGCATCTCAGGTCAAGGATATAAAGCTTTCTGAAAACACAATACAAAGCTACTATCATTTTATGAACAAGATATGGAACGCTTCTCGGTTTGTCATTATGAATGCAAAATCGTATGAACAAAATTTTCAGCCAAAATCTATACCGCAGATCTGGATTATGGGAAAACTTTCAAGTTGTATATCAAAAGTGAGTGAATATATTGAAGAAGCAAGAATCAATCAAGCTGCTACTGAAATATATGAATTTTTCTGGAACGATTTTTGTGACTGGTACATTGAAATATCAAAATTTGAGCTTCAAAACGACGAACTGAAAGAAGAAGCGCAGAACACCTTGGTTTATGTTCTTGATTCATCTTTAAGAATTATACACTTGTTCTGTCCATCTATAACCGCACATATATGGGATATTATGAAGAAAAAATATAATCCTTCTGAGTGGAGTGCTGATATAATATCTTTTGCAGAATTCCCAGAGCCGAAAAGCTTTCCACAGGAAGTTGTGGAGATGGGAGAAACGCTTATTTCACTGGTAAAGGAAATAAGATCAATAAAAGATTATATGGGTATCAAGATTTCAGAAAAAATCAATGTTCAGCTAGTGTGTCAGGGAAGTATGGAGCTTTTTGGAGCCATAAATTCTAACATAACTTGGCTGGAAAAACTCTCGGGATCAAAGATAGAATCTTGTCTTTCCATTGAAAAAGAAGAATTAGAAAAAAAGCTCAAAGGCCAGGGAGATAAAAAATACATACCTTCTTCTGTCAGAAATCTACTGATTCTGGTTGAAGCTAAACAGGAAAAAATAGAAGAAGTTTATCAAAAAATTAAGAGAGAAGTCTCGGAACTTTCGGCTGAACTTGAGAAGGTAAAAAAGAGATTGTCTAATCCAGATTTCATTGAAAAAGCAGAAGAATCAGTTATAGAAGAACATAGAAAGAAACTTGAGGAAATATCTTTCAGGCTTTCGCATCTTTACAAACAGATTGAGCTTATGAAAAAATAAACGTTTCTTGCTCCTTAGAATTCTGAGATGAATTGGAAATTCTTTTCATCTTGGTCTTTTTATATAAATAAGAATGGATAAGCTGAAAGTGAAGTTAAAGGTTGTCTGGATAATCATCTAACGAAAAAGCAGAAGGAATATGATTTATGTCAAATTTATTTTTATTTTTCGTCACGATCACGATATCAAACCTTATATCTCCGTCCCACTGAATTTTTGAGATGAAGTCCAGAGCTCCTTCCAGGACCTTTCCGATCTTCCTTTTGTTTATCGTTTCAATTGGATCGAAAACTTCACCGGATCTTACTTCAAAGAAGCATAATATGTTTTCAGGAGAAATTCCGACTATATCTATTTCTGAATATTTTGACCTGAAGTTCGTTGAAATGATTTTATATCCGTTTTTTTCAAGATAATCTTTGACTATATTTTCTGCATCTTTTCCTTTTTGAACTTTGTTCTTCCATTTCTTATTGGAATTATTTGCTGTTTTAAACTTCACGAAATTTGTTTTCTTAATTTGTTTCCTATTTTTCTCATTCCACAAAATTCACTCCAAAATTCACTCTTATACATTTCTGAAAAGTCTGAGTTGTTCTATGAATTCTGCATCTTCTGGTGGAACCGGATATTTTCCTGTGAAGCAAGCGACACAGAAATACTTTGACATATCTGAATTAAATTTCCCAAGAGATTTGAGCATCCCTTCAACGCTGAGATAACCAATGGAGTCGCATCCCAAGAAATTTTTTATTTCCTCTATGCTGTGGGAAGAAGCAATAAGCTCGCTAAGAGAAGGAGTATCTATTCCGTAATAACAAGGAAATTTGAACGGTGGAGAAGATATTCTGAGATGAACCTCTTTTGCTCCCGCTTCTTTGAGAAGCTTGACTATTTTTTTGGAAGTAGATCCTCTGACGATTGAATCATCTACCAGAACAACTCTTTTACCTTTTATTATGCCCTTTACTGGATTCAGCTTTATCCTTATCTCCGAGCTCCTTTCGGAAGAAGATGGTTCTATGAAGGTTCTACCAACATAATGGCTTCTGACAAGTCCGTATGAAAATGGTATTTTTGATTCTTCCGAAAAACCCATAGCGGCGAAAAGTCCTGAATCTGGAACTGGAGATACTATGTCTGCATCTGCGGGATGTTCTCTTGCCAATGTTCTTCCAAATTCTTTTCTGGCTTGGCATACGTCAACACCAAATACATTTGAATCTGGGCGAGCAAAATATACAAGCTCAAAAACGCACTGCTTTTTTTCCTGAGAATCTTTGAATTTCTCTGAAATTATCCCATCCTTTGATATTCTCACTATTTCACCAGCTTCTATTTCTCTTATGAACTCTGCCCCTATTATGTCAAGTGCACAAGTTTCCGAAGCAACAATATATGATTCTTTGAATTTTCCAAGACAAAGTGGTCTGAATCCAAATGGGTCTCTAATTGCAATAAGCTCGGTTGGTGTCATCATGACCAGAGAATATGCCCCTTTTATGCGACTGACTGCAAATTTTAACCTTGACATAATATCTCCCTTTGCAGAAGCAATAAGATGAAGTATCACCTCAGTATCCATATCTGTTGTGAAAACCGAACCGTTGCTTTCTAGATTCTTCCTCAAAGAGAAAAAATTAACAAGGTTTCCGTTATGACATATTGCTACTTTGGTGTCAAGTCCGTTCAGAACTATTGGCTGTATATTTACAAGATCTGATTTTCCTGTTGTTGAGTATCTTATATGTCCAACAGCTATTGATGTTGATATATTTCTTGCGAATTTTCTTGCGAAGTCTGATACGAGCCCGAGTTTCTTCTCACTTAGTATCTTACCGCCTTCTTCCCATGCTATTCCTATTCCTTCCTGTCCTCTGTGTTGAAGAGCATAGAGCGAAAGAAGAAGATTATAAATTGTTTCATCTTGTCCAAATATTCCAACTATTCCGCACATACAAAAAGATATTACTCATATCACATTTTTTTCAAATTTATTTAGGATTTTTTCACTGAGAGTTTTGAGAACGTTGATTACAAAAGGAGCACATCTTCTATTTATTTATCAGAACACAGATTTTATGGCAAATATACTAAGCCATTTTTCCATAGCAAATCTATCTGTCATGCCAACTATGAAATCAATTACTCTTTCCTCGAATTTTTCGGATACAAGAAATCCATCAGAATCTCTCTCAAAATGATCAGGATTTTTTATGTAGTATTCGTAAAGATCAAGGATTATTCTCTCAACTTTTTTTGTTTCATTCATAACTTCTGGGGATCTATAGACTTTTTCGTTCAGAAAATCTCTGAGCTCTTCCATAGCCCTGAGCATCGTGGAAGATATAGATATATCTCCTTTTTTTAGTGACTCATATATTACATCTTTGACCATGTTGTCTATTCGCTCACCATATTTTTCTCCTATGATTTTTTTGATGTTTTGTGGAACATCTTTCATTTCTAAGAGTCCGGCTCTGAAAGCATCGTCAAGATCATGGTTAAGATAAGCTATGATATCGCTTATTCTTACAACTTTTCCTTCGGCTGTTATTGGGAGAAATTCTGGGTTTTGAGGGAAAATATCGCCCATACCTTTTGAATGTTTAAGTATACCATCAATGACTTCAAGAGTGAGGTTTAATCCTTTGCCATTTTTTTCTATTTTTTCAACTACTCTTACAGATTGTTTTGCGTGATGGAAGTTTGGAATTATCTTTCGCATAGCAAACTCGCCTGCATGCCCAAACGGAGTATGCCCAAGATCGTGTCCAAGAGCAATCGCTTCTGTTAAATCTTCATTTAGCCTCAGAGCTCTTGCTATGGTTCTTGCTATCTGCATAACTTCAAGTGTGTGCGTCAATCTTGTTCTATAATGATCACCTTTTGGTAAAATGAGCACTTGGGTTTTTCTTTTGAGTCTCCTGAAAGCTTTTGAGTGCAAAATTCTATCTCTGTCGACCTGAAAACAGGTTCTTATGCTGCAGGGCTCTTCTGTGATTTTTCTTCTACCAGCTCCACGGCTTTTTTGTGCAATTGGTGAAAGAAATTTTTCCTCTATCTCCTCTGTTTGAACTCTTAGAGGTTTCTGATTTTCGGGAAAGCTCATCGTTCTTGTTCACTTGATAAGATTTGTCTTAAATTATCCGTTCTGAATTATTTTGGAATTTCCAACTTGATGTTTCTTCTTTCTCCATTTCTTATTATAGATAACTCAACTTCTTTTGATTTTGTTATTTCTTCTCTAACTATGTTTATGGCTCGTTCATCAAGTGTTTCTTTCCCGTTGATTCGTATTATTATGTCTCCTCTCCTGAGCTTTCCATCAGCTGGCGATCCTTTTTTGACATCAGATATTACTATTCCCTTTGAGCCAAAGAAGTTTTCAAGCTCTGGAGTTATAAGTTGCAGAGATACACCAATAACTTGCCATATTCTGGATGCTTTTTCTTCATCTGGAACTCTTATTGAAACATCAAGAATCTTTTGAGTTATGTAAATTGGTGTTCCTGATCTCAGAGCAAGTGCTATTGCATCAGATGGTCTTGAGTCAATATTTAAAGTTTTATCTCCGATCCTTGCTTTTATTACAGCAAAATATGTGTTTTCTCTTACATCTGTTATGCTGACTTTTTCTATCTTTGCACCAAATTTTTCAACCATATCTTTCATAAGATCGTGCGTCATTGGTCTTGGTGGTTTTATGTTTTTTATAACCATATCAATCGACATAGCTTCTGCGAAACCAATCCATATGGGAACAAATCTGTTTTCATCTTCTGTGATAAGTATTACGACTGGGTTTTGAGTTATTCTATCGAATATCACACCTTTTACAGATACTTTGTATTCTCGTAAGCTCGGTTCATCTGATACTCTTTTAATATCGGAAGGAGAATGATCACTATCTTTTTCAGGAGTTGAGACAGAACAAGGATTCTTTATTAACCATCCCGATGAAGACAGAAAAAGCAAGGAAAAAATAAAAATTCTCTTCATATCTTGAGAAATTTAATCATTTTCCTAAAAGTTTTGTTGTTAAGAAATTTATTGGTGTGAGTATTATTTTCCGGAGTTCTGAACTACGTATTTTAGCACATTTCCAACGTAGATCATATCTCCTTCTGTGTAGTATCCCATGTGAGCTATTCTGATTATTTTGCCTTTGAGCTTGTCTTGTCCGCCAGCGACCCAAGCTCCGAGTTCTCTCATTTTTTTTCTTTTTTCTTCTGCGTTATCTATTTCTATTGTTGTGAGACCTGCAGCAGGTCTTTTAGCGTATATTCTGAGACCGAGTCCCTCAACCATGCCTCTTAAAATTGAAGCGAGTCTTTTGTGTCTTTCAAACACATTTTCAAGTCCTTCTTCGTCTATTATCATTCTCAGAGATTCTCTAAGACCCTTTATTAGAGATATTGCTGGTGTCCAAGCCGTTTCTCCTTCTTTTTGAGACTTCATTTCCTTTTTTATACTGAAATAAAATTTGGGGAGATCAGATTTTTCCATAAACTTCATTGCTCTTTCTGAGGCAGAGATCATGGCTAGGCCTGGAGGAAGCATCAGGGCTTTTTGGGAACCTGTAAGGAGAATGTCTATGTCCCATCCATCCATATTTATATCAAAGACTGCTACTCCTGTTATTCCATCAACAACAAACAAAGCGTCGTCTCCTTTTTTCTCTCTGACTACTTTTGCTACATCTCTAACTGGGTGCTCCACACCAGTAGAGGTTTCGCAAGCTTGTATAAAAACTCCCTTTATCTTTCCATCTTTTTCAAGAGCTTTTCTTACATCTTCTGGATCAACGGCCTCACCCCAAGGAACTACAATTTCCTCAACTTCAAGTCCGTAAGCTTTGCATATGTTTGACCATCTTTCTCCAAATTTTCCTCCGTTTATTACGAGTGCTTTATCTCCTTTTGAGAAGAAATTTACAACGGCAGCTTCCATCGCACCAGTCCCAGAAGATGCGAAAACAATGACATCTTGCTTTGTTTTGAAAAGCTTTTTGAGTTTTTCTCTTACTTCAAAAAATATTTCTCTGAAGTCCTGACTTCTGTGGTGTATTATGGGTTCAGACATAACTTTCAGAACTCTTGGAGGAACCTCGGCTGGTCCAGGTGTAAATAAAGTGAATTTTTTCATAACTCTTGTATTTAAGACCTAAGTTTTCCAAATATGGAAATTTCAGCTTTTTAGTGATTCTTCAAGTTTTGATTTTACTATCAAAGTGGATCAACATTAAACTGAGCACTCGTGCTGCTCCAAGTTGAACATATCTGATGAAAAGATGACCGAAGACCAATAAAATTTTCTACATTGTTAAATACTTACTCTTAGCAATTAAATTTTATAGCAGATGCTCGGTTATCCGAAGAAGTCTGTTGTTGCTTCTATTATATTTTTCGTTCTCGCTATTGGAATAATAATTTTTATACTCAGGGTTCCTCTCAAAGTTGGAGAATATGTTGGATTCTCTTTGAAGATAATATCTCCAACCGCAGAGGGATTGGGTGTTGGGAGTCCAGTTCTCATAAGCGGGGTTCAGGTAGGTAAAATCAAGAAAATAGAGCTTTCGGAGGATGGTAAAAGAGCAATAATAACAGTTGATATAAAAGGTGGTACAAAAATAGCCAGAGATTCAAAAGTTGAGTTCCGTATGAAGGGAATACTCGGAGATAGAGTCATTGTATTCATTCAGGGGGAGAAATTAGATGAGCCATTGGAGGACGAAGATATAATATTTGTTGGAGAGGAGAGAACAGAAATTTCTCAGATAACAACAAGTATAGAAGCAACAGCCCAAAAACTCTCAGAAACTCTTGATTCTGTGAAAGCTCTTTCAGAAAAAGTAGTAGAGCTTGTTGATAACCTTAATGAATTGGTCATTGATATAAGATCAAAAGAAATAGACGAAGATCTGAAAGGTTCCTCCGAAAAGCTTGAAGAGACGATCTCAGAAGCATACAAGGCTGTAAAAAATGTGAATCAACTTATATCAGATATAAGAAGCATTGTAGGTAAAATTGACCCAAAAGTTTCCGATTTCTCTGAGGATATAACTCAGATATCTGAGAACATAAGATCAATATCAGATGATATAAGGAAGATGGTTCAGAGAGCTCAGAGCAATGGTATGCTTGAATTGGCAATAGGTGATGATAGTAAGAAAATCGAGAAGATTATAGATGACCTTGATAATTTGAGTCCAAAGATTGTAGGTATAGCTGAGAAAGCTCAAAGTATAGCTGAAAGGGCTGAGAATCTGACATCAAAAATAGATGCAGAGATTGGAGGAAAAGTAGAAGGGGGAATCAATGAGAGTAAACCTGTTTTTTCTCAGCAGATACAAACAAGAATCAAAAACGAGCGAGCATTTTTTGAATTTGGAATAATATCTCCTCCGGGTGAAGATAGGTTGTCCATCAATACAATGGTAGGTGCAAGTATATCAAAATATCTGGAGATTGGAATAGGTTTTATGAGAAGTAAGCCTTCACTGCTAGCAGAAGTAAAACCTGTAAATTATCTATTTCTCAGAACAGAAGGTATTGGTTTTACTTCTCCTAACATAAGAACTTTGGTCGGTGGGAGATACAAGATAATCGGAGTTTATGGTGGTGCCGAGAACGTACTAAATAAGAACAGATTCTTTCTACTCGGGGTAGAAGTCAGAAACTGAATGTTTGTTTGTCGGATTCTCCAAAGCTATCAAAAGTTTCTGTAACACCTGTTATGTTTTGAACCAAATCAAAATTAAAAATCTGTGATAGAAATAAATGAAGTAAGAAACATCTATGACCTTTACAAATTTATAGACTTTGAAATCAAGCTCAAATCAAAAGATAAGAATTTCATTGCACCTTTAATTATTGAAAGGTTTCTGTATATAAAAAAGAATCCATTTTTTGAACATGGGAAGGCAAAGTTTTTTTTAGCTAAAAAAGGTAAAGAAGTTGTCGGAAGAATATCAGCGCATGTAGATTATCTGCAGTTAGAAAGGGGAAGGATTGGATTTTTTGGTTTTTTTGACTTTATTGATTCAAAGGATGTTGCGCAGGTGCTTCTGAAAACTGCGGAAGATTTTGCAAGATCTGAAGGATTGGAAAAAATAAGGGGTCCTTTTTCTTTCAATATAAATGGAGAGTGCGGAGTTCTTGTTGAAGGATTTGATTTTCCACCATACATAATGATGACTCATAATCCAAAATACTATGATGATATAATAAAATCTTGTGGATTTCAAAAAGTCAAAGATCTTTTTGCTTGGAGAGTGACGAAGAAAATAACAGATCAGAAAGCATCTTCATTGCTCAGATCAATATGGAAGAGTTCTCAAGAACGTTTCAAGGTTGTGGAAATAACAAAAGAAAACCTGCGTCAATCTGTGAAGGAAGCAATTGAAATATTTAACGATGCGTGGAGTGATAACTGGGGTTTTGTTCCAATAACGGAAAAGGAGGGAGAAAATCTGGCAGATTCTCTGAAATTAGTTCTTGATCCAAAAATAGCTTTCTTTGCTCAGGCGGATGGTAAAAATCAGGCAGTTTGTATAGCTGTTCCAAACATAAACGAAGCATTGAAAAATCTTTCCGGAGGCAAGAGATTATATGACTACATAAAACTCTTTTTGAGATTGAGAAAGATAAGATCAATAAGGGTTATGATTTTGGGAGTAAGAAAATCTGCAAGATCGAAATATCCTTATCTTCCGTTTTTTCTTGTGGGGGAGGTTATAAAAAGGGGTGCAGAAAGAGGTTATCAAGAAGCAGAGATGTCCTGGACATTAGAGGACAATGAGAGAATAAACAAAATAATACATATCACAGGAGCAGAAAGGTATAAAGTATATAGGATTTATGAGAAGGAATTATGAATTTGCTACAATTTGCAGATATTTTCAAGTAATGTAAAGGGATTGAAAACTGAGACTTTATATATTTTTCAATCTTTTCTTTCTGGGTCGATTAATTTCTTGTTCTGAAAATCTATTTTCAGATGACGCCCACACTTGAAACATCTTATATAATCTCTTACGTTTGTGAAAAATAACTTCTTCCCGCAGTTTGGACAAACCGAAACGAAATATTGAGAATAAATATACACAACAGCAACGAACGCAACAGCTATGAAAACTAAAACAGATATCCCTAAAACATTTGATTTTATTGGAGAAAAAACAAGCGGGGAAGCAGCTGTCCATATTAAAAAGAAAAAATATGTAGAAAGGAGCAATGTCAGCACGCCAATTTTTAGAAACTTTACTCCAGATTCTTTTGAAAAAGCTGATTCTTTCCCCTTGCTGTACTCAAACATACCTTATATACATAAAATTCTTAACAAATAAAACTTTAAATACAAGATTGTATTGTGTTGTTTATTGAGACTTACTCTGTCCAGAACACAAACTTATCTCTTCTTTCAGATTTAACGAAAGGGAATACAACTGCTGAAAAAACAAAGGTTAATCCAACTTTGAGCAGAACACACAAAATATCTTCGGCTATGCTTACTTCTCCGATATTTTTTAGAGGAAAGTTCAGTAATATCCAAGCCACCGATAGAATAAGGGTTATTTTCAGAACGCTTCCGAATTCAGATTTGAATAAAGAAGGGAAAAGAGAAACAAAAAGAGCAAGAGCTATTATTGAGAATGAGAAAAGGAATTCACCACCGAAAAAGGTTCTCAGAATCGCTATAATTCCGGCTATAAGTATCATTCCATAGCTTTTGGATCTGTCAGATGAAATCCAGTAGGCCAATATCGTGATAAATATGTCTGGAAAGAAACATAAGTATCCCCAAACAGAGTATGGAAAAGCGATTAGAAATACAAAAAATGAAACGAACAGAAGCTTGACTCTATCTATTTCAGATCTTTCTTTATGATACATTTATATCTCAGAAAGTATTGTATTTTTCAAAAAACTAATTTTGGTTTTCTGCTTCTATTTCTTTGATGTTTGTCACATACACAGCTCCTGAGAGGTCAGATAAAGCTATTATTTTTTTGTCTTTTGATACATAGGCTACTGGTATACCGAATGGTGAATTGTTTTTGCTGCCAGCTGTTACCAGAAGTGTATTGGGAGGAACTTTCTCAAAATCAATTCCTCCATATGTTGCAAATATTTTCATTTTTCCTGATGGATCTCCCTGTAGTATCGCTCTGAAGCCAAGTCCCAAAAATATCACATCAACATAGAACATCTGAGAAAATACTGTAATAACTTCGCTTGTATCTAAACCTACATCTACAACTCTGCCAATTACAAATCCATCTTTAAGAACAAAAGAATATTTTTCAATTCCGTCTTTTTGACCAAGTGATACGAAGAATTTCTGTGGGAAGCTATCTTGCGGTATCATTGAGATCTTTCCTATGTTTATATCAACTTTCTGATTGACTATTTTTATAGTGTTTATGGTGCTTTTAATTTGCTCGAGTAAGAAGGAATTTTGGAATTCAAAGCTTGTTTGTAAAGTTTCTTTTGATTTAATTAGCTGTTTTTGAAGGTCCTGTCCGCACAGATCCTGATGGCTTGTATAAAGTGATTGAATCTTTTCCATCCCGGGAATTTTGATAAAGAGATTAGCTTCATATATTATGTAGCAAAGTGCTACAAGTGCGGCGGAGATAATTATTCTTAGAATCATCTAGCAGATGCATTGACTCTGGCGAGCAATCTTATATCCTCAAGAACTTTTGCGCAACCTTTGACGACCCCGAGTAAAGCATCTTCTGATATATGTGCTTTTATGCCAGTTTCCCGTTCAACGAGGATCCCAAGCCCTCTGAGTAAGGATCCTCCACCCGAGAAGAATATTCCCTTTTCATATATATCAGCAGATAATTCTGGTGGAGTTTTTTCCAGTGTCATCTTTATTGCGGAGATAACAGCTCTAACTTGTTCCGCACAAGCTTCGACTACATCTTTCTGGGTGACTATTATGTTTCTTGGAATTCCGGTTACCGCATCTCTTCCGAAGACTTCCATTGATTTTTCAGGTTCTATTTCAATTGCAGCTCCTATGTTTATTTTTATTTGTTCTGCGGTTCGTTCTCCGATGTGTAGACTATATTTTCTCCTTATGTAATTTACTATTGCTTCATCGAATTCATCTCCTGCTACTTTCAGAGATGTGGAGCATACAATTCCGGCCATGGATATAACAGCCACTTCTGTTGTTCCGCCACCAATATCAACTATCATGTTCCCGATAGGTTGATCTACGGGGAGTCCAACTCCAATTGCTGCTGCCATGGGTTCTTCTATCAGAAAAACATCAGCGGCTCCAGCGAGTTCTGCTGCTTCTATAACAGCTCTTTTTTCAACAGGAGTTATTAAGGAGGGAACTCCGATAACAACACGTGGTCTGAAAAATCTGTTGCCTCCTTCCATTGCTTTTTTGATAAAATAAGAAAGCATGGCTTCGGCAACTTCAAAGTCTGCTATAACTCCGTCTCGCAGGGGTCTTATTGCTTTTACATCTGCTGGAGTTCTTCCAAGCATTTTTTTTGCTTCGTTTCCAACTGCGACTACGTTCTTGACACCTTTGTATTCCATCACGGCAACAACAGAGGGCTCGTTTATTATGAGACCTTTTTTGGAGTGCCAAACCAGAGTATTAGCTGTTCCAAGATCTATCGCTAAGTCTCCGCTTGCTCTGAATATCCTTGAGAGAAAATTGAAGAGCTTCACTTCACAAAGAGCCCATGAGGGGACTTGAACCCCTGACCTCCTCCTTACCAAGGAGACGCTCTACCCCTGAGCTACATGGGCAATGGAGCGGGCGACGGGACTCGAACCCGCAACCCCCAGCTTGGAAGGCTGGTGTTCTACCTTTGAACTACGCCCGCAATACAACAAAGTAAAAATAACAAACGAATAAACAGAAATACAAAATTACAAAAATTCCCGAAACCTTCTGCGAAATAATCTATGCACAAAGACTTAATTTCGCACAAAAATTTTCCAATTTATCAAAAAAATAAAATAACAGACAAATTTAAAACTCTATATGTTCAAGGTAGGTTTAAAACAACTTGTAATGTATGCGGGAGCTTCGGGAGATCTAAACCCTATACACTACGATTTTGAGATAGCTAAAAACTCCGGATTCCCAAAACCAATAGTCCACGGAATGCTTTCCGCGGCTTTATGCGTTGGTCAAGCAATATCAAAACTCAAAATAGACCCAACAAAGATTAAAAAAGTGAAAGCAAAGTTCGTAAAGCCTGTTATTATGGATGAAAATATAGATTTTAAAATTTCAAGCGACGAACATAATGTGAAATTATATCTCTTGAAGGAAAACGGAGAGGTTGCTTGTGAATGCGAGATAACAAAAGCAGATTGAGTGAAGGTATGAATAAAAAAGTTTTGATCTTTGATTGCGATCCGGGCATAGATGACGCAATTGCTTTGGCTTTCTTTTCCGGAGTAATAAAACAGAACAAAAATAACTACGATGAATATTACATTATATCAACATGGGGAAATGTACCTCTTGAAAAAACTCTGAAAAACTCAATAATATGTAAAAAGATTTTCGATATACCTGTGCAAATAGTGAGAGGAAAAGATAAATCAATCAGAGGTGATGTGATATTCGCTGAAAAAGTACACGGAAAAGATGGACTCGGTGGATATTCTGAAAAATATTTTGAAATTGCAAAGGAAGAAAAAATAACCGACCTCAAGTTTTTTTTGGATAATCTTGAAAACCAAAGTTCAGAGATAGAAATAATAGCTACCGGGCCGCTTTCTTCAACATATGATATACTTTCAAGAAAGAGGCTAAGGGAAAGAATTCAGAAGGTTGTATGGATGGGTGGAGCTTTCTTTGAAGACGGAAATATAACCCCTTATGCTGAATTTAATTCATACTGCGATCCAGAAGGAGTTGAAATTTTAATTGAATTCGCAAAAGAGAAAAAATGTGTGTATTTTGTCCCGCTTGATTCCACGAAAAAAACTCAGATAAAAAGAGATGATTTTCTGCATATTCTGGAAACAGTCAAAAACAAAAAGGTCAGAGAGTTTATTTCAGATATAACAGAAAATGCAAAGGTACTTATTCTGCACGATCCCCTTGCAGTTTTTGCTTTTTTCTTTCCGGATTTGGTAAAAACTTTTACTTCTTATGCAGAAGTTGACAAAAAAGCTTTTAGAGGCAGAATATACTCTATAATAAGTCCAAATCAGTATCTGGAAGTTGTATATGATTTTGATAGGGAAAACTTTTTTAGGTCTTTAGTATCTAGTTTGAACAGTATTTAGTCAATTGTTTTAAAACTACATCTCAGTTATGATGAAAACTGCCAGAAGAGAGTTTGGAAACTTCTTGACAATTTTGTTATATGAATTTTTGGCAGAGCACTTGAACAGTATAGCATACGATATGCAACATAGTATGTTCAGTATATACTAGGTTTCAGTTTGTTTTGGGAGTTTTGAATTTTTATTTCCCTTTTACGAAGGGATTTTGGACTCCCTGAACTAGTTGTTGCGAGATTGCTTGGAAGAAAGTCATAATGTTTCTTGTATATGCAATCAGCTGGTTTGCTCTTGCCCATCTTTCATACAGGAAGGCTCTATAAGATTCGATCTCTTCTTCGATTTTTGCTAATTTCTGGTCAATACCGGTGAGTTCAGATTCGATTCTATCTTTTGAAGCACCTATTGCTCCCTTTGAAGATATGAGTTCTCCTATCTCTCTTCTCATGTGCTCACCGAAACCGAGTTTTGCGGATTCTTTGTTCTCCTCTCGCTTGAGTATACCTAAGAATTGTAGAAGATTCGGATCTCCACCCCAAGCAGTTGGATCTGTTTTGACACCTCCTATTTCTATGTAATACTTCGCTCCTTCTTGCTTCACACTTGCTATGTTTGAACCTGCTGCTGTGTTTATTTTGTTGACAATTGCTGTAAGAGAATCGGTTGATATATCTATTCCTGTAACTGTTACACTTCCTCCGCTATCAAGGGGAATAACTAGATTCCCAGATATGTTGTTTGCAGTATCCTGAGTTGATGTATCGCTGTCGACTGAATTTCTTGCAACCGCTGTATCTGAGAAGAACATATCTGTTCTTACAGTTGTTGTGTTTATTTGGTTTTTTATCTTGAAATTGGTTGAGGATGCTAAACCAAGTGAAGTGAGCAAGTTCCCGCTTACCTCAGCAATAGAAGGAAGTCCACCAGAGATTTTCTCAATAACGAGTTTTTTATTTGCGCCAACGTTTTTTACATAAGCTCTAACAGAATCAAGAGCGGAGCTTATCTTCAATGCGATGTCTTTCAGATTATCGGTTGGATTTATTAAAATGCTTTTACCTTCAACGAGAATTTCTCCAGAAAGTCCAAGAGGTGTAGTATCAGATGAAAACGCGTTACTTACAAACTTTTCTGATACAGCTGATGTCAAAGCTCTTACTGTGGTTTCAAAATCTGTCTGGAGAGCTTCTGATAACTTTGCTTGATTTAGTGAAAGTTTTCCTTCTCTGTCTATTGAGAACCCAAGATCTTGTATTGATATAACTCTGACAGAGCCATCTGGTTGTCCAACTTCTACCAATCCAGAAAATGCTCTTCTCATCGCAGATTTTGTGGCAGATATGGAAAAGTCAGCTGAAAGTGGTCCGGCTTTTCCTGTTTTCTCGTTGAATTTGACTTGCTGATTTATGAAATCTATGAGTTTATTCCAAGCCTCAACAAAATCGTTGAAGTATTTTGTTATTCTTGTAGTATCTCTTGTTATTGAGACTTGTATAGTGTCAGTAGAAGCTTTCAAAGCATTGAAAGTTATACCTGAGATACCGGTTTCCTCTGGGGTAAAAGAGTTATCTTGTGATGTAAAAGTTGTTCCGTCAACAGATATCTGAGCATTTTGTCCAGCATTAACGACATTTTGAAAGTTTCTTGAAAGAACCCCGAGTGTTTTTAGAACTGTTGTAGCGTTATCGTCAAACGTAGATGCGTTTATTTTTAATCTGTAAACATTTCCCTCCTGAATAATCTCGGCTGCTGTAGACGAACCAAGAGCTGTATCTATTGCGTTTTCTATATCTTGCAGTGTCATTGTGTTCAGGTCTATGTTAACAGGGGTTCCATTTATGAGTACTGTTCCAGACGGAGCAGATCCGGGAGTAAAACCTATCAGTTTTCCAACCTCGTTTCCTGTTCCGTCCTTTTTGGTAAAGGCATCTGATAGAGCTGATGTTCCGGATGGTGTTTTTATTATATCTGGGCCAGCAGAGAAGAAGCCAAGTTGTTGTAGAGCGTTTCCAGAGGAGTCTACAAGTGTTATGTATTCTTTGTTTGTTCCGGTTTTTGATGCTGAAATTACAAGCTGAACTCCGCTACCAACATTTTGTATGTATGCACTTAACCCTGTTCCAAGCTCATTGATTTTATCTCTAAGTTGTTTTAGTGTCCAGTTGGGATCTACTGTAAGAACCTTTGCATTTGCGGTATCAGTTCCTTTTATAACTATTCTTGAACCTGATGTAACACCGAGAGAGCTTAATGTAATATTGGAATTTGCAAATGTGTTTGATCCAACTTTCCATGCTTGCGCTACCTGATTGACCTGAACATCAAAGTCCCCCTGAACAGCTTCGGAGCTCGTAGAAACAGATAATATGTTTTTTGGATCTTCCGATCCAGTCATGTTTCTTAAATTGGGTGCAAAGACCCTATAGGATAAAGCAGAGCCTATTGCCTGAGATGTCGAAAGAAAATCAAGAGCAAGTTTTCTCAAAGTGGATATAGCATCTGATCTATCTTGAATTAAGCTCTTTCTTTCTTGAATAGGTTGAGTTAAAATCTTTCTTCTGAGTTCAACAAGGTTTTCTACTATGTCCGAAACATTAAATGGAGAAAGTATGTTTGGCATGAATACGTTTCCGAGTTCTGCCATAGATTTTGTTACCTCCTTGCTTCTCTGAAATAAACCTTACATTATATATTAATAACTTATCGGATTAAATAGAAAGAAGTTTATAGATTTTTTACCTTTCTATGATAATAAAGTCTACCCTCTTGATATTAATGCTTTCCTTTATTCTTTTGATTTTTGCATTATATTCCTGTGGTAAAACTCAGGAAGTTGAATTTGCAAGGAAATTTGAGGAAATAGAACAACTGTTCCAAAGAATTTATGAAGAGGCGGAGGAGAGGGTTGATCTGAATTTCAAGGATGTATTGACTCAATGTGTAGTCCCTCGGATGCAGTATGATCTTGAATTATTTCTGAACCCAATATCTGAACCAGAGAGGATTTCATCTGCTTTGTATATAAGCAGAGAGTTAGATATCCCAACTATAATCTCTCTTGGATTGAAAGGTATTTTTGATTATGATTGTGATGAAGATGAATGTAAAATAAGCAATACAAAGGTGATCAAGCACAGCATATATTTGGAGGAAAGAAAAGTTCAGGAGGGATACAGATTTGAAAGAGTCTCTGTTGAATCGGAGTATGCAAAGTTTGAGGCAATATCGTATTATTCTCCGACTTCGGAGATTGTTTCAGAAATAAAAATTCAGTGGGAAGATGGTTTCAATGAAAACATAACATATGCTTCAAGAATTACTCAGGTAGGTGAGTCCAAAACAGGAAGGTTTATAATCATATCTGAAGAAAAATCATGTTATACAATCATTACGTCGGACTCACTATCATCCAGAAGCTTTGAAATATTACTGAGGAATAAGAAAGGATATGAAAAATTTTCCGGTGAATTAGAAAGTAATTCTTTGTGCTCTCAGAAGCCAAAAGGGTATATTGATAAAATTCAAGGAATAGAAGAAATAGGAAATAAATGTGATTCAGTTTTTGAATCTTCAAATGTAGAAACAATTTTCAGAAGAATTCAGCAGGTGGCCGAAGATGATGGCACCTGGTTCAAACAGGCGAGAAAAATGTCGGAGCAATTTGATATGTTCAGGGATGAAATAAAACTCATTGAGATTGCAAGAGAGCTTGAAAGTTTTTCCAAAGATTTTTCATTCTCGGTTTTATACGAAGATAATAAATTGAACGAACTTCTTTCAAAATTAGATCAGATAGAATCAAATTTGAAAAGTATTGAGATTGCTTTTCCAATAGATCTCATCATGCATACACCTTACGATTTTTCGGTACCTGTTTCATTTCAGTTTAATGAAACAGAAAAATTGCTTTTTCTGGCGTATTTGAACTTTCAAAGATTTATTCTCAAGTATTTTGAATCTGCCAATCTTGAATTAGACGAGAATACAAAGAACCAAATTTTGAATACAATAAGATCTTCTCCGAATCTAACACTTAAAGATAAAGTTGAATTGCTCGTAAAATCTTTGAAGTCTTCATCTGAATTTCTTTCAATAAAAGATCAAGCAGAAAGACAGAAAGCTTACGAATATTTCATGTCAGCTCTTACTAATTTGATTCAGTTTTCACAAAGTTTAACATTGCCGGAAAAAACGGGCTTTGCAAAGTTTATAAAAGGTGTACCTGCTATACCAAGTTCAATAACCGAGATTGCTGATGTATATATACAACATAAGGATTTATCTTATTACCTTGAAATAATCTCAGCGTTTCTGAAAGCTATATACTCTTACTCTGGTAAGCAGCAAAGTTTCTTAACATATTTTTTTGAAAGAATATCTCAAAAATGGCGTTACGATATGTTTCAGATAAATCTGAAGAATCTTATTATGAGCAGTACCAGAGCTATTCTTCCTGCAATGTATGTTGAAAGAGACAGTTTTATTATTGAGTGGGAATGCGGTATAGACGGCATAATATATGCTTATCAGATATTTCCAAGGAGTTTGACGTGTCAGGAAATTTTGGTGGATTCGAAACATTTTTTTCATCCTCAGTATATAACTGATGGAAATGAGATAAGGTCTAATCCTTTCTATAATAATGGTCTGGAACGAGATGGAATAAGAACAAGAGCACCGTACATATTTTTCTCTGATCCGACTTTTTCTGGGGCAATCAAAATCACCAGATCAGATCTTTTGGAAGTTTGTGGAAACATTCCAACAGAAAAAGATAAGAAAATTTGTGAAATGGCTGAGTTGATTGCGTTTTTATCAAGCGAATGAGTTTACACTTCGTTATATATGTTCAGTATGTTTGTTCTCCGATATGTTTGTTTTTGTATATTCTACTGCACATTATTTTTGGGTTACCAGATGTCTTTACAGTTTGTAGCTAATCATAACGAAGAAGTTTTTTGAAATTTTATTTTCAATGTTTTGTGCAGAAGGTTTTATGCAAATAGCAGAGCTTTTCTTAACCTTTCTGCTGAATCAACATCGTTTATATTCATCAGTTTGAGAGATACATAGAGTTTTGTACCATTTTTTAGTTTCTTGAATGACCTGATTTGTGTCTTGTAGTATTTTCCATCTTGGGTCATCAGATAAATTTCTGAACCTTCTTTGAGTTTATGAAATTTGTCGGGATCTATGAGAGAAGCTACTTGACCTTGCAAACCTCTTGGTTTTGTTATGAATCCTATCTGATCAAGCCCGGACGGTAATTTTTGGACTTCCTGTATGAATTCTGGTGTGATGCCGATCTCAATTTTTATCTTTCTTGTGAGATCTGATTCTTTCACATAAACATCTTGTGAGATGAATTTCATAGCATCATTCAGATCTCTGATTTTTGAAAGTGAGAGTATAAAAAATTCTTTATATTTTTTGGCTCGCTTTATTCTTAACTCCTCAATTTTTCCTTCATCATTTTTTATAAAAATTCTCGGAACAGAATCAAGGTCTATTCTTCTTTTTGGGACAAGAATTAATTTCCCTTTTTCTCCATGCGCTTTTTTTATGAAACCAATGTATATATATTTTTCTCCGGCGTAGATCATTTGATACTATTGACTCCTGAAAAATTCGCAGTAATTTTTTATATCACAAGCACTACAGTTTGGCTTTTTCGCGTGACAAATTTTTTTCCCGTGTCTCATTAGAGCAAGGGAAAATTTTGTGAGATTTTCTTCTGGGACTATTTTTTTTATGGTCTCTTCTATTTCCAATGGTTCTGCATCTTGGGGAACTATTCCGAGTCTCTTTGATACTCTTTGAACATGCGTGTCGGTTATTACAGCTGGTTTTCCAAAAGCAGCACCAAGTATCATATTAGCAGTTTTGCTTCCTACTCCTTTTATCTTGATTAGTTCTTCATATGAGTCTGGAACATTTCCTCCATAATTTTTCTGAATAAGTCTTGAAGCATCTATTATTGTTTTTGCTTTCTTATACCAGAAATTTATTCTTGATATGTATGGTTTAAGATCTTCAGGATTCAGTTTTGAGAATTTTTCCGGTGAATCGAATTTTTGGAATAGATTTTCTGTACATGAATTTACGACTTCGTCTTTTGATTGCGCTGCCAGTATAGAGGCAACAAGAAGCTCAAACGGATTTTTGAACTTCAGGTCCAATTTTTCATCTGGATATATCTGTAAAATTTTGCTGACCAGGATAGAAAAATCATTCATCTCGGTATAAATGGTTCCCATTCTGAGTAAAATATCAGGTCAATATCTCTTGCATTCAGAACGTTTACAAAGGGTATTCTTGGTTCTTTGAGTAGAAGCATTCCTGCTTCCTCTGGTGTTCTATCCCCCTTCTTTATGTTGCAAGACATACAGGCTGTAACAACATTTGACCACTCAGTTTTGCCACCTCTTGACCTTGGAACTACATGATCTATTGTGAGATTTTTGTAAGAAAATTTTTGACCGCAGTACTGGCATCGAAAAGCATCTCTCATAAACACTCCAAGGCGAGATATTTTCGGACGGTTGAACCTTGGACCAACATCTGTTTCGGCAATTATTATCTTTGGTATCCTTATTCTCCTTGAAACTGTGGATATATAGTCTTCTCCATCTGATGGTTCAAGTTCTATCCACTCCCATATATCGTAAGTGAAATTATCTTCATCAAGTACGTAGGCAGATTCTCTGAAAAGAAGCGAGAAAGCGTGTCTTATATTTGTGACATAACAGGGGATATAATTTTTGTTCAATACCAAAACGGCTCTTTTGACAATCTTCTTTCGATTATCTCCGAATAAAAAACCGTTTCGGCCAAAAAAATCATCTATATTATCTTTTATGATGAAGGCTCATCAAACCTCCTTTCTTCATTTTATTATATAATAAATTTTACCTATGAATAATTTATTTTTTTGATCAATAATTAAGTATAATACTTGTTTTGCAGGTAGGATAAATAGACAAAAATTCACCGAAAACTCTGTTTTTATTTGCAATGCAATATGTCAGCTAGTGATTGAGTTTGATGTTTGAATCATTTTGATTTTTTGGTTGAATTTCCAATAAATTTGCTAAAAAAGATAAAACTTTTAAAAATAGCTATATTTTGGTATTTTTCAGTTATGAGGATAGGCACTAAAATAGATGGTGTAGATCTAGAGGTAATAGTTGGAGAGGTAGCTGGTCAAGCAGATGGTGCATCTATGGTAAGATATAACGACATTGTAGTATTTACTGCTGCGACTTCGTCGAAAAAGAATGTTCCAGGTGTTGACTTCTTACCATTGACAGTGGAGTTCAGAGAGAAGTCTTACGCTGTTGGAGAGATACCCGGAGGATTTTACAAAAGAGAAGGGAAGCCTACTGAAAAGGAAATTCTTGTTTCGAGATTAATCGATAGATCTGTAAGACCTCTTTTTCCTGATGGGTATGTAGAAGATACTCAGATAATATCTTATGTTCTTTCATCAGATGGAAGTAATATGGAAGATATAATTGCAATAAACACAACCGCTATAGCTCTGCTGGTGTCTGACATACCATTTTATATACCTGTTGCTGCGGTAAGAATCGGAATGGTTGGAGACAAATTTGTAGTTAATCCAACAAGAGATGATGAAAGAAAAACTCTTGATCTTGTTGTTGCAGGAAACGAGCAGGGTTTTGTTATGGTTGAAGGTAGAGCGAATTTCATACCAGAGGAGAAGTTCCTGAAAGCTCTTGATTTAGCGCATCAGAAGATAAAAGAGATAATCAATTTTCAAAAGAAGGTCTTAGAGGTAGCCGGAAAACCAAAAAGAGAGTTCAAACCCATAACTTTCTCGGAAGAAATAATACAAAAAATTTCATCAAAGTATGATTACAGAGATGTTGTTTTGCAGACTAATAAGAAATCGAGAAGAGAGAAAGAGAAACAGATTCTTGAGGAGATACTGAAAAACTTGGACGAGTTTTATCCAAAAGATGAGAATTTTTCTGATGAAGAGAGGAAAGCAATAGTTCAGCATTCTTTTTTCGAATACATAAGGCGAGGTATAAGGAGGACCATAGTTTTGGAGAAAAGAAGAATAGACGGAAGAGGTCCGGATGATATAAGAGAAATAAATGTTCAGTTAGGAGTTCTACCGCGTGCTCATGGTTCCGCAATATTTACAAGAGGTGAGACTCAGGCGTTGGTCTCTGTTACTCTCGGGACCCCAAAAGATATACAAACGGTCGAGTTCTTCGGAGTTGCTTCGGAAGTAGAAACAAAAAGGTTTATGCTACACTACAATTTCCCTCCGTTCTCGTCAGGAGAGGTTAAACCAATAAAGGGACCTTCTAGACGTGAGATAGGACACGGATACCTTGCTGAAAAAGCTCTTGCCCCGCTTATACCTGATGAAGAGAAATTTCCATACACAATAAGGGTTGTTTCCGATATTCTTTCCTCAAATGGTTCAACTTCTATGGCATCTGTTTGTGGTGGAAGTTTAGCACTTTTCGATGCAGGAGTTCCTGTACCACATCATGTAGCCGGTGTAGCTATGGGTGTTATAACCGAACCAGAAGGATATGAGGTTATAACAGATATTTTGGGAGATGAAGATCACATTGGCGATATGGATTTCAAAATAGCTGGATCCAAAAATGGTATAAGTGCTGTTCAAATGGATTTAAAAGTTTTCAGTATATCTCCAGAGATATTGGCGGATGCGGTTTCAAGAGCGAAAAAAGCGAGAGACAAAATAATAGATTTAATGACAGATCACATATCAAGTCCAAAAACTATCTCAGTTTACGCTCCAAAGTTTTCAAAGGTCAAAATAGATGTTGATAAGATCGGCTCACTAATAGGGCCAAATGGAAGAAATATAAAGATGATAGTTGAAAAGACGAAATCTGATGTTGAAATAGATCAGGATGGTAATGTCAAAGTTTTTGCTCCAAACGAACAGAAACTCAGAGAAACTCTTGACCTTATAAATTACTTTACAGCTGATGTTGAAGTTGGAAAAACTTACAAAGCCAAAGTAAAAAGAATTTTACCAAATGGTGCTCTTGTTCAGTTGATTCCATCACTCCAGTATGCCTTTATGCACATATCGCAAGTAGATACGAAAAGAATTAGTAAAGTAACAGAATCTTTGAAGCCAAATGAAGAAATTGAAGTGAAAGTTACAAAAATAGAGGAGGATGGCAGAATTCTGGTTTCAAGAAGAGAAGCAATGGAGGAACAACAACAAATTGAGCATAAACACTATCCAGAGCGTAAACATCATGTAGAACACAAACATCATCATACTGAGCAAAGACATCGTAGGAATGAGGAAACACATTGGAAGCATAAGAAAAAGGGATAGAAAGGTAATATCTGTTTCACTTCTGTTAGCAATTTCATTTGCATGGTATACAAAACACTAGAAGGTCCCCAAGCTATGTTGAAAGACTGAAAAATATATGGTTCAGAGGATTTTGTTCTTCTAACGGAAATTCTGCCAATATGATTTCATAACAGAAGAGTTCCAGAAAGTATTGGCGATATTTTTTTGCTGCAATTTTGGGAACAAAGAACTAAAAATTGTAGAGCGAATTGGAGAAACGGATAGCTCGTTCAGACCACATGGAATAGATTTCTTTTCCGGAAAACTTTATGTGATACTAAATGATGAGAAAGAAAAATTGCATCCAGTTGCGGTTTATACTATGGAATGAGTAGAATCTGATATTGAGTTACATTGGAGACGCTTAGTTCACCAAACGATCTTAAAATGTTTTCTGAAAGACTATTTTTTGTCGCAAATGATATGAAGAAAAAAGAGAGTTTTTAGCAAATCTTTGCAAAATTGTTGTTCGGTATAAAAAAGGTTCTATGTTGTTTTGTGGTACAAAAAGATGGAAAATACGGGTATGTTGCAGAGCATTTCGGATTCATAAATGGAATAGAAATTAAAGATAGATACCTTGGAAATTAGAAATAGATACCTTTATGTTTCTGCAACACTGGAGAATAAGATACACGGGTTTGCAATAAATAAAGATCTTACTTTATCTGATGAGAAACTAGTAGAACATATTAAGAGGTCCTGATAACCTTATTATGCAAAAAGAGAGAATTTTCGTAACATCTTTTCCTTCTCTTTGGAGTTCCTTACATTCAGGAAATTCCAGAAATTTATATTCATCAGTAGAACATGAGATTGATATAGAGAACAGAAGTTAAGAAGATATTTTTTTGACAATAGTGGAAGAATAAGTGCTACATTGGTTATTTAGATAATAAATTATAGTAGAATGTGCATAGGTAAGTTTTTTGATCCTTTTACACTTACATGCGATGTTTACTGATTTTGAGAATTTAGAAAAAGGATTTATCTTATAGACACAGCTAACCCTCCTGTGAAAGAGGAGAATTTACCTATGTTGTAATCGAAGTTCAGACGAATGAAAGCTAATCTGATTGCTATTCCGAAAGCTGCTCTGAAACTGTTCTCGCCATCAACAGATAGTTGTATATTTTCTCCTGTACCTTCGAATTCATATTCTAGATCAAAGGATGTTTTCTCAAAACCGATTCCTAGATATGGTGAGACTACTGTAATAAAATCGGTTGATGCATGAATGTTAAAGCTTAGGGTGTTTCCGTTGACTACTTCTCCTAATCTTAGGATCTGATAGGCAAATTGAGGTGCGATATTTACGAATTCCGATACCCCCGGTATAATATCTGTAAATTCCCACTTTATTCCTCCTCCCGCAAGGATTAAGTCATCTTTAAGAACTGCTGGAAGAAACATCCCTCTGACCATTATTTCTGTCCCTTTGTATATTCCTACACTTGCTTGGAGAACGCCGAGTGGTGCAAGCGGAAGATTTATTCCCCCAGGTATTTTTGGAAGTGAGGTGACAGTAACACCAGATGGAGCACTGACTAACTCAAGATCTGTTTCTTTATTTTCTCCAAGAACTGTTTGAGCTTTTCCCTTGGTTTTCGCTTTAACTGTTACATCGGTTCCTCCAGATCTAACGGGTACATCAAAGGTTCCCTCAAATGTCTTGGCTTCATCTGGTATAGGTACAATCATAACTTTTATGCCTATATCAAAACCAAGTGGTTCGTGGGCATTAGCAGTGTGGAATAGTTCTCCGCCCATAGCTGTACCAATGGAGGTAACGAGTGGTTGAACATATGGAACTGCGATGTCTTTACCAACTTTCTTGATAAGGTCAGATGGAGAGTCTGCAAAGACCTTGTTTGTTGAAAGGATCACAGCTGAAAAGAGGATAACAGTCTGCCATTTTCTTGTATTAATTTCTGTTTGAAAAGCATGACTCCTTAACCATACTTGTAATTCTTATAAATTCATCTTTTCCAGAAATATTTCGGAATTTCTCTTGGGAGTTCATAATTCAGATGGTATAATTGAAAAATTGAGGTATTCTATTTGAGAAACACTGGACGAAATTAGGTTTCTGTTTTTATGGTTATAATCAAGTATTTTAGTTCTTTTGCATTTGGGTTTAATCTTTTGATATATCCATTTTCTCCACTGTTGGGTAATCAAATCCCATTTTTTTGGCAATGTTGTATAGTGATTTTGGGTTTTCAATGAGCATAAGCTCAGCTTCCGCTCTTGATTCTTTATCTTTAAGATTTTCTAGTTCGTTGACCAACTTGGTTATTTTGTATCCGTTGCTTATGACATTTGCTTTTATGTAGACCGTAAGGAATAACGGAAGAAACATCAAAACACAACCTATGATGTAGCCTATGAACCTATTAGTTTCTTCTTTGCTATCTATTTTCTGTTTTGCTTTACCCTTGAAAACTTTTGATGAGTCTTCAAGTATATATTTTATATCCCCCATCGCATAGTCTTATTTTAAAAAACTCATTTCAACTTTTCTCTGGTGTGCTGATGATTTTGTTTTAAGCAATGATGTTTTTTTGAATCAGGATCTTTTCAAAATCTTGAAACCGATACCTTGTAAAAGTCTCTTTTATTATAGTAAACATAAAGTTTATTCAGTAGAACAGTTTTCAAAAGCTATCCCAAGATAGTTCCTGTAATTGTGGCAACAGGCTTTTTTTCACTCTGTTTCAAACATCATATTCTTCTCTGAATGTCTCAGGTTTGAATATGCGCCCGTGGAGAGAAGAATGATTGTGATAAGTTAAGCTTTTGCTATTTGATCTGCTGTTTCAAGTTAGCAGATGTATTAGGTAGAAAGGATTTACTTGTATGAAGTTGATGAGGTAGGTTTTCATTTGGGTTGCGTCAAATCCAAGATTTTCAAGGGCTTTGGTCATTATTATATTGCCCAGAATATCTATTTTTCTTTTTTTGATGAAGCCAAATCCATTTGGGTCGAATTCAAAAAACAATCTTTTACCTTTTTTGTGATTTATTAAAGAAATAAGTTCAAGAGTTTTCTCTTTATATGGTTGTTCCCCTGTTGCTCTAAATATTGAAGAATATGCATAAGCACCGTAAGCTATGTCTATTATAAGGTTGCTCACATCTTTTTTATCGGAGTGATAGACTTTATAAATTTTGCCGTTTTTCTTTTCTACGAGATTTGCTTCGATTTTTTCCATTATTGATTTTGCGTCGTTAGTTTTACCTAACATGCAGAGTTCACTGGCTATTGCAGCATTAACATTAAAAAATATTCTCGGATTTAATTTTGGTTTTGGCCTGATGTTCCTTATACTCTCGGTGGATTTGTAATATTCGTTATCTTCAGCGAAAGCTGAGGAATAAACTTCAGAGTTTTTCATTGAATTGCAGAACTCTAGTATGCTTTCTGATTTTTCTTTATATTTTGCTTCTTCCTCTCCGAGTTTATTGAGTAATCTTGCGTACTTTACATTCAAGAAAGATTCTTTATAAGTTGAGAAAACAGTAGGATTTTCAAGAGTAGAACCAGCGAATATGCCTTTACCAACTTTATCTTCGTTTTTTTCAAGTATTGAAACAACATCATAAGCTTTTGTTTTATTTCCTTTCTTCAGGAGGTATTCAAGGATAATCAGAAGCCAATATGTGCTGAAATATCCGGGCTTGATTAGTTTGTCTATTATACCGTCTGCCAATGTTTCGGCTTGTTTCAATAAATTTTTCTCGTCTTCTACGAAAATTTCGTCTGTATCTTCTTCTAAGTCTTCTGAAGCAATTTTTTCTATGATATTTTTTTCTCTGTTTATAAGAACTCCCAATTCTATCATAAACTTTATGAATGTTTCGTAGTCAGCTGTTCCACCACCAGCGATTATTTTCCCATCTTTTGTTGTTATGACAACTGATGGAGTGGATTTGATTCCGTATTTTATGAAAATATCCGGTCTTTCATCGGAGTCTACCAAAATTGGCATATACATATTGGAATACGATTCCATACCCTTTCTTCCGAAGACACCTTTTTCCATCCAATCGCTTTCTTCCTGACCAAACCTTCTTATGAATATGAGCTTGAATCTATCGTCTGTCGAGATTTTTTGATCGTCCCACTCAAACCAATTTACCATAAACCTTTTTATTTATGTTCATAGATATAAATTTGATTTTTTCCGTTTATGTTATTGATTTATTGTATCCAGTACTCTTAATTTTCGTATCGGTTTGATCTTATGTTTTGCTTATGTTTCTTTCCGAGGAGAATCAGAGTTCTAAATCTTCATATTTTAGTATTCCGAGATTTTCATAGTGAGGTCTGATGTAGTCGGGTAGTAGGCCGAGTTTTTTGAGGTTTGGAACAACCCTTGCGAACATAAGCATAAGGAAGTCTTGGAATACAGGTGATCTTTCAACAATTTCTTGCATTCTTTGAGTTGGAAGTCCGACATCTTCCCAGACCATACTTTGATCAACGATTCTGTTTCTGAGATGTACGCAGCCTTCGTATGCGAATTCAACGAGTTCTTTTTTTTCTGTTGTTGGGAGTTGATCAATGTGTTCTTTGAGGGATATAACACCGAAGGCGACATGCCTTGCTTCGTCTTTCATAACATATCTGACTATTTCAACTAAGAGTGTTTCTTCAAATCTTTCAAGTGTGCCGAATATACCCATAGCGAGACCTTCAACAAGCACCTGCATTCCGACGAATTTGAAGTACCAGCGGGGTTCAGAGAGGATGTTTTTCATAAGTACTTCGAGGTGGGGTGTGATGGGGAACTCTTTGTTCATTTTGGTAGTGAGGTATCTGTGGAATACTTCGACGTGTCTTGCTTCATCGATGACCTGAGTAGCGGCGGTTAGCTTTTCATCGTAGAGAGGTGCGGAAGAGACAAGCTGGCTGGCAACAAGCAAAGCTCCCTGCTCACCGTGAAGAATCTGTGACATAACCCAGCTTGTGTTTGAGGTTGCGAGTTCAACTTTCTTTCTATCATCAAGCTCTTCCCACACTTCCTGAAAGGTTATAGGAAAGAAAAATGAAGTGAGAGCAAGTTTTTCTAGGTCTACTTCAATAGACCAGTCTATATCAGAGGAGGCGTTCCACTGTTCTTTTTTAGCTTTTTCATAGAGTTCAGCGAGTTTTTTGATTTCGCTTTCGTATGAATAAACCCATATGGTTTTGAGCATACTTTCTATAACTGTTGAATATTTCCCGTTACCATTTAGTGCTTTCTTATTTGAATATTTGTTCATTTCTATTCCACCTTCCTGATAAGTTTTTCTATTCTTTGGTTGCATACTTACAATTTAGTTAATTTGTTTCTTGAAAGTGTCATTTATTTAAGAGCATATGGGCTCAGATTATTCCTATGGTTTTTGTCTTCTTTTTGTTTCGCCTTTTTCATGTTGTGATAGATTACTTTTTATTAGGTTTGAGGAATTATGGTTTTTCAAATCAAAAATTTTGTGTTTTTCATCTGTGTAAAAATGTAAAATAATTTCCAAAAAAATGATTGAGAAAATTGTATTTTATGCTGCGGGTTTATCTGCTATAGTTTTCTCTTTGCTCGCAATATCAAGAAGACAGCCGATTTTTGGTGTTCTTTACCTATTTCTTACGGGGCTAACTATATCTCTGCTTTTCGCTATAAAGAACTCATTTTTTCTTGCACTGATACAGATAATAGTTTATGTCGGAGCTGTTTTGGTTCTTTTTGTGTTTGTTATAGCTATGATGAACCTGAAAATATCAGAGCTTTTTTTCGGAGCTTTCAGAAGATGGAGATACCTTGTTGTTATTGTATCAATTCCAATCCTACTTATACTAGGATCTGCGATATTCTCTCAGTTATCTTTGAGAGAACAGAAATTTACATATTTTACTGCAAAAGATGTTGGTGGAGCACTTTACAAAGACCTTTTCTTTCAGTTTGAATATCTTTCTATATTCCTTATTGTTGCCATAGTTATAACTGTCTTTGTTGGTTCAAGATTTGAAAAAGATGAAAAAATACAAAGGAGGTAGTTTATGGAGACAGGCGGAGTTATGGGTGGAGTAAGTGGTTATGAGTATGCAATTTTAGGACTTATTCTCTTGATTATAGGGTTAGCGGGGGTTGTTCTGAGGAGAAATATAATTTTTCTTTTGATCTCGATTGAGATAGCTATAAATGGTGTTTTTCTTCTTTTTTTTGGGGCAAGTTTGAAGGTTGGGTATATATCACAGGCAATAGTGCTTGTTCTTATGGCTATTGCAGCGGCTGAGGCAGCGGTTGGACTTGCATTGGCGATATCTATTTTCAGAATAGCGAAGACTGTAAATATAGACGAACTTTCTGAAATGAAGCAATGAATGGAGAATTGAAAGGTATTATTATAGCTTTCGCGCCGTTTTTGGGTTTTCTTGTGAATGCTATACTGCTGCTTATAGAGACAAGAAAATCTATATCCTCAAAAGAACATACGCATGCAAAGGGACATCACGGAGCAGGTCACTCGGAGGGTGAGTTCGGTATTACCAAAAAAATATCTGCTTTTGTATCACCGCTTGCACCTTTTGCTTCTTTTGTAGCGACTTTACTTATTCTACCTGAGAAATCTCAAATAAATATCTTCAACTGGATTCCTCTTGAAAATGTGAATGTTTCTTTCTCTGTTCTCATAGATGAGCTTTCAAAAACAGCTCTGCTTTACGTCACGGGTGTCTCAACTTTGATACATATCTACTCAATTGGATATATGAAGCATGATGAGGGTTTTGTAAGATACTTTATGTTTCTGAATCTCTTTGTGTTCTTTATGATTCAGATTGTTGTTGCAGACAATTTGGTTCAGCTCTTTTTGGGTTGGGAGGGTGTTGGACTATGCTCATATTTTCTCATTGGATTTTGGTATTCTGGATATGAGAACGCAAGGGCCGGTTTCAAAGCTTTTATAACTAACAGAATAGGAGATTTTGGTTTCATCGTAGGAATAGTTTTGTTTTTGGTGTACACCGGAGGAGTAGATTATAACAAGGTTTCTCTGCTAAGACCTGAGCAATTTTTTGCGGTGGCGTTTTTCTTGTTCATGGGAGCTGCTGGAAAAAGCGCACAGGGACCACTTTGGCTGTGGCTTCCGGATGCAATGAGAGGTCCGACTCCGGTTTCTGCACTCATACACGCTGCAACAATGGTCACTGCCGGAGTTTATATGGTTGTGAGACTTGAGGATTTGTTTTTCAGAGCGAAAGAGCTCGTATTTTACACTGGTATAATAACTGCGATACTTATGGGAATATTTGGTCTTTTTGAAAGAGACATAAAAAGAATTCTTGCGTTCTCTACTCTCTCTCAGCTTGGACTCATGTTCGCAGGAGCAGCAACCGAAAAAACATACACAGGGATGTTCCATGTTTTTGAGCACAGTTTCTTCAAAGCGGCTTTGTTTTTGATCTCTGGAATTCTTATGCATGAATTTGATAACGAAACAGATATATACAAGCTAAAAGAAAGAAAACCGGCTGAAAGGGGTATGATTCTCTCTGCCGGTGGGTTTCTCATATGTACACTTGCTATGAGTGGGGTTTTTCCTCTATCTGGGTTTTGGTCAAAAGAGGCAATAATTTCTGCTGTTGCTGAAACTTTCGGGAACACCGGAACATATCTCATGCTTATTGCAAGCTTTATTACACCAGTTTATATGTTCAGAGCGTTTTTTGTGACCTTCGGTGGTCAGAGGTGGAAATTTTCTCTATCTCCTTCTCACGATGGAGGATCTCTTATGTTCTTTCCTGTTCTTATTCTCGTTATACTTTCTGTGATTGGTGGAATATTCAATGTGGGAGCGTGGCTTGGGGAAAAATATGGATATTCTGAGCAAATTCATCACGCTGTAAGCCCTGTTTTGGTTCATATAATCGTTTTTGCTGGTGTTGCCATATCTTATTTGGTCTGGGGTAGAGGAAAGGAGATATCTGAGAGAGCAAAGATTTTGTGGAACAGATTTTATCTGAATGAAGCTGAGGAGGGAATATTTATAGTATCGGGTCGTTTTCTCAAATATGTTTCGTTTAATATTTTTGAGAAAGTTGTAATAGAGGGCTTTTACTCTGTTGTTTCGTTTTTGACTCGTGTTGGAGGAGTCTTAGTTTCTGCTTTGCATGGTGGAACTCCTGCGAGAGTTGCTCTTATGCTTATTTTGGGCTTGCTTATTGCACTTTTGATTATTTGATTTTAGGTTGGATCATTAGAAGGAGAAAAAAACATGCTTGATGTAGTAAAGATAACTTTGATACTTCCTTTTTTAGGAACTCTTGTCTCTTTGTTTATACGGACACCATGGGTTGGAGTTATTTTCTCGGCTGCGACTTTCATAACTTCTCTTATTATACCGATAGGATATAGTGATTTCATTACAATTTCAAAATATCTCGGGTTCAGTATTTCTCTTTATGTAGATGGATTGAACATCCTTCTTATTGTTCTTACAACCGGTCTTTTTCTTCTGGTTTTCTTGTACTCTTTGGTTGAGAGGCGCGAGAGAAAAGATGAATACGTTTTTCTTTTCCTTCTTCTTGAAGCTCTTATTCTTCCAACTTTCTTTACGAAAAATATTTTAGCTTTCTATTTTTTCTTCGATGCAATACTTGTTCCGATGTTCTTCATAATAGGAATTTGGGGAACTGGAAGAAAGATATATTCAGCTTACAAATTTGTTTTATTCACATTCTTCGGAAGCATATTTTTTCTGGTATCAACAATATACATAGGTAAGTTGGTTTATGCTGAAACTGGAAGGCTATCTTTTGAGCTCGAAGATTTTATTCGGGTTGTTCAGAATTTAGACCACACAACAAAGCTGATTCTGTTTCTTGGATTTTTCATAGCTTTTGCTGTAAAGATTCCGCTTGTTCCGGTTCACGTATGGCTTCCTGATGCACATACGGAAGCTCCTACTGGTGGCAGTGTTATTCTTGCTGGAATACTTCTCAAAATAGGGTCTTATGCTTTTCTGAGATTTGCTGTTCCGGTGTTTCCGGATATAGTCAAAGACTATGCTTTTTACATTGCTCTGATTTCTGTTTTAGGTATAGTTTATGGAGCTTTTTTGGCTCTGGCTCAGCAAGATATAAAAAGGCTTATCGCTTACTCATCTGTTTCGCATATGGGATATGTTATGCTCGGTTCCGTTGCTCTTGTTGGAGATAAAATCTCTTATGAAGGACTTCAGGGAGCTGTTTTGCAGATGGTGAATCACGGAGTTGCAACCGGTGCTCTGTTTTTTCTTGTAGGAATGATCTATGAAAGAACTCACACGAGAATGATTGATGACTACTCTGGGATAGCTAAAAAAGTTCCAATCTTCACAACATTTTTCATTATTTTCACTTTGTCGTCCATTGGTTTTCCTTCAACAGGAGGGTTTATAGGCGAGCTTCTTGTGATAATAGGAGCAATAAAGTATGATACTGTGCTCGGGATAATAACTGCTTCCGGAGCAATACTTTCTGCTGGATATATGCTTTACCTTGTTCTGCGAGTTTTCTTTGGTGAGCTCAAAAAATCCGATGTAATTGAGGAGCTTGAAGATGTCAGGGGTATTGAAGTTTTTGTTTTATCTGTTCTTTCGGTTTTAGTTTTCCTTATTGGAATTTTCCCTTCACCATTTATGGAGGTAATAAAAGGAGGTATTGAATTTGTATGGAAACATCTGTAGTGTATGAGAAGATAAGCTTTGCAGATATACTTTCTGTATGGGGATCTTTTCTTGTTTCACTTTTTATCTCTATAATAGGATTTCTCATTTCAAAAATAAAGAAGAATATAAACATAAGCTGGATATCAGCTCTTGTGTCTGCATTGGTTATACTCGTTTTTTCGGTTGTCGGGAGAGTATATGAGGATCCGTTTCAAGCTGTTTTTTTTGACAAAATTTTTTTTGTTTCAATTTTTCTGATTTCGGTTTTCTCTATTCTATCAGTTTTCATATCTCTTTCAGAACTTGATTATAAAGATTCTCTTTCTTCTGAGTTTTTCTTTTTTCTTATAATATCTGCTTTTGGAGCTATTCTTATGACAAGTTCTCAGGATTTTCTGACGCTATTTTTGTCAAAGGAGCTGATGTCTTTTCCGATATATGCAATGGTATATGCTTTCAGAGATAAGATTGGTGTTGAGTCTGCTTTGAAATACTTTGTAGCTGGAGCTATTTTCTCTCTTATATACCTTGTTGGTTTTTCTTTCTTTCTTATGTCAGAGGAGGTTATAAGAGTAGCGGAGCCAAAGGGAATTTTGGGAGTATTTGGAATATATCTTATAATTTTCTCTCTTCTTTTCAAGGGAGGAACAGCACCGTTTCATTTCTGGGTTCCGGATGTTTATCAGGGAGCTCCGGCTTCTGTTGTTTCTTTTGCAGGTTCAGTTGTCAAATTCTCTTCTTTCGTAGCAGCTCTGAGAGTGATTGACATAACGAAAATAGAATTTTTCGTACCACTTGAAGCTCTTGCGATAATTTCCATAGTTGTCGGAGTTCTGGGAGCCCTTGTACAAAAAGAGATAAAAAGGCTTGTTGCTTACTCGTCTATATCGCATTCTGGATTTATAATCTTCTTTCTTTTTTCATCTGGGAATGCTGATGTGAAAAATTATCTACTTTTTTACCTTGCAACTTATGGGATAGCTACTGCTGGAATATTCGGTCTGATTTCTCTGTTTAAAAAGAATCTGGTTTATCTTGAAGATTTTGTTGGATTATCAAGAAAACATAGATACATTTCTTTGCTAATAGGAATATTTATCTTATCTTTTGCTGGAATTCCTATGACTGCTGGATTTTTTGCAAAGTATATGTCTTTTCTCTCAGCTTTTTATACCGAAAGAATTTTGGCAGTTGTATTTGGAGCAATAGGTAGTATTGCTTCATTATATTTTTATTTCCAACCTATGTCAAGGTCTTTTATGGAAAGTGTAGAGAATACAAGCTCACAAGTAACAGCTTCACAAGAAGGAGAAGATAAGGTTTATATAAGCCCATTTGTTTTATTCTTGATATCTGTTTTAGCCTTGATTTTGATAGTTCTTGGTTTCATTCCCGGTTTATTTTTCAGATTGATCGGAGGAATTCCGCTATCTTTTTGAAATCTTCATTAAATATATCCATGACTCCCGGATTTCTCAGGACATAGGCTGGGTGGAATGTGACAAAGACTGTGTAATCCGATCTTTTGTAAAAGTTTCCGCGAAGTTCGGTTATTTTCTCATCTCGCATAAGCAGAACTTTTGCAGCGGGGGCTCCGAGAGCAACAACAAGCTGAGGATCTATGATGTTCAATTCTTCAAGAAGGTAGGGAGAGCATTTTTCTATTTCGTTTTTTTCGGGAGTTCTGTTCTGGGGCGGTCGACATCTCACTATGTTTGTGATAAAAACTTCGGAACGATCAAGTCCAAGTATATCCTTTATTTTTGACATCAGTAGATTCCCGGATTTCCCAACGAAAGGTTTTCCTTTTTTATCTTCTTCATATCCCGGAGCTTCTCCAACGAAAACAACTCTCGCGGTTGGACTTCCATCTCCCGGAACCGCTTTTTTTCTCTCCTTGTGAAGTTCGCACATTTTGCAGTTAATTATTCTCATTGCTATATCTTCAAGCAGCTTTCTTTTCTCTTCTTTTATCTCCATATATGGTTCTCCAATTTTCATATGCATCTCAACTATCTCGTCATAAATGCTCTTGTTTACTTTATTTTCTTGTTTATAATCTTTTCTGATATCTTCTTGTTTTTGTTCTTTGTTTGTAATGATTAGCTCATTTTTTTTCTTTTCAGATTCTATAAAGAATTTAACATTCAAACATTGATCGAAAAATTCAAAAAGGTTCTGGATATCTTCAAACAGTTTTTGACTCATAGGATAAATACTTATTGCGAATTTAAGTTTTTGAGCTTAATCTGAAATGTGGTGTTGAATTTGATGGAAGTTGATGTTCAATTCAATGGTTGAGGGAGATAGTACAAGCTCTGTGAAATATGGTTTCACAGTTATAAATTTATCAGAGATACCTTTTGAGAGATTTTTGGAATCCGAAAATCCCAGCGTGAATACTTTGGTAATTTTAAGCAACTATTATGATGGTAGAAGACTTCTTGAGAAGATTACTGAGTACGGGAGTAAAACAGCGTTGTTGATAGATAAAATATATTCATCAGTAAGCTATCAGACAGAGAAAGGATAGGAAATGAGCAGTGGAGGAAATACGTACGGATATAAGGGAGCTGAGAGTTTTTTGGTTTGAAAAGAAGAAAGATTAGAAAGAGGTTCTAAAGGGGGCTTAAAGATTAAAGAGGGGTTTCAAGTTGGATGAGAGCTTCAAAGAAGAATCAAAGTTGATGGTGAGAATGAAGTTTGGCAATAAAGGAGAACATTTTATTTTCAAGATCAGAAAGATAGACGATTATGTAGGCAAAATAATAAAAATAGTGAGATTGGTTGAGAAATCAAGGAGGTTTTGAGGAAATTAGAGAATTTTTAGAAACAAGAAAAAAGCTTGATTATAATCTTTCATTATAGTTCATCAATTTGGTTTCTTATTCGGTAATTTATTTCCTTCAATTGCCACAAGTTCAAAATATCGAAATCAGTTAGATAGTAGATAGCATGCTTTTCGTTTCAGATCTTTGGAAAAAACTTTTCTGTAATGGTAGAGATTTACTTTTCTTTGTAAATGATTGTGCTGCGCATACCAAAGATTATTTCTGTTGTCGGAGCGAGACCTCAGTTTATAAAGGCTGCTCTTGTGAGTAAAAGGTTGAGGCAACTTGGTGTTCGTGAGATTCTGATCCACACAGGTCAGCATTACGACTTTGAGATGAGCGAGATATTTTTTCAGGAGCTTGGTATTCCAAAACCAGACCATTTTCTTGGTATCGGAGGGCTTTCTCATGGCAAGATGACAGGAAGAATGATAGAGAAACTTGAAGAAGTGTTTGGTTATGAAAAACCTAAGCTTGTTGTAGTATACGGTGATACGAATTCCACATTGGCGGGAGCTTTGGCTGCGGTAAAACTCCATATTCCTGTTGCACATGTTGAAGCTGGAATGAGAAGTTTTCGTTTTGATATGCCAGAGGAGATAAACCGCGTTCTGACAGACAGGATATCCACACTGTTATTCTGTTCAACCAGAAACGCTTTTGAAAACCTTAAAAGAGAAGGATTCCCGTTTGCCATAAGCAAATCGCAAAAGCAAAGAATTTATATCACAGGAGATGTTATGAAGGATACTCTTCTTTTGTTCAAGAAATTTGCAAAGAAGCCCGAATTTGATATTCCGCAGAGATATGCAATAGCTACCATACACAGAGAAGAGAATACAGATAATGCAC
>JANXBU010000080.1 GCA_025060505.1 Candidatus Calescibacterium sp.
AAAAATTATGGCAAGAAGAGCTAGTTTCAATCCCTCATAGGTAGGATTCAACCACAAGACCCCGTAAAAAAAATTATGGCAAGAAGAGCTAGTTTCAATCCCTCATAGGTAGGATTCAACCTAGAACTTCCAGATCCGTATTTTCCTGATAAGGGAAGTTTCAATCCCTCATAGGTAGGATTCAACCCACATTCGACATCGGCGGGGAATACGAAAACGGGTTGTTTCAATCCCTCATAGGTAGGATTCAACCAAAGGAGTTGAGGCTGGTATGTTAGGTATTTATTAGTTTCAATCCCTCATAGGTAGGATTCAAATTCTCGAAAGCAGACCTGAGAGTAGTTAGAGAGAATTTGTTTCAATCCCTCATAGGTAGGATTCAAATAAATCGAGATCGAGAATAGTTAGAAAAAAAAGAGTAGTGTTTCAATCCCTCATAGGTAGGATTCAAATAGGAAAAAAAATATAAGGGCACCACTTACTACACTTTGTTTCAATCCCTCATAGGTAGGATTCAAATATGTATTGGAAGACATTAGAGATTTCGTAGATTCATTGTTTCAATCCCTCATAGGTAGGATTCAAATTTTTCGTCTATGAATTCGATTTTTTCGGGTTTGAATTGTTTCAATCCCTCATAGGTAGGATTCAAATGTTTTGAAGTGTATGTTTCGGGAGATTTGGAATATGGTTTCAATCCCTCATAGGTAGGATTCAAATTTGGCAATATTTTTGACGCTCCGTCAGAAGATCAGTGTTTCAATCCCTCATAGGTAGGATTCAACCCCGTGCAAAGACATAATAAGATCTAAAGCAAGAAAATATCTGATT
>JANXBU010000081.1 GCA_025060505.1 Candidatus Calescibacterium sp.
CGGTTGAATCCTACCTATGAGGGATTGAAACTAGTCCGGTAGGTCAAAATGGCTAGGAAAAAGAAGTCGGTTGAATCCTACCTATGAGGGATTGAAACGACCTTAAGTCTGTAATCTACTTCATACCAAGTATTGGTTGAATCCTACCTATGAGGGATTGAAACGATTCCTCAAGGAAGCGAATGTATTTTTCAAGAATTTGGTTGAATCCTACCTATGAGGGATTGAAACGGATCTCATTCGGGATCCTTTTGAGTCGTATTATCCGGGTTGAATCCTACCTATGAGGGATTGAAACGGATCTCATTCGGGATCCTTTTGAGTCGTATTATCCGGTTGAATCCTACCTATGAGGGATTGAAACGTATCCAAGGTTTTTATCTTAAGAGGTAAAGTAGTTGGTTGAATCCTACCTATGAGGGATTGAAACTTGAATAAAATGACCCATCCCCGCTCACACGCAAATCGGTTGAATCCTACCTATGAGGGATTGAAACTTCGTTGCCTAACTATCGGTAGTAAATAATCCATAAAGGTTGAATCCTACCTATGAGGGATTGAAACTACCCCAAGTCTTATGCCTGCCGGTTTCACGATAAGAGGTTGAATCCTACCTATGAGGGATTGAAACTATATCCCCAAATGATATGCTGTGTGTCCATCCCGAGGTTGAATCCTACCTATGAGGGATTGAAACCATAGTTGATGACACGGGTGTTCTTGAAGAGACACTGGTTGAATCCTACCTATGAGGGATTGAAACTCATCTTGAGCCTGCGCGGCTATCTGAGGAAGCATTCGGTTGAATCCTACCTATGAGGGATTGAAAC
>JANXBU010000082.1 GCA_025060505.1 Candidatus Calescibacterium sp.
ACGCCTCCGTTACCTTTTAGGAGGCAGCCGCCCCAGCTAAACTGCCCATCTGGCACGGTCCCGGCGGTGGATAACACCGCTCGGTTAGGGCCTCAGCCTACCCAGGGTGGTATCTCACCGGCGCCTCCATCCCTCCCGGAGGAGGGACTTCACAGGCTCCCACCTATCCTGCGCAGGACAAGCCAAGGCTCAATGCCAGACTACAGTGAAGCTTCACGGGGTCTTTCCGTCCTGCCGCGGGTAGCCGGCATCTTGACCGGCATTACAATTTCGCCGGGACTCTCCTCGAGACAGCGCGGCACTCGTTGGGCCATTCATGCAGGTCGGAACTTCACCCTTTCCTGTGTTTCCACAGGGGGTAGACTATACCTTCATCCCACCAAGAGCCTTAGGAGGTCTTCTTTTGTGTGTTTTCGCTTACCCGATGGGTTCATCTGGTAGGCAAGCTCTATAATGCGTGGTAGGTGCTTATGTGAAAGGTGAAGGTTTGCTCTCATCATCCTACATATCTCCTCAAACTTCTCAAAGTCCTGAGCTTTGGCACCCTGCAAAGGATATCTCCTAAAGTGTGGCAAAACCATTTCTACCAACTGTGTGAGGTTTCTTACCTCAAACTTGTAGGTATTGTCTGCCTTTGAAAACCTTATACCACCACACGCAAAGAACTGATGAAGTTTTTTTAGCAACTCCAAGTCTCTTCTGTTCATAGAAAGAGAGAAGGAAGCTCTCGTTTCTATCCTCACGCTCAACCTTTCCCTTATGTTAAAACTCACAGAGAAGCAACCTTCACCTTCT
>JANXBU010000083.1 GCA_025060505.1 Candidatus Calescibacterium sp.
TAATTTTTTACAAAATCTAAGATAAAATAACTCTCTAAATCTTCAATTTTATATGGCCATAACGGTTTTAACATAGTAAAATTAAGATATGTGAAATATAAGTCGTCAAGTTTTTGATAATTATATAATCCTATGTTACCTGATTCACCGTTATAGTGTTGCATTAACCTTTTTCCAATACTATTGGTTTTTTTCTCGCTCATTCCGATATAAATTAATTGTGATTTACCAAAGGGATACTGTATTTCATAATTTCTCAAGTATATAAAATAAAGACCAATTATTCCCAGTAGTTTTTTAGCATTTTTCAAATCTAATATTTGTCCTTCATCAAAATTTATTTTGTAATTCATTTTTTCTCTCCATTAGTTCTATTAAAAGTTTTACACACTCCTTGCTTTTTCAAGTCTATTTTTTACGAGTTCGGCTACTGCCTCGTGATCTCTCCACCGCATGTTGTTAAGGCTCCGATTATGTCGTAAAAAATTTTCTATAAAAATAATTTTTAGCCTATTTAACATTTTCCAATAACCCTCGTGGGGTTGGACTAAAGTGTTATTCTTGCCATTCAAAGAATTATTCATTTAAAGATTGAATTAATGCGTTATAATGTTCTTGGTCTTTTTTTTCAAGCAACTCTAAAATAAGGTTTACACAATTATCGATTTCATTTATATCAGGAAATTTCAGTGCATGTTCTGGATTCTCTTCATGCGAATACTCATCAAGTAGTTTTAACACTGCTTGTTTTTTATTCATTT
>JANXBU010000084.1 GCA_025060505.1 Candidatus Calescibacterium sp.
GTTTCAATCCCTCATAGGTAGGATTCAACCCTGCGGACACTTCCACCGCTTCAATACCTTCATACAAGTTTCAATCCCTCATAGGTAGGATTCAACCTGGTCGTTAGGTGGGGGAAATCTGTTTCCGTTTTTATGTTTCAATCCCTCATAGGTAGGATTCAACCAAGAGGAGGAAAGAGATAATCAAGAAAATCGATGGAGTTTCAATCCCTCATAGGTAGGATTCAACCCCCTTGAAGAACTTCCGGATTTAGGATTGGAGGATTTTCTGTTTCAATCCCTCATAGGTAGGATTCAACCAATTTATTTGCTTCTTCGAAGCCTTCAAAGAAGCTGGTTTCAATCCCTCATAGGTAGGATTCAACCCATCTTCCAATTAATGACAATTTTGTCGTTTGGGTATTGTTTCAATCCCTCATAGGTAGGATTCAACCCGGCACTGTGAATTACACGTTTTGGTATTGGAAACCAGTTTCAATCCCTCATAGGTAGGATTCAACCGTGTGAACTAATTAAGACTGTTTTTTGAATCACTTTGTTTCAATCCCTCATAGGTAGGATTCAACCAGCCCCGGATGGTCCTCTACCTCAAGTTCGAAATCCTGTTTCAATCCCTCATAGGTAGGATTCAACCGAGATTGAAAAGGAATTTCTGATGTTTTTTGCAGCCTTGTTTCAATCCCTCATAGGTAGGATTCAACCTCCGCTTCACCCCGGTACCATTATTGTTGCGATATCGTTTCAATCCCTCATAGGT
>JANXBU010000085.1 GCA_025060505.1 Candidatus Calescibacterium sp.
TGCATTATCACCTTCCTAATTGATGACGGTGTTTTGCCAAATTTTACTTCTATAGCGGAAAGTAGCCCTTCCTTCAAGCCTTTCTTTATTCCCTCTTTTATCCCTTCCTTTCTTCCTTTTTGTATACCCTTTTGTATTCCTTTTTGTATACCCTTTTGTATACCCTTTTGTATTCCTTCTTCAAGTCCCTTCTGCTTTCCCTCCTGATATAGCCATGTTTTAGTTATATCTATATCTATCACTGCTTTTTGTACCTCCTTTTTTAAATCTTCTCTTATGTCTCTGAGCTCCGCAAATACTCCTAACCTATTTATATATTCTAACATATCGTGTTTGGTTATCTCTCTTTTCTCAAAACTTTCTCTGAGCCTTGATATTATGTTTCTTATAACTTCTGAAATATTATCTGTTCTACCAAGTATCCCAAGCAGATACACGTCCGGATTATCTGATTCTAAAAATTTGTCAGCTTCAACTTTCTTCAAGTCTATTATCTCATACTCATACAAAATAGATGTGCCCTCGTTTTTCATCTGTATCCTGTTGCTCATTTTAAGTTCATCCTTTCCTAAGTAAATCACAATCTGCTTCACAGGAAGATTGTATCTTGAAATGACGACATAAAAATAACCAAGCATTCTTTTTGGCATATCTGGATCGTTTTTAGTCTGAAACTCTATATGCAAAATGAACTCTGTTCCATCTTTGAGCTTTACAATAGCCAAAAAATCAGCTATAAGTTTCCCGA
>JANXBU010000086.1 GCA_025060505.1 Candidatus Calescibacterium sp.
GGGATTGAAACAAGAAAAAATTGAGTATTGAGCAATGAATTGATGGCGGTTGAATCCTACCTATGAGGGATTGAAACTCATCGTTTCTTGTTCTTCTTCATCATCATCGGATTTGAATCCTACCTATGAGGGATTGAAACAAAGTGATATTCAGAAGAGTGTATGAAGCTTTGTATATTTGAATCCTACCTATGAGGGATTGAAACTCAGGAGCAAGCTGACCATTTTGTATCTTCCTCGATAAATTTGAATCCTACCTATGAGGGATTGAAACAATAAACTAATATCTGAAACTAATATCAAGAAGTGAATTTGAATCCTACCTATGAGGGATTGAAACATTGTTTCAACATTTAGAAATGATGTGAAAACAGGATATTTGAATCCTACCTATGAGGGATTGAAACCTTCAACAATGAACTATACATAAACAAAGTGATAAGAATTTGAATCCTACCTATGAGGGATTGAAACAAACTTCTCAACAGCAAAAGCTATACAAGAGTATCCAGGTTGAATCCTACCTATGAGGGATTGAAACATAGTCAGAGGAATTATACACCCCTATCCTTACCAGGGTTGAATCCTACCTATGAGGGATTGAAACAACTCATCAAGATAATCCTGAATGTATCTTTCAAGGAGGGTTGAATCCTACCTATGAGGGATTGAAACAAGAAAAAATTGAGTATTGAGCAATGAATTGATGGCGGTTGAATCCTACCTATGAGGGATTGAAAC
>JANXBU010000087.1 GCA_025060505.1 Candidatus Calescibacterium sp.
GTCAAGATTAGCAAGACGATGAGCGAAGTTCCAATCGGTCATGAGGTTATGACTTAAAATATCAAGTTGATTTTTAAATACTTTAAAAAGAGGACAAAAATCCCGAATTTTTTAGGTTTCTTCTATTTCTTATTTTTCACACGCTTTTTGCTTTTTCAAGTCTATTTTTCACAAGTTCTGCGACTGCCCAATAAACCTCTTTGCGTTCTTGTTCGGTTAAGCCAAGAGCATCAAAGACAATGTCATCAAGCGCTTTTCGGTCAAATAGAAGATTTGGTTTCTGCTTTATTTTTAAAACTTCCATCCTTCTTTCCTAAAAAGCTCAATTATGTTGACACATTTGATTCCATATTTTTGAGCTACAGAGGGGATTCTCCTGGGATTAGATTTTGACTCTTCCGTTAGAATGAAAACTTCTTTTTTATCAAAATCTAGTTGGCTTTCAATATTCTGTTTTTCTTGAATAGCTAAAGCTATTATCCATGGATCTGCGTTTGGTCCTGTCTCTTCAGCTTTAGCCAAAAATGGAAAATCTTTTAAAATTTCTTTTACTTTTTCACTTTGAAATTGGTTTGGTTTTATAAACATTTTCTTTTTGTTCTTTATCCATTTTACCAAATCATCATCTCCTTTTTCTATTTCTCTTTTCACTTCAAGTGGAGCTACCAATCTTCCATTGTTATATAGTTCATCCATCTTCCTCCATAATTGAGGAAAAATATCTGGTGG
>JANXBU010000088.1 GCA_025060505.1 Candidatus Calescibacterium sp.
TTATCAGATTCAGCTACTACTGCTCCATCTCCAACATGGGCTATCAGGACTTCTTTTTGATTATCCTCAGTTGTGTAAGCGACCAAGAGAATCAGGGTTGTAGCAAAGTTTTCAAAATCTTCATTCATTTGATCTGCCATCTGTTTAAGCTTTTCCCGGGTCAAGGCTACAACGTTCTGAATATCTTCCATATCTATTTTATCTTTGGTCTGCTCAATTTGTTCAAGTTGGCTTATAGCTTCGCTTACCACAAATTTTGCTCCTATGTCACTCTTTGAAACACTACCAACTCCATCTGCTACTGCTACCATAGCTGTTCCCTTATGAGTCACCTTGTAGTTGCAAGCATCCTGACAAGGCAGTCCCGACCTCAGGTGAGAAACACCTATTACAGATGTACCTATTATGATCATAGTTTAATGATAATTATTAGGCGAAAATAATTGCTAATAAAATGGATGCCAAAATTGCTAAGTGAAATGATTTATCCTATTCAAACTTCTATTTCTCCCCATCCTGCGGAGACTGGATCTTCTATTTTTACCTTTTCTCCGGCTCTTGAAGCAGAGACTTTGATCTGGCTTTTTGAGAGCCACATGAAAAATTCTCTGAATTTGGTTTCCTTTAGTTTGGCAGGAGGTCTTGGAGATATCTTTTTGAGAACATCAAAATTTGCCCCCTCAACACCTACGCAGAAGAATAGGAATTTCTTA
>JANXBU010000089.1 GCA_025060505.1 Candidatus Calescibacterium sp.
GCAAAACACATTTGATATAGATATCCTATCTTAGGTCTTGGAGCATCTTTATAATCAAATACGCGCAATCAATTAAAAAAGAAGCGGTCAGTGTTCGCAAAGAAAAAGGAGTAATATATGCACACTGTTTGCTTTTCATTATCATGGAACGCCGCCAGACCACTACAGGTATACGGAGTATTTTTACATCTATATTTCAGATATTTTTAATCTTGATATATTGGAGTGCAGAGAGGCTGGTACCTTCTTTTCTATCACATTTTTCACAATAAGTATTCCGATTCTCAAAATTTTTCAAAAGCCACATTTGGATTTTCTTTCTCCATTTGTCTTAGTTCCCATCAACACTTTAGGAGTTATGCTTGATAAAATTGCCTTAGGACTTAGAAAAATTTTTAAATTGCAAGGCGCAGAATCACAAATACAATCCATGAATTCGGCATAAGTCTTGTATTCTTGAAAGCAGGAGAAAGCAAGAATGGTAATGAAAACCTATGCCAAGGTTTGAGGATTTAGAAAATGGTAGGGAAAAATCACGGTTATCGGACTCGGTTACGTAGGATCCCTCGGTTCTCGCGGACATAAAAATGTATTTTCCAAAGAAGAAGCGAAAAAAATTGATTTCGTTTATGGAACTTATAATATGGAGTATCAAAATGTGTAGAATAGTTGGCTTTTTAGACAGAGGTTGGAAAGGAGAATACTCCTTAGA
>JANXBU010000008.1 GCA_025060505.1 Candidatus Calescibacterium sp.
AAAATATACATATTGAGCAAGCTTACCGAAAGAGATAGGGAGGTGCTGAACGCTATGGAAGATATACAGAAGATAGACATAAGGGAACTTGAACTATTTCAAATAGGGAAAAAAGAAGGGGTTCAGGAAGGAATCAAGGAAGGAATTAAGAAAGGTATCAAGGAAGGTATGCATAGAGGTTTGAGAGAGGGATTAGAGTTAGCATTGAGATTGAAGTTTGGGGCTCAGGCTCAGAAGTTTGTAACGAAGATAAGGAAGATAAGAGATTTAGATACACTAAAAGTAATAGCGAAGAAAATCCAAAAAGCAAAGACATTGAAGGATATTGACAAGATATTAAATTCAAATTAGTCAGCGTTCAAACTAACAATTCATTTCCGTAGTTATTATCTATCGGAAACTTAGCTTTGCCGCAACCATATTAAAATCTCTTACAATTTTTGGACTTTACATCATCATGCGAATAACAATATTGCTTTGCAACAGAGAAAAATTTCAATAAATCGAAACAGCTCATAATTACAACAAAGTAAATATCACAAATATCATTTCAAAAAGAGAAAATAAAAAACTATACACACATATGCTCAACGAAAGAGAGATAGAGCAGATAATAAAAATAGGTAAAAAAGTCGGATGGATAAATTCCAAAGATGGCAAAAGATATATCAAAGGTGGTAAGATCAAAGGAATTGATGTAATCACAAAATGGGGAAGTGATAGTTTCTCAGTGAAAATTGGAGACAAGCATGTGATAATAACATCTGATCAACATATAGAGGGAACACATTTTGATACAAGATATTTTGACCTTGACGAGATAGGGGAAAGGGCTCTGCGGTGTGCTGTAAGTGATATTAGCATAACAGGAGCGGAACCGGTGATAGCTTTCGTAAATGTAGCAGTACCTTCAACAAAAATAGCGGAAAAAATAGGAGATGGTCTCATAAGAGCTTCAAAAGAACTCAAATTAAAACTCTGTGGAGGAGACGTAGGCAAATCAGATAGAATAAACATATCCTGCTTTGCCATCGGGATATCTGAAACAAAACCTTTTTCAAGATTTGGAGCAAAACCTGGAGATCACATATTTATAACTGGAACTGTTGGGGATTCAGCACTGGCTTTCCATGTTATAAAAGCAAAAGGCAGGAGATTTGCTGAAAAAAACATACCTTATGCGTTTGAAAAGTTCCTGAAACCTCCTGTGAGAAAAATTCCAGAAAAATTAAAGAAACTTATAAAATTCACAGCAGATCTTTCAGACGGTTCGCTGATAACTTGTCAGTGGATCAGTATCATAAACTCTGTATCTATGGAATTCTTCCCGGAAAGGATGCCGCTTTCCGAAGAGTTTCTGAAATTTTCAAAGGATTTTTTGAAAGATCCTCAAAGCTTAGCAATAACTTGGGGCGAGGACTACGAACTTCTCTTCGGAATAAGCGAAGACAATCTGAAAACAGAAGAAGATTTCAGAAGATTTGAAAAAACAGGAGAAGTAATTGGAATAGTTTTATCTGAAAAAGACTGCGAGCGTGCTCTTAAGAAAAAGTATCCGTACATAAAAATAAAAGGTATAAGAGAAGAAAAACTTTACATTTTCTTCACACCGATCATAAAAATCAATCCAAAAATAGGTTTTTCTCATTTCTGAAATTCCTTAACTCTAAACCAGCTTTATTTACCATATTGATTCTTTGGTATTTCTGGGGGATGATATTCTTCGCTGTGCTTTGCCATAATCGTTTTAGCTCTGAAAATTCTGTTTTGATCATCCCATCTTCCCTCAACTATTGTTCCTTTTGCTTTGCCAAAGAGGTCTGGCGGAACTCCCGTAAACGTCACTGGCATTGAGTATTTTCCATCTGTTATCATAAAGTAATGTTTTAAACCTTCTACCTGAAGTTCCGACACAAATCCACCCACTTTTAGGTTTTTGTTTCTATATTTTTCTATGTTCTGAAAGAATTCGGAAGGAGTTATGTAAAACGATGCACTCTCTCTCATACCTGCAAAAATAAGGTATCCAGTGGTCAGCGCTATAGCTAAAAATGAAATGAGGATTTTCCTATCCATAGGTTTCGCACCTATTCTTTCATATATACTCATTTGAAAGACAAAAACTATCAGATTCAGAATTTATTTATCTATGTCATAAAGACACTATAGCTTCTGGCTTCAAAACTTTAGACTGATTCGTGAAAAATTCATTTTTCAAAACAAGGTTTGAAATCCGCTGATTCCCAAAGAATTATGGGACTATCATTTCTTGTGGGTCAGATGGTACTCCTCCTACTCCATTTTTATCCTCATAGATTATACGCCAGAATATTTTTCTTGAGAAAATCCTAAATGTTATCTGCTCCGGAAAAAATTTGTTATCTCTTACATATACATAATATATTGGATTGAAGAAGTTTTGATCCAAGGCAAACTCTAAAAGATAAACATCAACATCGTCTTTCTTTTCCCACAAAAAAAGAGGGATAATGACCTCCTGTCCGTTTCTCGGAAAGACCAAATTTATCTTAGGTTTCAGAACATACATACGAGATTCTGCCGGCAAATATCCATATCCTTTTCTTATTATCAGGCCTCTGTATTGCGCTTTCCCTTCTATGACTTCGAATTGAACATTATTCCTGTTTTTCAGAATAACCGAACAATTGTCGCAAGCGAATTCATCTTTCACCTGAACATTACAATTTTCAGAATATACAAATATAAGACCTGTGTATTTTTCTATACTTACCGTAGGTTTCGATAACTTCAAATAAGAATCAAATACAACAACTGAACTCTGTGGGAACAACTTCAGGATACACTTACCAAAACTATTTGGGAAAGATACAATGAGCATTCCATCTTTTGTTGAAAAAGTTTTTTCGTTGTCGCTTTTGTTCTCTCCAATAGAATAAAATACCGTTGGATAAATTTTCTTCTGACAACCAAGAAAAAAAAACAAAGCGAAGATCAGACAAAGAAACATTCTATTTTTCACAGCAAACATAAATTTTCAGCAAAACTACTTCATAAATATTTTTATCTCTGCTCTTCTGTTTACTGATTTTACTTGTGGGTCATCAGATTTTTTCAATGGAAACATAGAACTGTAACCAACTATCTTGATTGGTATCAGCAGTCCCTTCTCAAAGAGGTATTTTCTTACAGAGTTTGCTCTTGAATAAGATAGCTCCAAGTTCCAAGATTCAGACCCAATATCGTCTGTATGTCCTTCAATCAATATCTCTCTTATCTTATCTATGTTTTTACTTACAAAATCCGCCAACTCTTGCAACTGCCTTTGTGCCTGTGACGGTAAAGAAGCGGAATTCAAAGGAAAACCAGATATGGTTACCCTCACAACCACGTCGTCTTTTTCAGTATAAATATCGTATAACTTCTGCCTGAATATTTGAGTTGCCCTTTCACGGATTATATCCTCCATATCTACTTCCTTAATTTCTTTCGCTAAGGTATGTTCCTGAGGAACGTTTTTCTTTATCTCCCCTGTTTTTCTCTCTTCATCGGATTTTTTCTGTTCAAACTTTTCCTGATCTAAGTTTTCTTTCGTTCTTACATCCCCAAATAAATTCTCTCTTGTCTCAACTTTTCCTTCTTCTACCGTATCAGCAACGGATTTATCATCATGACCTATCTGCTCGCCCTTTACAGCTTCCCGTGGATCAATCCTAAGCCACACAAATTCTGGTTTTGAAATATATAAATCCCTTGAAAAACTACCAGATTGTATTCTAATATTCTTGCTACCCCTTAACACAACATAGTATGTTTGAATATCAAACTCGCTTTCATCTATGCTAACTTTTATATCTCTTTCTATTGGTATCCCAGTTCTATCTGTTGAATAAGTTATCAGAGTTGGTTGAATTCTTTCCACATTTATTTTTATATTCGGTTTGACATTTGAAACATATCCCTTTGAAATTTCAAATCCTTCACACATAACCTGCACCTCGTATGTTCCTCGTGGGAGTTCAAAACTAAAATTTCCATCCTTTGAGACTTTTGAAACCATAATCTCTTTTATCTGAACTATACAGCCCGATACTTTGTTTCCAAAAGCATCAAGTATAATTCCAGATGCTTGAAAATACTTTATAGATGGGTCCGCCTTTGGGTTTATGTTAGCTGTTGCCGAAAAAAATATTCTGAATTCAGATGATCCAAAACCTCCTATAAGGCCTTTTGAAATACCAAACTTACCAATGAACTCATCTATGCTAAAACCAACAGATGTTGAAATCTCAGATGAAACGAATCCCTTTTTTATTGCCAAAGGAAAAAGTATGTAAGCATCATAACCGTTGAAGATTTTATTTGTGATCTGTATAGATGCTCCACCAGATAATAAACTTCTCAAAGGAATATCTCTTCCACCATATATTGCCCCAATGTTTGAACTAAAATTATCTAACTTCATTCCACCTATTATGCCCAAAGAAAATGGAGAGCTATTGATATAGAATTTCTCTGATCCAACAGGAACACCAGCAAATAACTCTGAGAAAAAAGATATGTTCTGTGCTTCATATAGCATCATCTTTCCTCCAACAAAAAAATCAGATACACCAAGACCTCTGAGATCTCCACTGAAATAACCAATTGGTATAGAAGCGTACAAGACTGAATCATCTGAAATACTGTAAGATGCTGAAAACTCACTTATCAAAGAAGATCTGATGAGATCGAAACTCTGAACTATTCTTTCTTCTTTATAAATGTTTCTCTGAAGCTGACCAAAAGAAATGTAAAACACATTTGAGAAAGAAACAGTCTCTTTTGTGAGAAAATTAGGTTCCCTTGTGAAGAACAATCTACCATCTGATTTTGGAGAAAAAATTATGTTTAAAGATAAAGCCTCATCTATGAAAACAGCCTGTATAAGAAAGAAAGAAAGCACGAGCTTTAACTTATATACGCGCACAAGCTTGAGCATGAATAAGATAAGACCAATAAATACTATAAAGGAAAAACTAAAAGATTTGCAACCCTTTCCTTCAAGTACAACATCCGGAGATTTTGATGTCGCAACCACTCTCACAGTTTTTTCTGGCATTTCAGGATCGTTTGAAAATAGATACAAATATGCTGAAAAATTCCCATATTTCCCCTGCGGTGAAAAAGATAACCTCAGCGGGAAGGTTTCACCGGGGGAAACTACTATATCATAAGCAGAAATTGTAAATACATCTGATTGGATATTTAATTTGACTTCAAGATCAGTATCACCTGTATTTTCAATTGGGAATATCTCATACTTTGATTCATCCGACCAAATAGTTCCAAGATTGATTTCGTCTTTTACATTCATTCTTGGATATCCACCATACCCAGATATATTTATTTGAATAAACTTGGGTGATATATTCTGCTTGCTCTCAAAGGAGTAGCTTGAAGATTGTGGAAGAAGAGCAACAACTGTAATCTGCGCTTCATACCTTGTTAGATCATTCGGAGAAAATATTACAGGAAAACTTATCGTCTCCTGATATTTTAAAAGCAATGGAAAAGAATAACTCTGTTCATAAGAAAATCCATCTTTTTTTCCAAAGTATATATTTGAAATGACAAATGGGAATGGCTTCTCGTTTGATATAATAATATCTTTTCTCTTACGCCAGCCAACTCTAACATAGCCGAAATCTATTGATTTGGTCGCAGATATATCTGGAATATAGGCTCTACCGAACAAGTTTATACGGAATCTTATTCTCTCTACATCATTTGTCTCAATCTCCAAGTATGATGAAAAATCTCCTTCAGCTTGCGGGCTGAAATATAATGGAACCTCAACACTCTGTGCCGGTAAAAGAACCATCGGAAAATCAACATCTTGGTGAAGCGAAAAAGGACTGTTCGGAGGTATATATATATTCCTTATAACCAAATTCTCCGCTCCGACATTTGATATTTCTATGGTCCTAACCCTTGTCTCCCTCGGTATAAGGATTCCGAAATCAACAGTTATGCTCTCTGAAAACAGAGTGGGAAACGGATTTGAAACACCATAGCCTTCAAGATCAATAACCAAATAACCTATGTTCGTTATTAAAGTTACACTCCTTGAAAAATATCCGGCTGAATTTGGAGTAAAGGTAATCGGAAGAAAAAAATCAGACTGAACATATACTGGAAATTTTCCCAAATAAAATGGTGGATTATCAATTGCTCCAGATATAACCAGCGGATAATTTCCCTGATTTGATATCCTTGCAAATTTGGTATGAGATCTACCGACAAGAACTCCGGGAAAATTCAAATTTTTCTCAAAGCTAACATTTGGATAAGCCCATACTCCAGAAACATAAAATGTTATATTCTGTTCATATCCGTCAATCAATAGTTCTAAGTCAAATACTTTTGAAAAGCTACCTGACTTCTGACCTGAATAATTCAATGTAGTAGAACATCTTGTTTTATCTTTTGGTATAACATAACTAATCTCACATGAATAGCTACTTTTGATATAAATGGTAGAAAGTTCTGTGAAGTTTTGAACCTCAAAATCTATTTTCGGATTATCTTCTCTGAACACATATCCTAGATTCTGTTCATTCCTAACAACAATCTTATCTGAAGAAAATCCTTCTCCCTTTATGAAAACATTTTTCTTCTCAGACGTTGAATTATTATTAATCTCAACAACAGCAAAAAATACATCTTGAGATGTTGGAGTAAAGTTGAGTGTTATTTTATCTCCAACTATGTTCGTTTGCGGCAGAGAGAAAACATTCTGATATGGCTGAGATATTGATAGAGTATAATTTCCATTCGGTACAGAAAACGAGCATGTTTTTGTCTGCCCAATATAAGATACCCCGCACGATACTTCCGTTGGTATAGCACAATAAGCATCATATACTTTAATCAGAACAGACCAAATTATGAAGCAACAGAGAGACAAAAAGTAAGCCTTCTTACTTGGCTCACTTCTATATTGCGTGATAGATTCTTTTCTATATCGGAATTCATATTCTCTACGAAGTTTCAGATTTTTGATGGAGAATTCTGTTTTCAGATTTGTGGAAATTTTATTCTCTTTCAGATTTGCGAAATTTTTATTTATTTTCATATTTCAGTATAACATAAAACAGAATTTTCATACCACAAAATTTAGATTATGAGGTATTTTCCTCCCATTATAATTTTTCTGGTTTTCCTTGTAGCAGTTGGCACATATTTGGCTTTTTTTGTAGCTCCTCCTGATGCTTTGCAGTCGGACGCCCAAAGAATAATGTATATACATGTTCCGAGTGCGTGGGTTGGGTTGAGCTTCATAATAATAAGCGCGCTTTTTTCTCTGGTATATATTTTCAAAAGCAGAGGTTGGGCAGATAGCTTCGCCTGGTCATTTGCCAAAGTCGGAGCAGTATTCACTCTATTGGCTCTTGCAACGGGATCTATATGGGCAAAGCCAATATGGGGAGTATGGTGGGTATGGGAAGCACGACTCACAACAACACTCATACTATTTATGATATATGTCGCATACATTATACCAGGTATAGATGAAAAATCAAGGCAGAACACCAAAAAACTAAGAGCTATAATATCTATCATCGGAGCCCTGAACGTTCCTATTGTGTGGTTTGCTGTAAAGATATGGAGAACACTTCACCAGGAATACTCAATAATAAGAACTGATGGACCATCTATTCATCCAGATATGCTCAAAATTCTTCTGTACAACATATTTTCTGTATTTATCTCAGCAATCGTTATAGCAATTTACGACGCTGTAAAGAACTACTCTAAAATCCTCTCGAAAGTTCCTCAACAAGAGAAATTGGCTTTGAAAGAATCGTAATAAAACCAAGACCCTCATTTGTAGTTGATATGTAATCTCTAAAATATGTAAGAGAAGATCTATAATCTCCTTTTGCAAAGTATATATCACCAAGCTTTCTCATAGCTATCCAGAAAAATTTATCTCTATTGATAGCTTCGGAGAGATTATTCACTTCGTTGTCGGAAAAATCTCCATAAAATTGAGATATAACAAACAATCTTATTGCCTCCGCTCTACCTTTCGAATCACTTGGAAGCACGATTTTAAGTAAGTCCATCGCCCTTTTTATATTTTCATTGTTCAGAACATCATCTTCTGTTGCAAATTCAGGAGCCTTCTTCATTATATATCTTGAAATATAGGAAAGACCATCTGATATCTCTCCCTTTCTCATTTTTTCCAGACCCGCCACAAGCCAACCATCCTGCTCCGCTGGATCAAAAATTATCTTATCATATGGGGGGGCTGTTCCCCTTGTTGGAATTCTACCAATCAGCTCATTAAGCCCAACAATTTTTTCTTGAGAAAATTTGTAAGGAACAGGGTTAAACTTTGTTGTCTGAATTTTCGCAACAGAAGCTATATAGAGTCTGGCTAATCTTGAAACATAGGTTTTTATTTCATATATTATGTCTGGTATAAATGCTATAGTTAGACTTTCTATTACTCCTATATCATCACTGTTTTTTATTGGAGTTTCCCCCTTTCTCAGTATATTCATAAAGAATATGATACGATCTTTGGACTTTTTGAAAGACGAAACCACCACAAACTCATTGGATCCTATAGAAGATGGAATATTATCTACAATATCTACTTTAACACGCTCTTTCCTAATTTCAAGCTGCATAGATTTTGAAAATGTGTTAGATAACCAATCTATCTGACTATCACCAGAAATGTTCTTCGGTTGAACTATTATCACTCTAAAATCCTGACCATAGGATTGACCTCCAACAAGAAATGATATAAAAGATACAATTAAAAATCTCTTGAAGAAATTCATAGAGTAAATTAATTATGAATAATTTAATTTAAATCTACCAAGTTTATAATTTAAAATGCTGGAATAAAAGATTAACAAATCCTAACGCGTTCAATAAAAAGTCTTACATCACCAAGAGCGGAGTAGGCTGAAAAACTCCAAAATTAAATTACTTCATGTTCAATGAATAAATGAACAGAACTTTTTAGCATTTTTTCTGTTAAATTAAAATTTAATAAACTATTTCCTTTTTCAATTTAAATGTTAAAAAGAATTAAAAACGCTATGATTAAAGCAAATCATCAAAAGCATATATTTCTTTGATGAAATTGATAACATCCTTGAATACATAAAATGACAGTTGCAAAAGACTAATGAAATTATATGAAGATTTAGAGATTTTCTCTCTCCCTACATATAAATCATAGAAGAAAATCTTATTACCAAAGCTTTTGTTTTTTCTATCAAAATCTAGAAGTAAAAGAGCAAAAAGATATATGCTGAAAAAATTTGAGCAATTCAAAACGTATCTCAAATACTTGTAATGAAAAGCAGAGAAGGATGTAATGTATCTTATGCTGCTAAGAATGTTTCCCGTATGAATCCCCTTTAGCTCCAGAAAAATTCTTAAGAACAATGAAATCAAAGTGTAAAAAAACTCTGAGCAAAAATGTCTCAAATTAGACCTTATTTTGTTCCTATTCAAACCAATTACGATCTTGTCTTGCAAAGAAACGAGATTTACAATATATTCAATATTCTGAGTAATACTTGGTAGCATATCATAGTCGCAGATAACAACTAATTCATCCTTACCAGAACTTCCAAACTTGTATGACATCAGGAATTTTAGTCCCTGATATATAGCATGGTATTGACCTGACCTTTTTGCAAACGGTATAAAATTAACATTATGTAAGCTTCTTACATCACTGAATACTGAACTTTCTACACCGTCTAAGACAAAAAAATATGAAAAGTCTTGTCTGTTTTGAGTTTGTTGGAATAGGATTTCGTTCTTATAGCAACATACAGGAACAACAAAATTTACATTCATACAAAATAAATTTTTACATTCGTCTGAAAATTAATCATCAATACAGCGTTTTGGAATCCCTTATATTGTCCTTATTTAATTGATAAGACGAGCTCAAAGGCATGCTCTTTCCAAAGGGTTTTCGCAGTCTCCCAGAATTTAGATAAGCTTCACTGAAACTTTAATTTAATAGTGTAGAAATTACTGCAATTAGTATATCTCAAGTATTCTTTTTGCGATTACTTCTTCCTGTATTTCAGATGTTCCTTCAAAAATTTTGAAGATACGGCCATCTCTCCAGTATCTTTCTATTTCGTATTCTTTGGAGTATCCATATCCTCCAAATATCTGCATCGCCTCTGATGTGACATATTCAACCATTTCTGCTGCATAGAGTTTCGCCATACCAGCCTCAAGATCACATCTTTTCCCCGTATCTTTCATTCTGCAAGCGTAGTAAGTAAGCTGTCTGGCTGCTTCTATATATGTAAGCATCTTAGCGAGTTTCGCTCTTATGAGCTGAAAGCTTGATATTGGGACTTCAAATTGGTACCTTTCCTTTGAATATTTTACAGCAAGATCAAAGGCTCCCTGTGCAACTCCAACTGCTCTTGCGGCAGTCTGAATTCTGGCTGATTCATAAGTTTGCATAAGTTGGTAGAACCCTTTACCCGGTTCCATACCAATCAGGTTTTCCTCCGGCACAAAACAGTCTTCAAAGTGAAGTGTCCAGCAGTGCATACCATGATACCCAACAGTTTCTATGAGCTCACCTGTTATGTTTTTGTGTTTTATTCCCTCATGCGCCTCGGAGGGATCCTTTTCAACTATGAAAATTGAAAGTCCCTGATGTCTCTTTGATGGATTGAAAGTTGTTCTTGCAAGAACAACAAGAATATTTGCTCTGTTTGCAAATGTGCACCAAGTTTTGGTACCACTCAGGATCCAACCCCCTTTAACTTTCTCAGCTCTCAGCTTCATACCAGCTGTATCGCTTCCAGCATTTGGTTCCGTAAACGCTGCAGCAGCAAATATCTTTCCAGTAGCAAGACCAGGTAAATACCTTTTTTTCTGTTCCTCCGTTCCATTATTGAGAAGCAAAGTTTCTGCTATTATGTTTCTCGTCATCACACTACCAACAGAAAGCCAAACACGAGAAAGCTCCTCAGCAGCTATAGCCATAGACATGTAGTCCAAACCAAGCCCACCCCACTCCTGGGGAACAAGTATTCCGAAATACCCCAGATCTGCCATCTTTCTTATTATCTCCCAGGGTATTTCTTTATCTTGAATATCAAGCTTGTGCGCAATTGGTCTGACCTCTTTTTCCGCAAAATCCCTTACCTGTTGTCTTATTTCTTCGTAAATACCATCCTTTCTATCTTCAACCATCTGAATTCCTCCCTTTCTTTCAAGATATGTAAAGAACAAAACCTTTTCTCATTATTCAAAATTTTATTGCTTTGTTACAATAAAACAAAAATATCCCTGTGTGTCTCCTCAATTAACCAAACTCTTTGCAAGGAATAGTATCACAAATCAGATCGAATCTAACAGAAGTTTCTGTCTTATCTCCACAAGAAAAGGAAAGACTCTGTATATAAAAGATGGACCATGATGAGCGAGAAAATCATAAATTCCGGGTGTCACGAAAACTCTGTTATTTCTTATAGCTTTGAGATCACCGAACCTTGAAATAAGAGATTCTTTTATCTTCTGAATATCTCTTGATTTTCTGAACATCTTTGGCTCATATATTATCACATCTGGTTCGTTTTGTCTGACAAAATCAGGCTCTGGTTTTAGCCACTCTGCTGGGAAATTACCGAATATGTTCTCAAAACCAACAAAGTTCAGGGCATCTGTAATATAGCTGTAAGCTCCAAAAGTTACAGGTCCGCCTAAATCTATTTCAACATAAACCTTTATTTTTTCCTTGATGGACACATCATCTTGATTTACATACTGAGCCAACGAACTCAGAAGTCTCTTCTGCAAATCGAAGGAATTCTGGTAGTATCCGCAAACAATGCCCACCTCAACGCAGGTGGAGATCAAATCAGATACAGTCAACGGTAATCTTACAGCATAAACTGGGTATGTATCAGAAAGCTTTCTGGCAAATTCAAGCTGGTAGCCTGTTGTTGTGAAAATCAGATCCGGATTGATCTTCTGTATTACATCTTTTTTGTATGAAGCGTATGAGCCCACAATATATCTTCCTTCTCTTATTTTCTCGCTCGGATGAACACAGTATACGCTTATTCCTTTGAGAATGTCCCCCAAACCCATCTGAATTATAGATTCTGAAACAGATGGACTGAAGCTAACAATTCGCTGACAAAAATCAGGAAGCTCAAGCCACTTGCTCGTTGCCTGACAATATATTTTCCTTGCCATAATCAAACTTTTATTTTACTGAATATTGAATCAACAATATGTTTCGCCTTAACGGAGTAATCTAAATCTAATAATCCTTCATAACTTACCGATCTTGATGCATCTCCAAACAATCTGAATTTCACAAATAGCTTCCCATCTGAAATATCGGTGCACACTCCAAGAGGCAAAGAGCAACCCCCGCCAAGCTTTCTCAAAATCTCCCTTTCCAGCTCTCCCAAAAACTCCGATCTTTCATCGTTGATGTATCTTGATAAGTCATAAGCTTTGGTTCCTTCCCTTGTCTCTACAACTATTATACCCTGTCCCGGCGAATATAGAAAATCTTTTGGATCAAGAATCTCGTAAGGTATATCTTTCAGAAGTTCTTCCAAGCCAAGTCTCAACACTCCTGCAAGAGCTAAAACAATGCAATCGTATTGACCAGACCTTACTTTGTTGATCCTTGTATCAACATTACCCCTTATCTGCGCGAAATCAAGATTTCCTTCTTTGAATTTCTCACGAAGTAAAAACTCTCTCCGCAAAGATGATGTTCCTATGATGATCTTGGAACCTTGCTGCAACCTCTGTTTTATCTGCTGAAAATTCATCCCAACAATTATGTCAGATGGATTTTCTCTCGTAAGAAAAGCAGATAGACAAAGAGACTCCGGAATATCCAGCGGAACATCTTTCAATGAATGAACCGCAAAGTCTATATTTCCTCTAATAAGCTCGTCTTCTATGTCTTTTACGAAAAGTCCTTTGTGTGGAATTTTAGAGAAAGGTGCATCAAGTATTTTATCTCCCTTTGTCTTTATGACTACAATCTCAAATTCTGTATCTGGGAATCTCGCTTTGAACTCCCGAATAAAAATCTCAGTCTGTTTCAGAGCTAATTTGCTCCCACGAGTTCCAATGCGAAATCTCATTGAAATTTTTCCAGAAAATCTCTTTTTGTCTCTGGTTCTTCCAACATATATACCGAAGGTCTTACCGCAAACAATCCTTCTGTATTTGCATATGTATCAACTACTTTCACAAAGCTCGTTCCAGCTAGTTTCTCCCATAAATTTATCTTGTACCCAAAAGATTCTTTCAGATCCTGTATCAGCTTATCTTCATTCTCAACTCGCACAAGAGATACTAAGAGATTGGTTGCTTCACCAAACATATTCCACATTCCTTTCATTTGATGAAACTTTCACTCTCTGGTTTTTTATAATTTTTACTCCCAAAAAACTCAACGCATAAAGGCTCCTTCAATAAATCTTCTCCATCCATCCGTCAAACACCAGACTGAATTCTCAAAGTTCCTGAGCTCCCTTGAAATTTGATTCTCTCCTGATATTCTCCTGTTTTCCTTCAGTGGCATCAAAATAGATAAAGCTGATCTTTGGAAACTCAAAACTAAAAAATATAAAAACATTCTATCTTCCAAATCATCCTTTTATCACTCCAACTGGAACAAGTTTCGCTACAATGAGCGAAAGACCTGCGTTTTCACAAACCCTAACGACATCATAAACATCTTTGTATGCTTCCGACATTTCTTCCGCAAGCAAATGCCTTTCTCTGGCCTTCACAATAATTCCTCTTTTTCTGAGTTCAGAACTTATATCTCTTCCTCTTGCAACCTTTATCGCTTTACTTCTTGACATGCTTCTTCCAGCCCCATGGCAGGTAGAACCAAAGCTCTCTTCCATAGAATTTTCAGAAGCAACAAGAACATAAGAGTATCTGCCCATATCACCCGGAATTATGACCGGCTGACCAACATCTCTGTATTTTTGCGGAAGCTCTGGGTGATTTTTCGGGAATGCACGAGTTGCTCCCTTTCTATGAACCACAACTTTTCTTTCCTTTCCGTTTATCCTATGAGTTTCTATTTTTGCTGTGTTGTGAGCGACATCGTAAAGCAGAGTCCATCCGAGCTCACTTTCTGTTATTCCTAGAGCTTTTACGAGAGCCTTTTTGCAATAGTGAGCTATAATCAAACGGTTTGAGAAAGCATAGTTTATAGCTGATTTCATTGCAGAGATGTAATTCTGAGCTTCCTGAGTTCCCATTTTCATAAAAGCTAGCTGATTATCTTTAAGCTTTACTCTGTTCTTCTCACACCATCTCAATGCTACCCTTATGTAGTCCTCACATATCTGATGACCAAAACCACGCGAGCCCGAGTGAATGAGAACAGTAACCTGTCCTTCTCTCAAACCCCATTTTTCTGCTATATCTTTTCTTACCACCTGCTCAACATAACCAACTTCAACAAAATGATTTCCAGATCCAACCGTTCCAAGTTGATCTCTTCCTCTATCGTATGCTTTCTCCGAAACAGCATCAAAATCGGCTCCATTTATAACACCGAAAGACTCAATACTTTCAAGCTCCTTTTCATCGCCAAAGTTAAGGTAATTGACAACAAACTTTGCACCTTCTTCCGAAACCCTCCTCATCTCAGATTTTGAAAGTTTAACATTTCCGGAAAGCCCTACTCCAGCTGGTATCATATCAAAAAGCGTGCTGACAACATTCTCAATTTTGTTCTGTATAGATTTTATATCAAGGTTCGTTAAGTGAAGTCTGACTCCACAGTTTATATCAAATCCAACTCCACCTGGACTCACAATTCCAGACTCATAATCAAAAGCAGCAACTCCTCCAACTGGGAATCCATAACCCCAGTGTATATCTGGCATAGCAACTGCCTTTCCAACTATACCCGGCAAAGAAGCAACATTTACAAGCTGCTCAAATGATTTGTCTTCAACTATTTTTGGAAGCAAAATATCATCAGCAAAAATCACAGCATCAACATTCATATCTCCATGTTTTTCTATGACATACTTGTAAGGCGCTACTTTTTTCATCTGATCCATAATGCAAGAGATAAGTAATCACAGTAAGCTCATAAAGAGAGAAAATCAGATAATGGTTTTAATTCCGCAAAATTACCTCATATTCCCAATTGTTGGGGTTTCTGTGCTTTATGTGGATGTTCCGGACCTGGATATATCTTCAATCTTTTGAGCATTTTTTTTCTCTGGAAATTCTTCGGAAGCATTCCTTTGACTGCAAGATATATAAGACGGGTTGGATCTCGTCTCATAAGCTCAGCTGCTTTGAATTCTTTTAGTCCCCCGGGATATCCTGTATGCCATCTATAAATTTTCTGCTGCCACTTCTTTCCAGTAAGAACTACATCTTTCGAGTTTATCACAACTACAAAATCTCCCATATTTTGATTCGGCGTATAAACTGGTTTGTGCTTACCTTGAAGAATCAAAGCTATCTTTGAAGCAATTCTGCCGAGAACCTTACCTTTGGCATCAACCAAATACCAGTTTCTCTGTATATATCCTTTTTCTTTGCTCAAAAATTTTGTTGCCTGATTATACATAGGTTCTTATCTTTATTCTGAATTCAACAGAATTTGAGATTTTCAATTTGTTTTTATTTTTGTCATAACAGAATTCAAGCTTCCAGAACTTTGAAAAAATCTAAAATCTTACTATTCCCCCGCTATAACCCATACTGCATCGTACTGATGGAAGAATGTCCAAGCATTAGCCACTCCTCTTCTGAGTTGCTTTCTTATGTCCATAACATCTCCCACGAGTCTTTTTGTTATCTCAATCATACGAATTAGTCCAACAGCACCGGGAGGATTCGTGCAAAGCGCACCACCTGATGGGTTGATTGGTAATTTTCCCTCCTTAAAAAATGATCCATCGTGAATTGGCTTTACAAGTCTTTTTTCAGCAACAAGTTCAAGCGCTTCTATTGACATAAGTTCTATGTGAGGAAATACATCTACAATCTCCGCAAAATCAACCTCCCTTTTTGGATTTTTTATTCCAGAAAGCTTGTAGGCTCTTCTTGCAGCGTAACGGAGAGAGTTAAGATGAGCTATATCTTCGTAACCTGGGTAGTAAGGTCCCATATTAACTCCGAAGCCATCTATCCAAGCTCTTCTCTGTTTAGTTTTAACGATATCACCTCTTGCAAATATCATAGCTGCCGCTCCATCTGTTCTTGGCGCCATCATCAGTTTCCTTATCGGTTCAGCAACATAAGGAGAAGTAAGAATATCTTCAAGTATTATCTTTTCTCTAATATGAGCATCTTCATTTGCAAAACCATTCCTCCTGTTTTTTATAACAATCATACCGAGCTCTTCCTCGCCTATCCCGAGTCTATCCATAAAGATTTTAGCTTGTAGAGCAGAAAAGCTTATGTAATCAAGCCCAGTTCCCCTAAGGTATTCAGCCTGAGAAAAAAGAGATGAAAGATATTTCAGGTCTGTCTCCGACCCCTTACCATAACCAACAACTAAAGCAATCTTGCTCTCACCACTCATTATGCTCGTCACAGCATAAACAGCTCCAAAAGCTCCGTCTATATTCCTTAAAAAAGTATGTTTCTTCACACCCTTCAGAGGTATTTTCCTGACAACATCAGATATATCATTGTGAGAAGAGAAAGCGCATTCAATAAAGTAGTCTATATCATTATAATCTATCTCAGCATATCTTACCGCTTTCTCTATAGCTTCCTTCGCTAAATCTACCTCAGAAAGAGGCGAATCTGATTCCATTCTGGAAATACCAATTCCAATTATTCCAGCTCTCGTCATTGTATAGAGAAAGAAAATACCCTTTCATTCTTTATTTGTGCATTTTTCAGTTTTCCTGCTCCAAGATCACACAAAGACATAGAAGAATTCACAGAACAATTACTATACAAACCAAAATTCAAATATTGAGAACCATCTGCACAGTATATACAAGATGACAAATCAGAAATGAAACCAGAAGGTATAGCATATATCTGAATGACATACCTTCCAGGCGATGTAAGAGTATATGAAAATTCTTTCACAGATATGTGTTCATCTTGTGATAACTTTTCAACAAACTTTTCTTTGAAATTAGATATACCTTGTATATGATCTGAGTAGATATATATATCGTAATTCCCCACAACATCAAAAGAAACCACTCTGATTTTCAAAGTTGTTGGAGAAGGAAATGTTTTTTCGTTAACCGGATTTCCGTTTGCGTCTGTCATTTCAACATACATAGCAGGCGATTGAGCAAAAGCAGAAATCGGTCCGAATTTCTTTGTTCCAATCTTACCAGATTTATCATAAGCTATAGCTGTTATGAAAAACTCCCCTTCTTTTTTGTATTGATGAGATAGTCTGAAAATGTACCTTCTTCCAGACTGCTCCAATGCTCTCTCAAGAAGAACTGGTTCAGCTTCTCCATCTCCCCAGTCCACAAAAATTCTCTGAACATCAGAATCAACATCTGCAACTCCAAGGAAAATCCCTATATCTAATGGAACAACTCCAAAAACAGAGTTTCCGAGAATCACTCCGCCTCTAACATAGTCATAATCAAAAAAAATCAATGGACTAACATTTTCAGAAGATCCGGCTCCCTCAAAAACAGATACCTCAATTGTTTGCGATGCTGAAAGCGGATATGGTGCAAACCTGTTTGAATCATACACAATAATTGTTATATTGTAATCACCACCTAACAAATATCTGTGAGAAGCTTCGCAATTTTCAGCCTGTGTATATTCCCCATCTCCCCATATAAATAGAACATAAGAAATACCATTCATATCAGAACATACGGCTTTAACATAAACAGTGTCTCCGGGAACAAAGTTTGAAGTTGGCTCAACAAAATCTGGATCTTTGTATGCAGAAAACTTTTCTATTTTTGGAGCATCGTTTGTTATAATTGTTTCTTGTGTCTCAGCAGCTCCGGAGTCATCCATTCCGTAAAGTTTCACATAAAAAACTCCTAATCTCTCATAAGTTTTTGTGAGCGTGACCTTGTTGTCTTTCAATTTATCTTTTATACTCTCCCGAGTTCCATCTCCATAGTCAATAATAAGGTTTTTTATACTCCCCCTTGAAGGAATAGCCTCAATTGAGAAAGAAACAGTAAGTGGAAAATTTCCGTAATTCTGAGATGGAGTTATAACAAGCATAGGACCAGCGGTCGGAGGAAGCTCTTTTAAGTCCGTGCAAGAATAAAGCCACACAGAACACGAAATAAAAAACAGAACTTTTTTGCTTTTCATAAGTAAAAATATAAGAAAGTCTAAAGGAAATTTCTACGAAAATATCTATGAAAAACGATTATTTGAGCTTCCTGATAAGAACACGCCAATGTCTATCATCTATCTTTTCCTGAGATAAAATCTCATGTCCATCTTGCTTCAATGAAAGTGGAACGTTTCTTATTGGCTCCCCGTCATCAAGTATGACCTCTATAATCTGACCAACTTCCATTTCTTCCATTCTTATTTTTGTTTTGACATAATTCAGCGGACACGGTGTTCCTTTCAGATCTAAAAACACATCAACTTTCGTTTGCCCTGATAAAGCCTGTTCCATATCAAAATATTACCAATCCTGCAACACATATAGTCTTTTCACAAAATTTTGTTGTAATCTTCCATTGATTTCATTATTATATTTCCTCAAAGAAGAATAAACCTATAGTAGAGCAAATAACAAAATGTAGCACATATAAATCATTACATGACAAAAAATAAAAATTTGGATGCCACTTACCTGAATTTCTATCTGATTTTAATTGAAGCTCGGGAAGCAAAATTATAATAAGAAACTTGAACATGAGCAAAAAGATAATCATAACAGTAGATGGTCCAGCTGGTTCTGGCAAAAGCACGGTAGCAAAACACATCGCAAAAAAACTTAATATGAAATTTCTGAGCTCTGGAAAAATATATAGAACATTCGCTTATCTTGAAACACAATATGGATACGATGAAGCACAGAAGCTTATCAAAGAAATAAAAATAAATGAAGGAAATATAATTTTCAGAAATCAGAACTTAGATAGCATAATATCTTCGGAAAAAATGGGACAGAAAGCATCTGAACTATCAAGGAAAAAAGAAGTAAGAGAAATCGTGAATAGGATACAAAGAGATGTAGTTTACGGAACTCCGGAAGACTTTGTGGTAGAAGGAAGAGATGAAGGAACTGAAGTTTTTCCAGAAGCAGATCTGAAAATATTCCTTGATGCCTCGCCTGAAGAACGCGCGAAAAGAAAATATCTTGAACAAAAAGAAAAAGACATTAACTACTTCATCCAAAAAATAAAAGAAAGAGACAATATGGATTCAACGAGAGAAATCTCCCCCCTAAAAGTTCCAGAAGGTGCAATCGTAATAGATACAACATCAAAAACAGTTGAGGAAGTGGTACAAGAAATAATCAAGGAAATCAAAAAAATTCCAGATCTTTCAATCAAAATCCAGCAAGTCTAACTGTATCTTTAAAAACATTATAAAGATAAAAAGTTCCCGTGAAGCAAATCATCTCGCGCTTTCCCGAAAGGAGTTCAGGCATTTTGTCCAAAGGTATAATTTCTGAGCTGATCCCGATCTCATTGCAGAAACTTTTTATCTCCTCTGATCTACAAGCTCTTTCACTTTTTATCTCGGTTATGTAAAGATAATTTATTTTCGGTTTCAGTATACTCAGAAAAGTTTTCCAATCTTTATCTTTCATAAAAGCTACAACAAATGTGATCCGATATGGAATAGTTCTGAGCAAGAATTCAGCAGAAATAGGATTGTGTCCTCCATCATATATGAAGTTTCCTCTCCTCTCCAGTCTACCCTTCACTCTCCTTACATCAAAATCAAAGAATCCCTGATTTCTACTGAAAAATTCCTTCAGAATAAGGTATGATGCAAAAGATGAAATAACTGAGTTCTCAACAAAGACATCTGGACCAAAGAAATTCACAAAAATCGGTTCCTCCATATAACCTTCTTTAAAAATCTCTATCTCTTTCCTTCTGAAAATGAAATCCTCTTCAAGGGTTCGCTCTTTGTAAGAAAATTCGTTTATTATTCTTCCTGTTGAAACAGACTTTATCGCATCAAATTGTTCCTCACCTTCCTTGTGAAGAGTTATTCTGGTAGAACTTGGTGGAACACACAAAGCTTTTTCGTATGCAATATCATACAGTGTTTTTCCAAGAAAATCTGTATGATCAAAATGAACTCTACCGATAATTCCTATTTTTGCTTTTGCGGTAGACACAGCATCAAGTCTTCCCCCCATTCCAACCTCTAAGGAAGCAAAATCTACTTTTCTTTGTGCAAACCACAGAAAAGCCATAGCAGTCGCATGCTCAAAATATGTTAGTTCTAAATCTAATTTCTTTTCAGCAGAAAAAACTACATTTGATAGATCGGAAATTTCATCATCACTTATCTCTGTTTCAATTTGATTTTCAACCAACTTAATTCTCTCAGAAAACCTCTCAAGGTGCGGAGATGTATAAAGAGCTATCTTCCCAAAACGCGAAAGATTATACGCTATATTTGTTGTTATCTGTCCTTTTCCAACCGTTCCGGTTATAACACAAGATTCAAACTTGAACTGTGGATCACCAAAATATTTAAGAATCTTGTCAAGTCTTTCAAGGCCAAGAGAAATTTTAGTCTCAGCTTTCAAAAAAATTGGAGCAGATAACATAAAATCAAAAAATAAAAGTGAAATTAAATATTTGATACAAAGTCAGAATATCTTACTGAAACAAGAGAATAAATTACTCTGTCGCAAAGCTTTTCAAACTCATCCAAAAAATAAAGAATTTCTCAATTGCAACAGAGTTCCGAATAATGAAAATTAACATAAAAAGTCAATCTTGTAAAAAATTTTATCACAAAAATTTCAATCCAAATAACAATAATTTATCAAAATTTTATTATCTTTTAGATTATGAGAACCAAAAAATATGACAAGATCAAGAACTTTAACATATGGCTTGCGGGATTTCTATTGGTTGCTTTTTCGATACTGAAATCTTGTTCAAGCAAAAGCAGTAATGAATACAAGCTAACAAAACCTGCAACCTGCTGCGTCTCAAAAACAACCGGAAGAATAATATGCGGAGCGGATCCTGATATGTGTTCAGATTGGCTACCTCATATGAGAGATAAATATGGAAGATATGTATTTATGCACGGAATAAATTTATCTGGAAGTAATAAATTCCCCGTAAATGAAGATCCATGCACATTTAAGATAGACGGAGTTCCCACCTATGTAGGTAAACCGTTTCCAGAAGAAAAGGCAGATGAGTATTTCAGGCAAATAAGAAACCTCGGGTTCAATTCCGTCAGATTCCTTATATCAGTAGAAGGAGTAATGCCGGAAACTCCCGCGCGGTTTGATGAAAGATACCTTGATTACATAGAAAAGATGATACAGAAAGCCTACGAATACGATATTTATGTTCTTCTTGACTCCCACACAGATGCCGTATTTTCAAGGTTCTTTATTGCAAGATTCAACGACACAGAATCACCAATTGTAAGAAGAATAAGACAGCTCTTATCAGCTGCTGGAGGAGGAGCCGGTCTAACGGGTCTGATTCCGATACCAGAAACAATCGGAGCACTCATACCAAACGGAGGGAGAAACAAATGCAAAGGTAATGATATAGATTTCCCGTACAACAATGCAGTAAGAGGCAATATGTTCCCAAGATGGGCTATCGAAGCTATATTCCCAGAAAGAAACCTTGACTCAAAAATATGGGGATATCCAAGAATTACTATATTCCTAAGAAATTTTATATCTAAACCAGAAAACTGGGACAAAATAGTCAGAGTTATCTCAAAATTTGATAAAAACACCGGAGAACTCCTTAGGCCATTGAGAGAAGAAGTTTTAGATTTTCTTGAGGAAGGAATAAAGAAATTTCCTGTTGATGTTACAAACATGACTTTTGAGGAGATTATCTCAAACACAACAGATATGCTACCACTTACAAATTGGGGTGTCAACACTGTATTATCTCTTGATGTTCAGAGAGCATGGGCTGCATTTTTTGCCGGAAGAGACGTCTTCCCGGATCTTGAAGCATATGACCCGGTTGATGGAAAAACTAAAAACATTCAGGACTTTCTCCAAGATGCTTACGCAAGAATGTGGAATGAGGTCGCAAAAAGAGCTGCTAAATATCCAAATGTTATAGGATATGACCTTATGAATGAACCAAGTGGTTTCTTTCTCATACTAACACTCGCCGCCGCTTTTGTTCAGATTGGATCAAAAGATGGAATAGTAAACCTACTTGAAACCATATTTGCGGACCGAAGATTTGCGGAAGATTTTGTAGATGTTCTAACAGGTATAGGAATACTACCTCCTGTAACCGAAAATAACAGAGAAATCATCAAAAGAGTCTACGGATTTGATAAAGCAAACTTGTTTGCCCTGATTGGTTTGAACTATGGATTCGACAGAGGATATATACTACCCTTCCACGAAAAAATGGGGAAAGCCATTGAAGAAGCAGATCCGGATGCAATAATATTCGTAGAAAGAACAATATCATCTATCGAAACACTCCTCACATTTATATCCCCCGGAGGCGGAGAATCATTTTTCGATATACCTTACACAAGACCGAAACTAAAACAAGTTGTATATGCTCCGCATTGGTATCCAGACATATATCCTTTCCCGGGTTTCAATTCACCTTATAGAGTATTCCAGTTTGAAGAAAAAAGAGCAAAAGCCAAAGAATACGCCACCTCAATATATGGAATGATCTCAACTCACAGAAAATATATGGGAAATGTTCCGGTTGTTCTCGGAGAGTTCGGAACATATTTCACATTATCTACAAGAAAAGTTGATTTTGATTCTTCAAGAGGATACAAAGTATACAACCCCAAAACAGACGAAGAAATTGAAGTAGGAAATATATGGCAGGGAGCAGTTATAAATGCAAGAAACGAGGACTTCTTGATACCCAATTTGGTTCTAAACGATCTATTTGAAGCAGTTGATTCTTTAAATCTCCAGAGAATCCTCTGGTGCTGGTCCTGGGAAAATGATGATTACAGAGGTGAAGGTTGGAACTCTGAAAATTTCTCAATAGTTGAACCTGTAACAGAGCAAAACTGCCAAGGTCGCGGTATCAAAAACCCGCAAACATGCGAAGGAGACCCATATATAGCAAAAGTACAAGATGGAATATACCTTGTTCCAAGAGGATACAAAATATATTCAAGAACTCATCCGGACTTCACAAGTGGGAAGATCAAATCTCTAAAATTTTACACATACTATCATTTCTTTGACCCAGAAAAAGATGTGGTAAATAAAATCGGAGAATTTGAAATGGAAATGGAAAGCAAAGAAACCGACCACCCTACTGTAATCTACATTCCTTACTACATATATTATCCACAAGGATTTTATGTATGGGTATCGGATGGTTTTGTTGTGTATGATCATGAAAAATTCAAGCTGTACTGGTACCCAGAAGAAGATTCGCCAGAGTTCATACACAAAATAAAAATAAGGGGAATTCTTGAGGGTCAGGAAAACGAAAACTGGGACTACTTCATAAAAGAAGATAGAATAATATCAAGGAAAGGTAGATAAAACCAAAAGAAGAAGTACAGAATATCAAAACGACATATTGGGTAGCAAGCAGGCACAAACTATTTTACTGTAAGATTTACTGTAAGATCCATTTCCAGGTACTGCGCAGATAAGAAATGATTCAATAAGCTCTCCCGAAAAACTCTGCCATGCCATGGCACCTAATGAATACAGAAAAATTCTTATCTTTCTGTTATATGAAATTCCTGCCGAAAAAAATTTACAAAAGTTAGAGAGCCAAGTTGTATCTGTAATTCCGTAATCGGAACAGAAGAATATATAAATCAAAACTTTTTCAGGAGAACAGAAAAAATAAACAAAAGTATTTCATAGCAAATAGGACATAGCCTCACAGGGGTTCGCGCACCTTAGCGAGAAAGCGTATACTTATTAAGTAAACCAAAACTACCTGCTGTGTCCAATAAAGGATTCAATATCCTCCAACACACCCAATAAGCTTATCAACTGTCATCGGAGAATCTAAAAGTGTCCAATAAAGGATTCAATATTCTCCAACACACCCACACACCCCTATAACCCACTTACATAACCATAACATCAACTCAACTCACCAACATACCCACACCACCGCTTAAAAACATGCTCGTTATCATAACTTTGAAGTTTAGCTCCTTCCGTATGTTCTCAAACTTCACGCTACTGACATACTAAGTCTTTGTTATAATCTTTCCAGCTCCGCTCCATATGGTCAATATTATCCTATTAAATAATTGGACACAGCAAAAACTACCTTATACTTTTGAGCATATCTCTGAATTTCTGATTTTTTCTAATTTCCTCAACAAGCTTGTACAAATCTGCAAACTTCTGAAATGCTCCTTTTTTGAAAACTATTCTTTGTGCCAGAGCAAAAAGCTCATATTTTTCTTTTGAGTATGGGTAGCCCCATGGCTTGTTTCTTATTTGAATCTGTTCCACATTTATGTGCTGTGGGAAAAGAAATTCTCTGAAACCATCATCAGAATGCGATCGTCCTATTCCGCTTTCCTTCATTCCCTGCCAAGGTGTATCTGTAATTCCGTAAGATGTCGCGTGATCGTTTACCATGACCGAACCTGCCTCTATTTTCTTTGAAACTCTCTCCCCTCTTTTCAGATCCCGTGTCCACACAGAAGCAGTAAGTCCATATTTCGTATCGTTGGCGAGCCTAACAGCCTCATCTTCATCTTTGAATGTCATTATAGGTAGAGTTGGACCAAAAGTTTCCTCTCTCATACAGGTCATAGAGTGATCAACATTAACAAGGACTGTTGGAGCATAAAAATATCCTGGGAGATTTTCTATTCTTGTACCTCCAAAAAGAACTTTTGCACCCTTCTGAACAGCTTCCATAACATGTTCCGATACTGTTTTGAGTTGAGACTCGTTCACAAGAGGTCCCATATCTGTTGAAGGATCAAGTCCATTGCCTACCTTCATCTTTTTCGTTTTCTCTACAACAAGGTCTATGAAATCTTTTGCTATTCTCTCGTGAACATACAATCTCTCAACAGATGCGCATACCTGACCAGCATTTGTGAAAGCTCCCCAAACAGCTCCAGATGCAGCAGCCTCCAGATCAGCATCGTCAAAAACTATCATAGGATCTTTTCCACCAAGTTCAGCAACAACCGGAATAATATTATCAGCACATCTTTTCAATATACGTTTGCCAACTTCAGTTGAACCAGTAAATATAACTTTTCTTATTGGAGGAGCACACAAATATTTTTCCGCAAGGGTACCACGAGTTACTGTCACCTCCAAAACACCAGAAGGTAGACCAGCCTTATCAAAAATATCCTTTATTTTCAGCCCTATAAGAGGAGTATCCGACGCGGGTTTGAAAACAACCGTGTTCCCAGCAAGTAAAGCGAAAACTATTCCAGACATAGGAATTGCAAAAGGATAGTTCCACGGAGAAATCACAGCTACAACTCCAAGGGGTCTTGGAACTATTTTTGATTTCTTAACAAACTTGAAAAGATGCAATGGGATTTCATACTCCTGAACGAGCTCTTGCCCCCTCTTTGAATAAAAAGATATAAGATCAACAGCTACCATAACATCAGCAGTTATTGCTTCTATAAGAGGTTTTCCCTGCTCCTTTGAGATCAAAGTTGTTATCTCATCAAGCTCATCAAGTATTATCTGCCCAGCTTTTGAAACTATCTCAGCTCTCTGCTCAAAGTCTAATCCAGACCAATTAGGAAAAGCTCTATAAGCTCTTTCAACCTTTCTTCTAACCTCAGCATCATCGTCAAGAGGAACTCTATCAAGAACTTCAAGAGTTGCCGGATTTACATCAACTATATAGTTCTTTCCGTCCGATTCCTCTATTTTCAGAAGACTCATCTCTCATACCTCCTTCCTGAAATATAGAACAAAATCAAGAAATTTATAAACTTTTCACAAAAATCTATGTAGGGAATCTACCTATAAGAATCTTGTCAAAAAGAATGAAAAAAGGAAAAAAATATCATTCGGGAAAATATCCATCAAAATTTCCTAAAACTGTATAAAATTTTAAAATTAAATAAGGAATGGGGGTAAGCTATCCAGCAGAAGAAATATTCAAAAGTATAGAAAGCAAAATAGTATCAATCAAAACCGGAGGCAGCAGAATATACGGAAAGATAGAAAGTATATCAACAGTTTATGTTATCTGCTCAATGCCCGGCGGAAGCGTTGGAGACTATGTAGTAATTCACACACCATTTGGAGAACTAGGAGGAGAAATAGTCGGATTTAAAGAAGGAAAAGCAGTTATAATACCATATAATGGAACATCTGGTCTTTCGATTGGTATGAAAGTGGAAAATGTTATACCCCGGAACACACAGAAAGTTGGATTTGGACTTCTTGGTAGAATAGTTGACGGCCTTGGAAATCCGATAGATGGAAAAGGTTCCCTGAAACTTGAATATGAAATGCCGATCTTCGGAAATCCGGAAAATCCACTCAAAAGAAAAATAATAAATAATCCGCAAGATGTTGGAATAAGAGCGATAAACTCAATACTGACAGTTGGAAAAGGTCAGAGAATAGGAATATTTGGTGGATCAGGTGTCGGAAAGACCACACTTCTTGGTATGATGGCCAGACACACAACAGCTGATGTGAATATAATAGCACTTATAGGTGAGAGAGGAAGAGAAGTAAAAGAGTTTGTTGAAAAAATACTTGATGAAGATTCCATCAAAAAATCTGTTGTTATTGTATCAACCTCAGATACCCCACCGCTTCTGAGAGTCAGAGCAGCTTTTCTAGCTCACACGTACGCTGAGTTCTTCATGAGACAAGGTATGGATGTGCTTCTGATTATGGACTCTGTAACAAGATTCGCAATGGCTATGAGAGAAATTGGACTTTCTCTCGGAGAACCCCCGACAGCAAGAGGATATACGCCATCTGTGTTCTCAACAATGCCCAGAATACTTGAAAGAGCCGGCGCATTTGAGAAAGGAAACATCACGGCATTCTACACGATACTCGTCGAAGGTGACGACACAAATGAGCCCATATCAGATAATGTAAGAGCTATCGTAGATGGACACATTGTTCTTTCAAGACAACTTTTCACAAAAAGAATTCTGCCATCAATAAATGTCCTCCAATCAATTTCAAGAGTCATGCCAGATATCGTTTCAGAAGAACATCTTGAAAAAGCTTTCAAATTCGTAAGAGTTCTTTCCGACTATCTTGAAGCAGAAGACCTAATAACAATAGGAGCATACAAAGGAGGAAACCCAAGACTAGACTATGCTATAAAGAAATCTCAGGAAATTTTCAATTTTATAACACAGAGAATAACTGAAAAGGCACCTTTTGAAGAATCCGTTGAAAAACTCATGAACCTTATGAAAGATTAAACGGTTAATAAAAATAAAAAATAAAATAAAATAAAACAAAACAAATAAAATAAAACAAATAAAACAAAGCAAAATAAAAAATATACATGAAATCAAAAGATACACCATCAAGAAAAATCTATAAATAGATGAGAGCAATATATCTTTTCAAAAGAGATCTGAGAATAGAAGATAACAGAGGACTATACAAAGCTTGCTCCGAATTCAAAGAGATTATACCAATATTCATATTTGATCCAGATATAATCCAAGAACTCAGAGCTCAGGGGGAAAGATTATTTTTCCTGATGAAATCTGTCGAACTGCTTTCTTCCAAAATAGATCTATATTGCTTCTACGGAAAAACGAAAGATATCCTCAAAGATGTTTTCAAAGTGGTTAATCCCAAGGCGCTTTATACATCCGTATCATACAGCTGGAGCGGAAAAGAAAGAAACGAACACATAAAGGATGTGTGCAAGGAGTACGGTGTTCAGTACATAGAAGTTCTTGATAATTTTCTGGTTGATCCAAAACAAATTCTACAAAAAAAAGTTTTTACTCCCTTCTACAAAGAATGGATACAAAAAGTAGATCTAAATCAAGTGAGAGCCGAAAAGGTAAATATACCAAAACTTCCCCTACCAAAACTCAAAGACATAAAAGTTTTTCTTGACTTAAAAGAATATTATTACTTCAAACCAGAAGATTTCAGAGCAAGGCTTGAGAATTTCGATTTTGAAAACTACGAGAGCAAAAGAAATTTTTTAGATACAGATGGAACATCCAAAATCTCTCCTTACATAAGATTCGGACTGATCTCAATAAGAGAGATATTCAAAATGGCAAACAACAGAAGCGAGCAGTTTATAAAAGAACTTGCGTGGAGAGAATTCTGGTATCATATAGCATACAACTTTCCAGAGACAAAAAACATAGAGTTCCAAGAAAAAAGAAGAAGTATAAAATGGGAGAACCGCGAAGATTATATAAAAAGATTTCTTGAAGGCAAGACTGGATACCCCATAGTTGACGCTGGAATAAGACAGCTTGTTGAAGAAAAATGGATACACAATAGAATGCGTATGATACTTGGGAGTTTTCTCACAAAAGTTCTTTTTATTGACTGGAGAATTGGGGAACAATTTTTCAAGGAAAATCTTTTAGATTACGATGAAGTTGTAAACACAGGGAACTGGCAATGGGTAGCATCCGTTGGAGCTGATCCAAGACCACTCAGATTATTTAACCCTATTATACAAGCCCAAAAATTTGATCCAGAGTGCAAATACATAAAAAAATACATTCCAGAGCTCTCAAAAACACCATGCTACCAAATACATAATCCACTTGAAAACAAAATCAATTACATAAAACCAATAGTGAATTACTACGAAAGGAGGAATCTTGTTAAAGAAATTTATGGAATCGAAAAGATTGAAGACAATTAATTCAAAAGATGGAATATAATTAAGTGTTATAAAGTATTATAGCTGATTGTTCCGCCATAAATCCCGAAACCATCTAACTTTGTTTTTTGAAATATTTCGGCGACACAATAAGGAGCCCAAAAGGTCCATCTGCATCTTTATCTCTTGATCTATGATGAACAAGATGTGCTTTCAGGATAGCCCTCAGATATGAATTGCGGAAGCTCGGAGATGAACCAAACCTTCTATGTATCAAAACTTCATGAACGAGGGAATAAACGAACCCATATAAAGTTATACCAATACCAACAAAAATAAGATTTTTCATCTGCGGAAAAATTTGGGAAACAAGCATAACTAATATAGCGGGTGATGCGAACAACAGAACAAATAAATCATTTCTGTAAAATCTCTTTCTTACACTTTGATGATGATCCTTGTGCCAATTCCACAAAAAACCATGCATAATATATTTGTGAGAGAGAAAAGCAACAATCTCCATGAAAATAAAAGAAAAAATGATCAAAGATATCTGAAAAAGCATGTAATCATTATAGTATAGACCAAATGAAAAACAATCAGAAAAATGCAAGAAAACAATAGATGATGAAACGAAATTTTTGATTTTGTTTTTAGAATCTATAAACTTTTTGAAGCAAGGTATCTAATCGCACATTCTCTGGCAATAGATCTTATTCTTGAAATGTAGTCAGCTCGTTTTTCAACCCCTATTACTCCTCTGGCATCAAGAATATTGAATATATGAGAACACTTTATGCAAAAATCATATGCTGGGATATAAAGTTTTTCAGAAAGCAATCTTTTAGCTTCAGACTCGTATAAATCAAAAGATTCAAAAAGCATCTTAGTATCGGCTTTCTCAAAATTATAGATACTCCACTGCCTTTCTCTTTCTTGATAAAAATCCCCATAGGTTATATCTCCCCATCTTATATCAAATACATTCTTTTTTCCTGTTATAAACAAAGATATTCTTTCAAGACCGTATGTTATCTCAAAAGAAGTCGGATCAAGTTCAATTGATCCCATCTGCTGAAAGAAAGTTAGTTGTGTTATTTCCATACCATCAAGTCTTGCCTCCCAACCAAGACCCCAAGCTCCGAGCGTTGGTGATTCCCAGTTATCTTCAATCAATCTGAAATCTCTTGTCCTTACATCTATTCCAATGCTTCTCAGACTTTCAATGTAAATCTCAACAGGATCAGATGGAATAGGTTTCAATATAACCTGAAGCTGAAAGTAATGCTGGAGCCTTTGCGGGTTTTTTCCATATCTTCCATCTTGAGGTCTCCTTGATGGCTGAACATATGCTACATTCCATTTTGATTTTCCAAGAACACCAAAGAAAGTTGCAGGATGAAAAGTTCCAGCTCCAACCTCAACATCATACGGTTGCATAACTGTACACCCCTTTGAAGACCAGAAATCAAGTATCTGAGATGTTATCTTCCAAAAATCCATACCTCATATTTAGCACATGATTTATAACTTTGAATTTTTACAATTTCGGTTTCCCAAATTTTTCAAAACTCATATATTTTGGATATGTTCATAAATCGGTCAAATTCCAAGAACAAAAAGTCAAAAGTGATTATATTAATTACAAATGCTCAATTGCCACAAAACATCTAAAAATAGAATAAACAATTCTGAGATTGGAAAAAGAATTATAGCAATCTCAATTTTTCTCTCTCTTTCCATTTTTTTCTCCGGAACAGGCGTGGTAAATTCTTCCTCAGGAGAAATATACATAGTTATCAATTCCTCTCTTGGAAATATATCTCTTGAAGACATAAAGAAGGCATACAGAGGAGAAATATCTAAAATACAGGGCAAAGACATCGTTCTTTATGAACTACCACTTGATAATCCAGCAAAGAAAGTATTCATAGAAAAATTTCTCGGTCTAGATCTTGAATCATATCGGAAAATATGGCTTGTCAAACTTATGGGAGGAGGTTCTATCCCAAAAGTTGCAAAAGAAGATGAAATCATAAAGAATGTATCTGCTCAAGATAATGCGATCGGATACATACAAAGAGCAGTTCAATCAGATAACATAAAGGTTATATCTATAAAGTAATAAGAGATCATATTACATACATCCAAAGTCATATCTCAAATTTAGATACGATTGTTCTTAGATCTTCTGAGACCTTCATTATAGACGACATATATTTCTCAAAACCAGATATATGCTCCCCTATACCCTGAATAGCTTGAACAGATTCAAGAACTCTTTTTGAAACCTCCTTTGTCATAGACCTAATCTGTTCAACAGCGTTTGAAATTTCAGTTATCATATCAACAGACCTTTTAGACAATACATCAATGGATTGCAGAGAAATCAGACTTCTTCTATTTTCATCCGCTATTTTTTTGATTTCATTATCTATAAACTTTATAGTTTCAACAACAGAAACTATAACATCTGTGAGAACTCCAACAGACTTGCCTATACTTGTTGAAACTATCTTGGTTCTAGAGGAAAGTTTTCTAATCTCATCTGCAACAACAGCGAAACCCTTTCCCTTCTCTCCAACCCGTCCAGCTTCAATTGAAGCATTGAGCGAAAGTATGTTTATTATATCGGATATATCGTTTATTGCGCTTACATATCCAGAAATTTCTTTCTTCATTCTTTCAAGCTCCCCAGCCTTGCTAAAAAGCTGACCGAACCTCTCCTCTATTTTTTCAAACATCTCTATGTTTTTTCTTATTTGTGAAATTTCCTGAGATATCTTTTGAGATGAGTCTTTCTGGAAAGATAGTATCTCTGCTCCGCGCTGAGCTATACTTTCAATCTGATCCCAAACAACCTGAGTTGAATTCTGAACACTTGACATATATTGCTGAACTTTCTCTGATTCGTCAAGTATTTTAGAATAAGAACCTCTTGCAGAGAAGCAACTTTCCTTCAAACTATCTGATTCCATAAGAAGCTTTTTTATTATATCGGCCAAAGAATCCATAAAAGAATCAAAATTATCTGTAAGAGTTTCTATTTCATCACCTGACCTGTATTTTATTCTGAGCTTAAGGTTCGTTCCACCTTTTGCAATCTCCCCAAGCACTACAGCAACTTTTCTGATACCACGCAAAATACTCCTAGATATAACCATTGATGAAGCTCCCCCAATAATTATCGTGAAAGGTATAGCTGATAGAACAAGGAAAAGAATTATATTACTATACCTCTTTATTGAAGATATTATAGAAATTCTAATATTTTCATAACTTGAATCAAGAATCTTCTTGGATTCAGCAAGCTTCGCCATAGCTTCTTCATCCCCTTTTATAACATCTTCAAACAAACCTATATAAGATTCCATAGATCCTCTGAATGTCTTAACCTCCTGAGAAAAACCTATATCTGATATATTTTTGAGAAAAGCATCCATTTCAAACATTATTTTCTTCGCTTCCGAAATATCATCAGCTGACATCTTAGTTATTGCTTCATAGAGCTTTGAAGTTATTCTCATGTTAAACGATTCCACCTGAGACAAAGCTGGCATAATGTCAATAAGGTTCTTCTGGAGAGATGAGAAATAAAATATGAACAAGATAAGTATCGTGTTCAAAAACACCACAACAAAAAATGCAGAAAGTATCTTCAATCTTATACTCATCCTCATATAAGAAATTTTAAATATGAAACGAGATAAAAAACAAGTTTTTAAGCGTATGTAGCTACACTATTGAAAAAAGAAACTATTTTAAAGATACCGATTTGATCTCTTTGAAGTCTTCCGTAACTCCTTTTGTATCAACTATTTGCCAAATCTCATAAACTCCTCCCTTTACATCACCGTTTTGGTCAAAATCCACATCACCTGAAACACCTTTGTAGTCTATATCAGCACCAGCCTTTGCCTTCTGAACAACATCTTTCCAGTTTCCACCAGAAGCCGGCGGTTTGACTTTCTCTCCACCGTTTGTCAGATTAACAAGAACCTCCTTCACTTTTTCTGGATTGTATTCCCCAACTGCTTCTATACCTAAAGCTACTACGAAAAAAGCATCATATGCATGTTCAAGAAAAGAGGCCGGTTCAGATCTAAATTTGCTTTTGTATGCTTCAGCAAATCTCTTGTAATCTGGATCATCCGCCGAGGGTTTTGGAGCAGTTCCACTCATACCCTTAACAAATTCTCCGATACTAGATATACCCTTATCTTTAACACCATCTACGCCAAAAAGATATGGCTTTCGCTTCCCGGTATTAGTTATATATGTCTGAAGGTCTTTCAGAAGATTTATTCCATCATCAACAAAAGAAATTATAACAATTCCATCTGGATCTCCATATTTGTAAAGTTCAGCAACTTCACTTGAAAAATCTACTGTTTTATCCTCAGAGTAACCAACCGATGTCCAAGTTTCTCCTCCTTTTTTTCTAAATTCCTCTCCGAAAGCCTCCGCTAACTTTGCTCCATATGCATCATTTCTGTATATTATAGATACCTTCCTCGCTCCAACATCATCGTATGCATAATCTGCAAGAACCTTGCCTTGAAGAGCATCAGATGGGGGAGTTCTCCATATATAGCCTCCATCATTTAGCTCAGATATAAGCGGACTCGTTGCAGATGGAGAAATAATTATTACCTTGTTACTTACAACAGCTGGGCAACTTTTATTTTCGGCTCCGCCACATATCCCTCTGATTATAGCAGAACTTGTTGCTGGACCAATGATAAATTTTATACCCTGAGATACAAGCTTATCAAAACATCTCTTTGCACCATCTGGAGAAGTTCCATCATCACATATCTCCAACTTTACATTCTTCCCAAGAATACCACCTAATTCGTTTATCTGATCCTCGGCCATTTTTAAACCAGTTATCACATCCTCCCCAAAAGATGCTTCTTCTCCAGAAAGCGGAAGTATAACACCTATCTTCAGTGCTTCCTTCTTCTCTTCTTCCTCGGCAGCACAAGAAATTAAGACTAAGCTTCCGATTAAAAGTAAGTGAAAAACCAATCTAATCCCAACCATACCTAATATTTTAATGAACTATGAAAAAAAATTCAAGATTATTTTCAAGATTTTGAAAAATGAATATTCCAGAATAAATAAACTTTACAGAACCAAAATAAAACGGAAATAGCGAAAAATTACTCCAAATTATAAAAAAAAATTGAACTATGAAAAGATTCAAGATAGGCGTTGTTGGAGCTGGATATGTTGGACTGACAACTGCTATTTGCTTCTCTGAACTCGGACACCACGTCATATGTTATGACAAAGATACAGAAAAAATAAAAAAACTCAAAGAAGGAAAAATTCCTATATACGAACCAGGACTTGAAGACATATTGAAAAAAACATACCAGAAAAATATTTTCTTTACCGATAAACCAGAAGAAATTTATGCTAATTCAGAGGTCATATTTATATGCGTTGGAACACCGGAAATGCCTGACGGAAGTGCTGATCTATCTTATATAGAAGCCTGCTCCATTGAGCTTACATCCTATCTGAAAGAATATAAACTTATTGTAGAAAAAAGCACAGTACCTGTTAGAACAGCTGAATGGATAGAACGAACCATAAAGCTATACAATCCGCATGCAGATTTTGATGTTGCATCAAACCCTGAATTTCTGAAAGAAGGCAGTGGTATCAAGGATTTCTTCCAACCAGATAGAATAGTTCTTGGAGTTTCCTCCGAAAGAGCAAAAAAAATATTACTTGAAATATACAACGAAAAAGAGTTCCCTTATCCAAAAATAATCACAGATGTTAAGACTGCAGAACTAATAAAGCACGCATCAAACTCGTTTTTGGCATTGAAAATATCTTATATAAATATGGTAGCAAACTTCTGCGAAAAAGTTGGAGTTGATGTTGATGTCGTTGCAGAAGGTATGGGGCTTGACAGAAGAATAGGCAGAGAATTTCTAAAAGCAGGTATAGGTTGGGGTGGAAGTTGTTTCCCAAAAGATGTAAAAGCTTTCATAAAAATGGCAGAAGAAAACCACGAGGATTTCTCAATACTGAAAGAAGCATACAAAATAAATGAAAAAAGGATTGATCACTTTATAGAAAAAGTTAAAAAAACTTTGTGGGTAATAAAAGGCAAAAGACTAGCGATCTGGGGACTTTCTTTCAAACCAAATACAGATGATATAAGAGAATCCCCAGCAATAAAAATCATTCCAAGATTACTGAATGCAGGAGCTTATCTTAAACTATATGACCCAGAAGCTATGGAAAACACCAAAAAGATAATACCACCAAACGTCAACGTAAATTATGCAGACTCAATCGAGGAATCCGTAAAAGAATCGCATGCGATATTGATCCTGACAGATTGGGACGAATTCAAAAACGCAAACTTACCAACTTTGAAAAAATACATGATAACACCAATAATTATAGATGGAAGAAATATTTACGATCCAAAAAAAGTCAGAGAACTCGGATTTCTGTATGTTCCAACAGGTAAGCCATAAAGCTCAAAATCAAAAATGTTTCGCTGTATCACAAAATAATTCTTAGTAAAAATACTCAAATACCCGCAGATTATCCGATTGAAAAGAGACAAAAATATCTCAAAACCACACAGCAAAAAGAAAAAAACTAAAAATTTGAACTCACAAATGATAGAAAAATCAACAATTTTTGAGGATAAAATAAAATCAAGTCTTGAGAAACACAGAAAAATACTTACAGAAATTCTGAAAGTCTCAGATAAATTCGGAGTTAGAACATATCTGGTAGGTGGTTTTATAAGAGATGTTGTTCTTGAAATAGAAACAGCAGATATTGATCTTGTAGTTGAAGGAGATACGTATGAGCTTTCACAAGAACTCAGAAGAATTCTTCGCGGTAAGAACTACAAATATATTGAGAATTTCGGAACAGCTTCTTTTGATATAGAATTTTATGGGAAAGTATACAGAATAGATTTTGCAAGAGCCAGAAGAGAAGAATATCCTATTCCCGGCGAGCACCCGAAGGTTTCCTTCGTTGATGATGTAAGAGTTGATCTTCTGAGAAGAGATTTTAGCATAAATGCAATAGCTATTGAATTTGATCAGAATCTTAATTTCAAATTTATAGATGTAGTCGGTGGACTAGATGACCTTATGGCCAAGAAAATAAAAATTCTGCACAAAATGAGCATAGCAGACGATCCCACAAGAATTTTGCGAGGAGTAAGAATTTCTCTGAAAACTGGTTTTGAAATAGATCAAGGAGTAATTGAATCTCTTGAAATAGCAAAGAAAATTGGAGCTTTCAAAAATGTTCACGGAAGTAGATTTTTCAGTGAAATGAAGATCACAGCCAAAGAAGATTTTTTCGATAAATTTATCGAGAAACTAAAAGAACTAAATGTCTTGATCTCAATCCATCCAGCACTTGATATAAATGTATATAACTTTTCAGGAGATTGGCAAGATAAAATAGCGGAGCTCATTTTAAGAGTATCACCAGAATCAAGGTACGAAATAGCAAGCTTTTTCGGAGTTCCAAAGAGCATATCAAAGAGATTAGAGAAACTCTCTCGGGTCTGATATATACCCTTTTATTGCAGATGCAGCAGCTGTAAGAGGACTTGCAAGATGAGTTCTTCCATCTCTGCCTTGTCTTCCCTCAAAATTTCTGTTTGATGTACTTACGCATCTTTCTCCGGGAGAAAGAATATCTGGGTTCATTCCGAGACACATACTACAACCTGCGTTTCTCCACTCAAAGCCAGCTTCCTTGAATATTTTGTCAAGACCCATCTTTTCAGCTTGAAATTTTACAAGTTGAGAACCCGGAACAATCATAGCTCTTACCCATGGTGCCACCTTTTTTCCCTTAACAATCTGAGCAGCAGCTACAAGATCATCCAATCTTGCATTTGTACAAGAACCAATGAAAACTCGATCAATCTTTATACTTGTCATAGGAGTTCCGGGAGAAAGTCCCATATACTTCAGAGCTCTTTTGGCATGTTCCCTTTCAACAGGATCTTCAAATTCCTCAGGATTCGGAACCGCCTCTCCTATTGAAACCACATCAGATGGTCTTGTTCCCCAAGTTATCTGTGGTTCAAGATCTGAAATATCAAAGTAAAGTTCCGCATCAAATTTAGCATCAGGATCAGATTTAAGAGTTTTCCAGTAATTCAGAGCTTCTTCAAAATTGCGTGCTGAATACATTCTACCTTCAAGATACTTAAATACTTTTTCATCTGGTTCAATTATTCCTGTTCTGGCACCTCCTTCTATTGTCATATTGCATATAGTCATCCTTTCCTCAACAGAGAATTGTTTTACCACCTCTCCTGTATACTCTATAGCATAACCTACTCCACCGGTTGTTCCTATCCTACCTATTATGTAAAGTATAACGTCTTTTGATTTTATTCCTTTGGGTAAAACTCCCTCAATAGCAACCTTCATTTGTTTTGGTTTGTTTAGCCAAAGCGTTTGAGTAGCAAGAACATGTTCTACTTCGCTTGTTCCTATTCCGAAAGCAATCGCTCCGAATGCCCCGTGAGTCGATGTATGACTATCTCCGCAAACTATTGTCATCCCCGGCTGAGTTAGTCCAAGCTGAGGTCCTATTATATGGACTATACCCTGGTATTGACTATCTATACCGAAAAATTTTATACCAAACTCCTGAGCATTTTTTTTGAGATATTTGACCTGCTTCAAAGATATAAGATCAATCTCATATCCATCAAGCGAGAGTTTCTCATATTTATTCAAAATATTTTCTGGAAAATCCAGTTCTTCAAAGATGTATCTGTTGTCGTCAGTAGGAACATTATGATCTACAACAGCAAATGTAAGATCTGGTCTTCTGACTTTCCTCTTCGCTAATCTAAGACCATCAAAGGCTTGAGGACTTGTAACCTCATGAACAAGATGAAGATCTATGTATATAAGATATGGTTTATTCGGATCATCCGGTTCAACAACAACATGCTCCTTCCAAATTTTTTCAAAGAGAGTTTCGCTCATATAATTTTATACTTTAGTTATTTTTCGGCTGCTTTCAGCTTTTGCAGATTACTGGACTTATATCCAAAGAGAAATGAGAGATTATGAAAAAATTAAATTCAACGTTGTAAGAACTATTTCTTTGCCATATTTTGTTTTACTATTTTTGGTATATCAAACATAGATATTACATCTTTGCCGAATATCTTTTTTAGCTTTTCATCTGCTTTTATTTCACGCTTTACTTGAAGTCCCTTTTGTTTTATGTATGTCCATATACCTTTTATTGCCTCTTGCATCGTAGCTTTTGTCTTTCCGACTATATCAGATAACTCAGGAGAAAGTTCAAATTCTTTAAAGAACGAAGCTGGAGCCTGCCTTTTCTTCTTCTCTGATTTTTCTTTTTTCGTCGTTTTACTTTTCGCCATAGGTTATTACCTCCTTGAACTATTATACTCATTAGATATTTAAATCTTAAAAAATTTCCCAAAAAACAAAAATTTAAAAATAGTTATAATTCTATTGTTATGCTTGCTGTAATAATAGGAAATACAGTAGTTATACTGTCTTCTATAATCGGCATACTCGTAAGCGGATTTTCCATTGGGGTGATTTTAGCATCAGTTGGAGGTATCATCGGAACCAATATAGTTTTTATACTTGCAAAAATACAGGAGAACAAAAGTTTTCAAGACGCACTAGATGACGCTAAAGCAGCGGAACCAAAAACACAAAGAGGAAAAGACATAAAATCAATAATAAACGAAATCCTACAAAAAGAGAAAGAAAACCTGGCCAAAACACTAAGTGCACTTGAAAATTTACTAAACGAATTTGAAAACAAATTCAAAAGCATATCAAGAGAAAATGAAATGCAGTTGAATAAAGTGAACGTTGTTGTAACTGCTTCGGAAGAACTTTCAGCATCGGCTGCGGAGGTTGCATCAAGAATAATTCAAGTCGCATCAAAAGTAGAAGAAACTTCTTCAATATCAAAAGGAGGTCTTAGCAGAATGGATGAGGTTGTAAAAGTTATGGATGAGGTTGTATCAACTATGAAAGGTGTAATGGGTATGGCAAAGGAACTTGAAGATCAAACGAAAGAAATATCTGAAATAATCTCAATAATAGAGGACATAACAGACCAAACAAACCTACTTGCTCTGAACGCAGCGATTGAGGCTGCACGAGCCGGAGAACAAGGTAAGGGATTCGCGGTTGTGGCAGGAGAGGTCAGAAAACTAGCAGAAAGAACATATAGTGCTGCAAGAGAAATATCCGAGAAGATAAACCTCATTGTATCAAAAGTTGGCGAAACCTACAAAGCCATAGAATCTGAATTCGAGGTTACCAAAAAAGGATTTGAACTCATAACAGAAGGAAAAAAAAGCTTCGAAAATGTTACAAACTACACAAACGTAATAAACACAGAAACAACAGCCATATCAACTGCAACAGAACAACAATCAAAAGTCACTGATGAAATATCAAGAAACCTTCTGACCCTTCTTGAAAGCGCAAAAAATATAGATGCTTCTTATCAGGAAGCAATAAACCTACTACAAAGACTAAAAGAAGAATTCAAAAAGAGACTTGAAATCCTGACCAAATAATTTTGCAAATTAGAGAATAAAAATCTAAAAAATGCTCGTATTTCCAATTGAAATAATAAAGAAAAGACAAAAAACTTTATTTGAGAAACTACCCCCAAATTCAGTAGCAATAATACCATCTGAAAGCATAAAAATAAGAAATAATGATGTAGAATATAGGTTCAGACCATCATCAAGGCTACTTTACATCACCGGAATAAAAGATCCAAATACAATAGCTGTTATATCCAAGAAAAAATTAAGTGATGGCGAGGAAACGAAAATAATAATTTTCAGAAAAAAAAACAAATTCGAGGAAGCTATATGGATAGGCTTCTCAACTCCGGATGAAGAATTAAAACAGGTATGCGATGAAATAGAAAACATAGAAAACTTTGATACAAAAATATCAAAAATAATCCAGAACACAGAATACCTTTTTTATCCCATCGGAGAAGATGGAAACATTCAAAATAAAATACTTAAGTCATACTATGAACTCAAAAGAAAAGCAAGAGCAGGAACACTACCTCCTAAACTAATATCAGATATCGACACAATACTTGGAGAACTGAGAGCTAAAAAAGATCAATATGAAATAGAGAATATAAGAAAAGCAGTAAAAATAACAAAAAAGGTACTCAATGAAATTGCCCTGAAACCCGGAATGATGGAATACGAAGTTGAATCACAAATAATCAGAACATACAGAATGTACGGAGGCGAGGAGGCATTTCCAACAATAGTAGCGTCTGGGAAAAATTCCACAATCTTACATTATACACAGAATTCTTCCGTTCTGAAAATACCCTGCGTTATAGATACAGGTGTTGAAATAAACTTTTACGCCTCAGATATAACAAGAACATTTATACCAGAGGATTTTCCAGATGAACCAAAAGAAAAAGTGAAAATAGCTCAAGACATAAAATCGCAAGTTGAGATTATACAAAAAAAAGTTATAGAGAAAGCTAGAAAAGGTGTATCATTTGAAGAACTAAACCTAATCGCTCAAAGGGAAATATCGTACTGTTTGATTGACATCGGAATTCTAAAAGGTAGCATTGATGAAATTCTTGAAAAAAAGTTATTTAAGCCTTTCTTTCCACACAGAATAGGTCATCATCTTGGACTTGATGTACACGATGTTTGTCCATACTACGAAGATCAAAACAGAGCAAAGAAATTAGAAGCCGGAAACATAATAACAATAGAACCAGGAATATACTTCCCCTACCTTGAAACAGTCTATGTGAAAGACGGACAAATATATGAAAAACCAGATGCAGAAGGTCAATACTACAAAACAGAAATCCCAGAAATCTTCAGAGGAATAGGTGTCAGAATAGAAGACGATGTAATTATAACAGAAGATGGCAACGAAGTATTGTAGAAAGATTATTAAAAGAAAGATTACTAAAAATTATATAATCAAACCACAGAAGCTAACAGCAAATTTATGCGCTCCACTGCTCTACGTTAAGCGATGTGATATGTCAGAAAATGCTCTTTGCTGATATCCACAATATCAAAGACTTATTGGGCAGCTGGATACTAGAAAAAGCGCAAGCGATAAATACCTTTTTACTGTTTAAACAAGTAGATTTTTTATTTGTTGTTCAGGAAATATAAAATTTAGAACAACAGAATCAGAAGATATCGGCTCTCCTCTCAAGCAGCTTTTTTGCTTTCTCTTTGGCTATTTCATTTGGAAGAACAGCATCTGGTAGAACATCAGATTTTGTTTCGAATATTTCCTTTATAGTTTCATCAAATATTTGCTCTCCGGTTCTATCTGAAAAGAGCTTAGCAACTTCTGGTTTTGAAATTTCTTCGAGTTCCTTTCTCATCTTCTCGAGCTGTGACTGAAATTTGGCTTTTATCTCTGGGTCCTGAATTTCTGCTATTGTTGATTCATACCCTTTAATTTTATCTTTCAGTCTTTGTATTTCCTCTTCATAGAGCTCTTTTTCTTTTTTATCCTTGAGAAGTGAAGCATAGAATCTCGCATAAGCTAACTTTGCTAACAAGAATTTGCCATCACTTTTCTTCATTGCTCTATCAAATAGAATTTTAGATTTTACTGGGCTTCCACCGAGAATGCTCGGAGCAGTGGCATAAAAAGATGCCCGAAGCAAAAGCGGCCCGCCGTAGAAAAAGCTATCATCAAGCTCTATCAATCTGTCTAAAACAGCAACCATTTTTGAGATTTCCGCGACAGATTCAGGAGATCCACCTGATGCAGCAATCCAGTATGCAAGGCATGAACCATACCAAAAACCGTCTTTGATGTCATCTTTTGTCAATGTCTTTGCGAGATCCTCCGGAAATGCTTCGTTGTTTTTTAATTTCTCCAAAGTTTCTGCAAATTTTTTGTTTTTCAATGCTAAGGTTCGTTCTGCATATTGGTATCCCTTGTAATAAAGAATCTGAGCTCGCTCAACACTCTGATCCTCTACGAACCCAAAACCGTATGAACAATATATTTGTGCAAGAGCCCCGAGAATTTTAGGATTATCTGGATCCAGTCTTCTTGCCGTTTCCATAATCATTATGTTTGAAGGAATTCCGGCAGCGGCTATAAAGGCAACATCATATTTCTGCGCCTCCGGAGCAAAATCAGCAGTCGTCTCAGCCGTAGCTATAAGAGCTATTCTCCGAATATTACAAGAGTAAAGAAAAGACCCTCCAAACAAGAAAAATGCAGCAACTATAAATATTCTTCCTTTCATATTTATTTCCTCCTTTGTATGCTTTTGTTACTGTATAATTTAAAATTCAAGACTTCAATTTTCCTAAAATTTTTAATTTTTTAAGTATTATTTTCTCAAGATTTATCGTTAATCTTTAATTTCTTCATGCTTGAAAATATCAGAACATTTTTCAAAAATCCAAAAGGATTCTTCATTGTATTCTTGTTATTGTTCGTTATAAACTCTTTCTGGCAAACCGTCGGTATGAATCAAATAGTGTTTCTTCTGATCTCGTCTTTCCTGATTTCTATCATTCTCACTCCATCTATGGTTGAACTATCAAGAGTTCTAGGAATAGTAGACAAACCAGATGAGCAAAGAAAAGTCCACCAATCAGCAACAGCTCTGCTGGGTGGAGTTGCAGTAGCACTATCTTTTGCAGGGGCGATAATTCTCTCTAAAAACTCATTTCCGGAAAAATACAAAACTCTTATGATAGCTGGAACACTTATAGCTCTTGTTGGTATGCTTGACGATATTTTCAAGGTTCCCGCTAAAATAAGATTACTATTTCAATTTTTCCTTGCAATGTGGGTTGCATCATCCGGCATAACTCTGAGCCTCTTCCCAACAAAAGAGTTACTAGGACAAAAGCTCAACGAATTCTTAACGATAATATGGATAATAGGATTTACCAACGCATACAACTTCATCGATGGACTTGATGGACTAGCAGGCGGACTCGGAATAATAATTGTTATATTCTGTTCTATAATATCTTCAATGAATGGAGAACCAGATGTGTTCATAATATCTATGCCCCTTGCAGGTGCTCTTTTGGGATTTCTCATATTCAACTTCAAAAGAGCCTGGATATTTCTCGGAGATGTTGGAGCACAATTCTGTGGATTCATAATATCCTCAATATCTGCTGATACAGCTTGGTCACAACCTGGAAACTTCCTCAAGGCGATAACGGGACCAATGCTCATTCTATGGGTACTGCTCTTTGATATGACACAAATAACAATATTGAGAATAAAATACGGTTTCGTAAAGAATATTACAGACTGGATAAATTTCACAGGCAAAGATCACATACATCACAGATTACTCCTTCTATCAGGCTCAGACGTAAAAGCTGTAATATACCTCTACATAATCTCAACAGTACTATCCTCTACTTTCGTACTTCTTGGAACAATACCTCTGAACTTTATTGAATGGGTAATTATAGATGCATTTATTCTTTTAGGATCACTAGGATTTATGATCTTTCTCGATAAAAAAACATCAGAAAAAGCATTTGGAATAACCTAATTTATAATCAGATGGAAAGCAGATTTTATGAAAACGAAAACGGCATAATTTTCAACTTATCAGAAAAAACAAAAGCGATATTTTTCTTCAAGAACGCTTATCCGGAACAGCCGGTCATTTTTCCAATACAGAAACATACCAGAAATATTGCCGTATACCCTAATTTTGATTTCTCTGATGGATATGATGGCATCATTATTCCCAACAATCTTGAAGTAAACATCGGTGTAAAAACAGCAGACTGTCTTCCTGTTATATTCTATTCAGATAAGGTAAAGGGAGTTATTCACGCAGGATGGCGTGGGATAGTAAATGGAATATTCGAAGAACTAGAACTCAAACTCAAAATTTTTAATGAAAGAATTGAAAATCTTTTGTTTGTTATAGGACCTCATATATGCGGTAAATGCTACGAAGTTAAAGAAGATGTAAAGAGTATATTTGAGAAACTTTGTGCCAAAAAATCAATAGATAAAGAAAAAGTTATCAAAACAGAAAATGGAAAGCTCTTCATAGATCTCTTCTCGTTCGTATATGAGACGTTAAAGAAAAAATCAGAAAAAATAAAAGTATTTCATTCCGGAGTATGTGTAAAAGAAGATACAAGGTTTTTTTCAAGAAGAAGAGGTGATATGATTTCTCAACCTTCTTGTATCATAGTTGAAAATAAACTTGCAAGATGACTTATGAAATTACTAAAAAAGAAAATGATAAAAGCTACGTGCGGAATATCAAAAAACAATTATCAATCTAAGCGTCCTTTTGTTAATAGGTAATATAAAACAGCCATTCTCACAGCTACGCCGTTTTTGACCTGATCAAATATCAGAGAATTTTCTGAATAAGCAACAGTCTGATCTATTTCTACCCCCATATTCATAGGTCCTGGATGCATTATGAGAAGTCCTTTCGCTTTCTCTACTAAATCTTGTTTCACACCCCAGAACTCAAAATACTCTCTCTCAGATGGATAAAAAGCATTACCGTGCCTTTCCCTCTGCAATCTCAGAGCAATAATAAAATCGGAAGATAGTACATCGTTGTCTATAAAATTTTTAACTTTAACACCTTCTGGAAGATTTTGATACAATGTGGTATATGCGGAAACAAGTATAACCCGTGCTCCAATTTTTGAAAGGAGTTTTATATTACTTCTGGCAACACGAGAATGAAGTATATCTCCTACTATTGAAACCTGAACATTCCTGAATTCCGATAAATTCTTTACACTCTTGTGTTTCATCATAGTAAAGAGATCAAGCAAAGCTTGTGTTGGATGCTCATTCTTGCCATCACCAGCGTTCACAACTGGAATTTTCAGGCGTTCAAAAATGAACCAAGGAACTCCTTCTCTGCTATGTCTCACAACAATAAGATCAGCACCGAGCGACAATATCGTATTTGCAGTATCAAGCAAATTTTCACCCTTTTCTACGGAAGAACCAGAAGGTGAAAAATTCACTATATCAGCGGAAAGAAGCTTTGACGCAATTTCAAAAGAAATGCGTGTCCGCGTAGATGGCTCAAAAAACATAAGTGATATAACTTTTCCTCTCAATGTTGGCAGCTTCTTTATTTCTCTTGAAAGAACATCATACATAGAGTAAGTGCTATCAATTATTTCCTGTATCTCGGAGAGTTTCAAAGAATCAACGGAAAGCAGAGATTTCATTCAATAAAAATATTTCACAGGACTTGAAATTTTATGAATTTACTACTTTTTTTATTTGATAGATGTAAGGTTCTCGCTAGCTTTTCACTCTATCGCAAAGATCAAATGTAACAAAATAGAAAAGAGATCTTGAAATACTACTTTTTTTGCAGTTGAGAGAAAAGCGCCCCCAGAGAAACTCCTTGGCTTTGTCCTTTGACTTCCTTCAGCATAACCTTATTTTCACTGAGAACAAATGCATCTATATTCTTGCTGTAATCTAGAACTTCACACTTTATCTCTTCATCCTTTGAATATCCAGATATTTTTGATACAAGTTCATTTACAGGAACAAAACCTCTGAGAAATTTTCCATCTTTTTCAAAAACAACCCAAATACCTTTTTTAGATCTATCAACATTCTGAACAATTCTTGCCTTCACTGTCTTACCAACAAGTTCATCTAGAATACTTTTCAGAACATCTTCGTTAACCTTCTTTTTACTAACAATTACATCATCTTTCCTAACAGAAAGAACTTTGACCTCTATTTCATCTCCTTCTTTCAAGTTTTCAGAATCTATAAACCAAGAGATTTCACTTTTTGGAAGAAACGCTCTAACCTTAGCTTGAGCTTCATCAACTTCAACATCAACGATGTATCCCTTCCTACTAACACTCCTAACAACGGCTTTTCTCACTTTATCTTGAGAAGCTCTGAGTGATTCATATGGATTTGGTAAAACTTTCTTCATACTCAGAGTTATCTTCCTTTCTTCCGGAGAAACATTTATAACAGCTGCTGATATAGTCTGCCCAACCTGAAATTTATTTTTTATATCTTCACCTCTATCCCAACTAGCTTCGGAGAAAGGTAAAAGGGCCTCAACCTCTGACTCACCAACTTTCAACTTGACAAATACCCCGAAATCCTTCACATCAGATATTTCTCCCTCAACAACATCTCCAGCCTTGAATATCTCCTTTGCTCTATACCAAGGATTATCATAAATATGTTTTATACTGCATCTTATATCTGGATCAACTTCCATTATTTTGACTTTGACAACCTGACCGTTTTTAAGTCTATCCTTACAACTTTCCACTCTGTTCCAATCTATATCATCTCTGAGTATTCTTCCTCTGACTCCTCCTCCAAAATCTATTTCTGCAAATAAATTGTAAACCTTTATAACCTTTCCATCCATTATAGCACCAACTTTAAGATTTGACAGAACCTTTTTCCTTTCCTCCTCCCTGATAACCTGCAAGTAAGTTTTTCTTGAAAGAATATATCTATCACTTCTGTCTGATTTTTTTATAGCAAATTCATAGTGACCTCCCACCTTTATATCTTCCGCTTCAGAAAATGGACAGAAGAGAACATATCTTCCAAAATCGAGTCCAGATAACTCGCCAACGTCGACTTCAAAGCCACCTTTTGATTTTCCTATTACTATACCGTGAACAGATTTACCTTCTTCATAGAGTTTGGAAAGGTAGTCATTTAATCTTTTTTCTTTTGCCGCTTTGTAAGATAAAATAAAAAGTCCCTGCCCTCCTCTACTGACAACCTGCGCTTCAATAGTTTCACCGGGATAAAGTTTTTCTTTATCTATCTCAGATGTTTTTATTTTTCCCTCTATTTTGAATCCGAGATCAACTATTGCATTTTCTCCAATTATATCTACAATACGACACTTTACAATTTGCCCTTTCTGAATCTCCGAAATATCATTGTAGAGATACTTTTCCAACTCTCTTTCTATGTTCATTTCAGATTCTGATTTCATTATTGAATTTCTGAATTCTTACTATTTAGACATATGTAATATATTTTTTGTTTTTTCAAAAAAGTTAGCGAAAATCATATAACACGTTTCACAATAATTCCACTATTTTTTACCTTACCTATCGCAACTATATTTGATGATTCATCACACAAAGCACAATATTCACCAACTGCACCCTGTATTTTCACCTTAGGTGGAGCACCATTTTTTATTCTCTGTATATCCTGCTCTCTCAAAATTATCTTTCTCATATCGAGCATTTCCGGAGTTACTTTTTTGATATATTTCTTTATTTCTTCAGGTGTTGAGTTTTTTATGACATCAGCCGGAATGGCATCACTTTCTGTAAATATACTACATCTTATCCTACGAAGCGATTTCAGAGTTCCACCAACTTTCACTCCATTGACTTGCAAGCTATCACCTACATCTCTTGCCAATGCACGAACGTACATGCCACCGGATGAAATAACTCTTATTTTAACTATTGGGATTTGTATTTTAATTATATCTATACGATATATCGTTACTTTCGATGGTGTAAGTTCGAGAAACTTCCCCTTCTCTCTTGCCCAAAGATAAAGAGGCTGTCCCATATATTTCTTTGCTGAAAAATACGGAGGAACTTGTTCAATTATTCCTTCAAATTTCTTTAATACAGAAATTACCTCTTCTTCTCTCAAATCTTTCAGAACATCCGGCGGACAAGAATATATTTCCTCACCTGTTATATCATCTGTTATGGTTCTTTTTCCAAGAAGTATCTCAGCAATATATTCTCTATCTTTATCTATTATATATGGAATAAATTTTGTTGCTTTTGATATTGCTAATGGCAAAACCCCCGAGGCAAAAACATCAATAGTACCTATATGTCCAACTTTCGTCCTCAACTTCTTCTTCAAGATGTTATCAATATAAGTAGAGGTTTTTCCCTCAGGTTTGTCTACAACTATGATACCACTGATATCTTGAAAATTCATATAAAAAAGGTAAAATAAGAATTATCTTGAAGATTTATTTATGTTTTTCTCAAATTTTCAGGAAGAATATGTGAATAAGAACAAACATTTTGATTTTATAATAAGAGCAAACACTTTGATTCTATATTGATCTTAGAAAGCGTCTCATTTATCAATCACATTACTTGAAAATTTTCAAAAAAATTTTATAAATAAAAAAGTTTGAATTTATGACAATAGATCTTTCCGGGAAAGTGGCCTTGATAACTGGAGGAGGAAGAGGAATAGGGAAAGCAATATCTATTGAGCTTGCAAAGTCTGGAGCAGATATAATAATCAACTTTTTGAGAAATGTTCAAGCTGCCGAAGAAACCAAAAAAGAGATAGAATCTTTGGGAAAAAGATGCGAACTTATAAAAGGGAATATAGCAGAAACTGAAACAGCATCAAAAGCGAAAAAACTAATTGAAGAAAAATTCGGAAAAGTTGATATTCTTATACTTAACGCAGCGAGTGGAGTTCTGAGAAAATTTTGGGAAATGGATCTTAAACATTTCAGATGGACATTTGAAATCAATGTTTTTGGACAAATAAATCTTCTGAAAGAAATTTTGCCGCTTATGAAAGAAGGCTCAAAAGTGATTGGAATATCAAGTCTAGGTGCTACCAGAGCCATACCGTATTACACATTCGTTGGAGCTTCAAAAGGCGCATTTGAGTCAGCTTTGAGACACATAGCAGTTGAACTCTCATCAAGGAAAATAAACGTAAATATAGTTGAAGCAGGAGTTGTCGAAACAGATGCACTGAAATTCTTTCCTAACAAACAAGAGCTCATCTCAGAATCACAAAGAAGAACTCCTCTTGGAAGACTTGTCTCCCCAGAAGATGTCGCAAAAGTTGTTCTGTTCCTTTCATCAGATCTATCTGATATGATACAAGGCCAAACCATAGTTGTTGATGGCGGATACTCTATTTTGGCATAGCTTTACTTTTGCCGAAAACATATAGAACTTTTTGGAATAATGGCTTGACACTAAATCAATATACCTCTGTACTAACGCAACAAAACATAATTTTTACGATCTGTTGATTAACTCAACAATACAGTAGCCTGAATAGAGTAAAAAAGACCTGTTGCAAAGAAGAAATAAACACACAAATACCTGCAAACTTTGGAAATCACAGATGGATTGCACTGGTCTGTGCATACAAAATACTTTTTATTTGTTTCCCCACATTCGCTACTTTGTTCTTATCACAGGAAGATTTATATTAAATCTGTAAGAAATTGTTCTCACAAAAAATATCAAAAGAATAGATAACCAAGTTGATATCTCATCTTGCAAACCAACTCTTTTCAGAAAATACAGAAGAAATAACCCAGCCAAACTAGCAGTTGCATACACCTCCTTTCTGAAAACAAGCGGTATTTCCCTAACAAGAGATTCTCTTATGATCCCTCCTCCTATTCCAGTTATAAGACCACAAACAGTGGAACCCAAAAATCCAATATTGACCTCATCATAAGCTTTGTTGAAACCTATAACACTGAAAACACCAAGTCCAACAGCATCAAGATAAATTATTGCATCCTTGTAATTACCTATTCTTTTGAATACCAAAGTGAAAAGTATTCCGGCAATTATAGGAATTATGTAAAACTCATTCTGGAAGTAAAACGGAATTCTGTTGAGAAGTATATCTCTTATCGTTCCTCCGCCAACAGCCGTAAGGAAACTCAAAACAAGCACTCCAAAAAGATCCAATCTTTTTTCTATACCTCTCAGAGCACCTGTTATTGCAAAAATGAAAGTTCCAAAAATATCAAGAATATAAATTATCTGCATACTATCCATAATAACACAAACATATAGTATTTTGAGAACTCAAGCGGATTGATTCTAATGAAGATAGAATTCAAACCAGTAAAGAAATATTCTCAACAAAATCACAGATTTACCATTTCACAACAAAGTTCCTTTCATCAAAGTTCCCAAACATTATGTATTGAGCTGCTGGCAGATTCGGAAAAAATTCATAGTTTTTCCCCATTGTAGACCACTGGCGACATTCATCACATCTTGTCTTATAGAAATTTGTCATAATACCATTTTTGTACACCCTATGTATTGCGTACCCTCCGGGATAATCCTTAACAGATGCCATCTCCGAAAACCTAACTCCTTTATAGTAGTTCGATTTGTTCCTATGAGTGTGACCTGAATAGACGGCTTTGACCTGCTCGTTTTTAGAAATTATATCAAGCAACCTGTTCCTACTCGATGTGTCATTCAAAACCGAGAGCTGTCCGAGTAAATCATCAGGTTGCGAAACAACTGGATGATGTATAAATATTATTGTGACCTTATCTCTGTTATCTTCAAGTGTTTTCTCTAACCAATCGAGCTGCTGATCTGATAGCTTACCCCAACCAGTCTTAAGATCAGATGAATCAAGACCAATAAATAAAAATCCCTTATAAACAAAAGATATATAAACTTGGCCATATTCATCTATGTTGTATTTTGCTCCGGAGATAGGAGAGAAATTTTTCAGATCAAAAACCTTCACAAAATAATCTTCTGGATTATCCCCAACTCTATCGTGATTTCCGCGCAGCGGGATGTATGGCATCTTGAAAATAGAAAAATACTCTTTTGCTTTTTGAAATTCATCCTCCTTGTATTCACTTGTTATATCTCCATTTATAATAACAAAATCAGCTCCTCTTTCATTTATCTCTTGAATGGCAGCTCGGTTCATAAAAGACCAATGCGGATTCTGCGGATCAGGCCATTTCATACCCTCATTGAGTTTCCTTCCACCAACAGTTATAAGTCCTGCTATCTCTTCTCCAAAATGTAAATCGTTCATACTGGCAAAGCTAAAAATGAACTCATTACTTGGGGGAGATAATGTTGTCACAACTCCCGGAGAAAATTCATTTGGTTCTCCCTTAACTTTACCACTCATCGTATAGTAGTAATATGTCTTACCAGATTCCAAATCTTTAACTTCACAGTAATGAAATTTAACAAGTTTATCTTCACAAACATACCCTTTCATCTTCTCGGTTGTCTCTCCGTAATATATTATAGATCTACTTTCCGAATCACTCTCCCAAGTTACAATAAATGAGTTATCTGTAACTGTCACAAGTTCCTCATTTATTATTTTCGTAACATTCTGCTCTTCTGGGAGTATTTTTATTTCCTCTGCTTCCTTTTCAGATGAACAACCTACAACCAAAGAAGAAAACAGTAGAATAAGCCAAAGCAATTTTAAATGTTTCATCCTCAGTATGATGTGTTTCATAGCAGAAAATTCAAATAAACTAAAACTGATGAATAAGACTTACAAAAAAATTTTCCCAAAAATTAGAAATCTCCGATTACCTTCTTAACCAGCAAAATTCACAGAAATAAGATCAGATTATCTGAATGAGCACAAACAAAAAATCCGCAATACAATATTTCAAAAGCTATATAATTTCAAATGATAGAAGGTTGATAGAAAATCCGATACCCTCTTTGTTTTCAATTTTGTATCTTCCACCGGAGAGAAATTTCATACCGTCCAAGAAGCCATAAAAAATCAAACCATCATAGTAGCTCTTCTCAACTTTCTCAGAAAGATTGTAGATTTTCTCACCTCTGAATCTTGAAGAAAATATTTCCAAGTCCTCCGGAACATTCTGAATAACTTTTTTTATCTCCTCAATATTTGTTATTACCTTAAAAAATATTTGCGCAATATCTTTTCTTAATTTACCAGATTCAATAAGCTCCGATATTTTAGTTGTATCTTTTCTGAAAAAGAAGTCCGAGTTTTCACCGAGCGTATCTATGGTAAGACCATAGTGTCCGATCATCAAAACAATACTGTATCCCGTGATTTTTTTAATATCATCAGCGATACTGTTTAGAACATCGGTACAAATAAATATATCATCTTTAAGTATGGAATTTTCTCTGACGATTTCGCAACCTATTTGATATATCTCCCTTGGTTTACCGAAAGAAGTTGTTCTCAGAATACTTCCTCTGTAATAAACTTTTCTGTTTGGAAAGATTTTCGCGATTTCAGATGTGAAATCTTCTCTTATCTGGATTGCCTTTCTATCAGAAGAAAAATCAATCAGTGGTATATGAATTTCTTCAAATCCAAATTCCTCTAATATTTCAAGAGTTCTAAATTCAATCTTTCTCAAATTTTTTGTACTGAGCATAGACTTCAAAAATCAAATACTTAATTCTTTCTAAAAATTCCATAGACAAAAAATTCAATGCCAGCTCCCTCCTCACATACATCTAATTTCTCAAGGAATGTAAATTCTCGTTCAAGAGTTTTTGGAGTAAAAAATCTATCATAGTGTCCTCTATGAAATATAAAATCCTTATTTCTCTGTTCAGCTGGATGATGTTTGAAGTTTTCACTGAACACGCCTATGAGAAAAACTCCGTTTCTTTTGAGAATTCTATCTATTTCACTTTTGTAATATCTTGCATCTTTTTTTCTTATATGATGAAAAACACCAAAGTCAACAACTATATCTGCTGATTCACTTTTGATTGGTATAAAGAAAGCATTTGCAAGAATGAATAAGACATTGTTTGTTTTACCTATCTTTCTGATAGCACTGTTTATTGGTTCTCTTATAATATCAAATCCAACAACAGTAGATCTTGGGAAAAGATCTCTGAGCATCTTTATATGTCTTCCCTCTCCACATCCTATATCAACACACAGAATATTCTTTTCTTTGTACTGTTGTTGTATTTTTTCAAGAAATTTTATGAAAGTTTTCTCTGGAGTGTCAGATGGCCAAGGGGTTTTACCAGAAAGATAGGTCTTTCTATAAAACTCAACATCTGTTCTGAAATTTTTTGTTTGATTTCTCATAAACTCATAATGTTTTCAGAATTTTCCATCCCATAGATTTCGCGAATTTTTTGAGATTAGGGTCAGGGTTTACAGCAATTGGATTTCCAACAGAAAGCATAGTATCTATATCATAGAAACTATCTGTATAAAAGAAGCTTTCCGTCAGATCTATTTTGTTCTCGCGAGCAAATTTTTTCATCCAGTATGTTTTTCCCTTGCCAATACATATAGGTTCAATAACTCTTCCGGTAAATTTTCCGTCAACAATCTCAAGTTCTATTGCTACTACGTCAGAAACATTTAAGTATTGAGCAAAAGGTTTTATTAATATTGAGAAGTTTCCAGAAAGTATAACAACTCTGTGTCCAGCACTTCTATGCTTTTCTATAAGATCAAGAGCTTTTGGCAGAATCCTGTTTCGTCCTTTCTCAAAAATAGATTCAGCAATATCTACAAAAACTTTAACATCTGTTCCTCCAATATCTTTGAGATTTTCCCTTATAACATCTTCCCCGCTCAAAAGGTTCAAACGATATTTTAAAAGCCATATATACCAAACAAAAAGACGATAGCGCGGGACTTTTCCCATTCTTATAAGCTCTTCCCCAAGCATACGATACAGATCTTTTCCCACCACAACATAGTCAAAATCAAAGAAAGCAGCTACATTGTTTTTAAACAAGTTCATCCTAAACACCAAAATAACTTCAATGAATTTTAAATATTTCAAAAATCAAGAGAGTAAAAATAAATTCATTTATTCAAAAACCTCTGAGAATCCACTACCAATACATTTTGTTCGTAGATAAATTATGTGATAAATAGATTACCTATAAAAAGCATTTTTAACTCCAAAAACTATATACTCAACAGCTATTGCTGATATGAAGATGGCCATAAGCTTTGAAACTATTATAGAACCAGTCTTACCCAAAAGATTATTTAGTCTTTCAGAATTCATAAGTATAAACCAGTTCAGAGCAGAAACAAGAATAACTGAAACAACAGTAGGCAAAATACCAAATTGTTGTATTGAGAGCATAGAAGTCGTTATTGCTCCCGGCCCCACAAGGAGTGGGAAGGCTAGTGGAACAACTCCTAGAAACTCTTTTTTCTCTTTATCATACACTTCAGAAAGCTCACCAATGAGCATCCTTATAGATATAAAAATCAGAAGAACACCTCCGGCAATAGCAAAACTGTAAATACTTATATTGAAAAACCTAAGAACACCCTCACCGAGAATAGAAAAGAACATAAGCAAAATAAATGAAACAACAATAGCCTGACGAAAAATAACTCCTCTTCTTCTCTTAACACTCTCCGTGAGAGATAAGAAAATCGGAATGTTCCCAATAGAATCAACTATTATAAAAAGAGAAACGGAAACCTTCAGTATATCAACAATATGTTCTGTTATAACCTCAAAATCCACAAAAATACTGGTTAATTACAATAGTTATAAAATATCTTTTTATAAGAAGATATTCTATAATGTCTTCAAACGAAAAATTTTATCTCAATACTGTGGAAGAAAAAAATGAATCGATATTTATAATCCCAAAGGAACTGCTGAATTTCAAAATAATTGGAAGGAAGATAGTTCCAAAATTCATTGAACAAGATGAAGCAGATATAATAAAACTATTTGAACTGTGGAAAAATTCGTTAGGAAAGACAAAAAAAGAGATAAGGGAAAAATTTCAAGCATATGAGAATTTCTCAAATTACAAAAAAATCAGAGGTTACTTTTATATCCTGAGCAGAATATCTGATTTCAGAAAAGCTTTTGAAAGAGCGGGAGAGCTAAGAGAATTTTTGTTCGGTCTCGGTCCAGCTCTCTCCGAATCAGAAAGACAAAACATAGCTCAGAAAGCAAAGAGTACTTTTGGAATAAAACTATCAAGCGATACGATATGGGGAGACCTTGATGAAAACTCAGTTCTTGAAGGATTCAAAGAAATGTCAGTTGAAGAAACAATAAAGCTCTACAACTTTTCTCTTCTGTGCGGAATAGCTCTGCTATCTCACAAAATAAAGTTCAGAACAACAAATATCGGAAAAGTTCTAAGATACATCAAAAAGCTCAAACTTATGTACGACATAGATACAGAAGGATGGATTTATGTCTTCGGGCCTGAATCAATTCTTACAGAATCACAAAAATATAAACTTCAACTCTCAAAATGCTTCTACTACCTGCTTAAACAAAAGAACTCAGATGTGATAGTTGAAACAAAAAAAGGAACTCTTGAAATATCTCCAAAAAACTTAAAGTATATACCAGAATTCGAAACAGAAGAAGAAAAATATGACTCAAAAATAGAAGAAGATATATCAAAACTTATCAAAGATGCAATACCCTACGCAACAATTCAAAGAGAAACAGATGCTTTTTTATCAAAATCTGGCATATTCATTCCAGATTTCAAAATAAAAAGTGCAGAGAAAGAAGTCTTTTTGGAAATAGTAGGTTTCTGGACAAAACAATACATAGAAAGAAAAATAGAAAAATTATCTGATTTCAAAAGAGAAATAGTTCTTATAGCTTCTGAAGAAAATTCAATTGAAATAAAACAAAAAATACCTCAACATAGAAACCTAATAGTTTTCAGCAAAAAGATACCCTACCTTGAAATAATAAAGAAAATGAAAGAACTAATAGGATATACGAAAAAACAGGAAGAAATCCAAGAACGAACAAATCAAAGAGTTTTAGATGAACTCAGAGAAAAACTAAAAGACCAAATGGATTTTTCCGAAGCATCGGAAATAATAAAGTCAAAAGATCTTGATGTAAAAAGCACATTAAAGATACTCGGTTTTGAGATTCTATGGGAATCTCTGATTCCACCAAAGGGCAAAATAGTAAAAAAAACGGAAAAATAAAAACAAAAAGAAAAATATGCTGTCTCAAAAATTAAATTCTCTCTGAATAAAAATTTCGGGTTTCAAGCAAATGCGAGACGAGATTTGGAATCTCAAAAGAGCAAGAAAGCAAGTAAAATATACTGATCTCAGATGTGATCTTACATGAAAATCAACAATTTTTACAATAAACGTGTATAAATAAGAAAGTAAAAAATAAACTAATTGGAGACGAATGTAATAAGATATAACAAGGAGGAAAAATATGAAATTTGAAAGGACAATAGGTCATATAAAGGATATATCAGAAAGAATAAGAGCTGAAATGCAGTCAATACCCCGTTCAATAAACCCGCAAAATGTTGTGGAATCAATTGAAGTAGTTCTGAAGTTTATGAACTCAATCATAAGGATAAAATCTGCTATAAAAATAATAGAAGCTGCTGAGAAATTTGATATCCCGCCAAGAGACAAGATACAAATACAGTATTACAAAGAAGTTTTAAAAGAATATATGACAAGTATATACAACTCATGCACAAGAGTTTTGGATCTCTTAAAAAACACGTTCTCAGAAGAATCTTTTGAGAGAATAATATTTAACGAATTAGAAAATGATGCAAAGGAAATAGTCAAACCATACTTACCAGCAGAGATATTAGGAACAAAAGAGAAAACAAACTAAACTAAAACCGGAAATCTGAAATTAAGATAGTGGTATTGTCTTATTCACTTTCTTTTTTAACTAAAAGTGTCATACCCTTGTGAGATACCACCTTGATACGCTCTCCTTTGGTTATCTTTTCATCACCTACAGCCTGAGCATCCCATATTTCACCGCTTACAGATATTTTACCTCTACCATTCTGAAAATCAGTAATAGAAACACCCGTTTGATCTATCAAACCTTCAAATCCAACAATAGATTTTACCCTTTGAGCTGAAAGAGCTTTGTATGCAACAAATATAAAGAAAAGAGCAGTAGCTATTGTTGTTGATATTATTGCTTTGTATGAAGCACGGAATATTGGTTCTGGTGAGTCAAAAAGCATAATTGATCCCAAGAACATACTAAGTATTCCAGCTAATGCCAATATTCCAGATGTTGCTAATTTAACTTCAAGCAAGAAAAACACAATAGCAAGAAGAATAAGAGCAAGCCCTGCCCAGTTTACAGGAAGAGCTTGAAGAGAATATAGACCAAGCACCAGACATATAGCTCCAATAACTCCGGGAAACACAGCTCCAGGATTTGCGAGCTCAAAAAATATACCCCATATACCAATTGTCATAAGTATATATGCTATATTAGGATCTGAAACTACTTTGAGCACTTTATGTTTTATGTTAGGCTCAACCCTGACCACCTCATAGGATTGTATATTGATGGTTATCTCTCCAGCAGAGGTTGTCACCTTTCTTCCTGAAACTTTTTTTATAAGATCATCAACGGATTCTGCTATAATATCTATAAGACCGTTTTTTAAAGCCTCTTCCGATGTAAAGGTAGCAGCTTCTCTTACTGTTTTTTCAAGAGCTTCCGGATTTCTTTTGTGTCTCTGAGCAATCGCTCTTATGTATGCTATAGCATCGTTTTCTATTTTCTTTCTGAGTTTTTCATCAATTCTTTCTCCTCCCATAAGCACAGGTGAAGCAGCACCTATTGATGTTCCAGGAGCCATAGCAGCTATGTGAGCAGAAGCCGTGATAAAAGTTCCAGCTGATGCCGCGCGAGCTCCAACTGGCCACACAAAAACACAAACTGGAACATAAGAAGCTTCAATAGCACGTATTATATCTCGCATAGCTGGATCAAGTCCACCAGGAGTATCAAGAAGTATAATAAATAAGCTTGCTCCACCTTTCATCGCTTCTTCAAGAGAATCCACAATAAAATTGGCAACAGCTGGGCTTATAGCACCATCTACTCTCACAACATAAACCCGGGACGCACCTGAGCTTGAAATTTCCTTTTTTTCCTGAGCTTTCTTGCTGCGCTGTATTAAATCCTCATCCTCTCTCTTGGTATCTGCCTCCTTCTTGCTGTCTACCCCACTTTCTATCTCCTTTTTACCGGAGTTACTATTGGAACCTTGTTCAACGCCTTCTATTCTTTTTTTTATATCTCCTATGATTCTCCTTACAGCATCTTCATCTGCACTGAAAACATTCAGAGCTTGAAATAAAAGAATTGAACCAAAAACAATTCCTAGGCGTCTGCTAAAATTATTGACCATCTCATTAGATAGTTTATAACCTATACCTGATCCAAAACTTTTCTCAAAAAGATTTAGTAAGGTTACGGAGAAAAATTTTTGCCTCTTAACTTTTTTCTTAAACTTTCTCCTGAACCTTTTACATCTGTAAAATCCATATCAGATGCTCTTTCCGATGTTCTGGCATCTATTTCATCTATTTCTCTTTCTATCTCGGTAGAAAGTGTTTCAAGCTGACCGGACATCTTTTTCAACTTATTCTGAAAAAAATTGTAGGCAATAACAGCTGGGATAGCGACAAAAAGCCCAAGAGCAGTGGTAAATAGAGCTTCGGCAATTCCGGGTGCAACAACTTCAAGACCAGCTCTTCCCATTTTAGCTATATCTCTGAACGAATGCATTATTCCCCAAACAGTACCAAAAAGTCCAACAAAAGGTGCAGATGAACCTATTGTAGCATAAATAAATTGAAACCTTGATATATCTGAAATTATGTTTCTAACCTCCTGCTCAATAAACCTCAAAATTTTCTTTTTTTTGGATAGAGCAACACCAACCTCTGAACAAAGCCTTGCCAAAGGTGAAGGATAAAATTCATCACACCGACCATACGAATACATAAGAAAATCTTTGAGATCTTGCTGAGACCAGAAAAAATCTATAAATTCTGTATTCTTTCTCTCCATTTTTAGGAACCAGATAAAGTTGTAGATTATCAGAGCCCAAAGAACAACAGATGATGAAAAAAGTATCAATATAACCACTTTAACAGGTAAAGACGCATGAAGTAGTGCTTCCTTTATCATACAATTAAATTTATAAAATCCAGATTAGACAACCAAGTAATCTGAAGTTATAATTTTAATTTGAAGTTATAATTTCATCGGTTGGCTAAATTTTTTGATCGTATGCTGTAAAAATGATGAAGGAAGATAATACAAATTCTATCATAAATAAAATCCTTACAAAAATGCATTAATTTATCTCACTATGCCAGTTAATTATATCTCTCGGTAGGTTATTGAGCTCTTTTACTATACCTCCCAGCACAGTTTTATGAATTTTAGGTTCAAAGTTCTTTGGCATAAACTCAACCTTATTATTCACATATACTCCGTCGAGAAATAAGCTTGCAAGAAGTCTATTTTTAGAAGGCTTCTCATTAGTACCCCACTCACTTTCCCATTCATATGAACCGGACTTTTTACCTCTATCCGGTGTTACAAGAACATACTTTATTTTACGCATTAGTCTATAATAGACGGCATAGAAAAGAGTTTCTGTAAGTCTACCGTGCAGGCTGGTCTTACAACTTACTATACAGACAGGATAAGAGAATTCCTTTGAATATACCACAATATCAGTATCTCCAGGTGGTAGAAACTACCCCTATAATATACTTCAATACACAAGATCCTGTAAAGCTCCGTATTGATTGCCCTTGTGCTTTAGAGCTTCTACCTCATTATTACCCCCTAACTTGATAGTTTCTATATTATCATGGCCTTTCAGAGATTCAATTAAAAAATTGTAGATATAACTTTCCCAATCCTTACCACTTTTTGAAACATCTGATTACCTCCTTTTTATCTGATCCGGATTACTTTGTTGCAGATATAGTTCCTTTACAGTGCTCTGAATCCTTTGGTTTGCAATCTTACAATATTTCTCACTCATTTCTACTCTTATTGCTCTTCTGTTTAACTTCATTGCGGAAACAAGCGTGGTTCCGGAACCAACAAATGGATCAAGTATTAAGTCATCAATAAAAGAAAAGAGTTTTATACACCTTTTGGGAAGCTCCTTAGGGAACGCAGCCGGGTGCCCACATTTTTTTGCTCTCTCCCGAAAAACTCCACAATCCATTGGTTCATTGCACAAATTCATCTTTTGTTATATCAGATATACCTTTTCTTTTCTTTCTCCATGTTTTTTTATAGAGAACGACTATAACCTCAACTGGAGCTATGACATACGGAGCCGCGGCACTGGGCCATGACCCCCATGCAGTTCTTCTTGATATGTTTCCTTCGTTCCAAATTATAGTAGAATGGTATCTAAAGCCTATCCTCTTGGCTACATACAGAACGTCTGCATACACACTTTACTATTCACCCTTGTTTTTATCTAAGAGAATGTTAAAACAAATTCTACCATCTTCTTTAAGAAGTCTGTAAGCTTTTGAGAGCCATTTTTCTGTAAATGACAAGTACTCCTCGTATTTCATCTTGTCTCTAAAATCTTCATATTCAATCCCAACATTATACGGCGGCGAGGTTATCAGAAGATCTATTGAATTCTCATCAAGTTCAACTCCTAAAAAGTCCCCACATATAAGTTTTATACGATCGTTCAAAAAGGTATAATTCACATTATAAAGTATTAGTCAATCAATAAAAAGTTAAAGATTTTTTATAACATAAAATCACTCTCTGTTTAAAATTACGATTCATTTCTTCGCTAAAATTAAGCCCCAAGAGAATTTCTCAAAGATTTTCTCCACAAATTGAAAAGTTCCGAGATTTTGAAAGAAAAAAGACCTTCAACTTCAAATATGTCATCATCAACTGTCTCACCTATTACCTGAAAAGTTATAGAATTCTTTGAACATAAAGATAAAAAATCCTGTAGTTTGTTTTTCTCAATAGAAACAATGTATAGAGGAAAAGCTTCTGAAAATATATAAAAATCCCACCTATCTTTTATAAAGTTCTTTGAAACTTTAAGTCCGCACAAATCTTTGCCAGAAAACTTACCAAACACAGCACTTTCAAACAGAGCTAGTACCAAACCTCCATCTGATACATCATGACAAGAAGAAACAATCTTGTTCTTGTTTATAAATCTCACAAAATTCATGAGCTTTTTCTCAAGCTCAAAATTCGGCTCAGGAATTTTCCCGCCAACCTTCTCAAAATTTACATACAGATAAGCGCTCGCAGAGATCATAGGATAAATATCACCAATAGCAATAACAAATCTTCCGGGTTCAAAGTACGGTTTCTGAGGTTCAGAGAAAGGAAAAATTTCACCTATGGTTCCAACAACAGGTGTTGGAGGTATTGATACACCATCGGTTTCATTGTAGAAACTAACATTTCCAGAAACAACAGGAATACCAAGCTCTTCAAGTGCCTTTTTCATTCCATCAACAGACAAAGCGAACTCCCACATAACCTCCTCATTTTCTGGATTACCAAAATTCAAATTGTCTGTTATTGCAAGCGGTTCAGCACCAACACAAGCTAAATTTCTACATCCTTCAAGAACAACAAGCATAGTACCTACATAAGGATCTGTGAAGCAGTAAAGAGGATTCCCATCAAGAGATATTGCCAACCCTATGTCTTTCTGTTTCCCATACTCATCAAATTTTTCAAGGCTGTTGAGTCTCAAAACACCTGCATCGGCACCAGGGATGTAGTAGGTCTGCCCAAGAACTGTTGAGTCGTACTGTTCATAAATAAACTCCTTTGAAGCCAAAAGCGGAGAAGAGATCATCTTAATAAATGTTTCAGATGGATCAGGTGGTATAGGAAGTTTTTCCAAAGCAATATCCCTTAACGAATCAGACCAAACGGGCCGTCTCTTTGGTCTATCATACTTTGGAGCATTATCTATCAGAAATTTAAGTGGTACAGATAAAACTTTCTGAGCACCATCGAAAACTTCATAATTACCGGTATCTGTAAGTTCGCCGATTATCTCGCATTCAAGACCCCACTTTGAAAAAATATCTTTGATTTTCGGGAAATTTTCGCTATCTGCAACTATAAGCATTCTCTCTTGTGATTCAGAAAGCAAAAATTCTACTGGTTTGAGATTTTGCCTTTTTGGTATGCGAGATATATCAATTTTAGCTCCAAAACCACCCTTTGCTGCAACTTCTGTTGTAGAGTTCAATAGCCCAGCAGCACCCATATCTTGCATAGCTATAACTCCAACCTTTTCAAGTGTCTCCAAAACAGCTTCAATTAAACACTTTTCTGCAAACGGATCTCCTATTTGAACAGATGGTCTCTTTTTCTTCTGATCTTGCTGTTCAAATGCTTCAGAGGCCATAACCGAACCACCAATTCCATCTGCTCCAGTTTTAGCTCCGCAATATATAATCACACCCTTTCTCTGAGGCTTACTTGAAACTGGTCTGATCCCCTCCGGAACAACTCCGACACACATAGCATTGACCAAAATATTATGGTTGAAAAACTTGTAAAAAAGAGTCTGTCCTCTTATAATAGGAACCCCTATTGAATTTCCGTAATCAGATATACCATCAACAACTCTTTCGCAAAGATACTTCATTCTTCCAGAGAGCTCACCAAAGCAAAGAAAATCAGCAAGAGCAACGGGCCTTGAACCAACACAAAGAACATCTCTCACTATACCACCAACACCGGTAGCTGCACCAGAGTATGGCTCTATGTAAGATGGGTGATTGTGAGACTCTATCTTGAAAGCAACATAAGTTCCATCAGAGAGCCTGATTATCCCGGCATTCTCTCCAGGACCAAAGACAACTCTTTCTGATTTTGTCGGAAGCTTCTGTAGATGAATTTTGGATGATTTATAAGAAGCGTGCTCGCTCCACAGTGCATCAAAGATGGAAAGTTCTATGTCACTCGGATCTCTTTGTAGAAAATTCTTTATTATCTCAATCTCAGACTTTGTAAGCATTCTTTATTTATTTATATCTCTATAAGTTCATAGATTTTCTGACGAGCCTTTTCAAATTTTATTCGGTCTTTTATATTCTCTCTTACTCCTCCGGTTAATTTATCTGCTCTGCCAACGCCCAACTCTTTTGAAATATATTCATCAACTTCTGTATCAGATACCTCTATCTTCAAGTCCTCTATCAAATTTAGAAGTATAGAAAACTCTATGGCTTGGAATATAGCTAAGCTTTGCGCCTCTTCACGAGAGATTTCTCGCTCAGATGAAGAAACTCTTGATAAGTATGTTTCTATAAGACTAACTGGAACCTCAATCTTATTCTTTTCCTGAATCTTTCTTATAGCTTCAATGTAAAGCTGATCTTTTAACAACTTCTTTTTCATATCTTGTATCTTTTTTCTTGCATCCTCATACATCTCCTGTTCGCTGTTATAACCAAGAGTTCTTGATAAATCCTCATCTGTTGGTAAAACTTTTTTCCTTATATCTTTAAGAGTTATTGAGACCTTTCTGTTGCCATTCACAACTATCTCTTTTCTTTCATTTTTTTTCATTCCCAAAACAGTGTTTTTGAACCAATCCTCAGATTTTGCAATACTTATGAGCTCATCTTTTGCCCTACTTATAATTCTCTGGGTGGAAATGTCTTTTACAGAAATATCAAAAACGCCAACTTCATCTTCTTCACCTTTTATCTCCTGTTTTTCAGAAACATCCAAAACTGCAGCTTTTTCACGTCTCGAATCTATATATTGCTTCACCTCCTGGTCCGAAACTTCTAGCTTCATATCTTCATTGGCACCTTTTTTAAAATCTACATTAGTGTCTATCTTTTTTCTTGGAATCACCTCAACATTCAAAGAAAATGAAATACTTCCATCAGATTCATTCCATATGAGATTAGTTATACGAGAAACAAAAATCCATTTATCCTTCTTGCTCGTTTCTTGATCTAGTATCTCCGAGATTTTTGCATTGACAGCTTTTGATTTTATCTCATCTTTATATCTTCTTTCAACAATATCAAGAGGAGCATTTCCTACTCTGAAACCAGGTATCTTGACGTCTTTAGCAAGATTTCTCAATTCTCTTTCATAAACTTCTTTGAACTCATCAAATTGTATCTTTCCTGAAATCTCAAATTTCCAATCAGAAATATTCTTGAAAGAAATCTCCATGTTTGATACCTACTTGTTCTTGTTCTGAATGAAGTCTCCGTACTTTTTCTTGAATTTTTCTACCTTACCGAACTTATCTATAAGCTTTTCTTCCTCAGCTCCCTTATAGAATGGATGACATGCAGAACATATTTCAATTGAAAAATCAGAACCCTTTGTTGACCTTACCTCTATAACATTACCACAAGCACATGTTATTCTTGTAACATTATAGTTCGGATGAATTCCTCTTTTCATAATAGCTTCAAATTAAAAAAGCAAAAATCAAAAAGATAAAAAAACGGTTATTTAAGACGCAAGAACTTTCATCATAACTTTCAGACCAACCTCCATTGTTTTCCAAGCTGGTCCAGCATGGAAAGGTTTGCAGTTTTTGAATCTCCACGGCAGATACATTCCGAGAAGTTTTTTACCCAATCTCCAGATCTTTGAAGATCCAACCTTGTACTGATCTATATCTGATTGTCTTACTTCAACAGGTCTTTGTGGATCACCGGTAAGCTGAAGCGGAACCTGTGCGAAAGTTGCTTTATCAAACTGCTCCATAATGCACATACTAGTTGGAATAAACTCCGCAACAAATTCCTTCTTTTCTATGTCAGAATATATATGCTCAGCAACAGCATCTCCCTGCAAGAGAGCCAAAAATGCTTGCTTAACTGGGAAGTCTCCAATATCTCCAACAGCGTATATGTTAGGATAATCTACAAGCTGCCTTGTTGGTGTTTTTGTCGAAATAAAACCTCTTTCATCTGAGCGAAGTCCTTGAAGGTAAGTCGAAGCGTAATATGGTGGGAATGATATAAGAACATCAAAAGGAAGAGATTTTCCATTTCTGTATTTGACCTGATTTGATTCAACTTTATCAACAACATACTCATTGTAGCCTGTAATTTTCCTTCTCTCAAACTCGCTCGTTACAACCTGATGGAGCCTTGGGCCAAAAGCTTGAATGAATGTTTTTTCATAAGTTGAGTAAGTTATATTGACTTTATCTCTTACTCCTTTTTTTCGAAGATATGTATCCAGCATAAATACTATCTCATACAAAGGACCAGAACACTTGTTGTTTGGCGGAACTAAAAACAGAACTTCTCTGTGTTTTCCTCCCTTAGTATCTTCTACCAGACGATTTATAGAGTCTCTGAGCTTGAGCATCTCTTGTGGTGTCCATATAGTATTTGCGTATTCACCAAGACCATCTACTTCCTCTGGTTTCATCTTTGCTCCCATTGCAAGAATAAGATAATCGTACTCAAAATACTTCCCATCTGCATAAACCCTTTGCTTTGATGGATCAACACCTTCAACAGAAGCTTTGTGAAACTGCACTCCTAACCTTTTAGCAGAATCCAGAAATTGAAACATAAGATCCTTGGGATCCTTTCCAAAAGGAATATATATAGTGTTTGGCTTGAATAGAAAGTAATCTTTATCTGAAATCAGAGTTATATCGACTTTATCCTTGAGCTTGTATTTCAGGTATGAAATTGCCTCCATTCCTCCAAACCCTGCCCCACAAACCACGACTTTTTTGTTTGCCATGTTTTTTTACCTCCCAATTATAGTTTGCCTGTTTCGCAGATGGTTGAAACAATTTCAAAAACAAAGAAATTAGTTCAAGTGATGTAATTTGCTAAAAACTGTCTTATTCTTTATAATTTTGTGACAAAAACAATGAATTTCAAATAAGCAGAAAAATAAAGTTTCAAATGCGTTGCTGGAACTCAGAAGAATCAGAAATGCACAACGACTGCGGCTTCAAAGGAGAATAAAATGAATACAGAATTTGGATGAACTTTCACCACAAAAGAAAACCTAAAGGAATCCTAAGCAGAAGTTAGGCTGAAATTTTTACAGGGACAAAAAACGAGTTATAGGCTACAAGAACCTCGTTTACCGGTTTCATAGATAAAACTTTTGAAATTGGGTAAGTAATGTAGCTCAACTCTCTGAGAAGCGGATAAGATAGCTTTATGAGTATAGATAAAGGAACTTCTGGATAAAATCTCAGCCATCTTTTCTCAACTATGGTTTTAACCGCATCAATGAAAAGTAAAAGAAAAAGCGGAAGGTTTTTGCCCTCAGAAGACTTTTCCCACGCGTCTTTTATTGCCTTGAAGAACATGATGTTTGCTACCTTTATTGCTCCAACTGAGTCTCCGAGTTCATTTTTTCTTACCCAAGACTGAACATATTCATAAGCTCCTTGCAGGTTATCCACAAAAAGAAGTTCTGCAACTTTGTCTGTCCATTTTTCTTCTGGGTTCAACAATATAGCCTCTGTGAATACTCCGTCTTTCTGCTTCTCAAAAGCAGCCCATATAACTCGATCTTCTTTCTTTGACAATATTATAGTAAAAAGATTTCCGTTCACAAAATTAGAAAGTCTAATGGTCTTCATAACTTTATACATAAGTCTGGCATCTATCAGAACATCTAAAAAGAAAGGATGATACCAAACATCATCTAGCTTCTCACCTCTTGAGATTTTGCTACACTTCTGAACAAGATCCAACCAAGGTTCTTTGAAAGCTTTACCTGCCCATTCTTTTATTTCCTTTTCTTCTTGTGTTAAAGCAACCATAAGTCTATTTTAAAGTATAAGAAAGTATTTGTCAGAAATTACAACTTGTATCTTGATTTTTTAGCTCTTTTTTTGCAAAATCTCAAAAGCTTCTTCAACTGTTCTTTCTATAATTAGATCATCTACAGTACTGCTATCTTTATCAAACCAAATGAAAAACTCGATATTTCCTTCTGCACCAAGTATTGAAGAAAAAGTCAAGCCTCTTACTACGAATATATCCGAAACATTCAAAATAACTTTCTTTATGGCAAGCTTCGCAATATTTCTGTTTTTAAGAACTCCCTTTTCAAGATACCTTCTTGGAACCTCAAAATTTGGCTTACATAGCAAAACTACCTCTTTGATGAAACTTATAGCTCTCAAAATGGGTATAGATGATGTAAATGAAACATCAACTGTTGCAAATTCCGGAGTTTCATCAAACATATCTTTCGTTATATTTTTAGCGTCAACTCCTTCCATAACAACAACTTTGTCTCTCAAAGAAGTGTGGAGAAGATTTTTTCCTATATCCACACAGTAGATCTTTTTTGCCCCTTTTTCAAGAAGAAACTCCGTGAATCCCCCAGTTGAACATCCTATATCAACACAAACTTTACCTCGTGGATTGAACCCAAGCTTTTGATGTGCAAATTGTATTTTTATATATCCTCTACTTACCACACTTGGTAGTACGCATAGAGTGTATAAAGGAGATACCAAAATAATAAAGATATACGATCAGACAAGTTGAAAACTAAAGGTCTTACAGGATTTTTTCAGGTAAAATTTCCTCAATTATTTTCTCCGTTCTAACGAATGTCTCGTAAAATATACCTTCTATTATTCTCTCATCTATGTTCAAGACATAAAAAGATCTTCTTGAAAACCTTTCTATCATGTTATCAAACGCCGCTCCGGCTCCGGTCATTTGCGCTATTATATCACCAACATGCAATATATAAGTGAGCTTTCTTATAATAGGAGAAACTTCGTCTGGTAGATTATCTGGACATCTGAAATATCTGCATGGTATTTTTATATCATCTGGTATTCCCCAGGAGTTTGTGATAATATAAGTTGCCTCTGGAAAAGATATTCCGAGTATTTTTTCCTCAGCAACATAAGATTCATCTCCAGAATATATCTGCCTGATTATATCTGTCTTTTGAGAATAAACATAGAAGTCTATTATTAGTCTTCCAAGTAATCTTATTGCAGCTGATGTGAATGCTGATGTAGAAAGAAACGGGTCAACTATATCTGCTAACCTCTTTGATGCGTAAGCTCCGACAAATGATTGAAGGACAATATCTCTCTTCCTCTGACGATAACCTATAAGATCGCTTGACTCGTGCAGACGCTTGACCCAGAAGGCAAGAGATATTCTAGCTACATTGTACACCCCAAGAACAACTATAGCATGTTCCAAAGATGTAACGCGAAGAGATAAGAACATGTTGGAGTTTGCAAACCTCAAAATCTCAGCAGCAAGATTTGGATCCATAGCTATTTCTTGTGCTATTTTACTTACAGGAACATCTGAATAATACTGTACATTGAGTAAATTCTTTATGACCTCAGGAAGAGCCGGTATCTTGCTTTCGAGTTCCTGAAGTATTTTTGCTTTTAGATATTCATTCTTTTTTGCTTCAAACATAGTGTACCTCCTTCTTATTCTTAGCAGACCCCGTTCTGAAATTATCTGACCCCGTCTGTATTTATACAATAATCACTTAATATAATAATAATTGATACTTGTAAAAGTCAAAAATTTGATGAATTTTCTGGTAAATTTCTGACGATCTTGGAAACAACAGCATGAATAAACTTAGACATATGCTTTGATGAAAATTTATCAGAAATTTTGATAGCTCTCGATATGGCTAGAGGGATATCTTCTCCCAAAATCACCATGGAAATAAAGGTTCTAAGTATACTTCTGGCAACAGGATCCAAATTATTTAAATTGATACCAGCATTTGAAAAAATTTTCATTATATTCTGAGAATTAGAAAAATATCCTTGAACTATTGGGTTTGACGAAAAATCAGTTTCTGAACCGTTTATCTGCCCATTCAGATCCATCTGATAGAATTCAAGAAAAGCGTCCAATGTTTTTTCCCAAGAGAACTTCACATTTAAACTTTACCTGTTTCATTGATACTTTCAGAAGTTTCAAAAAGAAACAAGCGAGTTTTATCAGATATATTTCTGCTTTTTGGATGAATCTGGAACAATTTTTTCATTATGTATAGAACTATGAAGATATGGGAAAAGATAGACATAAATAAAGAATCTGAAGGTTTCGATGTTTGGAAGGAAATTGATGAATACGAAGAAACAATAAATAAACTTTACAGAGAAGAGATACATCCTGAAAGATTCAAATCATACAGATTACTTTTTGGAACTTATGGGGTGAGACGCCATGGAGAAGGTATGCACATGCAGAGAATAAAAGTTCCATCTGGATTTATTACATCTGAGCAACTCAGTGTGATAGCAGATGTAACCGAAAGATTTGCGGGATCTGGGCACGCACATCTTACTACCAGACAAGATATTCAACTTCATTATGTTAAACTACAAGATATACCAACACTTCTGAGAATGCTCACAAAAGTCGGAATAACCACCAGAGAAGCTTGTGGTAACTCTGTAAGAAATATAACCGCTTCATACCTTACAGGGATATGCCCAGATGAAGCTTTTGACGTCCTACCATACTCTGTTTTCTGTGCGAGGTATTTCCTAAGACATCCGCTTTCTTCAAGCTTACCACGAAAATTCAAAATGGCTTTCTCTGAATGTGAAGAAGATCATGGTTTATCTCGGATGCATGATCTCGGAGCAATTGCTCAAGTAAGAAAAAACGGAAAAACAGAACTTGGGTTCAAGGTTTATGTTGGAGGTGGGCTCGGAGCTGTTCCCATGTATGCAGAGGAGATAGCAGATTTTGTTCCTGCTGATGAATTTTACTTGCTTGTAGAATCAATACTGAAAGTTTTTCATAAATATGGAACAGAGGAAAGGAAATTCAGAAACAAAGCCAGAATAAAGTTTCTGATCGCAAGAATTGGTTTTGATAACTTCAAGAATCTTGTGCTTGAAGAGTTTGAAAAAATGAAGAAAGTAAAGCTTTCTGAAGTAAGTGAGAAGTTAGGAAGATATGTAGAAAACTTCCCGAAACCTGCTCCTACAAAAAACGGGAGAGAAGATGGAGAAGAAAATCAAAAAGCTCTGAAAACTCCCTCTTACAAAACAGACAAATCAGATAAGCTCTTTGAACTTTTCTTGCAGAGATATACAATACAGCAGAAGCAAAACGAATATTTTGGAGTCTATGTAAAACCTCCAATAGGTAACCTCAAACCAGATGAAATAAGAGCTATCGCAGAAATATGTGACCTTTACGGCGCGGGATACATTAAAATAACACCTTCTCAGAAAGTTCTGATACCCTGGGTAAAACAGGAATTTCTCTACGATGTATACTTGAAGCTCAGAAGTAAAGGATTTCTGGGCGGTGTGAATGAAGCAATGCGCGACATTGTATCCTGCCCCGGAGCTTTTTCATGCAAGCTCGGTGTCACTCACTCGTATAATCTTGCAACATACATAGGAGAACTTGTGGAAGACACAGCTGGATTAAGAATACACATCTCAGGATGCCCAAACTCCTGTGGTCAGCATCACATTGCAGATATAGGATTTTACGGTGGAAGCGCAAAAGTAGGAGAAAAACTCTCCCCACACTACATAGTGCTTATAGGAGGAAACATATTCAAGCAGAGAAAAAGGTTTGCAGAAGTTATTGGAAAAGTTCCAGCTATAAACGCTCCTTACTTTGTCAAAGAAATAATCAATGTTTGGAAATCTAACAGAAAAGACGGAGAAGAGTTTTTTGAAATGGTAGATAGACTTGGTACAGACTTTTTCAGAAAAATTCTGGCGAAATACTCAAAGGTGGATCCAAATAACCCAGATATTTACAGGGAACCGGGAATATCTGAGGAGTTCAAAATGGAAGCAGAATCAAGAGGTGAATGTGCGGGAAGTTTGGTTGATCTTATGGCTATAAATCTTTTTGATTCATACAGAAACATTTACGAAATAGAACAGGAAGATATAAAACTTGGAAGATGGAATGATGTGAAGGAGAAACTACTTGATTCTCTCTTAAAATGTTCAAAAACATATGTTCTTCTTGAGGGTATAGAACCACAAAATCCAGACGAAATACTTGACGAATTTGTGAAAAGAATTCTACCAAAGAATTGGTTCTGCTCAGACTGGGAAGACATAAGAGAGACATACAAAAATATAAAGGAAACAGACGGTGAAGAAATACAAAAATTTTACCCTTATGTTAAGAACTTTGTAAAGGATGCGGAAAAAGCTTTCCTCAGGCTCAAACCCAACCTCAAAATAATGGAATGTTCTGCAAAGAGAGAAGAAAATGTTCCAGGCGAATAAATAAAGTTTTCTGCTCGATCACAAACTGGGTTATTTTCTGGATAGGATAAAAATGCAAAACTAAAACAAGAAAATCTATATCACCGCTACAGAGCAGGTTCCTTTCAAATAACAAACAAGCACATTTCTCACACAAATTCCAAAAAATCTTATTAAATTCTTTAGTATGATTTGTAGAAAAACTGGAATATCTTTTTGGATAGTCGGATTTATTCTTTTGGCCATCTCCGGCCCTTTACAAGCTCAGAAGGTTCCGGGAGTCGAAAAAGACAAGGTATACATAGGAACAAGTATGCCTTTCTCCGGTCCAGCTGCCTCATGGGGAACAGTTGGAAAAGCTATGGAAGCATATTTCAAGTATGTGAATCAGAAAGGCGGGGTTCACGGTAGAGAGATAATTCTGCTTGCAAGAGATGATGGCTATACTCCCGCGAGGATGAAATCCAATATAGAAGAGCTCGCTGATAAAGTTCTTTTCTTTGCAGGTCTAATGGGAACAGCAAATCTATCTGCGAACAGAGACCTTATTGCAGAAAAAAAGATACCCACTGTAGTTCCGCTCGCAAATGTTAGAATGTGGATGAACTATCCGAAAGACAAACTAAAATACTTCTTTGTAGCTTACACGGACTATCAAGATGAAGCTTCTCATCTTACGAAATTCGCAATTGAGAAACTCGGCTCTCAGAAAATCGCTGTTTTTTACCAGAATGATGATTACGGTGAAACCGGTTTGAAAGGAGCAGAGATAGCTGGAGGAAACAAGATAGTTGCGAAAGTAAGTCACGAACTTGCAGAAGTTGATTTTTCTGTTCACGCACAAAAGATCAAAGACGCAGGTGCAGACACAATATTGATATACTCAAATCCAAGACAAACAGCCGCATTTGTGAAGAAGCTTGCCGAAATTGGAGTTAAACCCAAAATCTTAGCTTCATATCCACTTTCAGACCCGATTATGGTCAGACTAGCGGGTGAACTTTGGGACGGAGCTTATGTTGGAGCGGTTGTAAAACTACCTACACTATATCCAGATGCCCAGAAAATCTTTGAAGAAGTTGTAAAAATAGACCCAGAACTTGCTAAAACTCCAATGCTCACAACGTACGGAATAATGATCGGTGCAATTGTCGAAGATATTCTCAGGAGAGCTGGCAAGGACCTAACAAGAGAAAAAATAATCAAAACCCTTGAAGAAACAAAGAATCTTGAAACATTCGTCTCATTTCCCATAAACTGGAGCAAAGATAAAAGACACGGATCTAACTACATAGGAATATGGAGAGTCTACAAAGATGGAAGGTATGAAGAGATAGATAAACCAAAGGCTCTCCCGCTACTCTTCTAACAAACGATTTCTAATAAACGAATTTATTTTGTATTATATCCATTCTACTGATAACCTGACCGCTGCTTGATACTTAATCCTACTTTTCTAAAACCTCTTATTTATATTTTATGCTCCTGAACACCGCTATCTATTTGAACTAATCTTGAAATCGGTTTTCTTCCGGTTACAGACATATATCTGTTTGAGATAAAATCTATAAACTCCATTTCTCTTCCGCTTTCTACTATATTCACTGTGTTTCCTCCGAAGCCTCCACCTGTCATTCTTGTACCTACTATTCCTTCAAAAGATTTAGCTATATCAAAAAGAATATCTAGCTCTTCACAAGAAACTTCGTATTCTTTGCTTAAACCAATGTGAGACTTTGAAAAAAGCTCAAAAACTTTTCCTTTATCTTTTTTAGATATGGCTTCAACTGCTTCAATAACTCTTTGATTCTCTTCAACAATAAATTTTGCTCTCCTGTACAAAACTGGATCCAAATTATACTTTATTTTCTCAATGGTTTGGGTACTTATATCTCGTAGCGATTTTATTCGCTGATCAAAGCGTTTTGCTATTTCGACCACTTTTTTACAATCATCCTGTCTTTTAGCGTATTCGGAAGAACCAAGCTCATGTTTCACACCGGAGTCGCAAACGACTATTTTCCAGTCTTCTGGAAACTTAACATTTTGCACCTCATAAGTTCGACAATCTATAAAAAGAGCATTTTGCTTCACACCTAAAGATGAACATAGCTGGTCCATAATACCACACGGGACTCCTACAAACTCATTTTCAACTCTTCTTGATAAGAAAGCAATCTCTCTTCTATCAAGTCTCAGACCGAACAGATTAGAGATAGCGTACATAGCAGAAACTTCAAGCGAAGCAGAAGAACTCAAACCTCCTCCAAGAGGAACAGTTCCATAAATAGCTATGTTGAATCCTTGCCTTATACCAAGAACATATGCGCAACCCAAAACATAGCTCCACCAATTATACGAAGGCTTTATATCATCTATATCCTGAATATGAACCTTGTTCAGATTCAGACTTACTATCCTTATATTTTTATCTTTCCTTTTTCTTGCAACACAAAATGTTCTGAGATTTATTGCGCAAGGTAAGACAAAACCTTCGTTATAATCAGTATGCTCTCCTATAAGGTTTACTCTACCCGGAGCACTTGATATGGAAAAATCACCATATGAATCCTGATCAACAGCTGAAATCAAGCTCTTTATTATATCGGATTCACTATTTAACTTTTGGTAAATCTCAATTCTATCTTCCATAAAAAAGAAGATACCACACAGAAAAAAGTGTTTCAGATTTTTGAAATGATTACTTATGATCAACCTGGGCTGCAAATATTATGACATACAAACAGAATTTTAGATTCAACTATTTGAATACAAGAACAGCGAATATAAAACAGGAAAACAGAACAGACACTAATTCTGAAATTAAGTACAGAAACCTGATGTATGATTATTATTTAAACCAGTATGGTTGAAAGGCTTAAGACATTTTTGCTTCTGACCATTCTGACGGCTTTTTTACTTTTTATGGGGAACTTGATCGGAGGTAAAACTGGACTGACCATAGCTTTAATTATGGCAGGTTTCATGAACCTGATAGCGTATTTCTTTTCAGATAAAATAGTTTTAGCTATGTACAGAGCTCGCGAGCTTTCAGAACAAGAAGCCCCAGCTCTGCATAGAATGGTTCAGGAACTTTCAGTATCGGCTGGGATTCCAAAACCCAAACTATATATAGTCCCGTCTCCATCCCCAAACGCTTTTGCTACTGGAAGAAATCCATCTAAAGGTGTTGTTGCGGTAACAGATGGTATAGTAAAGATTCTGAACGAATCTGAGCTAAGAGGCGTGATAGCACATGAGATTGCACACATAAAGAATAGAGATACTCTGGTCCAGGTTATAGCTGCAACCATAGCTGGCGCAATTATGTATCTGGCAGATATGCTGAAGTGGGGTTTATTTTTCTTTGGCGGAAGATCTGATGATAGAGAAGAAGGCGGAGGCGGAATAGCTGGTATAATAGGACTTATAGCTATATCTATCTTAGCTCCAATAGCAGCAATGATAATTCAGTTCGCTATATCAAGATCACGGGAGTTCCTAGCAGATGAAACTGGAGCAAAAATAGCAAATGATCCTTTATCTCTTGCATCAGCTCTGAAAAAGATCACAGGTTATGCTGAAAGAATACCTATGGAAGCAAATCCAGCAACAAGTCATCTTTTCATTGTTAACCCTCTCTCTGGTTCCGCAATTCTATCACTATTCTCAACCCACCCACCAGTTGAAAAAAGAATTGAGAGACTATACAAAATGGCAGGATACACAACTGTGAAATTATAATTACTCTGTCTTTTGTACACTTTTCTTTTTTCTAACATAGAGAACCTTTTTAACACTTGCGACAACTTGACCGGACTCATCAACTATATCCACATAGAAAACTGGGAAGTATGGTCTTCCACTTTCGGTCTCTTTTTTTGTTTTCTGGATATCTTCTTCTGTTATTTTGAAAACGGCTTTAATTTTTCCGCGCGCAGGCTTCAAAAACTTTATCTCGGCAGCTGAATCCCAAACTATATAATCTGTCCCAAGATTCATAAACAACATAATCATGTAAAATGGATCAACCATTGCATACATACTTCCGCCAAAATGAGTTCCTACATAGTTCTTGTTGAAAAATCTCAACGACATCTGAACTATTATCTCTCTGAAATCATGTGATATGTGCTTTACCCTTATTCCAGCACCCAAAAATGGTGGATATATATTCAACAAAAATTTAGCAACAGATGGTTTCCTGGTAAAGTTCACCCATGCTTTCCAAATTCCCATCCCACTATATGATAGAAAATTTGTTGAGTATTTGTATAGTGAAAAAATTTTAGAAAACCGATATCTTCAAGAATCTTTATTTATCTCGCAAAGATCTTTTATTTTCTTCGCACACAGTTCAGGTGAAGGTAAATTTTCAATGTAAAATATCTCTTGAATCTCGTTCAGTGGCATCCATCTTGCAATCTCCTGCAATTTATAAAATCCAACTGTTGGAATTTTCAAAGCAGCTGAAATGTGAATTGGTCCTGACGCAGGAGATACAACACATCTGCTCATTTTCAAAACAGCAAGCAGATCATCAATATTTGTTTTGTTTACAAGTGAGATTCCATAGAATTCCCTTAAAGTTGTATTGTTTTTTCCAATCCAAACAACTGGAATATCCAAACTTTGGGCGACTTTATAAAGATAATCGATATCAACAGATGGAGCAGAACCACCCGAGAAAGGATGAAACACAACATAAGTTTCAGGAAGTGAAAATTTTTTCTTCACGAATCTGCAAAGTTCATCTTCAATATAAAGTTCTGGCTTCAATTCAATTATGGAATCAAAGCTTATATCCTCAACCTGATTGAAAATTGGCGATAGTATCTGCAAGTTGTAAAAAGCTTCGTGGAAAAAGTTTGTTCTTCTTGATATATTTACCCTAAAGTTAAACAGAAAAGAAAAGAATCTCCGAGAAGTTCCACATATTTTGACTCCATTTAACTTCATGGTTAATGCCAGAATTGGCTTCGGATACAGTAGAAAGCAAAGATCCGGTCTTGTTTTCCTTAGGAAAAAAGAAAGTTTTGGAATTTCAAGAATTCTGATGTCTCCTCGTTCTCCCCCAACGGATACTTCAAAAAATCCATCAATATATTTTGCCCTCTTCAGTATATCACCAAGACCTTTTCTTACCAAATAAAAAACTTTTGATTCTGGTTTTATTCTTTTTATGAATTTTGCAACTGAAAGTGAAATTACAAGATCTCCAATCTTATCTGTTCTTGATACAAGAAAATTCATTGATTTATCCAATATTTTTACTCAACGGTTACGCTTTTTGCAAGGTTTCTTGGCTGATCCACATCGTGTCCAAGATAAACAGCAGTATGATACGAAAGTAATTGTAGCGGTATAACGGAAACGAACGGAGATAATAAATCATCTGTCTGGGGTATAGATATTTTTATCACCTCAGCAGGTAAAAGATTCTCATACCCTTGAGTTATAACAGATATAACCTTGCCCTTTCTTGCAATAACTTCTTGCAGATTAGAGAATGTTTTCTTGAATATTCTATCGTAGGGCATAACAAAAACGGAGAGCATATCTTGAGATATAAGAGCTATTGGGCCGTGCTTCATTTCACCGGATGGATAAGCTTCAGCGTGTATATAGGATATCTCTTTGAGTTTAAGAGCTCCTTCTTCTGCTACTGGATAAGAAATCCATCTTCCAAGATAAAGAGCATTTTTGAAAGTTGCAACCTCTTCTGCCAGATCTTGAACATTGTTTTTTGAAAGGAACCTGTCTATTTTTTCTGGAATTCTTCTGAGCTCATCCACAATTTTATGAGATTTCTGAAAGCCGGCGAGTTTCAAGGCAAGAAGCAATAAGGCTGTAAGCTGTGCAGAGAAAGTTTTGGTAGCAGCAACTCCGATCTCTGGTCCAGCATTTGTATGAATAACCAAATCAGCTTCTCTTGATAAAGATGAACCAAGAACATTTACAAGTCCAACAACCTTCGCTCCTTTTTCTTTCGCTATTCTTACAGCCTCAAGGGTATCAGCTGTTTCACCAGATTGACTTATTGATATTATCAGTGAGTCCTGAAAATCTTTATCTTTGTATCTTAGCTCAGATGCATACTCTATATCTACCTCTTTTCTCGCAATGCTCTCAAACCATATTCTTCCAACAGCTCCAGCGTGAAATGAAGTTCCGCAAGCAGTAATCAGAATTTTTGAATACTTCGGTACAACTATTTCATCCCAAACAGATAAAATCTCATGCATGGTATCCTCAACCACATGAGGCTGCTCCATAATCTCTTTGAGCATAAAATGTCTATATCCACCCTTCTCTGCTTCCTGAATATCCCACTTTATCTCAATCGGTTGTTTGTAGATTCTTTGTCTGTTTTTGAGAAATTTTACATCATCAAACGATACAATCGCAACTTCATCATCATCAAGCGGAATAACTTTTTTGGTAAATGTAACAAGCGATGGAATATCAGATGAAACAATGTATCCTACACCATCTATTATTCCCACAACCAAAGGAGATCTCTTCCTTGCACAAAATATTTTATTTGGATCTTTTGAGGTTATCATAACTATGGCGTACGAACCTTCAATTTTTTCAAGTGCATCAAGAAAAGCAGTTTCTGGGTCCTTACCTTTTTTCATCTCCTCCTCAATCAGGTGCGGAATAACCTCGGTATCTGTTTCCGACACAAAACTATGATGTTTGAGCTGATTCTTTATTTGCAGGAAATTTTCAATTATACCATTGTGAATAACAGATATTTCTCCTGTGCTATCTGTATGGGGATGAGCATTGTAGTCAGAAGGTTCTCCATGCGTAGCCCATCTTGTATGACCTATTCCCAAATTCGCATAGCTTGGAAAATTCACCTCAGAAAGATAAGTCGTAAGAGCTGAAATTTTACCCTTCTTTTTAGCTACAAAAACTCTACCGTTGTGTATAACAGATATACCTGCTGAATCGTACCCTCTGTATTCAAGACGATACAAAGCAGGTATAACAAAGTGCAAAGCGTTTGACTTTCCAATAAATCCGACTATACCACACATAACAGAAGTAAGTTTAGTATCTGGGCATTAGCATTCACTTCTTTTAAAAAAGTATGAATCTCATGATTTTTTCACAACTTTTTAGCGAACACAATATCTTTCTTGTTTTTCAGGTTTACGACAAATATATGCAGATATATAACAAGGATTCTTGGGTATAACTCCTATATTCCATTTCAAACTATTATCAAATTATGATCTTCAGAGATGGATTATTTGAGAAAAAAGTTGTTCTAATCACCGGAGGCGGAACTGGGATAGGCAAGTCAACAGCTATGGAGTTTGCAAAACTTGGAGCAGATGTTGTGATTGCATCAAGAAAATTAGAAAACTTAGAAAAAGCAGCAGAAGAAATAAAAGAGAAAACAGGAAGAGATGTTTTAATTCGCCAGCTAAATGTCAGACAAGAGGAATCAGTAAGAGATATGTTTGAAAGTGTAAAAAGTGAAAAAGGAAGAGTTGATATTCTCGTAAATAATGCTGGAGCAAACTTTCTTTCTTTGTCGGAAGAGCTATCAGTAAGGGGCTGGAATGCTATAATAGAGACAATATTGCTTGGAACATTTCTCTGCTCAAAATATGCCTGCAAAATTATGAAGGAACAGGAGGAAGGTGGTACAATAATAAACATAGGTGCTACAACTGGAATATTCGGATCACCTTTTGCTTTACCATCTGCAACAGGTAAAGCTGGCCTTGAAGGTCTGACCAAAACACTAGCAGCTGAATGGGGAAGATATAACATCAGGGTGAATCTTGTGGCACCAGGTGTGGTATGGACAGAGGGATTCGTCAAAAACGTTGGAGCCACAGAAGCTCTGCTTGAAAACATAAGAAGAAATACACCGCGTGGCATAGTAGCTGAGCCAGAAGATATAGCTTGGGCAGTTATATTTCTATCGTCACCCGCCGCAAGAGCTATAAACGGTGTAACCCTCATAGTTGATGGAGGACACTACTTCGCAAAGGGCTTTGATATAAGTTTTTAGGCCAAAAAATTAATTTCCTGAATAAAATCTCAAAGAATATAAAAAACTTACATAAACAAAAGTTACATCCCAAAGATTCATATTTTTAACTATGAAAATCAGAAAGGAAGATATACCAGTCATACTATCTATCCTTGCAGGGGGAGTAGTTGCTTATTCTGATTTTTTTGCAGGACATATCGGAGCATTAGTGATTATTCTCATCTTTAGTCTCGGATGGATTGGGAGAAAGAAGATAAAAGACAAGATAATGGCACAGATTTCAGAGCTTGCAAGAGAAGCCAAAGATAACATAGGTATAGCAGATATGAGCAAATTCAAAGAACTTGTCCCATCTGAAGTTCTACCCATTGTAGAAGTATTGCAGAAACTTTCTGAAAAGGTTCAAGAAAAGGAAATTCAAAAGATTGAATATGAAACACTGATGGAACAAGTAAAGGAACTCAATTCGATGAAAAAAGATATAAACAAGTATAAAGAAGAAATAGATAAAATGAGAACAAAAATGCAATACCTACAACTGATATACGATGTAACATCAAAAATGAGCTCAGCTTTAGATATAAACTATCTCTCCAATCTTATAGTTCAAACAATTGGGGAAAAACTTGATGTGGGAAACTTTGCAATCCTGCTGAAAGAAAACGATGTTCTTGAAGTAAAGTCAGTCTGGGGTTTCTCAAGCAATCTCAAAAACCTGAAATTTTCTCCCTTTGAGGGAGTATCTGGACTTGCCTTCTCTACTGGACAAGTTATATATATTCCAGACACAAGAAGAGATGGGAGATATCTTTACTGGAAAGGTGAGTATGCCGAGGATGGTTCTTTTCTGTCTATTCCTCTGAAATATAGAGATGAAGTTATTGGACTTTTCAATTTCAACAAGCCAAAGGTAGGCGGATTTTCCGAAGAGGAAATAGAACTTCTCAAAAAAATAGCAGATCAGGCTGCAATAGCTATAAAGAATGCATATCTCTTTGAAGAAGTAAAGAATCTTTATAGTTCTGATCCGCTAACCGGCCTTATAAACAGAACAACGATGATAAAAAAGGTAGAAGAGCTTATATCTAAAAATAGAACTTTCACATTTGCACTCTTTGATGTAGATGGTTTGAGACAAATAAATATGAACTTCGGGTATGATTTTGGAGATAAACTGATTGTGAACATAGCAAAAATAGTTGGTTCCGAAATAAGATCAGTTGACGTTGCGTCAAGATTCGGTGGAGATGAATTTGCAATTGTATTTTTAGGGGCAAACTCAAAAAAAGCTATGGATGAACTCAAAAGAATTTCGCAGAAAATATTGAACATAGACGAGAGAGTCAAAATATCTATATCCGGAGGGATATCGGAGTTTCCAAAAGATGGAACAAACTTGAAAGAGATATTCGAATCGGCAGATAGGAAATTACTGTTTGCAAAAAAAATGGGCGGGGGCATAGTTTTGTTCGATACAAACGAGGTCAGCGTATAGATAAAACAGTAAAATCTACAATATTCAAAAATGGATAAGAAAGAAAGGATAATCCAGAGAGCAGCAGAACTTTCAGTCAGAATAACAGAAAATATACTGAAGCATCTGGATGAATTTGAAGAGGATAGAAAAAAAATGATTGAAATTATTGAGAGCAGAGGTGTCAAAGACCAGAGAGTTCTTTTTGCAATGAACATTATACCAAGACATATCTTTGTTCCAAGTAAATATGTTCCCTTTGCTTACGAGGATTCCCCCCTTGAAATAGGATTAGGGCAAACCATATCTCAGCCCTACATCACAGCTTTTATGACAGAACATCTTGAAATATCTGAGTCAAACAAAGTTCTTGAAATCGGAACAGGTTCTGGATATCACACTGCAATTTTGAGTATGTTGTGCTCAAAGGTTATCACTGTTGAGTATGAAAAATCTCTTTCAGAAAAGGCTAAGAAAATTTTAGATTATCTTGGACTATCGGACAACATGGTTTTTGTCGTTGGAGATGGATCTACTGGATTTGAAGAACAAGCTCCTTATGATAGAATATGTGTATCATCTGCCACACCAGATGTTCCACCACCTCTGATCGAGCAACTCAAAGAAAAAGGCATAATGATAATACCAACTGGCGATCCAGAAGAACAAATACTTTGTAAAATTATAAAGGAGACAAACGGTAAAGGCTTTACAAAGCAAGAACTATGCGGATGCAGATTTGTAAAAATGAAAGGAAAGTATGGATTCAAAGATTAAACGTTTTCCTCTTATTAATATTGATTTTTACACAAGGATGCGGATATGGTGTATATCACCGAGTAAAAAAAGGAGAAACAATTGATGAAATAGCCAGAAAATATAATGTAAGAAAAGAAGATATAATTGAAGCCAACAGAAAAAGTCCTCACTTCAAAGATCAATTCAAAGAAGGTGATTATGTTTATATACCACTTGATAGACAAACAAGCGCACAAACAAATAATAACAACGAAAAAAATATACAGGTAAAAGAAAATTCAAAAACGGAAGAGAAAGCAACAAAAACAGAAAATAAAGTTTTCAAAGTCTCTATCCCAAGCAGAGATGAAGAATTCCAGGAGAAAGCAACAAAACAAGCTGAGAATATAAAACCAAAAGAAAAAAAAGTATTTGACACAAAAGGAACGGAGAACCAAAAAATTTCGGAAGATTTTAAGAAAGATGGAAAATTCATTCTTGATTTTCCCGTTGAAGGAGGACAGATCATATCTAACTTCGGGATGAGAAATGGAAGAGCACACAAAGGAGTTGATATAAAAGCTCCGGAAGGAACTCCTATAAAAGCCGCACAAGATGGAGTTGTTGTTTTCTCAGGATTCATAAAAGGCTACGGAAATACTGTCATAATAAAGCATGAGGGTGATTACTTCACCGTATATGCACACAACAAATACAATACTACAAAAGAGGGAGAATTTGTAAAAAGAGGAACCGTAATAGGATATGTCGGGATGACTGGTAACGCGGAAACTTCCCACCTACACTTTGAAGTGAGAAAAAGAACAAATCCACTGAACCCACTTCTATTCTTTAAGGAAGAAATTGGTAGAGGAGGAAAAAATTAACCAATGATACGTTGTGTATGACAATTAATAAATATAGCGTTTAGAAAATCTCCACAAGACTAGGTTGCAAGTTAATACTAATCTATAGATAACCTGATTAAATTGAATAACTCCACAGGAAAAACATCCCGGAGATTATCAAAAAGAAATATCATAAAATAACCAAGAAAAAATATAAAACACATCGCAAAAAATATTAACTCTACTTTGAATCAAACATCTTTTGTTTTTATCCGATTTATAAAATTATCAGTGATGGGACAGCTCAGACAAAATATAGAAGGTAAAACAAGCATTCTTTTGATTGAGGATGATAGAGATGTGGGCGAATCAATGAGAAGTGTTCTTTCAAAGCATTTCTGGGTAGATCTTTACAGAACAGCAGAAGAAGCTCTCAATTTTGTTGAGGAGAAAGAATATTCCGTTATTCTGTGTGATCTTAAACTTCCGGGGATGTCTGGACTTGAATTTTTCAAAGTTCTCAAAGAACGAGGATTTTCGAAACCATTTATCATAATAACAGCGTTTGGAGATATACCCACAGCAGTTGAAGCAACAAAACTTGGAGTAAACGACTTTATAAGAAAAGGGAGTGTGAGCCCAGATGAACTAATCCAAAAGATATACCGTGTTTGTGAAGATTCGGACTCCGATTTTGTATGCGCCTCTCCCGTTATGCAAAACATTCTGGGGATCTCAAAGCAAGTCGCAAAAACTGATTCAAACATTCTCATAGTCGGAGAATCTGGGGTAGGAAAAGAGGTACTTGCCAGATATATACACAAGGTAAGTCCCAGAGCTAACAGACCTTTTGTAGCAATAAACATGTCTGCTATTCCGGATAACTTGCTTGAATCCGAGCTTTTCGGATACGAGAAAGGAGCTTTCACAGGTGCAGAAAAAAGAAAACTTGGAAAGTTCGAGATAGCATCCGGTGGAACACTTCTACTTGATGAAATTGGAGATATGCCACTTCACCTTCAACCAAAAATCCTAAGAGTTATTCAAGAAAGAAAAATAGAACGACTTGGATACAACTACCCCATAAAAGTTGATGTGAGAATAATCTCAACAACGAACAGAGACCTAGAGAGTATGGTAAAGGAGGGGAAATTCAGAGAAGACTTGTATTTTCGTCTTTCTGTTATGCCAATAAAGATACCACCTTTGAGAGAAAGAAAAGAAGATATAATCCCACTTGTTGAACATTTTGTATCGAGACTTTCAAGAAAATATGAAATAGATGTAAGCATTGGGAATGGCGTTATAGAAAAACTTATGAACTATGATTGGCCCGGAAATGTAAGAGAACTACAAAATGTACTGGAAAGAGCATTTGTAATATCTTTCTCTTCAAATCAGAAAAAAGTAGTTATAGAACCAAATCATCTTATAGTTTCACCAGAAGATATATGGAAGATACAAATAGAAAACAAAAATATAGAAAGTAAAACTACCAACGCAACAGATATTCAAAAAACAGTTCAAGAAACATATTCAGCCAAAGAGCGAACTAAAAAAAATATAGACTTTGATGACCTTAACATAAGAAATATGGAAAAAACATTTATAATCAAGGCTTTGGAAAGAACTGGTGGAAACAAAACTCAGGCCGCAAAACTTCTTGGAATAACTGTAAGAACACTGAGAAACAAACTCAAAGAACTTAAAATGGAGAACGTTGATTCAGAGACGGAGTAAAATCTAAAATCTTTGCTTTCACAAATATTCCTTTCTTGACACTTCATCAAAAACAATACAAGGCAAAACTACACAATCTCAACAAAGTGATTTCATAATCAAGAATCAATCATACATCGAAATTTTTATCTGAATATTTCGGAACATTTTATCCTCAAATGTTTAAGTCAAGAAAATAAAATAATAAAAATGGAAAGAGAACACTGGAAGACAAGATTCGGTTTGATTTTAGCGATGGCTGGTAATGCCATCGGTCTTGGAAACTTTTTGAGATTTCCTACACAAGCTGCTCAGAATGGTGGAGGAGCATACATAATTCCGTATTTTATATCCTTACTTCTTCTCGGTATCCCCTTGATGTGGCTTGAGTGGTCTATGGGAAGATACGGAGGAAAACAAGGTTTCGGCTCTCCCTCCGGAATATTTTACTCAATAAAACCAAAGATGATTTCACTTTATCTTGGGATTCTTGGAATATTTGTTTCATTCATCATAACAGTTTATTACTCTTATATTGAATCTTGGACTTTGTCTTACGCTATTTTGTCTTTCTTGAATAAACTCCCGGATCATCCAGAGACATTTACAAATGCAGAGGAATTTACAAAACCCTTTGCGGAGCTCTTATTGCAAAACATAGGAGAGACAAGAATAAAAGAGTTCTGCATAGGAGCATTTTGCTTAAAGTTATACACCCCTTCATTATTTTTCTATCTTATCTTCATTTTGGTTTTTGTGATAAACATATCAATACTCATAAGGGGTATAACTGAGGGAATTGAGAAGTTTTCACTTTTCGCAATGCCTTTACTTTTTTTGATGGGAGTCACTCTTATGATAAGAGTTTTCTTCGTTGAATCTCCTCACAACATATCAGTTGAGCAAGCGCTTGGGTTCCTATGGGAACCAAAATTCGAAGGTCTAAAAAGTGCTGATGTTTGGCTAAAAGCAGCTGGACAAGTTTTCTTCACTCTCTCAATAGGGATATCAATAATTATGACTTACGCAAGCTATGTTGATAGAGGTAAAGATATAGCTCTTTCTGGTCTAACAACAACAATGCTTAATGAATTTGCTGAGATAGTTCTGGGGGGTTCAATATCTCTTGTAGCAGCTGTTCTGTTTTTTGGCGCTGCTGGGGCTCAGGAAATAGCAGAAGGAGGAGCTTTCAGACTTGGATTTGCTTCCATGCCAGCTATATTCTCAGAAATAGAAGGCGGAAGATTCTTTGGAACGATCTGGTTTCTACTCCTCTTTTTTGCCGGCGTAACATCATCAATAGCATTGGCCTCTCCGTTCATTTCTTTTCTTGAAGATGAGATAGGTCTTGAAAGAAAAAGAGCTGTACTCATAACCGCAGTTATATGGTTTGCTATGAGTCATGTCGTTATATTCCTGAAAGGATCAATCGACGAGATGGATTTCTGGGCAGGAACATTTGGTCTGATCACATTTGCTTTTATTGAGATAGTTTATGGATGCTGGGTTCTCGGAGAAAAGAAAATATATGAAGAATTATCTGAAGGCGCTCTGATCAAAGTGCCAAAAATATTCATATTCATAATGAAGTATATATCACCTGTGTATATTTTTGGAATATTCATTTTCTGGGTTTATGAAAACTACATAGTTGGTGAAAGACCTCCGGTGGACGAAAACACAGTAATAACAAGAATAGTCATGCTCTCGTTTTTAATACTTTTGGTAATACTTGTTAGAAAATACTGGCACAAAAGAATGGAACAAAAAAGCAAAACACGAGCATAAAACAAATCCGAAAAATCAGTTGAACCTTTATTATGTATTATCAAAACATTCGAATTCGCGTATGTTTGTCTAATTCTTTGTCAGAGTATATAAACCTCCGAAAATACTAAATCCAACAATAAATGGATCAATTTACTTTCAGACCAAGCAAGGCAAGTCCTCCAAGAATCACAGCAAGAATTATAAAACGCGCGACGACCTTAGTTTCCTTCAAACCTCCGAGTTCGAAGTGATGGTGTAGCGGAGCCATTCTGAAAATTCTTTTCCCCCCTGTAATTTTGAAATATCCAACCTGCAACATCACAGAAACAGCCTCAAGAACAAAAAGAAATCCATATATCGGGAGAAAAAGCTCAGTTTTTGAAATTATTGATATGTATCCAAGAAGAGCTCCAAGTGAAAGCGATCCGGAGTCACCCATAAAAACCTGAGCAGGATAAGAATTGTACCAAAGAAAACCGAGAAGCGAACCGATTATTGCTGATACGAGAACAACTACTTCTCCAACACCGGAAACAAAAAACATTTCAAGATAGTTTGCAAAGACATAGTGTCCAGCAAGATATGACAAAACAAGCAATACAGAAAAAGCAACGGCAAGATGGCCACCGGCAAGGCCATCAAGTCCATCTGTCAGATTTACAGCATTTGAGCTCCCAACAAGTATGAAAATAGCTAAAACAAAGTACAGATAATTCGGAAGCTCAATAAAATAGTTTGAAAACGGAACCCTTATAGAAGAACTTGGATCGATCCACATATATGTGAGAAACATTACCAGAACAGAAATAAAAACTTGAAGAGAAAATTTCTGTGAGATTGTGAAACCTCTTTTTTTACTTTTCTTTTTGAGTACATCGTCGGCAAAACCCAAGATCGAAAACAAAGCGAAAGTCAGAAGTGATAACAGGAGATATTTGTTTTTCAGATCACCAAAAAGAAGTACAGAAATTGTTGAGAAAAGCCAAATAAAAATACCTCCGGCCGTAGGTGTTCCTTCCTTTGAAAGATGATTTTTTGGTCCCCACTGTGATACCTTTTGTCCAAGTCCAATGTTTCTTAAAAAATTTATGAGAGCGCCTCCTAAAAATAAGTAAAGAGATATGGAAAGAATGAAAGAAAGTATAGCCCTCTCGGTTATCCCATATTCTAAAATGAACGAAAGCATACTAATAATGAATTCTAAAAAATTCTTTCAGATCAATTTGCAAAATTTATGAAACTTGATTCCTGATAGCATCTGAGAAATCAGATAAAATTTCCTCAAATTTACACCTCCTTGAAGCCTTGAAAAAAACATAATCACCGGATTTTACAATTTTTTTGAGATATTGAGAAATCTTCGGTCTCTCTCCGATTTCCAGAACTGAAAAACCGTTTTCATTCAACCCCTTGAAAAGATGTTCTGAAAATTCTCCGTTGACAATAAAAAAAGCTTCATCTTCTCTGAAATATCTTCTTGCCAAGTTTCCTATGTTCCTGTGCTCCTCCTCCGATTTCTTACCTAACTCAAGCATATCTCCCAGAACAAAAATTTTCCTACCCTTAGCAAAAGATGCAGAGAAAAACATCCCATCAACGGATGTTGGATTTGAATTATACGTATCATCTACAATGAATATATTTCTCAAAAATATAACCTTGAATCTCCCCTTCTCGTTTTCAAACTTTCCAAAATCGATTTCGGATATTCTTTTGAGCTCTTGAACATTTGCATTTTTCCTGAAAAATCCGAGAACCGAAGCAAAAGCCCCAGCCAGAATTTCTCCAAAATGCGGTGGAAGATTGGTTCTCAAGTGCAAGCTTTCTTCTCCAAAAAAAACTCTGAAAGTTGAATTCAAAAACTCATCAGCCTGTTCAAGCTTACATCTGACTAAAATTGAATTGCCTACCTTTGAGTTCTTAAATTTCTCCTCCAAACTACCATTTTTATCTTGCATAAAAAAGCCTATTTTTGGTTCAGGTATAGATAAAAAATATTCTCCGAGCATCTGGTTCCCTATGTTTAGGACTGAAATTCCCCCCTTTTTAACAACATACTTTATAAGTTCTATCTCTTCAAGAAAAACACCGTATTCATCTTCAAGTCCCTCAAGATGTTCCTTCCCAACCGATGTTATAATACCTAAATCAGGGTCAGCGAATCTTGTGAGATAAGGTATTTCTCCCTTTGAAGATGTCCCTATTTCTAAAACTGCTACCTTTTTTTCTTTGTCAGCTGAAATAAGTGATATAGCCAAACCAACATTATTGTTGAAGCTTTTCATACTTTTGTGAGATTTTACACCCAATTCCGTGAGAATAAAGTAAGTAAGTTCTTTGGTTGTTGTCTTTCCTACACTTCCCCCAACAGCAATTACGAAAATATCAAGTCTCTTTCTAACATAATAAGCTAACCTCAAAAAAGCTTCGGTTGTGTCTTTGACCAAAAGTATGGGTTTTGTCAGTTCCTGAAAACTCAGATTCTTCTCCCAGAATTGTTCAGACGAAAAAGATGCAACAGCTCCCAGATTATATGCCTCAGTAATAAATTTATGACCATCAAAGGTCTGTCCCTTTATAGGTATAAAGAGAGAATCTGAAACATCCTTCCTCGTATCAGTTGAAATAAAGCTAACAGGAAGGTTATGACCAATCAATTTCGCATTTGTTATATGAGCGATAGTTTCAAGGTCTAACTCAATAGGAATTTTTATCTTCACAGGAGAATATTTTAAAATTCGTTATCCATAAAGACAAAAAGTATGATCCAAATCATATTATCCCAGTCTTTCCAAAGAGATTTTTGAATATCATGATGTTGTTGACTTCATTTGTTGTCTCATAAATATGTGTTAGTTTTATATCTCTCCACAATCTCTCAGATATTTTAGATTTGTCTATTCCCTTTTCTCCAAGCAAATCCATACAAGATGTACATATTTCATAGGCTATCCAAGATGAGTATGCTTTTGCAATCGATGAGTAAATACTAACTTTACTAAGGTTTTCTGAAAAAATATCCAAAATCTTATTTTTCATTTTCTCACCAAGCAACCTTCCGAGCTTTCTTGAAACACCGTAAGGAACATTTGAACTGATATTAAGTAGTATTTTGAATATTTTGCTATTCTGTACTTTCATTGGACCAGCAAGATCTATAAAAATACAAGATGCAATCCACAGATTTCTTGCGATATAGAGTTTTGAGTAAGCTTCTGCAATTTTGTAAGCCTGATGCTCTTTGAAATCTCCAACGTTTTCCACGGCGCTTTTGATCAAACCTTTGGCAATTCCAGTAGCTATTGCCCCAACTGGAGCTCTTGAGACAGATAAAGTAAGTTCCGAGATTTTATATCCTATGTCTGAGTCAGCCAGAATCATTTCATCTGGGACAAAAACTTCGTCAAAAACAATTTCGGCAGCATGAGAAGGTTTCTGTCCCATTTTATTCTCAACACGAGAAACAGAAAAACCTTTTGATGAAGTATCGAGTAGAACCCATATGATTTTGCCCAGCTCTGGGGAAGCTGCAACGGTTATGTAATTTGCAATTGAACCGTTAGATATAAAAACTTTTCTTCCATTCAGAATGTACCCTCCCTTCGTTCTTCTGGCACGAGTTGTTATTTTAGCAACTTTCAGAACTTCATGATCCTGCTGAACATCTGATCCACCGGTCGGCTCAGTTAATCCAAGAGCATAAATCAGTGGATAACTCTTTTCACTTTCAACAACATCTTGCATAAATTTGCTGAAAGATAATGAGAAAGGAGAAAAGAGAACTGGGAGCAATCCAAGCGAATGAGCTCCAAAAATTGTAGCTACCCCAGATGAAACAGAACTTAAATCCTCAACAAAAAAAGCATAAGGCAAAGTTCTTACACTGCTTCCACCCCACTCTTTTGGTATTATAAGTGAGAAAAACTTATATTTTGCTCCGCTTTTCAGTAGATCTTGATCTAAAAACCTCGGATCTTTTTCGGTCTCAATTTCTGCTTTATCTATTCTATAACGATTTTCCGAGATAAATTTCCTTCCTTTGTCCCTCAGAGATTCTATCTCATCAATATACTGTTTTATCTCTGCGTTTGATCCGTTCAGAACTTTCAGAACCGGATAGATGAAATCTATATCTTCCAAAAAATTTTCAAACATACTCATGCTTTTGTTGGTAGATACAAGATAGAATTCATATATGGAATCTTCATTGAAAAAACAGATGTTTTGTGAATGATAACATCTTCAAGTTCTTTTCCTATTTGCGTTGTAGGATCTGGAAATACCTTTGTTGATAGGAAGCTAACAGAAACTCCTTCGCCAACCGCATCAACAGAAGCTTTTATAAGAGAATCATCTTTTATCTGATATGTGATAAAGTGAAATTTCTTTCTTCGAAAATGAATTTTCATTTTTCCATCTGTCTCAACAACCTCAAGTATTCTTTTGCCGTTCAGAGCTAATGAGAAATTCTTGTCTGAATATTTTATCTCCGAGACAAACTTTGGATAGTTGTAAATCTGCACACCTGCAATATAAGCTATTTCGGTTGTCACAGGAAGATGCCAGACATGAACCTCAAATTTACCAGATACGAGAGAACTCAGAATATCTTTCAAAGATGCTCTATCACCAAACGGCACAGTGATTCCTATTTCGTTGTATGGACCTATATCTGTTTTTCTGTACTCAAAGCAGGTTATACCAAGCAGAGTTATTCCCGGAAAAAGTTCTGCAATTTTTATTCTCTTGTCCTTGACATATTTTCTGATCTTTTTTGAAGAAGCAAGAAACATATTTACAAAAGCTGAAACATCATAATAGAATATAGGAACCTTTACCTTTGCCTCTTGAAGCTTTACATCAAACTGCTCAATACCCCTGAAAAGCTCACTCATAAATATATAGTAATAACTCAAATACTTGAAATCCAAATTAATCGTTATTAAACAAGAAAAATTGTGTAATCAGAATCTCTCCGTTGCGAAGTTCAGCTTTTATCAAGCAAAACTTATAACAAGCATAGGATTGAAAGAGAACAATTTATTAAGTATTTTTCCGAAAATATCTACTTAAATGTGCTAAAAGATACAAAACAAAAGGCTATTGATATTTTTTATATTAATCTCTTGATAGAACATGCGAAATCAAATTTTTCAGCTATATAGTGTTCTTGAAGATTTGCTCAGTTTCTTTGAGATAATCAAATTTTGATTGCAGAAAATGAAAAGGAAGATGCAAAGAGATATTCATAATAGGAACTGAGTTCAGAAAAAACAAGAAAAATGTAGTAAATTTTGAATTGGAAAAGATCTAACGATTTTCGAGAAATAATCGCTTTACAAGGAATATAATATAACTTTGAATATATATTTGTCCACAGAGATTGTACCTCTAAGTACCAAATGAAGATAGCATTGGGAAAATAGGAAAGAGAAACAATCAATAATTGAAGACAGAGTGAATTAAACTATCTATCAGACCACAATCGGTTCATTGAATTCTCCGTATACCTTCTTGATAGCTTTTGTAGTCTCTCCTATTGTAGCTCCGTTCTCAAAAGCTTCAATGAGGTAAGGCATAACGTTTTCATTTCTCTCAAGAGCAAAAGATATGTTATCAAGTAATTTTTGTATCTTTGTGTTATCACGAGATTTTTTATATTCTTGGAGAAGTTTTGCTTTTTCGTGAGCCTCGCGTGGTCTGAATATCTCGAATTTTTGATTTCCATCTCCATTTTTATCTTCAAATATGTTTACTCCGACGATCTTTTTCAACTTGTTTTCTACAAGCTTCTGCTGTCTGTAAGCCTCCGAAAGAATGATAGATTGCACAAAACCATCTTTTATAGCCTTTACCATTCCGCCGTAAGCTTCAATTCTCTTCATCTCAGAGAGAGCTCTTTGTTCTATCTGGTCTGTGAGACTTTCGATGAAAAATGATCCACCAAGGGGATCTGAGACCAATGGTATATCTGTTTCAAAAGCCAGAATCTGCTGGGTTCTCAGAGCAATCTTTGCAGAGTGCTCCGACGGTATTGAGTATGCTTCATCATACGCTTCTGTAAATATTGACTGTCCGCCTCCCAGAACAGTTGCGAGAGCACCTAGCATGACTCTCGCTATATTTAGAAGTGGTTCGGCTCTTGTAAGAGAAGCTCCTCCAACAGCAACGGCAAACTTCATAGCCATGTTCTTTTGATCTTTGACACCAAGCTCCTTACATATGTGAGCCCACATTCTTCTCGCAGCTCTGTATTTGGCAACCTCTTCAAACAGATTGTGATATGTGCAGAAGAAGAAAGTTACACGCTTTATAAAAGAGTCTATATCAAGACCCCTTGACAAAACCTCTGAAACATAGACCTTAGCATTTTCAAAAGCATAAGCTATCTCCTGCCAAGCGGTAGCACCGGCTTCTCTTATGTGGTATCCGCAAACAGAAATAGGATTAAAGCGCTGAACATTTTTCGAACAAAATTCAATCACATCACAAGAAAGCTTAACAGATGGCTCAACAGGATATATCCAAGTTCCTCTGGCAATTATTTCCTTTAGTATGTCGTTCTGCAAAGTTCCAGTAAGTTTTTCCCAAGTTATTCCCCTCTTTTTAGCCACAACAAGATACATCGCCATTATCTGTGGAGCTGTACCGTTTATAGTGAAAGATACCGATATTTTATCTATTGGTATACCATCAAAAACAGTGGAGAGATCCTCAACAGTATCTATTGCAACACCAACTTTGCCAACTTCTGGAAGAGCAATTTCATCATCTGAATCGTAACCCATTTGTGTTGGCAAATCAAAAGCTAATGAAAGACCGGTATTTCCCTGCGCAAGAAGAAATTTGAACCTTTCGTTTGTTTCCTTCGCTGTTCCAAAACCAGCATACTGCCTCATAGTCCAGAGCTTATCTCTATACATTGTCTTGTAGGGACCTCTGGTAAACGGGAATTCTCCCGGGTCACCAAGCTTCTCCTTGTAATATTTTTCCATATCTCCAATATCAACCAAAGAGTAAAAAAGTTTCAGATCATATTCAGTGTAAGGCTTGTATTGAATTTCTTCTTCTAACTTTTTCTCCTGAGATTTCTCCGTTTTTTCTTTTTCAGTAATCCTGTCTGCCTTTCTTTCAGCACTTTCTGAACCCATAGCTAAAATTTATATTGAAGAAAAGCGTTTTCAGAATTTTTCAAAATATCAAGAAAATAAACAAACCACAACTTATGAAATTTTACAAGGTAAGACTAAATTAGAAATCTGGTGGGAAGAAAAATCGTTGTCGTGAATAGTAAGCAGAAAAAAACAAAGAAAGGTGGATTAATATTAAAACTTTTCATTTCCTTTTTAGGATTATTTTCAATCTCCGCATTTGGAGCAACATTCTACATAAATCAAATAAGAAAAAATGAACTACAAGAAATAACAAGAGAAAACATATATAAGGCACTGTACGATATAAAGGCCCCAACAGTTTTTCTTTCAAGAGATGGAAAAATATCAGCTGAACTTTTTGAAAGATATAGAGAAGATGTAAAATTTGAAGAAATTCCAAAGCATCTTGTTTACGCTTTTCTGGCAGCTGAGGATGAAGATTTTTTCAAGCACAGAGGAGTAGATATAAGTTCAATTTTAAGAGCTACAATCAAAAACATACTTGAAGGAAAGATAGTACAGGGCGGAAGTACTATATCACAGCAGCTTGCAAGGAATCTGTTTCTAACGAGAGAAAAAACAATACAGAGAAAAATAAAAGAAATTCTTTATGCAATGAAAATAGAGCAAGAACTAACAAAGGAAGAAATCTTTTCAATCTATGTTTCCATAATTTATTTTGGAAATGGATCATGGGGTATAAAACCAGCAGCAAGAAATTTTTTTAACAAGAAACTAAAAGATCTTACGATTGCCGAAGCAGCTTTACTCGCAGCTTTACCCAAGTCACCCGTATACTACTCGCCCATAAACTATCCAGAAAAAGCAAGAGCAAGACAAATGTGGATACTTGAAAGAATGCTTGAACTTGGATACATATCTCCTCATGAGTTTGAAAAATCTGCCAATGAGAAAATCAAAATATACGTGTGGGAAAGCAAGTTTCACAAATATTTTTGGTTCAACGAACATATAAGAAGAGAACTTGTAAAATTAGTCGGAAACGAAGAAGAGATAAAATCAGGGTTTATTGTGAGAACAACCCTTGATGAAGATTGCTACAAATTTGCAGAAGAAGCATTAAAGTGGGGGATAGAAAGAGCTGAAATTCTAAATGGCAGAAAACCTATAACATCGGAAGAAAAAATAAAAATAACATTGAGACCAAAAGAAGTTATATTTCCAGATGGACTCAAAACTTATGATGAAAAAGAAATATTTTTAGCAAGAATAGATGAGATAACACCAAATGGTATAAGAATCACGATCAAGGATCAAAAGAGAAAAGATAATCTACATCCTGATTTTTCTATTATGAGATTAAAAGTTGGTTCAGAAATACTAGTAAAGACTTGTCCTGATGGTAAATACTTCTGTCCAATTCCAGAAAAAGTTGAAATAGAAGGAGCAATTGTAGCTCTTGATGCAAAAACAGGTGATGTTCTCTGCATGGTTGGCGGGTATGACTGGAAAACATCTCAATTCATAAGATCTATACAAGCTCAAAGACAGATTGGTTCAGCTATAAAACCAATAGTATACACTGCAGCAATACAGAGTGGACTTTATAATCCAGCAACTGTTGTTAAAGATACACCAATTATTTTTGAATACGAAACAGAAGAAGGAGAGCTCAAAGAATGGAAACCAAAAAACATAGAGAACTTCTCTGGATGGATAACTTTACAGGAAGCACTTGCTAAATCTATAAATGCAGCCACCGTTCGGGTTGCAGAAGACATAGGAATAAGAATCATAAGGCAAACTTTCGGAGATTTCGGAATAAAAGCACCAGTTGAAGATCTTACAGTAGTTCTAGGTTCAATATCTCTAAGTCCACTAGAGGTAGCAGAAATATTCTCTACATTCCCAAACAATGGAATAAAGAGAAAGTCAAGATTCATAATAAGCGTTGAAAGAGGGAATGATATAGTTTTGAAGACACAAGAGGAGTCAAATCAAATCATACCACCGGACATAAGTTTCGTTGTAACCTGGATGATGAGAAATTCGGTCCTCTATGGAACAGGAGCAAGAGCCAAGGCACTTGGTATTCCAGTAGCTGGCAAAACAGGTACAACAAATGATCTCAAAGATGCTTGGTTTGTTGGATTCACACCAGAAATTGTAGTCGTAGTTTGGATCGGAAAGGACGACTTTACTCCGATTGGCAATTATGGATCCGGACCAAAGATAGCAGTTCCAATATTTGTCGAGTTTATGAGAAAATACATGAACAAGATAAAGAAATCTGATTTTGAAATACCAAATAATATTGAGTTTTTCAGAGTAGATCCGATAACAGGCGAAATATCGGATGACCCAAAATCTTACCTTATGGCTTTCACCAAAGATAATCCACCTGCATCAACGCATCAAGACTCAACCGAAAAAAAAGAAAACGGTCTGATAGAATTTTGATTTTTTCTTTGCTTTATATCTATTGGCTCTACCAATCTACAATTCCTTTAAGATATTCTTTCTGTATTTCAACAATTTTATATATTGCAGAAATTCCCATATTTACAAGTTCATAGAAATCCTCCATTTTCATAAATCCTCCGTTCTCAACACCGCCCTGCACCTCACATATTTCTCCCTTATCTGTTGCCACAATGGTCATATCACACCAAGCTTCCGAATCTTCTTTGTATGTCAGATCAACCACTTTATTACCGTTCAGAATACCACAAGAAACAGCGGAGATTATTCTTCTTACCGGAAAAGATTCTATTTTACCATCTCTTCTTGCCTTATCAAGAGCGTAGCAAAGTGAAATAAAACCTCCGATTATTGAAGCACAACGTGTGCTACCATCTGCTTGTATAACATCGCAATCCACTGCGACAGATATATTTGGCATTTGAGCAAGATCGACCGCAGCTCTTAAAGACCTACCTATTATTCTTTGCAGCTCATAAGATCTACCACTCTGTGTCCTGCTAGTTCTTGTATCAACAGACCGAGGAAGCATTGAATATTCAGCAAAAACCCAACCTATCTTTTTCTCCTTCGCAAACTGAGGAACCGTATCTAAAACAGAAGCTGTGCATATCACCTTCGTATCACCAAGGGAGATAAGGCAGGAACCCTCAGCCCATTTTATATAATTTTGCTCAATTTTAATTTCTCTTATCTCGTCAAATTTTCTGCCATCTGCCCGAACAAACATAAACTTTTCATAGTAAAAAAAAATCAGATTTTATAAGTTTTATCAAAAAGTTTTACCTTAATTACTTTTCAGCGCAAGAAAAACTAATAACAAACCCGTTATCTCTTCTTTTTGGCAAAACAATTAAGTAGGTTTCTGGAATTTTTTCCTATTGTGTCATATTCATTAATAAGCAGTAAAGCATCTGATTGTGGATTCATAGATCCGAATTCAGTTTTATATAAATTCAAAACCTGTATACTTCCAATATTAGATTAGTCCAAAAAACTATCTATTGTTGCGATTCATAGACTTGATCTTTCTTCCAAATTCTTTCAGAGTTTTTGCTTTCAATAGCTCTTTCTTCAAACTTCTAAGTTTATCAATATCATCAGTATGCATTATCACCTTCCTAATTGATGACGGTGTTTTGCCAAATTTTACTTCTATAGCGGAAAGTAGCCCTTCCTTCAA
>JANXBU010000090.1 GCA_025060505.1 Candidatus Calescibacterium sp.
AGAGGAAGAAGAGCTAAAAGAACTTGCATACTTTCTTAGCATATCCAAAAGGGCAGAGAAGAAAAAGATAGCTCTAGACTTTTTTCGTAGCTACTTTAGTAAGCTAAGACAAACAGACGAGAGAGAGAAAAGACAGGGCTTTGTGCAGGCAGAAGACAAGAAACTCACAAGTGAAGAGTTTATGAGAAAATATGGAAGCATACTGAAGCTATAATAAGCTTAAAGGCGATGTAAGTTTTGTTTTTTTTATTGTGAGAAAAAGGCTGAAGTAACTACTTGCAAAGGTGGTTAAGCTACACTAATAGAATCGGTTGCAAAAAACCTAAGCAAGTGTTTTCCAGTAATCTCTTTCTTTTAGAAGGTTAAGTAGTTGTTCTTTCTGTTGTTGAGAGAATTTTGGCTTAGGACCTCTACTGTGACATTTTAGGTCTGTGAGCTCCTTTTTATTCCAATCTTCAAGCCAATCGCGTATGGAGTATCTGTTAGGTCTGATACCTTTGATAAAGGGCTAAGTTTTTCTGTGAGTTTGACCATAAGACTCGTAAGGGCTTTGTGAACTTTTATAATATATCATAGTATGGTGAATAACACAAAATCGATGGAGGTAGATATGGAAGCTCTCCAGAAGTTTCAAAACTTGCTAAAAGACCTTTTCCAGTTTGAAGTATCGGACTTAGATTTTGGAATTTATCGCATTCT
>JANXBU010000091.1 GCA_025060505.1 Candidatus Calescibacterium sp.
CTGGCGAGCTTGGATTAGAGTTCGTGGACAGTTTCAATCCCTCATAGGTAGGATTCAAATACTGGAGAAACTCATTTTAAGCATCAAGAAGGATGACCGTTTCAATCCCTCATAGGTAGGATTCAAATGGCTATCAATTCACTGCTCAATACTCAATTTTTTATGTTTCAATCCCTCATAGGTAGGATTCAAATGCGGGTGCTCATACGGAATTATGACATCCAGGTTAGGTTTCAATCCCTCATAGGTAGGATTCAAATGAGATGATATCGCGCCTATATTCTGAGGGAATCGAGTTTGTTTCAATCCCTCATAGGTAGGATTCAAATCTGAACTTCACACAGAAAAACGAAAGTTCAGAGTTAGGTTTCAATCCCTCATAGGTAGGATTCAAATACATCAGCAGGAATGTTAGAGTCGTTGAGATCATATTGTTTCAATCCCTCATAGGTAGGATTCAAATTCTCGAAAGCAGAATATAACCTGAGAGTAGTTAGAGGTTTCAATCCCTCATAGGTAGGATTCAAATCGATTGGTGTAAATGGAGGGTACAGCTATGAATGAGTTTCAATCCCTCATAGGTAGGATTCAAATCCTTCATTACTCCTTATCGGGGAGTCAGGCATCGGAGTTTCAATCCCTCATAGGTAGGATTCAAATGCATTGCTCATAGTAGGAAAGCCAGGTGTGGGGAAG
>JANXBU010000092.1 GCA_025060505.1 Candidatus Calescibacterium sp.
AGTGATTCTAAGAAAACTATTCTTCCCGACTTATTTGTTTCAATCCCTCATAGGTAGGATTCAAATCCCTGCATACAAAAGGAAGGGCATTTGATTTTATTGTTGTTTCAATCCCTCATAGGTAGGATTCAAATTTTTCCTGTCTGCATATAGTCGAATCAGGGAGGAAGTTTCAATCCCTCATAGGTAGGATTCAAATTTTTTCGGGGGAGCGGTAGCAGGTCTCTTGCTAAGAGAGTTTCAATCCCTCATAGGTAGGATTCAAATGGAAAAAAAATATAAGGGCACCACTTACTACACTTTGTTTCAATCCCTCATAGGTAGGATTCAAATGGAAGGGCTCATATTTGATAAAGAGAATGCTTGAGATGTTTCAATCCCTCATAGGTAGGATTCAAATGTAGCCGTTTTATATAATCGAAAATGCTTTCTATCTGTTTCAATCCCTCATAGGTAGGATTCAAATAAGCTGTGGAACATAGCAACCGATTTAGCTATAAACTGTTTCAATCCCTCATAGGTAGGATTCAAATGTGTTTTAGGAGCGTTCTTGACTTGTGCTTGAACTGTTTCAATCCCTCATAGGTAGGATTCAAATGAGAATGCTTGAGATTGAGAGAAATGATAGAAATGAGTTTCAATCCCTCATAGGTAGGATTCAAATATCTCCCGGTAA
>JANXBU010000093.1 GCA_025060505.1 Candidatus Calescibacterium sp.
CTCTTTGGCATATCGGGATCATTTTTCGTCTGAAACTCTATATGCAAAATGAACTCTGTTCCATCTTTGAGTTTTACAATGGCCAAAAAATCAGCTACAAGCTTACCGACCTGCATCTCAAGTGGAATCGGTTTTATCTCAACAATCTCGTATCCAAGAATTCTCAGAACCCCAAGCGCTACCTTCTCAAATGTGCGTTTTATTTCCGCGTCATACCTGATCAACTTGAATTTGACAACTCAAAAACAAATGTTCAAAAATCTGAAAAGAAAAATTGTCTCAATGACAAAAATTTATATCATTTCGATTTTCAGATAACGATTATTCTTTGCCCAGAAAGATACTCAACGCTTGCAATAAATTCTAAACAAAGGTTTGTCAAAACCATAATCCTATACAGTGTTTTTTGAACTCAACTTTTCTGAACAATAAATCATTCTCTTGCAAAATAAAAAAGGACTTTATCACTTCAAAACAATTCATACATACTCACTAAGAGACCATCTATATCATTTACCAATCTAGAGATTTCATCTGAGTTTCCCTTAGCCAGACTAGTTAAAAACACTATTTGATACATCAAAACTGCTGTGTCCAGTAATGCTCTCTGATGTCTGATATTCAGCTACTTCAGAATTTGAGTCTGACATTTTATAAAACC
>JANXBU010000094.1 GCA_025060505.1 Candidatus Calescibacterium sp.
CAAATAGTCTTTACCTATGGTGTGAAGATAAACAACTTTATAGATGAAGGAGATAATATAAGCTTTGTGAAATATGGTTTTACAGTCATAGATTTATCTGAGATACCTTTTGAGAGATTTTTAAGCTCTGATAGTCCGAGCATAAACGCTTTGGGGATTTTGAGCAAGGATTGTGATGTGAGAAGACTTATTGAGAAGATTTTTGAATATGAGCTTGAAAAAAGCAAAACAGTGTTGTTGATAGATAAAATATACATATTGAGTAAGTTATCAGAGAAAGAAGAGGAGGTGTACAGGTCTGTGGAGGAAATACGAAAGATAGATATAAGGGAGTTGAAAATTTTTCAGATCGGAGAAAAAGAAGGGTTAGAAAAGGGCATTAAAGAAGGGTTAGAAAAAGGCATTAAAGAAGGGTTAGAAAAAGGCATTAAAGAAGGATTAGAAAAAGGTCTTAAGGAAGGATTAGAGTTAATGATAAAGATGAAGTTTGGCAATAAAGGAGAACAGTTTATTTCTAAGGTCAGAGAGATAGATGATATAGGGAAGTTAAGAAAGATAGCGAGATCGATTGTGAAGTCAAAGAGTTTGAGGGAACTCAAAAAAATTCTTGGAAACAAGAAATGATTTGATTACAA
>JANXBU010000095.1 GCA_025060505.1 Candidatus Calescibacterium sp.
AGGCGGTAAATACACAAGCACTATGCAAGCCTCTCCGCAATCTGTCTTACATTACCGCTCCTATGAGAAGTAAAATTGTCAAGAATGACTATAACAACTTTCTTGTCTCTGGAACATCTGTTGGGTCTGACACTTTTTATACAGAACCAAGCTTTTCTACTTTTTGGTATATTTACCCCTTTTTTGCAATATGTTGTGTATTATACTATATTCTGCCCCTTTTGATTACTCTGAGTATAGTTTTTCTTCATTTCTTTTATTGCTTCCCTTGCTTCTCGGTAGAGTTGTCTCAATTCCTTATTATTAGCCATCCTTAAGTTTCTTGCTTTGCAAGAACTTTATCAAGCCTGTCAGGAAATTTAGGGTCTTTTGTCATTTGATACATTTGCATTGCTAAGCGTGCCGCCTATCAAGTTGTGCCGCTTGTCTTTCTTCCATTGCCCTCATTGCGTTAAGCACGTTGACCTTAGGGTCTAAAGCATTTTGAAGTGTTGCTTGGACAAAGTTAATCCTGCAAACAATTCTCAGGTAAAGGCTTTGGGACGTTACTAACCACGGGCTAAGTTTTGGGATGGTTAGTTAATGCGTCTTTGTAGGTGTATGGGCAGTCCTT
>JANXBU010000096.1 GCA_025060505.1 Candidatus Calescibacterium sp.
GGTTGAATCCTACCTATGAGGGATTGAAACCGTATGAGCACCCGCTTCGGCGTATAGTACCAAAACACGGTTGAATCCTACCTATGAGGGATTGAAACCCCTCCGACGGTAACATACTAAGTGAAAAAGCGTTTGGGTTGAATCCTACCTATGAGGGATTGAAACAATACTATCACAGATCACTGCCATTCGTAAAAACGGGGTTGAATCCTACCTATGAGGGATTGAAACTCTCCGGAAGTGATGCATGAGCTTGTGCATAAGCTCGGTTGAATCCTACCTATGAGGGATTGAAACCGTTTCTGAGGCTCGGGGAATTTCCCCCGGGCTTTGGTTGAATCCTACCTATGAGGGATTGAAACATTATATCACCTGCTCTTCTCAAGAAATCATTTTCTGGTTGAATCCTACCTATGAGGGATTGAAACCTTCTCAGAATGACAGAATAGTATTCAAATTCTGGAAGGTTGAATCCTACCTATGAGGGATTGAAACAATCTGTTGGGAACTCAATGGAAGGTGATACGAAGCGGTTGAATCCTACCTATGAGGGATTGAAACTAGTCCGGTAGGTCAAAATGGCTAGGAAAAAGAAGTCGGTTGAATC
>JANXBU010000097.1 GCA_025060505.1 Candidatus Calescibacterium sp.
CTCCATTTGAGATATGTGTCTATGACTTTTTGTTTCAATCCCTCATAGGTAGGATTCAACCAGGTAAATTCGTGAGATCTCTCATTGAAACCATTCAAGTTTCAATCCCTCATAGGTAGGATTCAACCGCTTCAGTATAACGAAAAGACTTTCTTTGAGTATGGTTTCAATCCCTCATAGGTAGGATTCAACCTTCTCGACACCGCGTCTCGCTCGGTGTTTTGGTATTAGTTTCAATCCCTCATAGGTAGGATTCAACCCAAAACGAAAAAATTGTTAGGGAAAACCTTAAACTTGTTTCAATCCCTCATAGGTAGGATTCAACCCCCCCGTATAGAGAAATTTTCTTGGGGATTATATCGGTTTCAATCCCTCATAGGTAGGATTCAACCATGATTTCTAAAAAGATCTCCGCTTGTCTTTTAAAAGTTTCAATCCCTCATAGGTAGGATTCAACCCCGTAAATACAAGGCCGAACCCTTCGAACCCCGCGCAGGTTTCAATCCCTCATAGGTAGGATTCAACCTAAGAGTGATTTAACCTCTTCGGCTCCCCTGTCTAGTTTCAATCCCTCATAGGTAGGATTCAACCGATTAGGAATTTCGA
>JANXBU010000098.1 GCA_025060505.1 Candidatus Calescibacterium sp.
TAGCGTGCGTGTAAGCAGTGTGAAGTTGAGAACATACGGAAGGAGCTAACGTTCAAGGTTATGATAACGAGAATGTTTTTAAGTGGTAGCGTAGGAATGTTAGTAATTAGTAAGGTGAGCTGAGGTTATGGTTATGTAGATGGGTTATAGAGGTGGATGGTGAGTAGGGGATGTGGGGAGTGTTATGGAGTATACTGAAATTCTTATCGGACTTAGCATCTACAAATCGGAGACACTTTATGCGGACAGTTATATATTGACACAGCACATGGTTTGGTTCTGTCTTAAAACTTTTTGAAAAACAGAAGTAAAATAGGGAGGCTCATCGAGAATCCTTTATTTCTACGTCCGAGAGTACTAATTCTTGCCAAGGAGCGTTTCTTAGCTCAGCTTCTGAGTTAGCACCTTTATACCTGCCTCTTATTTTTACAAATTTTGTCGACCTAGTAGGCACGCCGTCAATGTAAAAGTATTCATCGTCTTTAGAATCTGCTTTTAAACTGTTGCTGTAAGAAGATCTATTAATTTGGTATTTGTATCCTCTGTTATCTACTGCATCAAAAAACTCAATGCTGAAAGCCCTTCCAGAACGACCTAAGTTTTTCA
>JANXBU010000099.1 GCA_025060505.1 Candidatus Calescibacterium sp.
GGAGAGCGCCTGCTTTGCAAGCAGGAGGTCGTGGGTTCAAGTCCCACCATCTCCATGCTTGTGTCATCTTGGCAACTGAATAGGTTTTCCTTCCTTGTGGGTGTGCAAGTTAGTAAGGGTCCGGGGTGGATGCCTCGGCTGTCCGAGGGGATGAAGGGCGTGCTAAGCTGCGATAAGCCGGGTGGAGGCGCAAAGAGCCTTTGAGGCCCGGATGCCCGAATGGGGAAACCCGGCAGGGTGTTGAGCCCTGTCATCCACCGCAAGGTGGAACCAACACGGGACGAAGTAAAACCTTCTAGTAGTCCCAGGAAAGGAAATCAAACGAGACTCCCCAAGTAGCGGCGAGCGAACGGGGATCAGCCCAAACCGTACGGGTGCCATGGTGGCAGCCTTAGCTCGTACGGGGTAGCGGGACGTACACGGAGAAGTCTGCCAGCTTCTCAGGGAGTTACAAAACCTCCACCTAGCCGAAGTGAGCTGGAACGCTCCGCCATAGAGGGTGAAAGCCCCGTAGGTAAAAGGTGAGAGGTCTCCTGGGTGTACGCTCCCAAGTACCACGGCCCCCGTGGAAGGTCGTGGGAATCTGGGGGGACCTCCCTCC
>JANXBU010000009.1:0-79318 GCA_025060505.1 Candidatus Calescibacterium sp.
CACATACATTTGGAAGACAAGCAATTCCCATGGTATGGGATTTCGCAGAAGTGAATCCATTTGGTGATGCTTCAGGGAATGTTGAAGGAGCTTTGGATTGGGTATGGGAGGTTATTAAAGAGCTTGCAAATTTAAATAATCCTGCTCAGGTCCTGCGCACCTCTGCAACGGAGCTTCCTTATCCAGAAAACTTTTTTGATGCTATCATTACTGATCCACCCTACTATGACAATGTGCCTTACGCAGATTTATCTGATTTCTTCTATGTCTGGCTCAAACGTTCCATTGGACACCTTTATCCTGAGCATTTTACAGGAGAACTTACCCCGAAGAAAAAAGAGATTATTGCAGATGCAAAGAGACATGGAAGTAAAGAAAAAGCTAAGAAATTTTATGAAGAGATGATGGAGCAGGCTTTGAAAGAAGCATGGAGAGTCCTAAAGCCAGATTCTCCATTGGTTATAATTTATGCTCATAAAACAACCGCTGGATGGTCAACACTTGTTGAAGCATTAAGAAAAGTAGGATTTATTATTCAAGAGGCATGGCCCATTCATACTGAGAGACCTGGAAGACTTCTTGAAATTGGTTCTTCTGCTCTTGCCTCAAGTATTTTTCTTGCTGCACGAAAGCGTGAGAGAGGAAAAGTTGGTTCGTATGAAAGCGAAGTTTATCCGCAACTTGAGGAAATTATAAAGGAAAGAGTAAACACACTTTTTTCAGAAGGTATCACCGGAGCAGATTTAGTTATTGCCTGCGTTGGTGCTGGGCTTAAGGCATTTACACAATTTGAAAGAGTAGAATACGCTAATGGAGAAGAGGTTACTTCTGAAAAATATCTAAACATCGTTGAAGGGCTTGTTCTTGAGGCAATACTTGAGAAACTTTTTGGAGTGTCAAGAAAAGGTGTTTCAGAAGTTGATCCAGCAACAAGGTTTTATGTTCTGTGGAGATATACATATGGTAAGATGGAAATTGACGCTGGAGAGGCAATTGTCTTTGCATATCCACAGGGCGTTGAGCTTGATGGTCCAAATGGTTTATCTTCTGGTAGAAATCCATTACTTGAGAAGAAGAAAAATAAATACAGGCTTAGAGATTATTCAGAAAGAGGCATGGATGAGAAGTTGGGGCTTGATGGTAAATCCACGATTGATGTTTTACACAGAACCCTTTGGCTTTTGGAGAATCAAGCGTATAAAATACAAGAATATTTAATGAATGCGAGACCAAATTATGGGATATTAAAATTAACCGCCCAAGCACTTGCAGGAACATCTCTTGTTGGGAGTGAGGAAATTATTCGTACAACATCTGATGAAAGATCGCTTATCTCAAGATTACTTTCAAATTGGAAGATGATAGTTCCTGAAGATTCTCTTTTTGGAAGTCGGTAAAAATTAAAATTTTAAGGAGGTAGAAAAATGAACATAAAACCATGGCCAGAAGTAGTAAAATTACATCCGGATGTAGAATCTGAAAGCACTGCAATATCAACTTACGCAATTGATTTAGGTGCTATTGTTGAAAAAGATCCGAATGTCCCACCGATTTATAGAGATGCGTATTCTTTTTTCAAAGCTACTCATCTGACGAGAGATATGAGGTTTCTAATAGAAGAGGTTTATGATAGGTTATCAGGTAGGGAAGGCAACAGAGTTTTGCAACTTCGCTCTCCATTTGGAGGGGGAAAATCTCACACTCTTGCTACTTTGTATTATGCATTGAAAAATCGTAAAGAGCTTGAGATTTTATTTCCAGAGATGAAAAAATTGCCCAAAATTTATGGTGTCAAGGTTGCTGTGTTTGATGGTGAAAAATTTGATGCTTTAACTGGTAAACAAGTTGAAGGTAAAACTATTCACACGATATGGGGTTATATAGCTTGGCAGTTAGGTAAATATGAACTACTTGAAGAGCATGACAAAAAGAAGGTTGCACCTGGTGGTGATTTAGTAAAAAAGATTATAGGAGATGAACCGGTTCTTATTATTCTTGATGAGGTTTTAAGATATGTTGAAAAATCCGCTGGTGTAAAGGTTGAGGAATCTGCATTAAGTAGACAAGTTTTAGACTTTATGCAGACCATAACGACTGAGGTTTCTGGTTCAAGGTATGCATGTATGATATACTCTTTGCCAGCAAGTGCAAGAGAGTCTTTTGGTAATGAGCAGATGTTGGAAATTCTTGATCATTTGACCTCTCGTGTTGACGCAAAAAGAGAACCAATCACAGGTGATGATATATTTGCTGTGTTAAGAAAACGCCTTCTTGATGAAGCGCCACCAGAAGAAATAGCTAACAAGGTCGCTGATATTTACATAGATTCTATCAGGAAGAATATTCTCACTTATGTTTCTTCCGATGAAGAAAGGCGTGAATTTGAGGAGCGAATCATAAAGTATAGGGAAAGATTTGTAATGGCATATCCATTTCATCCTGCACTAATAGATCTTATGAGAGAGAGATGGGCTTCAATCCCAGATTTTCAGAGAACAAGAGGAGTTTTGAGATTTCTTGCTACTGTGTTAAGACATCTGAAAAAGCGCAATGTTTCAGACCTTTTAATTTCAGCTACCGATATACCGATAGATGAACCTGAGGTTAGGAGAGTTTTTTCAGTGAAGTTGGGCAAAGAGAACCATATCAAGCCGTGCTTGAGGCGGATTTTATAGGGGCGAATGCAACTGTAAAGAAATTGGATAAAATTTTTTCCGATGCGAAATCTCCTGCAACAAAAGTTGCAACAGCAATATTAATGTTTTCATTTGGAGGACTACCAAAGAAAGAAGGTAAAGAAGGGGAAAATTTGCCACCCGGAGTGACAGAACATGATTTGATGTTTGCTTCCATTTCACCATCATTGGACTCAACGATGATAAAAGCTGTTTTAAAAGAAATTCTTGCAAGGTGTTTATATGTTCACTATGATGGTGCAAGGTATGCGTTCAAGAGCACGCCGAACATAAATAAACTTTTGGAAGATGAGGTAGATAACATAAGTGATACAGAAATAAAAAATGAGATAAAAAGTTTACTTGAATCAGAGCTTGGAGGTAAATCGGCTATTATCTGGCCAAACCAGAGTAGAGATATTCCAGATAAAGAACCAACATTCCAGATAGCTTATCTACCTTTCGATTTCGTCTATAAAACCCAAAGTGAGCAAGAAAAACTAGGGATAGAGTTTTTAACTCAATATGGTGATAGACCAAGGAGTTATAGGAATGGAATTGGGTTAGCTATTCCCGACAAAGACCAGATTGAACCCTTGCGTAGATCGGCAAAATACTTGATAGCCATTGAAAGATTAAAAAACAAAAAAAGATCTCTAAATCTTACAGAAGAACAAATTGAGCAATTAAAAGAAAGAGAAAAAACCGAGATAGCTTCAAGGGACTCAGCACTAAGAGGTCTTTACAATAAAGTTTGGTTACTCAAAATTGAGAATGGGAATCCAATTATTGATGCTGTTGAAATTGGTGGAAGAGCAATTCAATCTACCAATATACACGACAGGCTTATGAATTTGTTAATGCGTACCACTACACCTAAAGTTTTTGATTCTTTAACACCAAAAAAATTATTAGATTACATAAAAGATGAGACAATAGGAGTGGAAACAATTATTGAGATTTTTTTCTCCTCTTTAGATTCTCCTAAAGTAGTTAGTAAAAATGTAATTATAGAAGCAATTTCAAAAGGTATAAAAGATGGTCTATTTGGATTAACAACAAAAGATTACATTCAAGGTGTTAGAGATGTATCTTTAATTCCACAGAAAAATGTGATTATTCGTCAAGAAGTACCCATTGATGAAATTGATGTTGAATCTAGCTATATTGTAAGTAGTAAAAAGATAAAGACTATTGATGAAAAATCTGACATCACGATACCTTTATCTTCACAAACTATTTCGTCTCCTATAGAAAAAGAAAAGGAAGCTCATATTTCCTATTGTGCGTCGGAAAGCAAAATAACTAATGTTTCATATGAGTTAAAACTTACTCGCGCACAGCTATATAAATGCTTCAAAGCTTTTGAAAATCTTTTTGAAAAATCTAAAAAAATTTCATTGAAACTAGAAGCAAACTTTTCGGAAGGTGTAGATCATAACTGGATTAGGAATGCTTTTGAAGAACCTTTAGAAGAAAACGGAGTGGATATAGTGAACAAAGATTATAAGTGAAAAAGTTTGACTAAAAAAGAAAAAAATAGAACAAAAGTTCATGATTTTAGATTTTTAAGTATGGAAGAAAAGGTTCAAATTCTTTTTCAACGAACATATGTATAGGACAAAAAGATGGGGATAAATTTATTATTCACCTTTTACGGTTGGGAAGTGCCTCAAAATTTCTCCCAGAGCCAACAAAAGAGTCACTTATAGCTTACTCATTTAGAATACTTCCAAAAACAGATATTACTTTTCACAAGAATTACTGCTTTGCCAATTGACTTAACAGAAGATGAGGTCAGAAAGAGCTACTGGACATTTGTAGAACTTGCGAAAAAACAGGCTATACAAAGCAAAGAGTATCAAGCAAAAGTATTTATGAAATTACGAAGCGATTCAATCAGCAGTACGCAATCTATGTACCTTCAAGAATTTTTCCTAGCTCCCTGACAGTTCTTATTTTTCTGAACTTGTTTACTATCTGTTTCAACTTCTGAACATCCTCAATATTTCTAAGCTTTGATATCAGCTTTCGGGAACGAGCGCCAAATTTCGCCTGAATTGCTAACTCCAAACCCTTGATCAAACCCTCTTTTATGCCTTTTTCTCTGCCTTCTTTTAAACCTTTTTCTCTGCCTTCCTTTAAACCTTTTTCTCTACCCTCTTTTAGACCTTTTTCTCTGCCTTCCTTAATTCCTCTCTCTATTGCTTCCCTGAAAAGGTCATATTCCATCAGATCTATCTTTTGTGTCTCTTGCATAAATTTTTCCACCTCCTTATCTCTCTTTGCTAGCTTACTTAGTATGTATATTTTAGTAATCAAAGATGCAGTTTGCTCTTCCGCAAGTTTGTAATCAATTATCCTCTGCAAAAGTTTCCCAACATCACAATCTTTACTTAATATTCCAAAAGCATTTATGTTCGGATTATCAAAACTCAAAAATCTTTCAAACGGTATCTCACATAGGTCTATAACTATGTATTTTGATCTCACGTATGAAAAAATCTCCTGACCGCCTAAACCCTCTATCTTTATCTCTTCATCAAGGGAATCTTTTACATTCTTACCACAAGTTAGAACTATTTGTATCAAAGGATACTCTGGAAATTTCAATTTTACATCACACCAATATCCAAGCATCCTTATCGGAAAATTTTTTTCGTAATACAGCTGAATCTCCACCTGAGATAAAAACCTATACGAACCAACAGCGCACTTGTATATGATATCAACCCTCCTTTCTCTGACAGACTGAAACTCTACATTCAAAACTTGTAGCTCTTCAACTTTAAATCCAACTATCATCAAAAGATCTTTCTCCACTCCCGCTATCAGATCCTTGAAAGATATATCAAATTTTCCCATCTAACAAAATTTTATAAACTCAATTGAATCCTTCTGGAGAACTCAAATTCAACCAAAACAAACAAGAATTTTCAAATCATCCCCTGAAAATAATGGATGAGCAAGGTTATGGAAATATTTTAGAAATTTTATTGAGCCCCCTGTAATTAACCAGCCACAAGACAGAATATCACCTGTGGTTTATGGATTTAAATTTTTCTTCAAATTCTTTCAATGTTCTTGCTTTCAATACCAACCTTTTCAGAAATCTAAGTTTTTCAATATCATCAATCTGCATTATTCGCTTCTTGATTGACAAAGATACCTTACCAAACTTAAATCTTATATCATAAAGCAATGCTTCTTTCAGACCTCTCCTTAAACCTTCTTTTATACCCTCCTTTCTCCCTTTTTGTATGCCTTTTTGTATCCCCTTCTCTAACCCTTCCTTCATTCCTTTCTCAAGTCCTTCTTGGTAGAGCCAAGTTTTAGTTATGTCTATGTCTATCACTGTTTTTTCTACCTCCTTTCTCAAATCTTCTCTTATGTCTCTGAGATTCCCAAATACTCCTAACCTATTTATATATTCTAACAAATCGTGTTTGCTTATCTCCCTTTTCTCAAAACTTTCTCTGAGTCTTGATATTATCTTCCTTATAACTTCTGATATGTCTTCGGTTCTACCGAGTATTGCAAGTAAATACACATCTGGAGCATCTGACTCCAAAAATTTTTCCGCTTCTATTGTCTTAATATCCACTATCTGATACCTATATGAAATAGATGTCCCCTGAAAATTCATATCTATACCATTTCCCATTCTAACACCTTCTTTACCCAGATAAATTACAATTTGCAGAACAGGAAGGTCGTGTCTTGATATAATCACAGAAAAATACCTTAACATTCTCTTTGGCATATCTGGGTCATTTTTTGTCTGAAACTCAATATGTAATATGAACTCAGTTCCATCTTTGAGTTTGACAATTGCTAAAAAGTCAGCCACAAGCTTACCAATCTGCATTTCAATAGGAAGAGGTCTTACCTCAACGATTTCATATCCAAGAATTTTCAGAACACCAATGGCCACCTTCTCAAATGTTTTCTTTATCTCAGAATCATATCTCATCTCCTTGAATTTGCAAATTAAATGACAAATCAAATAATTCACACAAAATTCCAACTTATCGAGCTAAAAGACTATGAAATTGATACAGAAGAGTCTTAGAACTCCGAGCGATTTTGAAGTCCGAAGCTTTTCAAAAAATATAAGAAAGAGAGAATTTGAGCTGGAAAAGAATATATCAGTTCCATTGTTTTTCTGTATTCTCATATACGCTCTAAACCATAAATATCACAAAAGCGGTAGGCTTTCTAAAAACTCCTGAACAAATCCTACACAAAAAGAAATGTAAAGATATATTTCAATTACAAACTCCTCAATCCAAAGATATTGAAGTAATAGAATCACAAATCTTACGATGAGTAAATGTATGAAATAAAAATCTGTACATAAGTGTGAATAAAAACAACTTGTAGGAAATCAAAGCAAATTCTTAAGAAGAAAACATGACTTGCAAAATATCCTTTTAAGAATAACTAAAATAAAAATGACGGAACCGATGTTATTCAGATGCAGATAACACAGGAGTTTCTTGAGAAGCTTGGTCAGGAGTGGCTTGAGCAGAAAATTCAGAGAATGAAAAACCTTATGAAGATTGCAGAACCAGATGAAGCAATTTACAGAGAAATAATGATTTCTCTTGGATATCCAAAGAACAAAGTTCAGTTTCTGGAACTCGCACTTATGCTCCCTTTCAGAGAAATAAGAAAGCTCAAATACAAAGATGTTATTGAGAATGCTCTTCTGTACCGCGCTGGATTTACGGATTTAGATGAAAAACTACCTAATCACTTCGATAGATCTCTTAGAATGCAAAAATCAGTATGGGATTTTGCAAAGATACGCCCCGCAAACCGACCAGACAAAAGAATAAAAGGTATCTCAGAGCTTCTTGAACAGAGCTCCCAGAAAGGAATAGCAAAATTATTCTACGAAAGAATAATGAATGAAAACAAAAATATACAAACACCCAAAGATGCAAAGGAATACGTAAATAAAATAATGGAATTCAAGGGTCTCGGATCAGATAGGAAAAAAGAAATGTTCTTCAATGTGATTTTACCTTTTGCAATAGCAGTAGATAAAAATAACAGAGTCACAGTTTTCCTTAAAAAGATATTTCAGCTACACCCTCCACTTTCAGAAAACTCAATAATCAAAAAGTTCTTCTATCAAAACCCTGAGTACAGAAAAATGATTCGTTCCACCGAAACTTTCTTCGGAGCACATCTCTATATGAAAAACCTCTCGGATTCATAGTAAATTGCACAAAAAACTAAAAGTAATAACTCTGATGCAAGCACAAATTTCCATAGTATAGTAACACAAGATATTCTTCTGTTTTTGCAAAAAAAGCAAAAAGCAACTGAACAACAAAATTCCGAAAAATTGAAATACAAAAAATTGTTCAGAAAAATTTCATAAAAGTGGGCAAGTCAAAACAAGAAGTATTTGAAGATATATCAGAACTCTGTAAAGGACTTTATGAAAACAGAAATCTCAGAGATCTTCCAGAGTTCGTTGTTTCTCCGGAAAAGCTTATTCAATTTGAAACCAAAATCAAAAACAATGGATACAACATGGTTCTTGACCTATTCGGAGTCGATTTCAAGGATAACCAGAAGCTACAAGAATATGCAGGAATAAAATCAAGATTTGCTGTAATCTACCACTTCTTAAAAATCCCACAGAATGAAAGGATAAGAGTTATAACCCCTGTTCCCGAGAACAACAGAGTTCCTTCTTCATATCAGCTTTACAGAGGCGTAGATTGGTTCGAGCGCGAAGTCTATGACCTTTTTGGAATAATCTTCGAAGGACACCCTGACCTAAGAAGAATACTTATGCCAGAAGATTACGAAGGACATCCACTTAGAAAAGATTTTCCAACAAAAGGAGTTAAAGAATATATAGGAGGGAAATTTACTCCAAATCTTGTAAGGCTACCCGGAAAAGAAAAACCTTCTGACATATTTGAAGAGGGTGCAAGAAACATAATAAATGTGGGTCCAACGCATCCAGCAACTCACGGAACATTCAGAATGATATTTGAACTTGAGGGAGAAGATATAATAGGTGCAGACCTTGAAATAGGATATCTTCACAGAGGTGTTGAGAAAAACGCAGAAAACATGCGGTGGGAAGACTTCATTCCTATGACAGATAGATTGAACTACCTTTCTGCTTACCTGAACAATATGATTTACACCGAAGCTGTTGAGAGAATGACCGGAATATGGAACGATGTACCTCGCAGAGCAAAATACATAAGAGTTATTTTGGCAGAACTATCAAGAATAGCAGATCACATTGTGAGCATTGGAACAATGGCCGTTGACCTTGGAGCTCTTACACCATTCTGGTACCTCTTCAAAATCAGAGAAGAAATATACTCGGTATTTGAATGGACCGTTGGAGCAAGACTCACAACATCTGGAACATCTTTTGGTGGAGTAAGAGGAGACTTCAATGAAAAAGTTATAGAAAAAATAAGAAATATAATAGATAAAGAACTTCCAAAGGCACTCAAAGACCTTGATAACCTACTTACCAAAAACAGAATTTTCATAGACCGAACTCGTGGCATCGGAAAAATCTCAGCAAAAGATGCAATTGAATGGGGCTTCACAGGTCCATCTCTAAGAGGTTCAGGCGTAGCATGGGACATAAGAAAAGTTCAAACATACGGACTTTACGAGGAGTTCGACTTTGAAATTCCTGTGGCCACAGAAGGAGATGTTTATTCAAGGTACCTTGTTAGAGTAGAAGAAATGTATCAGAGTGCAAAAATAGTTCGTCAAGCCCTTGATAATCTTCCACAAGACGGAACGAAAATAGGAACCGACAAAAAATCTGTCCTACCCTCTCTGCCAGACAAAAAATATGTCTACACACAAATAGAAGCTCTTATACATCACTTCAAAGGAATGGCAGAAGGAGTAGTTCCGCCATTCGGATGGTACTACTTTGGAGGAGAAGCCGCAAACGGAGAACTGGGATTCTTTATGATATCTGAAAACAAAAGGATACCATGGAGAATAAGAATAAGACCCCCATGCTTTGCTATATATCAAGCTTTCAGACATCTGGTTCTTGGACACAAATTGGCTGACTTCATAGCTATACTCGGAAGCATAAACATAGTAGCCGGAGAACTTGATAGATAAAACCTGTGAGAAAAGAAAAACTCAAAACGAAAAGAAAAACCGAAAACAACAGAAGAAAACAACAAAAAATAAAATACTAATAAAAAATATTTTGTTTAATTCAATAAGTATGACAATACTTAAACCATTTTACGCATACAGATACTCAGATAAATTCAAAGAAAAGATAAGCGAACTGATATGTCCTCCCTATGATGTGATAGATGAAAAATTACAGATGGAACTTTTTAAAAATCCATACAATTATGTAAGAATCGTTCTTTCACCACACGGGCATGACCACGCGGCAGAAGCTCTGAAAAAATTTATCTCAGATGGAATAATCATAAAAGAGCCCAAAGAGAAGATATACATACTGGAACAGTCCTTTACTCTGGGAAACACAACAAACAAAGTAGTCGGTATAATAGCTCTGATTTCAAAAGACGCTAAAATACTTGTACATGAGCAAACAAAATCCAAAGTAATTCAAGATAGAATAGAACTCCTTGAAAAAACCGGTTTCAACACGTGCCCCATAATGCTTTTCGCTAAAAACACAAATATCAGAGACTTTTCGGAAAAAACTCAAAAAGAAAAGATATTTGATTTTGAGTACATATCAGATGACTTTAGAATAACAATAAAAGGTTCAATTTACTCCTCAGAAGACTTCTCAATACTCAATGAGCTTGAAAAAACTTACTTCTTCATAGCAGACGGACATCACAGATTCAAAGCCATAAAAACAGTGTATGAAAAAAAGAATGAAAAATATCTTATGGCATACATAACAGATGAAAACTCCGGAATGAAAATATTTCCAATAATACGTGAGTTAAAACACAAAAACGATGTTCTGGATAAAATTAAGAGCTTATCAAAAGAAATTCACCATCTAAACTTGAAAAACTCTCACAACATAGGAGAATGGTTTGACGTATTCAAAAACAATAAATTTGACTGTATCTTTATAGACGAGAAAAATACATTAAAAGTCAATTTCCAAAAAAATCTTGAAGAAAACACAATAAATTTCATACATAACTATATATTAAACAATTTTGAATTATCATTTGAGCATAGCATTCTTAAATCGTTAGAAAATATGAAAGGGAGGAAGATAGAATGCTCAATAATACCCAAAGTTTTATCTGTTCAGGAAATTTGGGAAACAGTGGAAAGAGGAGAAATTCTTCCTCCAAAGTCAACATACTTTTGGCCCAAAATACCGTCCGGTCTAACTCTGAACAGAACAAATTTTTCAAATATCTAAAACCAATATTTGTTTTTTTCTCAAACCACCTGAAAAAGGTAAAGTCATCTGAACACTTTTTGATTTAAAAGGAGGGTCTAAAAAATGGCAATACAGGTAAAAAATCAACTTAACGATACTATATCGTATCTAAACAGAACCAGTGTTAAAGAATCAAATGGGAAGGAATTAATATCATACGAGCCAATAACAAAACAACTCCAGATGCTTGAAATTGAGATAACTTTAAGGTGCCCGCTAAGATGTATACATTGCAGCGTAAACGGAGGAGAAAGCAAAGTAGATATACCCCTTGAAAAATTCCATGAAATAGTTGATGACTGCGAGCAAATAGGAATAGAATCCCTAGACATAATAGGTGGAGAGCCCCTAGCTTATCATCACATATACGAGGCTCTAAGATATGCCATACAAAAAATACCAAAAGTATATCTCAACACTGCTGGATACTTCTTCAATGAAAAAATAATACAGAAATTACAAGAAACAGGACTTAAAGATATTTTCATAAGCTTAGATGGAGCTACACAGGAAAAGCACGAAAAAATAAGAGGACCCGGAACATTTTACAAAACTCTGGATGCCATCAAGAAAATGTCAGAAGCTGGATTTTACCTGATTGTTTCCTTTGTAGCCAATGCAGAAAACTACACAGATATTCCAGCAATGCTTGACCTATGCGAGAGATACGGAGCAAAAAAGCTATTCATCCTTTCTCTCATACCAGAAGGCAGAGGCAAAAACATAAAAAACCTAGTACTCAAAGAACACATGATCAAAACAATCTTTGAATCAATAAGTAAATACAAAGGACCAGTTGAAATAGAACTTGATTGCTCTTTGAAAACAGATTTTGAGGACTTCCCGGATTATGTAAAAGTCTGCCCAGCTGGAACAACATTCTGTACCATAAAAGTCAACGGTGATGTGATACCATGTGGCTTTCTCCCTTCAAAGTTCTCAATTGGGAACATCTACCAGAAAAGATTTTACGATATATGGAACGACGATCGGAAATTTTACTTCTGGAGAAAAGGTATATCTGGCTGCCAAACCTGCTCAATATACAAAGAATGCAGAGGCGGATGCCAAGCTCTGAAATTCGGAAAAGTGTGCGAAGGAGATACTCAAAAGAGAATCAATCTTCTAAAAGAAATAAAAAACATCACAAGAACATTAATATGATAGACTGATAAATAAATAAACAATTAAAAGAAAGGAGGGAGAAAAACCCCCTCCCTATGTCCATTGATTTTTATTATCTCAATGCATTCCGTGGTGATGCGATGATTCTCCACCAGACATCATACCATACCCTTTTCTTTTAACATGATCTTTGATCTTATCTTTCATATTTTCACCAGCTGAACAAATATCTGCAATGAAAACAACAGTCTTATTATCTACTTTTGATTTCACCCCGACATCACAAACACATCCTTCATTGAATACTATTTCAAGATCTATACTCTCACCATTCCTAACTACATAACCATAGATTATACCTCCAACTGGCCTATTACAACCCCTCTGGAACACCACGTCTTTGAGCTCTGCAATTATTTTCTCTCCCTGATCTATGATAATCTCTATAATTCCTGAAAGTTTCACACTCCCTTCACCCTTAACTGCAGTCAGCGTATGGTTATATGATCTTATGACATCGCCATTAACTTTAAGATAACTTGTGATTGAAAGAGAAAATGTTTTTCCATCCTGAGTCTTTTCATGCTTTACAGATTTGTATCTATAACCAGAAAGTGAAAAAGAAGTTCCAGAAGATGAGTAGCCAACATCAACAGAGTCCTCCCTTGCAATAAACTTTGGATCTCTTGACTTTTCTCTTTTGTTCAAACCCTTTAGAGCTATTGTTCCGTTGTCTGAAACTATGTTCAGATCATACGATACCAATGAGTTTCCCTTCTCTCTATCTTCAATATCCACTACCCCATCTACGGTATAACTTGTGTTATCATCTCTTCTAGTTAAACTAAAATCTCGAAAAACAACTTTGAGTTTAGATTCTGTTTCTCCTTCCTGATAACTCGCATTGTGAGAGATGCTTCCTTCAAGCGAAATTTTGTCTTCTGTATCCTCAAGTCTGACTCCGTTTACGGTCTGATCCCATATCACTGAATACAGTGCAGAAGTGACGCTTCCAGAAAGTGTTCCGGAAACGAAATTGATATATTTATCCTTACTTTTCTCAAATTTCAAATTATTGAAGGTCAGCGAGTATGAGAAATTAGATGGAACGTTCCCTTTCAGAACAATGTAAGATGTTCCGGAAACGGAGTATCCACTATCAATCTCGCATCGGACAAACTCAACATTACAGGAAATATCAAATGGAGAAATTTTCAGGCTTCGGCAACCTAGAAGATAAATATTTCCTTCCTGCCAACACTTACTTAAATTTCTCGCAAGACTAACGATTGCGCTTGAATATTTATGAAGAATTTTTTGCCCCACTCTTATGCTTTTTTCAGCCTTTTTAAGATTATTCAAATCATCCTCCGATATATACTGAGAAAAAAGATCAGAAAAATAAAACTCAGACGTGATCCCATCTTCGGTATCCCTGAAAGGTTTCTCATATATTTCATCACTATCTGAGTCATCTCCTTTCTCAAAGATATTCAAATAAGCAGCTCTTGCTGTCATTATCTCATTTATAGAACCTTCTATCAAAGCAGGGTTAAGTTCAGTTTGAGCTAAAATATAAAATTCACCCAAGACATCCTCAGAAGCAGAATTCAATTTGTTTGCCTGATCCGCCGGAATTTTATCTAATGATGTTTCCTGAGTTTGGGTTGATCTTTCTCCGGCACACCCGAAAATGGCCGCCAAAATAATAAAAAAGAAAGCTTTTCTTAATTTCATCATATCTACTTACCTCCCAATCAGAAAGGCAAAAAGTGTTCCAAGAAAAATATATGTGATAAACACAATAAGAATAAAAAAATGGATATTATAGTATCCAAAAACTGGATACAAGAGTATCTACATTAAAACTTGAAAATCAAAACAAAAAGAAAAAATACACAAACCAAAACACTAAATAATTATTCAATGGAAAAAACAATAAAACTAGACAAAAAACAAACAGAAATAGATATATGTGAACTTGAAATTCTAAAAGGACCAGACAAAGGTAAAAAATTCAGGTTATCATCAAGAGAAACAACAATAGGAACATCCCCAACCTGTGATATAAATCTTTCAGATCCAACAGTTTCTCGTCAGCACGCAAGAATAATATGGGACGATCAGAACAAAGCTTTCAGAATTGAAGATCTAGGAAGCACAAACGGAACATACCTGAACGACATTCGTATAACATCAGCGTTTCTATCTACAAACGGTATAAATGTGAAGTTAGGAAACACCGAACTAATATTCAGAGCTATTGGGAAGAAAAAAGCTCTTGAAATTTTTCCAGAAGATAACTTTTTTGGATGTGTTGGTGAGAGTTTAGCGATGAAAGAAATTTTCGCAACTGCTTTCAAAGTAGCTCAAACAGATCTCAATATTCTAATAGAAGGAGAAACGGGAGTTGGTAAGGAAGAACTTGCAAAAGCAATACACTTGGCAAGCCCACGAAAAGATGGAAAGTTTGTTATATGCGATCTTACAACCATAGATAAGAACCTTTTCTTATCTGAACTTTTTGGATACGAAAAGGGAGCTTTTACCGGAGCCGAAAGAAGCAAAGAAGGATTGGTTTCACTGGCCAATCGCGGAACTTTGTTTCTTGATGAAATAGGTGAAATACCTCCACAGGATCAAGTTCAACTTCTCAGATTCGTTGAAAAAAAAGAGTTCCGTCCAATCGGCTCAACTAAGAATCTTTATGTTGACACAAGAATAATATCTGCGACATCAAAAAATATATCAGATGAAATTGAGAAAGGAAATTTCAGGTCTGACCTCTTTTTCAGGTTAGCCCAATTCAGAATAAAAATACCACCACTACGCGAGAGAAAAGAAGATATATTCCCCCTAATAAGACATTTCCTCAACAAACTTTCCGGAAACGAAAAAGAAGTACAGAAGCTCTACCAAGAACTTCACAAAAACTCCACACTTATTTTAGGATACAGCTGGATGGGCAACGTAAGAGAACTAAAAAACTTTGTTGAAAGATTTTACAATATATGGAAAATAACAAACGAATTTTACATTGAGCTACCAATTGAACAAAAAGTTCAAGAAAACACATCAGCAGATTTCAAATCAATGAAACAGAAAATCATTGAGGAATTTGAAAAAAACTATGTCAGAAACCTGTATATTTCCTGCAAAGGAAACATATCTGAGTGCGCAAGAGTTGCAAAAATAAACAGAAAATACATGGAAAAACTTGTCAGAAAATATATCAGAAATGAATAACCATAGAAAAATACCAGACCCGCAAACATACAAAAGATAAAAATTCAGAATAAATTTAGATTGGTAGTTAAAGAAGTTATCAGAAAGATGAGATTTGATAGAAAAATCCTTATATGGGAAGGAAATCTCTCAAAAACATATCTTGCATACGATAAAAAACTATCTAAAAATGTGATACTGAAAGAATACCCAAAAGAAAATAGGGAATACGCTCAAAAAGAATACAACATACTTTCAAAGATAAAATACAAAACCCCGGAAGTCTATGAATTTTTTGAAGACGAAAACTACTTATGCATAGTCAGAGAATACATCCCCGGAAAAACCCTGAGAGAATTGATTGAAGAGAAAAGTCAGATACCTCCGAACATCTTGCTTTTTATATGCTATGAAATTTTAAGATTTCTTGATTTTATACACTCAAAAGGAGAGTTCAACGGAGACATAACCCCGTCAAACATACTTATAGGATTTGATGGAACAGTAAGAATACTTGACTTTGCGAAGTCAGAAGAACTTATTACACCAGAATACTACGACAAAAATGAAAAAAAAGATATATCGGCAGACCTCAAAGCCCTTGGAAAAATTATTGATAAAATATGCAAGAATGAATCAATCAAGGAAATATCAAAAAAAGCACAACAAGGAAAATACAAAAACCCATCAGATTTTATTTCAGATATAATCAAAGTTATTCCGAAATTTGATATTGCTCTTGAAAAAGATCTCAGCATGTTTGTAATAGGTCAGGAGAAATATAATACAGAAAACAATACAAGAAAATTAAATGAAAACATCACAAAATTTCTGAAAAACATAGGAATTGCTGTTGTTTCATTTGCTCTTGGTGTAGTATTCATACATTCTTTAAAATTCATCAAAAACAAATCAGCTCCAGAAATGGAGAAAACTAATGAAAAAAATATTTCAAACATTGAAGAATCAAATCAAACATCAACCGAATTGAAAAATCAGCAGGAACCAGAAAGATTAACTGAAAGTTCAAAAAGATTAGCCGAAGCTACCTCAGTAATAATTCAGAACACAGATCCGAAAGGTTCAATAACAAAAGAAACACAAAATGTAAAAACAGTTAAAGAAACTAATGAAATACAAAGAAAAGCTCAGAACGATGAGAAAGAAAAAACGAGATCAGAAAAAACAAAGGAATCAAAAGAAAATAGAAATGCTGGAATAATTACAGAAACGAAAATCAGGCAAGAAGAAAATGAAGAAAAATACGGATATCTTTTCATAAACACTGTTCCAGAATGCGAAGTTTGGATAAACGGAAAATATATAGATAAAACACCAATAGTAAACCTGAAAATTGAAATTGGAGAGAAAGAAATTGAATTCAGGACAGAAGATAAATCAGAAAAGACAAAATTACATATAAAAAGCGAAGAAAAGATTTTCCTTTTCGCTGATCTTAAAGGCAAAAAAATAGAGATAAAAAAAGAACTTGCAGAAAAAACTGAAACCCAACAAAATAAATAAATCTGTCTTTAAATGCTTCTGAAAAATCTCATTGATCAGAACAAGTTTGTTCTGTATGTGGTTACTGACGATAAATTTCTTCCTCGTGATGCAGATACAAGATCGCTTGAAACTCTTAAAGACATCGTAAAAATGTGCGCAGATGGCGGAGCGAAAATTTTTCAGTACAGAGCCAAAAAATTAGATATGTACATACAGTTCAAGCAAGCAGAAACTATAAAACATGAATGTGATAATAACAATCTCGTATTTGCTGTAAACGATAGAGCCGATCTTGCTTATATTCTTGGCTCACAAATCCTACACGTTGGACAAGAAGATATACCTCCTTATGCCATAAAGAAAAAATTCCCAGAACTCAAAATTGGTTTTTCAACTCATAATATGGAGCAAGTCAAAGGAGCGATGCAGATAAACGAGCTAATAGACTACATAAGCTTTGGTCCAGTATTTGGAACAACAACAAAAGAGAATCCATATCCAAAAACAGGAATAGATGACCTAAAATGGACAATTGAAAATTCAAAGCTCCCCGTTGTAGCAATAGGTGGTATAAACGATAAGAACTTAGATCAGGTAATCTTGAGCGGAGCAAGAGCAATAGCAATGATATCCTTCGTACTTGAAGATACAAAGAAAATAAGGGAAAGATGCGAATTAATAATAAAAAAAGCACAAGAACTGATGTGAAACAATCAGAACTTTCAGATCAATCTGAAACTTGCATACCTTTATTTCTCTCCAAATTTTCTGAAAGTTCTATAACTATCTGTTTTATTTGATCTCTTACTTTTCTTAGGAAATCTATTGACGAGAAAGCAGGGTCTTCAACATCGTAGTAAAGCACTTTGGTCGGAGCGAAGAAAAATATTCTTGATAGTACTACTACGTAATCATATTCGGATATTTCTGATGTATTTACAGGCTTGGAATAGAGTCCAGATGTATCTACTCCATCCTCCTCAAGAACCTGAATAACCTCGTCAGGAACATAACCAAATGGTCTGATACCCGCGCTTTTTATCTCAAATCCTTTCAGATATTTTCTCGCATAGGCTTCAGCAATTATACTCCTGTATGCATTCCCAACACAAACAAAAAGAATTTTTGCCATGTTCAGTGCCCTTTACTTAATGTTCTTTATGTTTTCGCCTAAGCCTTCTCATGAAAGTTGGAGAGAAATCAATTTTTCGTTCCTCCTTTTGGTCATGCTCTACTATACGTCCAGCTATCCTTATGACCTTCTGCTTCTTCTTTTCCATAAGTCTTTTTTCCCACTCCCTCACAAGTCAAATATTAATACTACTGAATAATTGAATATTCATTTACCATATAAATACAGATTTGCATAATTACAAAGATCCAAAAATCAAAACAAACAAAAAAACAAACAACAAACAAACAAAAAACAAACAAAAAAATAAAAATTACGAATATATTTTACTGATGAGAAGAACTCTCTTCATATTATTACTCTCATTTGCCTTTATTACTATAAGCTATGGACAAATTTTCAATGTTCCAACTGGCTCCTTTGCCACCGGGACCATATTAACTGGAATATCAGTAGCTCTTCCGGGAGAAGTAATAGACCCATCTCCTGTTGTCTTCAGAATAGATGAAGGATTTTTCACACCAGCTGATTCCATTGTAGATATGTCCGGATGCTATGCTCATGGAACTGCTTACTGGGCAGATTACATAAGCAGAGTCGTTATAGAAATAAAAGATATAACATGCCCACAAGGAGAAAAAACATATCACATAGAAGCTCTTGGATACCTATACGATGAAAATGGAGGATTCGGCTTTGAAGGAGAAATAACCAGATATGAAAAAGAAGTATGGGGTATAAGAATAAGAACCGGCTATGCAACTGTTCCTGCTTTTTCAAGAGGAATTCTGTTCCTCCGACAGGGATTCAACTTTGAAAGAAAAGACCTGAAACATCCAAGATGGAGAAGACCGCTTACATTCCCAGAAAACTTCAAAGACTTCCCACCTTAAATATATACGAACAAACTACAACACAGGAACAAAAATTCGATAAAACCTCTAATTTCGTTCAAAAATCTGTACTAAGCTTTCAAAAAAATACTAATTTATAAATCCCAATTTAAGATCACATTTTTATCGATATTACAAAGATTATTCATTAGTTCGACGCGCAGTTATTTAGTCCTGAGAAAGAGTTGCATAAGCTGCAAAACCATTCCATATAAATACAATGTGAGGAACTCTTTTGCTATCCACCAATATGTTTACTCCCCTATTTTGTGGGAATAAATTTACCAGAGCCACTGTATACTTCTTCCACTGTCCACTCCATAAAGTTGCATAACGAATCTCACCGAATGGTTTTGAGTAATACGCAATGTGAGGATTCCCTAAATTATCCACAGTTATAGAACACGATGATATAGGAACAGCTGAATCAACTCCTTGTATAGGATCAAAACTGCTATTTTTAGCTTTTGCATAGAATAAATTTGTAGCGTTTTCACCTGCAAAGCATACATGAGTTGTACCATCTGAAAATAAAGCTATACCAACACTTTTTACATTGTAAGTATAAGTTGTAATCCTTATTGGAACCAACCAAGCACCAAAATTATATGGAGTAAGATTCCTTGTATAATATGGATAATATATTCCTCCATCCAGCCCAGCAAATATTATGTGAACTGTTGCTCCGTTTGGACTAACAACCATATCAATATCTGTAACACTCATCGGCGATATTATAGCAGACGATAATGAAAAATTCGGAGTCAAAGGAACAGCATAAGTATGAACAATTGAAATACCTGTTGAATATACAACGTGTGTAGCGCTACCGCCAAAGTAAGATACATTCTCAACAATATCCAAAGAGCTAAATCTTCCATGAGAATTTAAATTTTTAGGCGACTCCCATTGATTCGATTGATTCGAATAAGATATAACACAGACACCATAACTAGCACATGTTCCTCCACTTGTTACAGAATAAGAAAAATAAGCCGTTGCTCCGTTAGAAAAAACATCTATTGAGCAGTTATAAATATTGCCGGAACCAAGATAGTGAGTTTGAGAATACCAAACATTGACGGTTTTTCTGTAATAGCCAAGCCACATTGGACCACCATATGCAGTATAGTTGAAAGCTACATGAAGATCACCATTAACATCGATGGAAGAATCTACATAATGAACAGGAGATAAAGAGCTTATTGTCTCCCAATCAAAAATCAGATTATCTATTACTCCATCGCAATTTTCATCTCCCCCATCCACTATCTCAGTAATACTTGGATTAAATTTCGGATTTCCGTCATCACAATCACCTCGGTTTGAAACAAACCCTGCTGGTGCAGAGCAAGCCTGAGTAGTAGAATTAGGATTTCCATATCCATCTGAATCTGAATCACGGTAGAAAGTTATAAGAACTCCATCATCTAATATACCGTTGCAATTTTCATCTACACCGTCACAGTTTACCTCGTTTATACCGAACCTTACAGATGAATTAGCATCGTTGCAATCAAGAGAATTTTCCGACCAAGCACCTGATAACTCTAATCCGTTTATATCTCTTAACTTGTTTGAAAGATCCCTACAAGCAGAAGTGATACCAGATGAGCTACCCTGTCCATCTCCATCACCATCTTTATAAAAGTAAGATAAAATACCATCATTCACAAAACCATCACAATCCTGATCCAGAGTATCACATATCTCAATAGAAGTTGGTTTTATCATACTGTTTGAATCATTGCAGTCAAGATTATTCATAACATACCCATTTGGTTTTGAGCAAGCTTGTGTAGTAGAGTTAGGATTTCCATATCCGTCTGAATCTGAATCACGGTAGAATACAAGATAGACAAATTCGTCTATATCTCCGTTACAATTATCATCTTTCCCGTTGCATATTTCTACCGCGCCCGGATGAACAGACACATCAGAATCATTGCAGTCATTTGTATTCCCTACATAACCATAAGGTGCATAGCAGTCTTCGACATAATTCTGACCATCACCAAAACCATCACCATCTCCATCTCTATAAAATTTTGTCAATATGCATTCTGGAAACAAACCTAAGATACCTAAATCAACCACCTGACCGTTTCTTACAGATGCTATCTCTATGCCTATCTCATAATCACTTCTTATAAACATAAGAGTATAGCTTCCGGGGAGCACATCTGATAATGTAAAGCTCCCATCATTTGTTGTCACAGTAGCATTCCCAGATGGTAATAATATAACAGTCACACCTCCCACTGGTTTTGTTGTCACCCAGTTATATACCTTCCCCTTTATAGCACCTAATTTCAAGTTGTTCTGTAAAAGTCTAACTTTTATCTCCTGACCTTCAACGGTTGCAATTTCCATCTGATAACCCTCTTTCCACACAGTTATAGTTTTTGAATCATCTGAGATTTGAAAATTTCCATATCTATCTGAAATAGCTGACTTACCTGTATCTGATACAATAAGAGCACCTGCAACAGGCTCATCATTTTGATCAACAACCTTTCCTGACCTAAATTTTTGCTCCACGCGTTCAAGTTCAAACTCACCTATGAAAACAATTGTTCCAGATTCTATTTGAACACCGCGCGTAATGTCACTTTCATATCCATACTTTTCTATGACAAAATCATAAGTTCCAATAGGTATATCTCCCATGATAAAGTTTCCGTCTTCATCTGTTATAGTAACCATAGGAGTTCCAGGCACATAAACATAAACTCCCTGTGCAGAATCAGAGCCCTTCAGTTTAACTTTTCCATAAATACCTCCGGTTGCATATATCATTATTTCACCCACATCTTTCTTTTTGTTTTTTATATCTTCCTGGGTTATTTCAATAACTTGTCTGACTTTATAGCTTTTTCCGTCCTTCCTTACAGCTCCAACCGAAAGAGTAAATTTGCACGGACAACCAGAGACTGAAACCGGTAAAGAGAAATTTCCTTCCGTATCTGATTCGGTAGATACTCCCTGCTCTTCCACTGCAACCAGCGCACCAGCAACCTTTTGTTTTTCATCTTTTTTGAACAAAGGGGAGCGAGCGGTGACTATTCTACCAGTTACAATTCTACCTGTAACAATTCTAGCTGTAACTATGCCCTGCTCCTGCACAAAGCCCAATTCAGCAGACACGCTTCCCGTAATTTCTACCCAATCCTTTCCTTTCTCTTTATCAATTTGATTACCATTCTTTGCACCTTCCTGACAAGCTGAGAGAAACAAGACTGCAATTGATAAAAATATCAACGATCCTGTTTTCATTGCTATATCTTACAAAATCTCAAAAACATTATAGTTTTTCCAAAATTATTCACTTTTTCATCAATTGTTGAATAGTCTTGTTTTATCTCAATTATGATGCTTTATTTCTGAAACTTTCATACATGATATTTTCCCCAGAGAACTCCAGAGTCTTTAAACAGAGCAAAAATATTTTACTCACACCTTCGCCAAGAAATGAAATGATAAAACTGGCAAGAATTCTTTTCATAACTCTCTTTTGCTTTATCAAACATCCTAATATTGCACTATTTTGTAGTAGGTATTGATTTCCTTTCAGAGAATACAACAAAAGTCTTTTTTAAATATATTGACAAAAAATTGTATCTCAATCATGCACTCAAATATGCAGAAGAATAACAAAAAGATGTAATGAGATCCAGAAAACTCTTGGTTTCTTTATCACAATTTCTTATGAGAACGATCAACAATGAACTCAATAGAGCAAATAGCTTTCCTTAACTGCTTTGATTTGGCTTAAAATTTTATTTCATTAGATCTCCTAATAACATTTTCATTCCTAGTTATATACCAATAGAATTATTCAATAAATATAAGTAAATATATAAAAAGTAGAAACGCTGCAGTTGGCACCTCTCTTTATGATCAAAATAAATAAATAAGATAAGAAGTTGAACACTCTGTTCAGTTCAGAGGAACATCCTGTGAGAAGCATTTTTTCTTTCAAAATTATAAGATGTTAGATGCAACAGAGTAGTTTTATTATACTTTCCTGAAAACATTTAAGCATAACTTTTCACAAGAATATAACCAGACAGAATCCTTTAAGGATTTCACATCCGCAAAATTTTAAAATTTTTTAAGATGACAGAAAAAGATATAGCGAAAATTCGGAAGTTTGCCAGATTCGTCTTTCCCTTTGATTTTCCAAGAAAAGAAGAACAGGTAGATGTCACAGAGAAACAAGAAATGAGAATATCTGACATAGTGAACTTAGCTGACAACCAGACCAAAAGAGTAATACTTTATTCGCTTTATCTACTCGATTTCCTCTCTCTTATTTATGAAAGCGGAGATTTCCTTTCACTTGATGACCAGAGAACTCAGAGATTGATAACAAGACTATCAAACTCCCCAAGCAAGATTCAATACAATGTTTTCAGAATACTGCGTTTTATATCACTTCTTTCATTCTGGGATGCATTCGGCAATGAAAAAGTTGGATTCAATGTTAGTCCATCCAACAAAATTCCAAAGATCGAACTCTCTGATCTTGAAAAAATAGAAGAGAAAAAACCCGGATTTACTGGAATTGAATGGGATATAGAAAGAATAAGATTCGGTAAATATGTGAGAGGAGATATAAGAATAGTTTCAGATGTCATAATAGTAGGTTCAGGCATAACAGCTTCTTTAATAGCAGAGAGATTATCAAGAGAAGATATATCAGTTTCTGTACTGGAAAAAGGTTATTTTCTTGATGCAGAAAATGTATCTGGATACTTGGAGATGGGAACAACATTCGGGGGAGTTCTGCCAGTTCTATCATCAGCTAACACAAACATGGTATTGAGCAGAGGTGTTGGTGGTTCAACAAACATCTATTTTTCACTTTTCGAAAAAATAAGAGATGACGCAAAGGAAATCTGGAGAAAATTTCATGGAGTTAACACAAAAGATATGTTTCTTGATAGTGCAACAGAAGAAATATCCAAAATAATAAATTCAAGGGCTGTAAATTCAAACAATTCAGAAGCTCCAGAAATTCTCGTAAGAATATCAGAAGCCCTGAAAACTGAAGTTAAAAAATTCACAAAACTTGAAGGTCGCAAATCTAATCTACTGACATCAGATAAAGTTCTTTCTTCCGAAGTTATGCTCAGATATGCTGTCCACTTTGGAGCAAACATATACACTGGTTTTGAAGTTGAAAAAATAGCAAGAAGCAGTAGAAAATGGTTCTGCGAAGGATCTGTAAAAGATGAGTTTGGGAACATAAAAGGTAGATTCATAGCTGAAGCAAAAGCTGTATTTCTGTGCGCCGGACCTTATGGAAATTTCAAAATACTTTCAAACTCTGGATTCAAAGAAAATATGCTTGGAAAAAAGCTCAAAATTCATCCCGCTGGTATAATTACCGCGTACTTTAACTCAGTTCAGGAAAAAATAAACAATCCATATTACATAGAGTTTGAAGATATATTTCTGATGGAGATAAAATTTTCTCCTGCAATCTCTGGATCTTTTATATCTGACAGTGCAAGAGATGATCTTGTGAAAAGATCAAAGATGTATCCATTTGCAAGAACTTTTGTGTTTTGGTTCAGAGAAACTGGAAACTCACAATTTACGAAAAATCCACTTGGAGCATTTCCAAGACTATTCCTCTCCGGAGAAGACATATCAAAATTTCTGTTCGCTGCAAAAGAGGTATCACTTGCTTTGATACTTTCCGGAGCAAGAGAAGTAATATTACCTATAAGATCTGTTCCTTCTGTTTCTTCTGTTGATGATCTTGATAAACTTGATATAGAAAATGTGAAGCCAAAGCAACTAGAAATAATTTCTCTGTATCAAACAGGAGGATGTCCAATCAGTTTCTCCTCAAAATACGGAATAGTTGATTCAATAGGTAGAGTCTTCGGAGAGAAAACTCTTTTTATAAGCGATACGAGCGTTATGCCAGATTCTTCACTTGTTCCACCGCTACTTACAGCATCTGCTCTGAGCTACATATCTGTTGAATCTTTTTTGGAAAGGATCAAATATGTAAAATAAAATAAATAAAAATCATCAGGAAATACTGTTCTCCAATGGAAGAAAAAAAGATAATCTTGATTATAATTTTCTCGTTAACTTATTTGGGCTTGGCTTTTGGCTCAATCCCCGGACTGCTCATAGATAGAGCTGGAATATCTTTGATAGGCTCTGCTCTTATAATACTGTTTGGAATTATGACAACGCATGAGGCTCTTGAACACATCGACATATCTACAATACTTCTGCTCTATGGTCTTATGGTTCTTTCCGCACAACTGAGAATAGGTGGATTCTACACCAAAGTCGCCTTACTCATAATGAAAAACATCAAATCTCCAAAAATACTTCTGCTTCAGATTATGATAGCTTCAGCACTACTTTCTGCTATTTTAGCAAACGATATAGTATGCCTTGCCTTCACCCCTGTTGTTGCATACTCAACACTCAAAAGCGGAATAAATCCTATACCTTTTCTCATAGCTCTCGCTGTATCAAGCAATATAGGTTCAGCATCAACAATAGTCGGAAATCCACAAAACATGTTCATAGGACAGTTTGCAAAACTTGATTTTCTTAGCTTCATACTTTGGTGCTCCCCTCCCTCAGTTCTTTCTCTCTTGGCATCTTACCTTATAATACTTACTATATTCAGAAAAAAATGGACTCTACCAGCTGATAAAATACAGATACCTGAAAAAATTTGGGATGAATTCAACAAGCATCACTCCATAAAAGGTTTAATATTTGTTGTCATTACAATATTACTCTTTTTCACACCAATCCCAAGAGAAATAATAGCAACAACAGCAGCTTCTTTGCTCATGATAAGCAGATATATAAGCACAAGAAAACTCCTCGAACTAGTTGATTGGTCTCTCATAATTTTATTCATATGCTTATTTATAATAGTCGGTGCTATCTCAAAGTATCAGATACCTCAAGATATACTCTCAGTGTTGGAGAAATACGGATTAAACATAAATGATCCGCTACATCTTTCACTCACAACTGTTATAATAAGCAACATCTTCAGCAATGTTCCAGCAGTAATGCTTCTTATAAACACGCTTGATAAAACTACAGAAAACTACTACATTCTTGCTGTTTCAAGTACATTTGCTGGAAATCTTCTTACAATCGGTAGCATAGCAAATCTCATTGTAATTGAGCAGGCAAAAAATTTTGGGGTAAAAATAACTTTTCTGGAATATGCCAAAACAGGGATACCCGTGACATTGGTTTCAATAGTTCTGTTACTTATTTGGATCAGAATCTAAAATCTTTTTAGATCATTACAATCTCTTTGATTTTGCAACCTGATTTTGTAAATATTTCAAACATTAAGAACAAATTACTTGATCGTGAATCTTAATTTCTGAAAAAAACAAACAGCATTTCTGAAAATCAAAAATTTTCAGAACCATGGCTCGAGAAAAAGAGATACTAGAAAAAGTCAGAGCAAGGCTAGATGATCTTACGAAACCAAAAGATAGTCTCGGATATCTTGAAAAAATTATTGAAAGATACGCAAGCATAACAGAAAAGACCGAATTCAAGCTTCCGCTGAAAAAAATAATTTCTGTTTTCTGTGGAGACCACGGTATAGCAGAAGAAGGAGTAAGCGCATATCCTCAGGAAGTGACAAAGCAGATGGTATACAATTTTGTTCGCGGTGGAGCTGCAATAAATGTTATAGGTAAATACATAGGAGCTGATGTGTTTGTTGTAGATGTTGGAGTAAATGGAGATATTGAAAAGAAAGGAGATGGAATGTGGGAGTTTTTCATCTCTCACAAAGTAAATCATGGAACAAAAAACTTCCTCAAAGAGCCAGCTATGACACCCGATGAAGCAAAAAAATCAATTGAGGTTGGATACAAAATGTCAGAAATTGCTCAAAAATATGACATCGCAGTTCCAGGAGATATGGGAATAGCTAACACAACACCAGCATCCGCTATTGTATCTTTCATAACAGAACAGCCACCCGAAAAAGTTGTCGGAAGAGGAACTGGAATAGATGACCAAAAGCTCAAAAAGAAAATTCAGGTCGTCAGAGAAGCTATTGAGAAATGGAGACCGAAAAACGGAATGGAAGCACTTGAAAAGTTTGGAGGATTCGAAATAGGAGCAATAGCTGGATTTATACTCGGATGTGCTGAAAAGAAGATACCAGTTGTAGTTGATGGTATAATATCTCTTGCTGGGTTTTGTGTCGCATACTCATTAGATAGAAGCATACCGGAAAAAGTTTTCTTTGGACACAAGACATACGAGCCCGGCGGAGCTGTTATATCTGAGTTTTTCGGACAAAGACCTATTGTAGATCTTGAAATGAGACTCGGAGAAGGAACCGGCGGAGCTATTGCTACAACAATAATCGAAATAGCCCTGAGCTTATATATGAATATGGCTACATTCTCATCTGCTGGTGTTTCAAGAAAAATAGACTGAACCGTGAATCTTGCAAAAACAAAAACATAAGATTCAGAAGAAAAAGATACTTTACATATCTCAAACAAAGCAGTAAAAATATACAAAAATTTCTTACACAAGAATTAAATTAAATCATATGGATTTGATACTAAAATTCGGGGAGGAATCAAAAATAAAAAATATCCCAGAACTTTTCGTAGAGAGAACAAACAGGTCCTATGGCAAATTAGCTTACAGATACAAAGAAGGTGATAACTGGAAAGATGTAACCTGGGGAGAATTCAAAAAATCTGTTTTTTCTGTTGCCTCATTTCTTCTGAAAAGAGGTGTAAAAAAAGGAGAAAAAATATCTGTTCTATCTGAAACAAAGCCTGCTTGGTGCATTGCAGATCTTGCTATATTATCTGTTGGAGGAACAACTGTTGGGCTTTATCCAACTTTATCTCCTTCACAGATTGAATACATAGTGAATCACTCAGATTCAAGAGCAATCTTTGTAGAAAACAAGGAAAAGCTTGAGAAATTTTTATCTGTAAGGAAAAAAACTGGAGTAAAAGAAATAATCATATTTGAACCTGAAGGTGCACAAGGCTATATGGCAGAGGATCCAAACATATTCTCTCTTGATCAAATATTGAAGGATGAGAAATTAGATCAAGACTCAGTTGAAAAACGTATATCAGAAATAACACAAGACGACATCGCTCTTTTAGTTTATACCTCTGGAACGACCGGAAACCCAAAAGCCGCAATGATTTCCCATGGAAACATACTGGCTTTTCTCTCTTCGTTTGATGATTTTGCCAACATAGGGATTAGCGAAGACGATATAAGTTATCACTTCTTGCCCATGGCTCATGTAGCAGAACACATTGCTGGATTTTTTGGAAGAATAAACCTTGGATTGGCAGCAGCTTATGCTACAAGCATAAAAGCAGTTGTTGACGAAATAAGAGAAGTAAGACCAACTATCTTTGGAGCAGTTCCAAGAATCTTTGAGAAAGCTTATGCAAGAATTCAGGAAGAGGTCGCAAAGCAACCACAAAGAAGACAGAAAATCTTCCGATGGGCCGAAAGAGCTGGAAGAGAATATGTCAAACATCTGAATGAAAGAAAAAGTATACCATTATCTCTGAAAATAAAATATGCACTAGCTTACAATCTTGTTTTAAAGAGAGTCAAGGATGCATTTGGAGGAAGAATCAAATATTTTATAACAGGTGCTGCACCAATACCCTATGAAATTCTTGAGTTCATGTGGGCCTGTAAACTACAAATCTACGAAGTCTATGGATTAACTGAAGCTACAGTCATAACTCATGCAAACACTCCGTTTGATTTCAAACTCGGAACAGTCGGAAAACCCATAAAGTGTGTCCAAAGCAAACTTGCCCAAGACGGAGAGATACTCATAAAAGGTCCAACAGTATTCAAAGGATACTACAAAAACGAAGAAGCAACAAAAGAAGCAATTGATACCGAAGGATGGCTACATACAGGAGACATAGGAGAAATAGATAAAGACGGATTCCTAAAAATAAAAGATAGAAAAAAACACATCATAATAACATCCGGTGGAAAGAACATAACCCCAGCGGAAATAGAAAACAAGCTCAAAGCAATGGATATCATAATATCACAAGTTCATGTTCATGGAGATAGAAGACCTTATATATCAGCAATTATAACATTAAACCCATCTGAGGCAATTGAGTTTGCAATAAAAGAAGGAATACTCGATAAAGAAGATGAAATAAAGAAAGCTCGGCAGATTCTTGAAGAGCTCCAAGAGAAACCATTGGCAAGACCAGAAGGTATAGATGAAATTATGAAAAAAATAACATCCAATCCCAAAGTATACGAAAGAGTGAATAAAGCAGTAGAGAGAGCAAACTCAGAACTTTCAAGAGTAGAAAACATAAGGAAATTCAGAATTCTTGAAAGAGATTTCTACATAGAAGAAGGAGAAATAACTCCTACTCTGAAAGTCAGAAGAAAAACTATTGAAGAAAAATATAAACACATCTTCGATGAAATGTATAAAGATACAGATTAAAAAAGATACAGATCAAAAATATACAGATTAAATCACAAATAGCTCCACAGATCCGCAATTTTCACAAACAAATCTTCAATATCTTCTTCCTTCTTGTTGTCTGGTAAATCCAAAAACCTTTCAGTATAGTCTTCAACTTCTTTGAGCTTCTTTATTTTGAATTCATCTCCTCTGAATTTCTCTTTCAAGAAATCAAATAGCAATTTATGTGAGCTTTTTTTCGCAATGGTTTCAAGACCATCTAGCATCTGTCTGTGCGGAGTCCCCTCCCATATAGAAAGGATTATAGATTCTCTGAAAAGCCTTTCCACTGGAAACTCTTCAAGTATTCCAAGTCCACCCCAAACTTCCATAGCCCACTTAGATGTCTGTATTGCTACCTCAGCAGTATAGTACTTTGATATATGAGAAAGTATTCTGAAAAGCAAAAATCTATCAGAAAAAGGTGGAACCTCCTTGAAGACTTCGTTGTAAATCTTGACGGCATCCCATGCCATATTGAAGCACTTGAAGAGCTCTGAAACTCTCTTTCTGAACTGTTTGAGCATAAGTGGGTGTTCAAAAACATATCTACCAAAAGCAAAACGCTGACTTGCAAACTTGTAAGCTAAGTTCAGTGCTCTTTGTATAACAGCAACGCTTCCAAATATGTTTGAGAGACGAGACGAATTCAAAACATCCAGAATCTCATAAATACCCCACTCTTTTTTGCCAAGAAGATACGCTTCGGTATTTCTGAACTCAACTTCTCCTGTTGGAACTGAGCGAGTTCCTATTTTGTTTTTCAGACGTCTTACAAAATAATTCAGACTTCCATCTCCTTTGAACTTTTTGATGACAAAAAGAGCGAGTCCCTTTACATTTCTTTGAGAGTTTTTTGGTCTTGCAGCAACAACTGCAACCTGAGCACCAACATTTGAAGAAAAATATTTATCACCATTCAAGATCCATCTTCCATCTCCTACTTCATAAGCTTCTGTCTCAACCGCATATCCAAGATCAGAGCCTCCCTTTATCTCCGTCATCCACGTAGCTCCCTGCCAAACATCAGGTCCACAAATCCTCATTTTTGGGATTATCTCATCTTTGAGCGCACTATCTCCATACTTTGATATCGGCAGGGCCGTAGAAAGCGATACTGTATATGGACACCCAAGCCCAGCATCAAAAAATGTAACAACGTAAAGCATAAGATAAAAAGGAATTACAGAATCATACCGAAAAACCATATCTATTATGCCTCTCCTGTATCCCTCATAAAGAAGTTCCCAGTATTCAGATGGATATTGTATTTCATCCACTCTTTTTCCAGTCTCGTCAAACATTTTCAACCAAGGGGTTCCGTGCCTATCAACAGAGTCAGAATAGAACTGTCCTCTTTCGAAAAACCACTTCTCATATTCTCTGAGAACTGTTTTCAATCCATCGTACCCAAAACTATCAATATCTATGAACCGCAGAAGAAAATCAACAGGAGATCCACCAAGTATATTTTCAACAGATTTATCAAGTTCAGATCCCATGTCTTGAATTTTATCTTATAGCACACATCTTTTGTTTTTTTACAAAAGAATTCTTGTGAAAAAATGAGTAATTATAAAAAATTTCATAAAAACTATATATTCACACTTAACACTTTTTTTGCAAAACTATATTTTAAAGTATGAGGCCACATTTTAAAAATATGAAATATAAGTTCCTATATCTTGTATCTTTTTTAGTGATTCTCTCTTGGTGCAAAGATCAAAAGAAAGAAGAAATAAAAACAGGTGTTCAATTTCCTCCTGATGCCCAGTATGTTGTAATATTTGGCCAATCAAGTCACCTTGACATATCTTGGTTTTACACATCAGAGGAGTATTATGAAAAGCTTGTAAGAAAAATCTTCATAAAAACAGTCGAGTTTCTCAAACAGGACGCAATACATACATCATTTTTCGCTGAAGCTTTTTGGATTGACAAATTCTTAAATGAAAACTTACCAGAGAAAGATGATTTCTTGAAATTCATAAAAGAAGGTAGAATAAAAATAGAAGGAGGAGGAGTCGGAACAGATGATCAGCTGGTTGTTCCAACAGAAGGAATAATAAGAAACTACATCACAGGACGAAAAAGAATGAATCAAATAGGTATCCAAACTACACAGAACGCCTGGGTCCCCGATTCCTTTGGATTTCCGCCTTCAACGCCTGATTTATATAAAATCATGGGTTTTGACTCAATAGGAATCGCAAGAGTCAATGGATTTTCTGCTCCAACGTCTGTGTATTATCTCAAACCACTGATTGATGGATCTTTTGAAATACCAAAAAACATGGTGAATAAAGATTCAGGTGGATGGGAACTTATTGAAAAAGGTCAGCTTTTCATATGGAAAGGATTATATGGAACCGAGATAATCGTATACTGGATGCCCTTCCTTTACGGAATAGGCTCATCTTTGTTTTGCAAATCTGGTCTCGCTCCAAATGTTTACCTCAATCCAGATATTGAATGTCTGGGTGAAGAAGATAAAGCAAATGAAGAGGAGTTCTCTCAAAAACTCCAAACATATCTTTCAAAAATCAAACCTAACTCCAAATTTGTTTTTGTGCCTCTCGGATGGGATTTCGAAAAACCTCAGTTCAATCTCGGGAAATACATAAGATACTGGAATGAAAAATACTATCCTCAGAAAAAAATTTATCTCACATCTGCAAGCTTTTCAGATTACATCGAGCTCGTTAAGAAAGAACAATTACCCGTGTTTTCTGGAAATCTCGCTCCATACTGGACAGGATATTTTGGCTCGCACGCAAACATAAAAAAATTTATCTTTGAGAAAACTTACAGATTACTTTCAATTGAGACCATATCAAGCATAAGCAAAATAGCAGGAATAGACATTGATCTGAAGCAATTAGAGCAAAAACTAAGCGAGATATGGTGGTACATGGGAATGATGACAAATCACGACACAGGAGCAGGAACACTGTACAAGAAAACTTATCAGAACGAAACAGTAAAACTTATGGAAATAATATCCAAAAAAATAGAAGATCTGGAAAAAGAAGTTTTTGGCAAAATCGCGCAAAACACACAACAGGGAAAATACATAATATTCAATCCTCTGAGTTTCAAGAGAAAAGAAATTCCAGCTTTCGGATTCAAGATAGCAGATAAGCCACCGGAATACAAAATATCTCCTTGTTCAACAACAGAAGCAGCTGGACTAAAAATTTCCACAGTTCTTTGGCAAGACGATGGTGGATCCTGGAGAATCGGTTCCGAAACTCCACCTGGAAAATTTCAGGAAACAGAACTCAAAGTTCCTACACAAGCAAAATGCGAACTCATAGATGACAAGACAAACATATCTATTAAAGCTGAATCAATACCTCTTGGACACTCTCTGACAGTGAGAATATCTTTTCCTTCAAAGATCACCAGAATAAAGGTTGAACAACATCTGGATCTTATAGAGTTTGAAAACAGGTACCTTGTTTACACACCAACATTTATACCATATCTCACTTTCTTCAAAGTTTATACCGAAGATGGTAAAAGCTATACCTTCTCCACAAAGGGAGCAAAAGGAGTTGCAAAAACATCTGAAAACTCGGTAGACGCTTTTATTGGAAGAAACGTTCGCTTCGAAAAACACGATATTCTCGGTCCGATTGGAGACATGAGCGAAGATGGTCCATTTGAAATCGAAATACAGATAACACAAGACACAGATGAACTCAGTTCATTTTTTTCATCCTACTCATTCCATTTTCCACTGATAGCTATTGAAGGTAAAAGCGAAAAAACAAACTTTCAACCTGAACTCTCTGTTATGAATATAAGCGATAACCTTGGAATACTTTTTTCATCAATAGGAGTGAATCACATAAGAACTGTTCTCCCGTCAAAGACAATAAAATTCCAGAGTAATATCTTCAAGTCATCAAATCCTATCTCTCCTTTGACACTGAAAACTTCGGAGCTTTCAAACACATTTGAGCTCATAAAGTAGTGAATATTAAGTAATGAATATTTAGATTTGCTCTAAATCATCCTTCTTTCACATATCTAGAATAATCAAACAAAAAATACAATCATACAGAAACATCTGATAAAGCAGAGCCAAGCACACAATCAAATTCAAAGAAAACAGTAATCTTCAAGGTAATCAATTCGGGATATCTGACTCAGAACAGATATAAAGAACAATCAACCTACTGAAATTAAAAGAAATTGATTCAAAAATAACTAATATGAAAGACTATGAGCGAGATTCATTTTCTTTTGGACTTTTTAAAACACCTTCTCAGACAAAAGAGTTTGCTTGTTTTAGCTATTCTGTTCATAGGAATCGATGTAGGGTCGGAACTTCTCATTCCGATAATACTCAAAGATTTTCTTGACTCTCCGGAGAAAAATCTACTGAGCTTTTCTCTTGTTCTCATAGGTGTAATATCTACCAATGCCGCTTCAAGATACTTTTCAATATACCTTACAAACAAGGTCGGGCAGAACATACTACATAGCATAAGAAATAATCTGTTCTCTCATATCACAAAACTGAAAATGAGATTTTTTGATAAGAATCAATCAGGAAAGCTTGTTATAAGAGTCATAAACGATGTGGAAAATCTCAATGAACTTTTTGTATCTGGTCTTATTACATTCGTTGCAGATATACTGATAATCTTTGGTATCATCACAATTATGTTCATTTTGAACTTCAAATTAGCTCTCGTTTCTTTGGCGGTCTTCCCATTTATGATATACACCATTGTAGTCTTCAGAAAGAAAGCCTCTGAGATATATCTTTCAATCAGAAAAAAAATATCAGAGCTCAATTCATTTACAGCCGAAGCCATAACTGGAATAAAAACGGTCAAGATAATCCCTGGATACATATTCTCAAGCAGAAAATTCAGAAAACTCAATGAAGATTACTCAAATGAAGTAAATCGTTCAATAATACTCTATTCGTTTTTCTTTTCATCAATTATATTCTTCTCATCGCTTTCACTTGCAGGAGTTTTCCTATACGGTGGTATAAAAATACTCCTTGAAGAGCTCACGTTCGGAACTTTCATAGCTTTCTGGTATGCTGTCAACAAGCTCTATGATCCTGTTTGGGATTTCAGCGAAAAATATAATATATTCCAAGTAGCAGTCGCATCAGCAAAGAGAATGAAAGAAATATTGAACGAACCAGAAGAAACAGCAAACGAAGAAATTCAACCAGCAGAATACGAAAAAACCAATGGAAGATCCAACAACGGAAAATTCAGTATTTCAATAACTACACCTCAGTACAACGAAATGAACTGGAAAATAGAGTTCTCAGATGTACATTTTTCCTACGATGGAAATAAAGAAGTTCTAAAAGGAGTCAGCTTCACCTTGGAACCTCGTGAAAAAGTATCAATAGTCGGAGTGACGGGAGCTGGCAAAACAACAATAGCTAATCTGCTGACAAGAATGTATGAACCTCAGAAAGGCAAAATACTTCTGGACGGCAAAGACATAAGAGAATATCCGCTAAACTTCATAAGAAAAAACATATGCTTTGTTCATCAAGATATATTCATTCTGTCGGGAACGGTACTAGAAAACATAACATTTGGTCAATATGATGAGAACAAGATAGACAAAATAGTCAAAATAATGAAAGCAGCTGAAATAAACATTCCTCTTTCAAGAGAAATCTCAGAAGACGGCGTCGGACTATCATCTGGTGAAAAACAAATAATATCTATACTGAGAGCAATATACCGCGATCCGAGAGTCATAATATTTGATGAAGCCACAGCATTTGTTGACATTGAAACCGAGCGGAAAATTTCCTATATACTTGAAAACATCCTCAAAGACAAAACTATAATAAAAATAGCCCACAGAATATCAACAGCACTGGAATCAGATAAGATAATTCTTATAAAGGATGGAAAAGCTCATGTTTTCAAAAAACTCAAAAGAAAAGAACTGATAAATATCCTTGGTATATAATACAACTATGGCATGGGAAATTCCGTTTCAGTTCAATATGGGACAAGCTATGCTCTCTTCTCCAGATGAAGATGGTTTAGCTTTTATATACTATGATGGCAAGGAAAAGCTTGAATTCACATATCATCAAACAAAAATAATATCAAGAAAGATAGGTGGTTTCATAAAAAGCAAGGTTGAAAAAACCCAGTCAATAGTCGCTCTGATAAGCGAACCCATTCCTGAACTTCTTTTCACTCACATTGGAGTTTATCTCAGCGGGAACATCTCAATGCCAATATCTCCCGTTCTCGGTGACGAGCTTCTGAGAAAAAGGATGGTGAAAGCTAGGCCAAAAATAATTTTCTGTAGTAAAAGCAACTTTGAAAGGTTACAAGATATCGCAAAAGAGATAGAATCAGAAATCTACACCATAGAAGATATCAAGAACACAGTAGTCTCAGCAAAAGAAATAGAATCAGCAACCACATATCCAGAAACTCCGGCTATAATACTCTTTACATCTGGAAGTGAAAAAGAACCAAAGGGAGTAATTCACGGACACAAGATACTTCTTGCAAGAAGTGTGATATTCAAGTATATGGTTCAGGAAATAAACGGACTTATATGGGATATTGCAGACTGGGGCTGGATGGCCGGGATGTTCTATGGACCATTTCCAGCAATGTATCTCAAGAAACCATTTTTGATTTACCGAATGAAAAAGTTTGACCCAGATGAAGCGCTACACATAATAAAGAAATTCAACATCAAGATTGTGTTTATGCCACCGACTGCTCTGAGGATAATCCAGAAGGAAAGCAACAAACAAAGATTTGATTACCAAATAGAATCACTTCTGACCGCTGGAGAGTATGTTGGAGAAGGTTTGTTCGAATGGAGCAAATCTTTCTTCGGAATAGAACCAACCGAATTTTATAGTCAAACCGAAGGAGGACCAATTATAGCCAATTCACCAAAACTATTCAGACCAAAGCCCGCCTCAATGGGAAAGACAATACCTGGAGTGGCGGTAAAGCTCGTGGATGAAAAAGGAAATGAAATAAACAAACCTGGAGAAATAGGAGATATATGCATCAGCATATCTTCTCCTATATCTATGCTTGGATATTTCGGAGAAGATCTCAAAACAGAATTCGGATGGTTCAAAACCGGAGACACAGCTTACTTTGATGATCAAGGATATTTTTTCTACAAAGGTAGAAAAGATAAAATCATAAAGACCTCCGGATACCGTATATCACCAGAAGAAGTAGAAGATGTAGTGCGTAGATATGCTGGAACAGAATGTGTCGTTATTCCAGAACAAGATGAAACCAGACAATATATCCTGAAAATACTTACAAAAGATGAAAACGAAAAGATAGCTATGGTGGTCAGAAAATACATAGGCCCACATATAAAGTTCAGTATTGAGAAAGTCGATGAATTTCCAAAAACTATTACAGGAAAGATCAGAAGATGAAAATAGTAAGAAAAAAATAAAAAATCAAGAAAAAACAGACGATCTCAGTATATACGATTCACCAGATTGCTCAAGAAAAGTTCAAAATTTAATATACTCTATTGAATTGACTAAGGTAAAGCACTCAGAAATACGGAAAAACACAGCGGCTCTGTAATGGTTCAGGAGGTAGATTTATGGAACTCAGAGCAAAAGCTATTTTGAAAGCTGGTATCCTTCTTTAGTCCAATCTTTAACTCCGCCAGCATTCAGAACATTTTTGTAGCCCATTTTAAGAAGCGTACTTTTTGCTATGTCTGACCTTCTTCCGGATCTACAATAGAGTATGATTGTTGTGTTTTTATCATTGACACCCATCTGCGGGAGTTTGTCTATCTGATCATGCGGAATATTCATATCTGTGCCCGGAATGTATCCTTCCTTATGTTCTTCACTAGTTCTTACATCAATAAGAACAAACGATTTCTTACCCTCTTTTCTCTCTTGAAGAAGCTTATTAAGTTCCTTGGCATGTATATCATGAGCTACAGCTCTTGATGGGAAGAAAATGAATATGCCAAAAGCCAAAATACCCAAAAAGCCAAAAAGTAATATGCTTTTCATTTTAATCCATAAAAATTAACAATTGCTTCAATAGATAAGATATTTACAAACAATTCAGTAAAGATATCTATCTGATAAGCGTTTCTGCAAGGATCTGAACCATCAACAATTAACAAACTGAAAATCCTCAATCCAAATGAATAATGGAAAATATGAAAAACTAAATAATGGTGGATAGAAAAAACATTCGCAAAAACATAACCATAAAAGTTCGCGGAAAGATAATTGAAATAAATACTCAGAATCTGCTGAATAACATAAGAATAGTGAAAGAAAAAGTAAAAGGCGGAACGAAAATATTTTCTGTCATAAAATCTAATGCCTACGGGCACGGAATAAAAAATATAGTCCCTCTGATAGATGAGTTTGTTGATGGTTGGTGTGTGATAAGCTTGGAGGAAGCTCTACTTACAAGAAAACTTTCAAAAAAAGAAATAGTAATTCTGAAAGGAACTTCAGACAAAACTGAGACAAAAGAAGCAGCTGAAAAAAAATTCACAATAGTTGCAAGAGATCTAATAGACCTCGAACAGAAAATGAAATCAAGAGTTCCGAACCTTTTGGTCAAATTTGATACTGGGATGGGAAGACTCGGGATACTCCCAGATGAGATTGATAAATTTGAAGATATAGTACAAAAATACAAAGGAAAAAGTAGGATCAAGGGCATTATAACTCACTTTGCCTACTCTGATTTCGGAGATCCGAACTTCATAAAAAAACAAAATGAGATTTTTGATCATATATCCCAGAGAGTTGAGAAATTTCTCGGTAAGAGAATAATCAGAACAATTTCAAACTCAGCCGGAACACTTATAGGAGACGACTTCCATAAAGACATTGTGAGACCGGGAATATGTATTTACGGAATTTCACCATTCGGAAAAGAAAAAGATTTTTCACTCAAACCAGCTATGTCTGTAAAATCAAGAGTTCTAACAATCAAAGAGATACCAAAAGGTTGGAGTGTTGGATATTCAAGAAAATTCATCGCAAACGAGAGAACAAAAATAGCTGTTATTGACATAGGATATTCAGACGGAATACCCCGGATATTGTGGGAACAAGGTTTTGTTTCAATAAACGGAAAAAGATTCAAAATAATCGGAGTTATTTCTATGGATATGTTGTGCTCTCTTTGTGACAATTCGGTAAAGCCTCAGGATGAAGTTCAAATAATCGGAGACGATATATCAATTTATGAAGTTGCGGAAAAAGCACAAACAATTCCATATGAGATTCTCTGCTCGGTTGGTCTGAAAACTTAATTTTTATCTCGTCATAGCAGTTTTTAAGATTAGATTTCAGATTCGGTATTTTCTAAGAATGTAATCCGTATTTGCAACAGGACAATATTTCAACTAGTATTTTTCACAGAGGATTGAATCACTGCCATGGCGTGATTCTTCTTATTTTCTTTCACCAAATATAGCTCTTCCAATTCTAACGAAACTTGCTCCTTCCTCAATGGCTACTTCAAAATCATCCGTCATACCCATAGAAAGTTCAGGCAAGTTATAGCCTTGTGAAATAAGTTTATCTCTTATTTTTCTCATACGAACAAAGTACTGCCTTGCTTTCTCTGGATCATCTGATGGCGGTGGAATTGTCATAAGACCAACAAGCTCAATACTCTTTGGAGAAATCTCAAAAAATCTTTTTATGAATTCAAAAATCTGCTCCTCGTATATTCCAGATTTTGTTTTTTCCTCTCCTATATTGATCTGAACAAAACACTTTATCTTCTTTCCGTTGTATCTTTTTTCAAACTCAATAATATGATTTTCGGAAGACAAAGAATGAACAAAGGAGAAGCTTTGATATATGTTTTTTATCTTATTGCTCTGTATCCTTCCTATAAAGTGCCATGTTATATCAAGATCTCCAAGTTCATTCATCTTTGGAAATGCTTCCTGAAAATAGTTTTCTCCAAAGTCTCTTATGCCTGCCTCGTATGCATACCTTATATACTCCGGTGGAAATGTTTTGGAAACAGCAACGATTCTAACATCAGACGGTCTACGTCCAGCTCTCAGACAAGCTGATTTTACCCTTTCAAGAACACTCTGAACATTTTGAATTATTCTTTGCCTCAGATCATTAGACATATTGAACAACCAAAGAACAGATTCATTTATCAACTTTTGTAAATTATTTAGCTTTGTTTTTTAGTATCTTGCGCAGGACATACGGAAGAATTCCACCGTGTCTTATATAATCCACCTCAACATAGGTATTTATCTTTGCAATAACCTGAAACTTTACAGATTCACCGTTCGACCTTACCATCTCAACTTCTATTTCCTTCTGTGGAGCTAAATCCTTCAATGGTATGTTGAAGATCTCCGATCCATTTATTTGAAGTTCCTTGAGATTGGTAGATTTGAACTGCAAGGGAACTATTCCCATACCAACAAGATTACTTCTGTGAATTGTCTCAAAGCTTTCTGCTATAACTGCTTTTATTCCAAGCAAGGCAGGACCTTTGGCAGCCCAGTCTCTTGAGCTTCCGGAACCATACTCCTTTCCTGCAATAACCAAAAGGGGAACACCGTCTTTTTTGTACATCTCCGATGCTTCAAAAACAGAAACTACTTTTCCATCATAAACCGTGTAGCCTCCTTCAAGGTCCACCATAAGATTTTTAAGTCTTATGTTCGCAAATGTACCTCTGACCATAACCTCCCAGTTTCCTCTCCTTGCTCCGTAGTTATTGAAATCAACTGGTTTAACTCCTCTTTCAACGAGATACTTTCCAGCAGGTGAGTCTGCTTTTATATTTCCAGCCGGAGATATATGGTCTGTTGTAATGCTATCGCCAAGAATAAGAAGGAGCCTTGCACCTTTTATATCTTTTATTTCTTTCGGTTCATCTATCTCAAAATTTTCAAAAAACGGTGGGGCTTTTATGTAAGTTGAGTTTTGATCCCAAGAATATGTATCCGATTTCGGAGCTTTCAATTTCTTCCATTCTTCTGTTCCCTCAAAAACATTTGAATACTTTTTTTTGAAAAGTTCCGAAGAAATAATTGAAGTGAATCTTTCAACTTCTTCTTTCTGTGGCCATATGTCTTTTAGGTACACTGGATTACCGTTTGGATCGTACCCAATTGGCTCTTCAAGAAGGTTTATATCTATTCTTCCAGCAATCGCGAATGCGACAACAAGAGGTGGAGACATAAGGAAGTTAGCTCGAGCAGAAGGATGGATCCTCGCTTCAAAGTTTCTGTTCCCACTCAAAACCGAGACAGCTACAAGATTTTCTTTCTTTATAGCTTGCTCAATTTTTTCGTTTATTGGTCCACTGTTTCCTATACAAACCGTACAGCCATATCCAGTTATGTGAAATCCAAGAGCTTTCAGATATGGCATCAGCCCAGCTCTTTCGAGATACTCCGCAACTACCAGAGAACCTGGAGCATTTGAAGTTTTAACATATCCCGGAACCCTCAGTCCTCGTTCCACAGCCTTTTTCGCTAAGATACCAGCTCCTATCATAAGATGTGGATTTGATGTATTCGTGCAACTTGTTATAGCAGAAAGCACAACAGATCCATCTCTGAGCTTTATTCTTTCTGTCTCGTTCAGATCAACTTCTACCTCCTTTTTTTCCCTGCCCAAGTATGAAATAAACTTTGACTTCAGATCTCCGAGCGAGATTCTATCGTGAGGTCTCGATGGACCGGCAACAGATGGCTCAACTTTTTCAAGATCAATCTCAACAACATCATCGAATTCAATCTTGGATTCATCTTCATAAAAGAGCATGTTTCTTTTAAGATAAGCTTCAACAATTTTCAGATGTTTCTTTGATCTACCTGTAAGTTCGAGGTATTTCAAAGTTTCGCTATCCACAGGAAAGAATCCGCATCTTGCACCGTATTCTGGAGACATATTAGATATTGTTGCTCTGTCTGGAACAGAAAGGTTCTTGAGTCCCGGCCCGAAGAATTCAACGAACTTATCAACAACTTTCTTTTTTCTCAGAATCTCTGTTATGGTAAGAACTATGTCTGTAGCCGTGACTCCTTCTTTTGGTTTTCCAATCAACTTGACACCTACTGTTTCCGGAACAACAATGTAGTTCGGTTCTCCGAGCATAACAGCTTCAGCTTCTATTCCACCAACACCCCATCCTAAAACTCCTATTGCGTTTATCATTGTTGTATGTGAGTCTGTTCCGAGCAAAGTATCCGGAAAGAGTATTGGTTTCTTTCTCTTATTTGATTTTTCTACTCTCACAACATCTGCCAAAAATTCAAGATTTACCTGATGAATTATTCCGGCTCCTGGAGGTATAACTCTGATATTCTTGAAGTTCTCCTGCGCCCACTTTAAAAACTCGTATCTTTCTCTGTTTCTCTCAAATTCTTTTTTTGTGTTGAGCTCAAAAGCTAAATCCATTCCAAAAAAGTCAACCTGAACTGAGTGATCTATAACAAGGTCGCACCTTTTTATTGGGTTTATAATCTTCGGATCTTTTCCAAACTTCTTTGCAACATCTCTCATAACTGCTATATCTGTTATAAGAGGAACTCCAGTGAAATCCTGAAGAATTACTCTTTCTGGAAAAAACGGTATCTCGCTGCCCTTTTTTCTTTTAAGGAGAAGATCAATGTGCTCCTCTTTTACTATTTTTTCTCTTTCGTCTTTTTTATCATCTTCCAAATCCTTGTATCTCAAAAGATTTTCAAGAAGTATTCTTAGTGAGTATGGAAGTTTTTTCGTTTCCTCAAAACCCTTGATTGAATAGAAACCATAACTCCTTCCATCAATAGATATATTTGAGAACATGATTTTTGATTAGTGAAAAGGAATTTTGCTTTGTTTTTTAATGAAATTTTATTTGTTTATTCTAATCAAACTGTATTTGCATGATTTTGAATAAAATTATGCTGATTTTAAATACAAGCACCTAAATTGAATATACCAATTTATCTCTGAACTTTTTTAGCCATATACTCACCAATTGCGTTTATGCTCCATACGAGCAGGAAAATCAAGACAGAAGGTATTATGATAAATCTCGGATATATTGATATGGCTCTGAATCCCTCTTCCGCAAGCACTCCCAGAGATGATGTTGGAGGTTTGAGACCAAGACCTATAAAAGATAATCCAGATTCTGTTAGTATAGCTGTTGGAACCCTCAAAACAAGCATAACAATCACGTAGTTTATTATATTTGGTATTATATGTTTGAAAAATATTCTGAGCGTTGAGTTTCCGACCAAAATAGCAGATGCGATAAATTCCTCGTTTTTGAGTTTGACGACCTCTCCTCTTATTACTCTTGCAACAGAAAGCCAAGCTCCAAGAGAAATAGCAGCTATTATAGCAATCTCACCCTGCCCTATTACAAGAGATATAAGAACAATCAGAATTATGTCTGGAATAGAAATAAAAAAGTCAATAAACCGCATAATCAGAACATCCACTATGCCGCCAAACCAACCAGATATTATCCCTATCACAGTTCCGAGTATTGTAGCTATCAGAGCAGCAGTTATCGCAACTCTTAGAGATATACCGAGACCATAAGATGTTCTTGCAAGAAGATCTCTTCCTATTTCATCTGTTCCAAATGGATGTTCAAGAGAAAATCCTTCAAGCGTCCTTTCTGGAAACTGCTCATAATAAGTATAAGGTAAAATCGGATATGAAAGAGCAAAAAGAAAAAGAGCTATAAGAATGAAAACAGCTATCCTAACATCTGTTGGCAATTGTTTCAACATTATAAGTAAAACAATGTAAAATAATTTAAAGATTTATACGATTCACAATTTTCCTCTCAAATTTCATTTTCTTTTCAGGGAATTCTTTAATTCATATTTCAGGTCGGCGAATTTATGAAAAAGAACTTATTATGTAAAATATTGAAGAACTATAATTAAAATAATGAGATGAGGTGGATAAAGAGAAAGGAAGAGATCAATAAAGAAAAAATCAGTAAGGTAAGGAAGAGGGGACAAAAAACAAGAGAGAAGATCATAAAAGTCGCTACGAAGCTTTTTGGCAAATACGGATTCGCCGGAACAAGTATGGACGAAATATCTGAAAAGGTTGGAATAAAAAAAGCTTCACTGTATCATCATTTTCCAAGCAAACAAGATATATATTTTGAACTCATAGATAAAGTTCTTACAGAAATCCTTGATATATTTCAAATATCGTTCACATCAGATGACATAATAAAAGATTCCGAGATGTTCTTTGAGAAAATAATGGACTACATATCAAAAAATCAGGATTATATAAAAATACTCGTCAGAGAGCTTCTTGATGAGAACATACCAATAAGACAGCTTTCACAAGAATATGTTCCAAAACTTCTTAACTTCGGAGAAAAGATAATCGGTGAGGGAGTGAGAAAAGGAATTTTTCGCGAAGGTATTGATCCAATCCAACTTTCTGTGACTCTAACAGGTGCAGTTCTGATATATTTTTTATTTATACCTATCTTAGATCCATTCATTCCAAATCCGCTGAGCAAAAAATCAATTGAGACAAGAGTAAAACACATGGTAGATATATTCTTAAACGGAATAATACTGAGAAACAAATGAAAAAGAAAACCTGATACAAAAAATCTGTAATATTATATAAGCCTTATAGATGTAGAGAAAATATATGTTATGAAACCAGATGGAATAAACTTCAATCCTCCACAGGAAGTAAGGCAGATAATCGACTCGATGTTCAAATTCATAGACAACGAAATAGTTCCGCTTGAGAAGGAAAACAAAAAGGTTCTGGAAGATGAAACCAAAATGTACGATGAAAACTTATATCTGAAAAAAGAGGTTCAGGAACTAAGAAGTTATGTTAGGAAGAAATCAGCAGAAGCGGGATTTTATACTATATTTGTTCCTGAAAGTCTTGGTGGTAGCGGGTTCGGCCCTCTTTCTTCGGTATTTATAAACATAAAGCTTCACGCAAGGTATGGTCCCGGGCGCCCGCTTATAACTCCAGGAAGAGGTTTGCTTGTATCCCCACTTATGGCTGGCTTCGTAGATGGGCCATCTTCTGTAATCGCAGAAATGACAGATGAACTGAAAAAACAAGTTCTACCCGGATTACTTAAAGGTGAAAAAACACAGTGCTTTGCTCTTTCTGAACCAGAAGCGGGCTCAGATGTATGGTCTATGAAAACACGAGCGGAAAGAAAAGGAAAAAACTGGGTTATAAATGGAATAAAGCAATGGATAACAAACGGTCCATACGCAGATTACGCGGTTGTTTTCGCAGTAACAGATACAGAACTTCTCAAAGCTAAAAAGGGCGGAATCACAGCTTTCTATGTAGAAAAAGAAAGAGGTTGGAAGGTTCAATCAATAATACCATACATGGGACACTTTGGATCCGATACAGCTATTTTATCATTTGACAATGTTGAGGTTCCAGAAAGCCACGTTATAGGTGAAGTCAATTTTGGATTTCTGAAAGCTATGGAAGGAATAGACATCGGACGCCTTGCAATAGGAGCAATATGCAGCGGACTTTCAGAATGGGCTCTGAACGAATCAATTGAATACTCAAAACAAAGAAAAGCTTTCGGGCAAACAATTTCTGAATATCAGGCGATTCAATTTATGCTTGCCGATTCATATCTGGATACCTACACATCACAAACTCTTTGCATACACTGTGGATGGCTCGCAGAAAACTCAGAAAAACCACCGATAAAAGAAATATCAGCAGCAAAAGGATACTGCGTAGAAGCCTGCCAACGTGTCTTTGATAGAGCCATACAAATATTCGGCGGAATGGGGCTCACCAACGAACTAAGACTACAAGACGGGTTCAGACTCGCGAGAACCTACAGAATACCAGATGGAACATCCGAAATCCAGAGAAGAACAATAGCAAGAAGACTCCTTAAAGGCGATACATCTGTTGTGTTCTGAGCTTCATATACTGCAAAAATAAATAATTAATAACCTATACAATCCCCCACACTACAATTTCTCCCATTCAAAATTCACGACGTTTCTTTTTTGCACACTGAAATCTACTCCTATCAGGTATATCTCATTGAATTTTCCAGTGTATTTCTCCCAGTAACGTTTTGACTTTATCTGCTCCAATGCCTTACTCTGAACATTATCTATCTCCAAAACTTTGAATTCAAATATATAGCACTTATCACCTAATTTAACCGTCAGATCTATTCTTCCCTCGTTTGTTATATCCTCACCCACTACATCTAATCCAGTTGATTGAAACAGAGTATATACAACACTTGCGCAAAATGATTCATATTTGTTTAAACCTATGTACCAAAAATACTTGATGCAAAAATACTCTTTATCAGCTCAACTATTTCATCAATGTTTCCATTCATAAACGCAAGTTGCAACTTCAGTGTTAGTCTGAAACTTTCTGATCTGTTCTGCACAACATAACCCAGTATGTAAGAGTTTAGAGAAATCTTTACTTCCTTGTTTGGATATGTCAGCACATAGATAATTCCCGTTGCAGCTTCCTTAACTTCCTTATTGTTAGGTATCCAGTTTGAAACAAAAGATTCTCTGGCTCTATAAAGTCTATATCAAAATAACCGAGTAAATTCTCGTTTGCAAAAAGACTCTCTAGATCCGGTATATGAAACCTCTTGTTAATCAAAAGCTTTACAAGAAAAGCAGGTGTTCCCGTCTCAAACCAGTATGGTCTGAATACCTTTTCTGATAAATACAATAGAACATCAAATGGATTATATACTGGCTCCCCTAACCAAGAATATCCATTATACCACGTCCTTATATCTTCCAAATTCAATCCTGCCAGCTCCGGTGCAAATACCTCCTCAAACTCCTTCTGTGTATACCCGCATATCGTCGCATACTCCCTATTCAGTGTTATGTCTTGCAGCTGATTTATCCCTGAAAACAACGATACCTTTGAAAACTTACTTACTCCAGTTATAAATACAAACCTCAAATACTCATCCGCACCCTTCAACACAGAATAAAAATTCTTCAACTTCTCTCTTATCCTCAATACTGTCTCACTCTCACCCTCTATCCTATCAAGTATCGGTTTGTCGTACTCATCTATCAAAACTACCACCTTACTCCTGTATTTCTCATATAGGCTCACTATCAGCTCCTTCAATCGGTAATTTATCAGTCTCTTTCTCAACTTCACTCCGTAGTTCTCCGCATTCTCCAAAAGTATCTCAGACATCACCTCCTCCAAGTTCTTCTCATCCTCAACTACACCATCTCCGAAATTTATCAGTATTACAGGATGAAATTCATCCCAGTTCCAGTTATTCTCCAAATATAATCCCTCAAAAAGTTTCTTCTTTCCTAAAAACGCCTGTCTCAGTGTATCCAGAAACAAAGATTTGCCAAATCTACGAGGTCTTGATAGAAAGTAATATTTCCCCTCACTAGCGAGCTTTGACACAAAATATGTCTTATCTACGTAATAGTATCCATTAGTCCTCATTTCCTCAAAACTCTGTATTCCTATTGGGAGTTTCTTACCGATTCTCATAACCTATAATCAAAATTTGAACCTCTGAAGCACGCAGAATTAATCTACAAGAAGTCATTATGTCTTCGTTCACCTGAAATTAAGAACTTTTCAGAAAATATGGAACCTCAATCCAAAGATATGTCAGTTCCTATAACAGTGGATATATACATATTCTCGTTTGAGCCACCTTGAGAAAGTGAAGATTGATATTCAACTGCTTTTTTCCTTTGCTCCTCAATAGGTAAATTTTTATCTATATCAAAAGTCCATGGCCCAAGAATAATGAATCCGCCATCTTTGAAGCTTTGCAGACCGTCAAACTTTATTTCATCAAGCGGGGGATTACCAATGTAGTTTATGTCCCTTCTTGCTCTTTTATCTCTTCCGAGTATCGCTGTCTGACCATCAAATGATGTATCAAACATATTACCGGTCATCATAGGATTAACATTGAAAGCTATGCTCTTTTTCCATGTTATGTCTATTTTTCGGAACTGGCAGCCCTTTCCTTCAAACAAAGCTATATGCGGATTTGTGCAACCGACATAGTATTCGGTCTGTATGCTCCCCATAGTAGAAGCAAGCCATTCATAAGTCTGCCAGTGCTTTAGCCCCCCAAGACCTGCCCAAGCTCCGGAATTCGCATCAGGCTGAAGAAGAACATCGCAACCTTTCTCATCAAGAGTCCTGATATACTCCGGAACAAAAGCGTCAAGACTTATTCCAATGCATACATCAATTGGAGTTTCTGGTATTCTGTAAACTTCAAGCTCCTCATAACTACTTGATGAGAACTGAAGATCGTTTTTCTCTGTTGGAACAAGATTTACCTTGCGTGTCTTGTGAACTATATCTCCTTGTGGAGAAAAAATAAAACAGGTATTCCAAACGTCTGAAGTAGTTGCTTCATAATAAAAGGATTTATCTTCAACAACTGGGTCAACAAATTTTTCAGATCCGCTTGTAAAATTTTTCTTATCCAAATATGGATAAGGAGTATTCTGACATGAAACCACATAGACTCCGTATTCTTTTGCAAAAGAAGAAAAGGTATTGTAGAAAACCCTCCACAAGGTATCAGTGAGCGCTAAGAATATCTGCCTACCCTGCATACCATCTATTTCTGGAAATTTATCTGTATAATACGAAATTGCACTGCCGATTTTACCCATAAGTAAAATTGAAGCTTGAAGAACAGATTTAGCCTGCTCTCTCGCATTTCTTCCATTTTCTCCGAAGAAAACAAGAGGCAGTCCAGCATGCTCTTCAAAAACAACTACGTTTTTATATCTCTTTGAAATATATGGTTTTATAATCTCCATATACTTCTTATACGATTGATAATATGATTCTTCGTCCACAACGTCTTTTTTGAGATCAAACCTGTGTCCAACAGCAAAAAATCTGACAGTCTTTGATGCATCAAGATTATCATTAAAGTCAAAAATTACGGCAATCTTCTCATCCCCATGAGTTCTGAATTCATTTAAAGAAGCACCCTTTTTTTTATCATCCTTCTGACTGCAAAAAAATAAAACTAAAACCAAAGAAAAAAGTATTCGCAAACGCATATAAAAAAGTTTATATATAACTCTGAAATTTTTATTTTTTTATACACACATTTTGCACATTCTTGAATACAATCAAATCTTATACACATAAACAAAACCTCCAAAAAGATTCAAAATATAAACATCAAACAACCATCAGAAAAAGCATATTATCATTTATAAATTTGGCTTTGTAAAATTGTCTTTATGATACAGGTCATCATCTCGATTGTGAACATAATCATATCATTAGCTATACTTGGACTATCACTTGATTCATCTGCTCCTCGTTCTCCTTTTATAAGCGGATATCCAAATGAAATACTTATGAAACTGTACGGAAGCGTTTTTCTTGCACTAGGATATGGTCTTATTCCACTTTCAGCAGGATTTCTTATGATAAGTCTTATTTCTCTCATAAAAAAAGAAGTTCAAACAAGATATATTGCTTTAACAGTAATGATAGCAATAGGAATATCTGCTGTAAGCTCTTATGTAAGCGTAGATTCCGGAGGAATTTTAGGATTTGAGATAAAAAAGCTCTTCGAAAGACTAAATCTTCCACAAAATCTTTCGTTAGCTATAATAACTGGGGCAACTTTCATTTTTTCTTTTATAATTACATCTCCAATCATACTGAAAACAGCAAAAATCCTATCTAGAAAGAAAACTATAGAATCGGTTGATCAAAACCAGGCACCAGAAGAGGATCAGCTGAAAACTGAATACAAAAGAACAGAGATAACCCTCAAAATAGATGAGACATCACACATAACAGATGTCATAAATATTATGCAGAACAATCGAGTTGAGCTAGCTGAACAAGAAGAAATGACCAGAGTTCAAGAAAACAATGAGACAGACAAAGACGAAGAAGAGTATAATGAATACACAAAGGGTAACCAGTACACTAAGGATAAAACCGAAAAAGAAAAATTTGAACTTCCAAGTCCAGATATTTTAGATGAACCAGGTGAATCCAACTATGATCCCCCAGAAATTCTTTCAAAGACATCTCGTGAGCTTCTCCAAGCACTTGAATCATTTGGAATAAAAGGAAAAATTACATCTGTAACATCAGGACCCGTTGTGAATTTTTTTGAATTCATTCCCGAAACAGGAATTCGAGCAACAAAGATAGTTCTTCTTGGAGATGATATAGCAATAGCAATGAGAATGCCCGGAATAAGAATCATTGCTCCTGTTCCAGGTAGCGGCGCGGTTGGATTTGAAGTGCCAAGAAAAACAAGAAGTATTGTTCGTCTAAAAGAAGTCTTCTTCGCACAAGAAGCAAAAAAAATGAAAATACCGCTAACGATAGGAAAAGATATATATGGAAAACCTTTCGTAGTAGATCTCCAAAAACTACCACATCTTCTTATTGCCGGAACAACTGGTTCAGGAAAAAGTGTTCTTCTGAACGCCATAATAATAAGCCTGCTTCTGAGATTTAGACCAGATGAGCTAAAATTCATTCTCGTTGACCCCAAAATGCTGGAATTCTCTCCGTACAGTGGAATTCCGAACTTAGTTACAGATGTTGTAACAAGTCCAAAGGGAGCAATAGATGTTCTAAGATGGGCTGTGGATGAAATGTTACGCAGATACCAAACTATGAAGAAAGAATCAGCTAAAAACATAGACCACTTCGTTGAAAAGACCGGCCAAACCATGCACAGAATAATTGTAGTAATAGATGAGTTTGCCGATCTTATGGTAAGCTCTGCAAGAAAAGTTGAAGAGTATGTTATGAGACTCTCACAAATGGCAAGAGCAGCCGGAATACATCTTATACTCACAACCCAAAGACCTTCCGCGGACGTTGTAACGGGAATAATAAAATCAAACCTGCCAGCAAGAATCGCACTGAGAGTTTCAGATAAGACAAATTCCCGTGTTATACTAGATGTCAACGGTGCGGAAACACTTCTTGGACAAGGTGATTTCCTCTTTTCTATGCCCGGAACAACCCCTCAAAGAGGGCACGCTTGCTTCATATCTGATAATGAAATATCAAGAGTAGTTGAACATCTGAAAAAGCAAGGAGAACCAGATTATATACAAATCATAACCGAAGATGAGGACCAAGCTTTTATGTCACCTGAATTTTTTGAAAACAAAGATCCAAAGTTCAGAGAAGCAATCGAAATAGCCAAAAACTTCGGGCAAATATCAATATCGCTTCTCCAAAGAAAACTCGGAATCGGATTCAACAGAGCAGCAAGAATAGTTGAAGAAATGGAACAAGAAGGAATAGTCAAAAAACATGATAAAAAACTCATATACGTCGGAATACAACCAAAACAAAATGAAAATCAGGAAACCTGATATCTTACATACAGAACCCCAAAATTCAGCCTCAATCAAATAAACTCACACTTAATTAAATCACATCATAACCATAAACTAAAATATATTTGCAAAATTTATTCAAATGCTTCCGTATATCAGCATAGGAGACCTTTATCTTCCATTCTTCTCCATAGGTTTCTCCATAACCTGTCTAATTTTTTTATTCCTGAGCTTCAAATCACTTAGAAAGTATGGAATCAACGAAAACGATGCTATAAACATACCAACAATAATATGCATAGTCTCAATTCTCTTTTCAAAGATTCCATTGGGACTAATCTACAGATGGGATTTAATAGAATATGCGAAGTTTTGGAAAACGGGACACACACTTGTAGGAGTGCTGATAATCTCAACAGCTGCAATAATCGTATATACACTGGTAAGAAAAATAAAATTTATTGATATAGTAGCAGGACTTGTATATCCATCATTCTTCGCACTTTCATCATATAGACTACTTGTATGTTTCACAGTAGGATGCTGCTATGGATTTGAATCTCAAAAATACGGAATTGTTTTCTCCCCTGAATCTTTTGCAGGAAACGGCAATTATGTTAAACTGTTTCCGACTCAGATTGTTGAGTCAGCTCTGTTCTTTTTTTCCGGAATTATAATATATAAACTCAAAAATTTGAGCAAAGAGAAAATAATAATTACTGGACTGTTACTCCTGATACTTGAAAGGTTTATTGCAGAACAAATAAGAGCAGATATAAAAGAAAAAATCATAAAATTTGAAAACTTTGGAATAAGTATATGGTTCCTGGCTCTCTTAATTATACTAATTATAACAGACATCTACCTTAACTTATTAAGATATTGGATAAACGACATCAAAAGAGCAGAATACAAAATGAGAGAGGATAAAATCAAATGAGAACAAAAAAGAAAACAACAAACAAAAAAATCGCAATTCTGATGATTCTTCTAACTTTAACGCAGAACTGCAAACAAAAGAACAATACCGAAAACATCAATATCACTGAGCTCAGGAAATCAATGAGCATAATTTATTCATTCAGCAATGCTCTGATTTTTACTTCTTATACATTCATAAAAATTTACGAACTCCTTGATATATGTGCAATCTACGAAAACGAAAAAACAAATATAAACTGTGTATTTGATTTTCGCCAACTCAAAGAAGCTAAAACTCAGGGAAAATGTGAGAAAAAATCTGGCAAGAACTTCCCGATCAGATTAGAAAACTGCGAAATTGTATTATCAGCACAGAATTTTTATTTGGAGCTATATGGAACAGTAGAACTTTCAAAGTTCAAAGTATATTATGAAAACTTAACCGCAAAAATAATCACTCCGGAATCATATTCAGGTTCAATTGATATATCAGAAACCTTCTCAGAAATATTCCTAATTGAATACGAGACAATAAGGTACTTCAAAATAAACGCCACAGGAAATATAGGACGAAACTCAATAAGAGCTTCAAATTACGTTGTAAGAGATGATGGATTCAATCCCATACAGATACAATTTGAAAACAGTCACATTGAAACAAACGGATGCGCAAAACTAAATATAGAAATCACATCTGAAAATTTCATAAGCTTTTCGAAGAACTCTTGTCCACAAAATGGCATAGTATTAAAAGATAACAAAAAAATAACATTTTTAGGAGGAGAAATTCAATATGAAGACAAAGTTGAAAGATGTCCTGAAATCCCTGAATGTCCTGTTGTTTACTTCTGAAATTTTCAATCCTTTAAGAACATTGCTACTGATTGTTATATCTTTCATACTTGCCAACTCAAAAATAGATTACTTCTCCATAAACATACCACTGATGTATAAATCTTTTCTGAAATATCTTTTGAAATACTTTTTGCTGTGCTTTGCTGTTTTTATATTGTTTCAAAACATCGTAAGAAAGAAATTCATAAAATCAACAATACTTATCTCAGCAGTATTGTCTTTTTACATAATGAAATTTGCTGAAATGAGTTTTTTGGTTGCGCTATTTTTCCTTACTTCGCTTTATATCTTGAAACCTTCCGGAATCAATTTGTTCATTATTCCATCGGTATTAGCCTTCTTTCTTGGAATACAAAACTCACCACCATCTTGGATAGATCTTGAAACAAAGATGTTTTTTATTCTGCCGTATGCAATATTATCTTTACAAACAGACAGAAGATCTTGGAGCGAGCTTTCTTCTATAATTCTACTCTGCTTCTTGTTTTTCGTTTCAAGACCAATTGGTATATTTTCTGGTTTGACTTTCCTTATTTCAAAAAGAATCTCTTCAATCTTTCCAAAGCTCAGATTTATTTTTTCTGCCTTTCTACCTTTTTTAGGTTTCTCATTTGGATATATCTTCTTTATTGAATTCCAAAGAGGAATACCAATAGGAGAACCATTTATTTTTCTTTCAAAAGTTCATATCCCAGCTATTCTCAGTGCCATATATCCTTCTTTAGCTCTCATCTTATATTCCATTCGATCTATTAAATCTAGGAAGAAAAATGCTTGATCATGCTGATCAACTGCATGCTTAATTAATTACATACTTATATATTTGTAAAACTTGCTTTCAATAATAACCAAGCTACAACTCAAAGCTTTCTCCAAAAAACAGAGTTTTAGCCTTATATGATTTTATGATTTGATCAGGTGTTCCTTCTTCAATAGTTCTACCATCATACAGTAGATAAACTCTATTGCATATTTTCAAAACATCTCTAACATTGTGATCAGAAATTATAACTCCAACATTTTTTGATAAATCATCGATAATGCTAGCAACAAGATTTATTGATTTTGGATCTATACCTGCAAAAGGCTCGTCAAGAATAATGAAATTTGGAGAAAGCAACCATACTCTTGCAATTTCAACCTTTCTTCTCTCACCACCAGAAAGAACAGAAACTCTCTTTTTCATAAGTTCCTGTATCCCAAATTTTCCAACCACTTCATCTATCCTATCCACAGAAATACCGGCAATCTGAGCCGCTATCTTAAAATTTTCATATACAGAAATGTCTTCAAAGAGAGTGTTTTTCTGTGGAAGGTAGGCTATACCAAGCTTTGCCTTCTCAAAAGCAGATAAGTGTGTTATATCTCTTTTTGAACTATCATCTATTAGGTTGATCTTACCTTCATCGGCCTTATAAAATCCAGCCAAAACCATAAAAGTTGTCGTCTTCCCTGCACCATTTGGTCCGAGTATAGCTATCTTTTCTCCGACCGAACATTCAAAACTTACGTCTTTCAGAATATTTTTCTTATCTATCTTCTTTTTTATGCTTATAACTTCAAGTTTCATGCTTCAATTAAAGTAACATTTTATATTTATCGCAAAGATGGAATCTATTAATAGAAAACACACCCCAAAACTAACATATGAAAAAATCCTATGTGAAGTTAGTAAAATATCCTGCAAACAAAATTTCTGAATATTATCCTCCTGATTTTCCATGTCAATATTTTTATATAAATAGGAGGTAACAAGATATGAAGAAGATGACAAAGATAGTTTTAGCTTTATCTCTCTTTGTGGTCTCTCCAGTTTTTGCACAAAAAGATGGGAAAACTCAACAGAGCAAACCACAAGAAAAAACTCCAGCGCAACAACCGGCACAAAAGTTTGATGATAAAGCCATGATCGATTTAGCAACAAAAAAAGGATGCATGGCCTGCCATCAAATAGATAACAAACTGATTGGTCCATCATGGAAGGAAGTTTCTAAAAAATATACAGAGAAAGATGTGGACAGTCTTGTTAACTCTGTTCTAAATGGCTCAGTTGGAAAATGGGGAAATGTTCCTATGACTGCCAACAAAGGAATTGTAACAGAGGCTGAAGCAAAACAATTTGTTCTCTGGATACTCTCTCTGAAAAATAAATAATAACTGAGCATTCTCAAAAATCAATTTAGACTCTGGTTCTGTAATACAAAATCCATAAAACAAAATAGCAATAAGGCAAAAGCGTAGGCTGTATAAAAACACTCTTGACCAGATCAAAACAAAGAATCTATGTTTTTTGGAAAATTCCGCAAATTACAACTAAACTTTAATAAAATAAATGAAAATAGAAGTACTTGGTGCATTTGGCTCAAAACTCAAAAATCTTGGAATGACTTCAATACTCATAAATGATAAAGTCTCAATAGATGCGGGAAACATAGTAAGAAAAGGAGAAAAGATATTCCAACTTGAACACATCGTATTAACTCACCAACACCTTGACCACATAGCAGATATACCGTATTTGATCGCAGAGTCATTTCCGGTAAGAAAAAATCCACTGAAAATATATACACATACAAAAGCTCTTGAATCAATAAGCAGACATATTCTAAATACAGAAATATGGCCGGATTTTTCGAGCATAAAGATGATCGACAGAGAAGATTCATCTTTAAGATACGAAAAAATCTCACTTGGACAAGAAATAAATATAGACGGACTAAAAATAACACCGTTTGAATCAAATCATACAGTTTTGACTTTCGGATACAAAGTTTATGATCAAAAATCAAATTGTGCTTTCCTCATAACTGGTGATACATGGAAACAAGACAATGTATGGGAAATCGCAAATTCCGACCCAGATGTTAAAGCTATATTCGTTGATGTTTCTTATCCAAAAAGAATGAGAGAACTTGGAAAAATCTCAAAACATCTTAGCTCCGATGTATTTGAAGAGGAACTGTATAAACTCAAAAGAAAAGACCTGAAAATTTACGTGTATCACATAAAACCTGCCTTCCGAAAAGAAGTAATAGATGAAATATCTGAAATAAAGAAAAGAACAAAATTTAAAATAGAAATACTAAAAGATGGCATGACATTTGAGATTTGATAAACCAATTCTCAATTATAAAAATTATGATTCATCTTTCCCAAGTCTTAATAGTTATGTTTTGACTATCCTGAATCTCTATGTATGTTCCGTAATTTTCTGACCAGAAACCAGAATTGAGATATATTTTTCCTTCTACTTTTATAAAAGAAGGAATATGGCAATGGCCAAAAATTACTCCATCGAGTTTTTTTTCCTTTGCTATTTGTATAGCATTTGAAAGCATAGATGAAAATATTTTGTTTCTTTTCTTTGAAGCCACAGGATGCATGTATTTCCTGCGCGATATAGATACAAAAACTTCTCCAATTCTATTTATGCTCCGATCAAAGTAGCCGTTGACCATAATTTTGAAAATCTTTTCTGTCTTAATCAGAGCCTTTCTGTATATTCTGTGAGATAACTCGCCAGAATATATATCACCATGAGAAATAAGAAATTTTTTACCATTCAACAATATCTCCTTCTCCGTTGTTCTTACAACACCCAATTCATCAAGCCAAGTCAAATGAAAATCATGATTCCCCTCAACATAGATTATCTGATTTTTTCCTTTTTCTATAACTTTTATAAATTCTTGAAAATTTGATTGCATATCTAAGTTTACTCCTATCCACAGATCGAATATATCTCCTAACAGTATTATATTCCCCTTCCTTTTGTATTCTTCCATAAAATCAATAAATATTTTCTTCCTACTATCGTTTCGGCGAAGGTGTATGTCAGAAACTACGAATGTTTTTCCTTCAAGCTCTATTTTTGATTCACCCATCTTATTGTTCTCTGTTTATCTTTCACAGATCTATTCTCTATTTTCTATACCAAAAATTTTGCAAAAAGATGATATTATTTTTTTCGTCTTTTGTTCGGAATCGGTTTCAGCATAAACCCTTAAAACAGGCTCTGTTCCAGACGGCCTTACAAGTAAAAATCCTCCGCCCTTAAACCTTATCTTGTATCCATCAATTGTTTCGATTGTTTCAACTTTGAATTTATCTATGTTTTCAAGGTTTCCAGCTTTATCCATAACTTCTTGTTTTTTTTCATCTGATATATGAAAATCTTGCCTCAGATATATGTGCTTTCCGAACTTTTTCTCAATCCTTGAAATCAAAGATGAAAAGTCTTTCCCTTCCTCAAAAGAGTACTTAATAACAAGGCATGAGCAGAACAAACTATCTCTCTCCTTCAGATGATAACTAATCCCTATTCCACCTGATTCCTCCCCAGCAATCACAGCATTATCTTCAATCATCCCTTTTATAAGATGTTTGAACCCAACAGGAGTTGTGACGACCTCAAAACCATAAAAATTTGCCACCTTTTCAACAAGATCAGAAGCTGTAACAGTCTTGTAAACCTTCCCCTTGACATTTCTATATTTTGAAATATACTCAATAAGCATTGCGAAAACTCTGTGAGCGTCTATTATTTTACCTGTTTTTGTGCACGCGTATATTCTATCTCCGTCTCCATCGAAAGCAAATCCATCCTTTCTGAGTTTTTTGCATGTCTGCTGCAGTGGCAGAAGAGTATACGGTGTCGGTTCAGGTTTACCGTAATCTGGAAAAAGAGGATTAAGAGTATTTCTTATTTCAACGGCTTTTTTACCGAATATCATAGATGGGAGGCCTATACAGGCTCCGTGCATAAGATCAAAAACGAAAGTATCTATTTTCTTTAATACACCTCTTACTTCAGAATCTCTAACAACAGCTTCAACATATGGAGAGACTATATCCTCAGTTTTATAACCCCCGCTTTCTTCATACTTGAATTTACTTTTTTTCTCATCCCATTCCGGTTTTATCTCCTGAATTATTCTCTCTATTTCAGATGTAGTTTCAGGAGAAGCAGGACCGCCGAACCATTCTCTGACTTTGTATCCATTAAACTGATAAGGATTATGAGAAGCAGTTATAGCTATTCCTCCCGAGAGTTTCTGAGAACCTATGAAAAAAGATACAGCAGGAGTTGGGCAAAATTTCTCCGACAAGAAAACTTTTATATCTTCATGAGCTAAAACAGATGCAGAAAACTTAGCAAACTCATCTGAAAGAAATCTAGTGTCATATCCAACAACAACTTCAGGATTTTTGAAATTCTTTTTTATGTATCTTGAATAAGCTAAGTTAACAAGTCCAACGTTATCAAAGGTAAACTCTTGACCAATTCTTGCTCTCCATCCATCTGTCCCAAACTTTATCATAATAAACTTCAAAATAAACTGATGAAAAACTTTTTAGCTGTATTCAAAATTTTTTTAGAAATTCTTCAGATCAGATATACCAGATTAGTTGTGAAGATTTATAGAAATTTATTTTTTTGCAGATTATAATAAATAGATAATGTTTTCAGAACATGAGAAAAAAGTATTGAAGGCGGTATGTGAGGCAGTTATACCACCCGGAAAATATTTTGATGGCGGTGGCGAAGAAGATGTGATCAAACTCGAAAATTTCTTCAAAGAAGATAAAACAGCTGAAAAGGTCTACAGATTAGCAATCCATCTTCTTGATTATCTAACAAAAATATCAAAATTCAAAAGCTTCACAGACATTCATATAGATGAAAGAAGAAAAATACTGGAAGAATACAGCATCAGCTCAAACCCCGCAAAAAGAGCCATATCTGAAATACTACTAACCACAATAAAAGTTTCACATTTCAGTGATGAAAAGATCTACTCAAAAATCGGGTGTATTTGGGATAAAAGTCCAAAGACATACCAAGTTCCCACATACATGGAAAATGTAAAAAACGATATCGAAGATAGTGAAATCGAGTGCGATGCTGTTGTGGTAGGTTCTGGAGCAGGTGGAGCTGTTGTGGCAAAAGAACTTGCTGAAAAAGGATTCGGAATTCTGATAGTTGAAGAAGGAAAATATTACACGAGAAAAGATTTCACCGGTAAAGCTGGAGAGTCTTTCAGAAAATTTTACAGAAACAGAGGTCTGACTTTTGCGATTGGAAACGCGATAATACCTATACCAATGGGAAGAATGGTTGGAGGTTCAACTGCAATAAATACAGGAACATCTTGGAGAACTCCCGAGTGGATTCTTTCAAAGTGGGAAAAAGAATTTGGACTTAAAGAACTCTCTCCCAAAAACATGGAAAAATATTTCGAAAGAGTAGAAACAACAATTCAGGTTGAAAGAACGAATCCAAAAGTTATAGGTGGAATAATCAAAGTTATTGCAAGAGGCTGCGATTTGCTCGGATACAGACATTACCCGGTAAAGAGAAACGCTCCAGACTGTGATGGACAAGGAGTTTGCACTTTTGGATGTCCGACAGATGCGAAAAAATCAACGAATATATCATATATTCCAATGGCTCTGAAATCAGGAGCTTTATTACTTGAAGAGACGAAGTTCAAAAAACTTATTATTAAAAACGGAAAAGTGGAAGGAATAATTGCAGAACTCAAATCAGGAAGGCAAATAAACATAAGAGCTAAAGCTGTTGTGTTATCTTGTGGTGCAGTTATGACTCCATTTTATCTTATAGAGGAAGGATTCAAAAATAAAAACATTGGTGGAAATCTTACAATTCATCCTGCAACGTCTGTTCTAGCTTACTGTCCAGATGATGAAATCAGGCAATACAACCACGTTCCGCAAGGATACTGCGTTGATACTTTTATGAAAATCGGAATTCTGCTACTACACGGTGGATTACCCATAGATGCAGGAGCAGGAGCGATACCTTTTGTAGGGGAGAAATTTTCGGAAGCTATGTCGAATTTTGATAAAATAGCGTCGTTCGGTGCCATGATAGAAGACGAACCATCTGGAAGAGTCATGTCAATCATGAACAGACCATTTGTGTTTTACTGGCTCAAAAAAAGGGAACTGACTCTTCTGAAACTGGGTATAGAAATCTTAACGAAAATATTTCTCACAGCAGGGGCTCAAGAAATTTGGCCGATGATAAGAGGATGTCCGCCGATAAAAAATTGGAAAGATTACTATGAATTTCAGAAAAGTAGCTTCAAACCAATAGATTATCTACTTTCAGCTTTTCATCCACTTGGAACATGCAGAATGGGAAAATCTAGTTTGAACTCTGTTGTAGATGAGAATCACAAAGTATGGGATGTGGAAAATCTTTATATCGTTGATGGTGGAGTTGTTCCGTCATCAATTGGTGTGAATCCTCAGATAACTATAATGGCACTTGCAACAAGAGCATCTGAAAAAATAGCAGAAAGAATTTCATGATGCCTTTTCCCAATCTGTGAGAAGATAATTTTTACCAAATTTTCACCAAGAAAGCTGTATATTTCAGTTAAGATATTTTAGCTGATTAAGTTTTTACAGGAGGGTAGGTGGCGGAACAGGTAGACGCAGAGGACTTAAAATCCTCTGGAGGGTAATACCTCCGTGCGGGTTCGAGTCCCGCCCTACCCACTTACCCTTAGTGTTCTTTTCTTCTGGCTTTTCATATGATCCGGATCCTCTGAAAGCTTGTCAGGAAGCATTTGAGAAAGCTCTGGAAAAATTTGACACGAGACCAAAGAACAAAGAAATTCTTGGAATGATATTTATGAGCCCAAAGTATGACCCCCAACAAGTAATGGAATTTTTCAAAGATATAGATTTTATAGGACTAACAACATCTGGGAATATAAGTTTATCTGGAGAATACAAAGGCGAAAGAAGCGGAATAACTGTGAACATAATAGATAAAAGACAGGTGTATTGTGAAACTTTTTCAGCATCTGTTATGAGCCGAAGACCAAGAGAGATAGGCAATATGATAGCAGAACGATTTAAAAATCCATTCAATTCATCTATTATACTTTTCGCTTGCCCATTTTATGATGTTTCAGAAATACTTACAGGAATAGGAGAAAATTCAGATATACATGTAAGCGGAGGAATAGCAAGTTCTGACAGAAACAGACCAATTTTCATATTTGAAAATGGTTCAATAGGAAGTTACATGATAGGCGGTGTATTTATAGAGGGAGTCAGAACAAGGCATAGAATATTCCAAACATGCAAAATAGTCGGAGAAAATTTTCTGATAACTTCTGCTTATGAAAACATTATTGAAGAAATAGAAGGAATAGAAGCAGAAGATTTTATATGGGGAGTATCTCCGATCATAGAAGATCCAGAAGCCATGGAATCTTCTTGGTTTATAGCATTACCCATAGATGAAAATCAGGAGATATACAAATTTATTCCAGTAGCTGAAATCCACGATGGGAAGATATTTCTTTTTGAAAAGATAGAAACAGGGAAGATTGCGAAATTAGCATTTCTCTCTCGGGACTTCGCTAAAAACAGTGCGGAATCAGAGACAAATGCTTTGCCGGAGGATACAGATTTCTGTTTATTCGTAAACTGTGTAGCAAGAAGTACAATGGTTGGAAAAAATGATGTATCCACTATAAACAAAAGAAAAAAATCAAAAAGCTTGAAATTTGAGATGAGCGGTTTTCTATCAAACGGTGAGATAATCACTTTGAAAAAACCAACACTTCTTACATACACCGGGGTTCTTTCCCTCTTCTCACGGATGACTATTATGTGAAAGTTCTTATGAAATTTTAAATCGTAGAGATAAAACTAGTTATTGGACTATGAATTCTGTAAAATATACATTTATTACTCTTCCGGTTTCAAGAATTGCATTTATTCTTGAAATAAGCTCTTCTTTGAGAACAAGCTGTGCTTCATATCCACGGAGATCGGCCATTGTTTTTGAAGAAATAAGACCTATTATAGCATCCTTTATTATTGGTTCTTTTTCTTGCATTTCCGCAATAGCAATTGCTCTATCTAGTTCAAAAGTGAATGTGACTTTAAGGAATCTTGGAACATTTGCATCAGCTAAGTTTATAACGAGCGACCATGCTGGAAACATAACTCCCCTTTTGACAGCAACACGAGCAACCTCAACACTTTTCTGCTCAATTTTTTCTTCCTCGGATGGCGCGGAAAAGAAATTTTTGTAAATGTAATATCCTCCAAAAATCAAAGCCAACAAGATAGGAATATAATAAATAAAACTTGGGATTCTTATTTGTATACCGCCACCTTTTTTCTTCTTTCCCTCTTCTCCTATTTCTTCTATGATTTCTATTTCTTCTACTTTACCCTCTGCCATATAATGAAATCTTAATCGTAATTAATTGATTTTTTCTTTTTTTGAAACAATTAATCTTTCTGATGAGCTTATGAGAAATTCTTTTTTAATCTTCTATGTTTCGTCTAAAGGATAAAGAAACTTCCAAGAGAATCTTTTAGAACATTGCTATACTCCTGATGGCAAAGCAATTAAATAGAATAAAAAAGATATTTAAAAATTTTTCTATGTGTCAAAGATAAAAAAGATTATTCTGGTACCCTGTTGAAAACAAGATAGTTATATAGAGAATCTAATTCAAAAGCTTACATATTTGAATAAAACACCTATTAGACTGTTGACGCAAGATTATTATTACATAAGGAATGATAATGGGAAATTTTTTGGGAATTTTTAATTTCTTCATAGATTTATTTTCAGATTAAAAACATTATGATTTCATATAAACAGAATTGATTGCAATAATAAAAAGTAGAAAGATGTACGGTAATTAAATAGATAAAAAGATAGATAAAAAACAAGATACACAGAAAATAAATTGAAGATATAACAAGATGGTAGTAGAAATGGTTATGTAAATTAAAAGAATAAAGGAAAAAGAGAGAGATATGAATTTATGGCGAACAGGCGATTAGTACCCATCAGCTCAACTCCTTGCGGAGCTTACACCTTGGGCCTATCGACCTTGTAGTCTCCAAGGGCCTTTCAGGGATGATTTATCTTGGAGTGGGTTTCCCGCTTAGATGCCTTCAGCGGTTATCCCGTGGTAGCTTGGCTACCCAGCGTGATGCTCCGGGTGGAACAACTGGTACACCAGAGGCTACCCCAGCCCGGTCCTCTCGTACTAGGGCCGGATCTCCTCAATCATCCTGCGCCCACGGCGGATAAGGACCAACCTGTCTCACGACGGTTTAAACCCAGCTCGCGTACCCCTTTAACGGGCGAACAGCCCGACCCTTGGGACCTTCTTCAGCCCCAGGAGGGGATGAGCCGACATCGAGGTACCAAACTCCCCCGTCGATGTGAACTCTCGGGAGAAATTAGTCTGTTATCCCCGGCGTAGCTTTTATCCGCTGATCGACGGCCCTCCTACATGGGACCGCCGGGTCACTGGGACCTGCTTTCGCACCTGCTCGGGATGTCTCCCTTGCAGTCAGGCGTCCTTATGTCCCCGCACTCAGGGCCGGCTTTCCACACCGGCTGAGGACACCTTATGCGCTCTCCCGATACTTTTTCGGGAGATCCCGCCCCAGGAAAACTGCCCGACTGCCGGTGTCCCTTATAGGTTAGAACTCCGCGAACCCCAGGGTGGTATCTCACTGGCGCCTCCATCCCTGCCGGAGCAGGGACTTCTCAGGCTCCCACCTATTCTGCGCAAGAGTTCACAAAGTTCAGCGGCAGACTGCAGTAAAGCTGCACGGGGTCTTTCCGTCCTGCCGTGGGTTAGGGGCATCTTCACCCCCACTACATTTTCACCGGGCACCCCCCTAAGACAGCGCGGCACTCGTTGAGCCATTCATGCAGGCCGGAACTTACCCGGCAAGGGACTACGCTACCTTAGGACCGTCAGAGTTACGGCCTCCGTTTACCCGGGCTTAGGCTCGGAGCTTCGCCCTTGCGAGCTAACCCCTTACCTTGACCTTCGGGCACCGGGCAGGCTTCAGTCCCTATACTTCCCCTTTCGGGTTAGCAGAGACCTGTGTTTTTAGTAAACAGTCGGCACCGCCAATTTTCTGCGACCCATGCTGGCTTGCGCCAGATGGGCACCCCTTCTTCCGAAGTTACGGGGTAAATTTGCCGAGTTCCTTAGGAGGGTTTCACCCGCTACCCTTGGTGGATTGTCCACCAGCCCACCTGTGTCGGTTTGAGGTACGGGCACCACAGAACAATAGCACCAGCTATTTCTTGGACACATTTCAGATAGCAAGGGGAAAACCTTTACCCCCTTACATCCTACTATGCCGTCACTGATACTATTAGCGCTCTGTGGCGGCGGGGAATATTGACCCACTTCCCCATCGGCTACACCTTTCGGTTACACCTTAGGGTTCCGGCTAACCCTGCTCCGATGGGCGTTGAGCAGGAAACCTTGGGCTTTCGGGCGGGAGGATTCTCACCTCCCTCTCGTTACTTGTGCCGGCATTCTCACTTCTCAGCGCTCCATCTGCCCTTTCGGTCAGACTTCTACGCACTGAGAACGCCCCCCTACCGCGTGCTGGAAGGCACGCTCTTGGCTTCGGTTCTGGGCTTGAGTCCCGTTAAATTTTCGGCGCCTTTTCGCTCGGCTGGTGAGCTGTTACGCACTCTTTAAATGATGGCTGCTTCTAAGCCAACATCCCAGCTGTCTTAGCGAAAAGACATCCTTCTTCACTTAGCCCAGAATTAGGGACCTTAGCCGAAGATCTGGGTTGTTCCCCTCTCGCGACCCGAGCTTATCCCCGGGCCACTCACTCCCACTAGTACTCTACAACATTCGGAGTTTTCCTTGGTTCCGGAAGGTTTCCCCTCCGGTAGCCAAAGAAGTGGCTCTACCGTCGTAGAGTATTCAGTGAGGCTGCACTTAGATGCATTTCGGGGGGAACCAGCTATATCGTCACTCGATTAGCTTTTCACTCCTACCCACACTTCATCGGACCGGTTTTCAACCCAGACCCGTTCGGACCTCCAGATGGTTTTACCCATCCTTCATCCTGAGCATGGGTAGATCGTGACGTTTCGGGTCTGCCCCCAGTGATTTTGCGCCCTTTCGGACTCGGTTTCCCTACGGCTCTATCCCAGAGGGACTTAACCTAACCACTGAGAGCAACTCGCCGGCTCATTACGCAAAAGGCACGCGGTCGGACGCTTTTCCCCAAAGGGGGTAGTCCTTCCGCAGTCTGTAGATCTGGGGTTTCAGGTTCTCTTTCACTCCCCTCTCCGGGGTTCTTTTCACCTTTCCCTCTCGGTACTAGTGCACTATCGGTTGCCAGATAGTATTTAGCCTTGGAGGGTAGTCCCCCCAGCTTCCCACGACCTTTCACGTGGGCCGTGGTACTTGGGAATATATCCCCGGAAGACCAGAGGATTTCGCCTACAGGGCTATCACCTTCTATGGCGGGCCTTTCCAGACCTCTTCGGCTATCCTCTGATTTTGTAACTTCCTGAGGAGTCCTCCGCCTCCTCCGGATATATCCCGCAACCCCAGATGAGCAACACCGGAGGGTTTTTTGCACCCATCTGGTTTAGGCTGCTCCCCTTTCGCTCGCCGCTACTTGGGGAATCTCGGTTGATTTCTTTTCCTCCCCCTACTGAGATGTTTCACTTCGGGGGGTATCGCACAAAAGTGGTAGGAGTTTTTCCTACCAGGTTTCCCCATTCGGGCATCCCGGGATCACAGGTTGCTTGCACCTCCCCCGGGCTTATCGCAGCTTGCCACGCCCTTCATCGCCTTCTGGCACCGAGGCATCCACCCCAGACCCTTTCTACCATAAATTCATATCTCTCCCAAATTTTTACGCTAGTTCAAAGGGTGGTGGAGACGACGGGATTTGAACCCGTGTCCTCCCGGGTGCAAGCCGGGCGCTCTCCCACTGAGCTACGTCCCCAATTGGGTGGGCCCATCCGGATTCGAACCGGAGACCTTACCCTTATCAGGGGTACGCTCTTGCCAGCTGAGCTATGGGCCCGAGGTTGAGTTTCTGAGAGAAATCAAAAAGAAGAAAGAAAGAAAGGAGGTGATCCACCCCCACCTTCCGGTAGGGGTACCTTGTTACGACTTCGCCCCAGTCGCCATCCACACATTCATCCCTTGAGGGGACTTCCTGTGCAGATGACTTCCATGGCGTGACGGGCGGTGTGTACAGGACCCGGGAACGTATTCACCGCAGCGTAGCTGATCTGCGATTACTAGCCACTCCTCCTTCATGGGGTCGAATTGCAGACCCCAATCCGAACTGGGGCCAGCTTTTTGGGATTTGCTCCCCCTTACGGGTTTGCTTCCCTTTGTACTGGCCATTGTTGCACTTGTGTAGCCCCGGGCATAAGGGCCATGCGGGCTTGACGTCGTCCCCTCCTTCCTCCGACTCTTCGCCGGCAGTCTCCGCAGAGTGCTTCCCCTTTCGGGGAGTGGCAACAGCGGACAGGGGTTGCGCTCGTTCTGGGACTTAACCCGACGCCTCACGGCACGAGCTGACGACAGCCATGCAGCACCTGTGACAACTGGTGTGAGTTTCCCCACACCCACCCCGGCCTTTCAGCCAGGCTTGAGCTGTCATGTCAAGCCCGGGTAAGGTTCTTCGCGCTGCATCGAATTAAACCAAATGCACCGCGGCTTGTTCGGGTCCCCGTCAATTCGTTTGAGTTTCATTCTTGCGAACGTACTCCCCAGGCGGGGTGCTTAACGCGTTAGCTTCGGCCACGAGGATTTACCCCAAGACCTAGCACCCATCGTTGACGGCTGGGACTACCCGGGTCTCTAATCCGGTTCGCTCCCCCAGCTGTCGTCCCTCAGCGTCAGAACCGGTCTAGGAGACCCCCTTCGGCATCGGCGTTCCTCCCGATATCTACACATTTCACCGCTACACCGGGAATTCCGTCTCCCCCTACCGGTCTCGAGCCCAACAGTTTCCTCCAGCTTCTGCCCGTTGAGCAGGCAGATTTCATAGAGGACTTATCAGGCCGCCTACGGACCCTTTACGCCCAGTAACTCCGGGCAACCCTTGGGACCTCCGTATTACCGCGGCTGCTGGCACGGAGTTAGCCGTCCCTTTCTCTGGAGGTACTATCAGGGATTTTACCCCCTTATCCCTCCTAACAGCGGTTTACACCCCGAGGGGCTTCTTCCCGCACGCGGTGTCGCTGGGTCAGGCTTTCACCCATTGCCCAAGATTCCCCCCTGCTGCCTCCCGTAGGAGTCCGGCCCGTGTCGCAGTGCCGGTCCGGCTGACCACCCTCTTAGGCCAGCTACCCGTCATAGGCTTGGTAGGCCGTTACCCCACCAACTACCTGATAGGACATAGCCCCATCTTCTGCCGAATACAAGGATTACTCCTTGCATCCCTTTTACCACAAACCATACGGTTTGTGGTCTTATATGGTATTAGCCCGAGTTTCCCCGGGTTATCCCATTGCAGAAGGTAGGTTAGCTATGCATTACTCGGCCGTCTGCCACTGAACAGATCGGTTGCCCGACCTGCTCCGTTCGGCTTGCATGGGTGAGGCGCACCGCCAGGGTTCGCCCTGAGCCACGATCAAACCCTACTTGGCGTAAATCTCCGAATACTCAACCTCTTTTTAAACTAAATTTCTCCACCACCTAACCTTTGAGCCCCGTCTCACGACAAGACTCTCCGGCTTTCTTTAGGCAATTATCTAATATAATCTGCCAAAATCAAAAAGTGTGAAAAAACAAAAACTTTTTGCATAAAAATAACACAACATTCTTATCTAGCAAAGCAGCAAAAAGCAACTAAAAGGTTTCTCCTCTGATATTCTCATTTGATATCTTGGAAAATTCCTCTCAATCAAAAATAAGGAACAAAGATCACGACAAAACAAAAAGACAATACAAAAAGATAAAACAAAAAAAGAAATTCTTCTCATCGCAAAATTGCATCTCAAACTCCGTAAAAATATCGCATCTGAAAATCTCCGAAAATTACGCAATGTACACAAATCTACAACGATTGATTCTCGGAAATGATATTTGTAACACCACCTGTGAAATGAGATAATAAACAAAATCTCACAGATACCGAATACTGAAGAATTCACAAATTACATTGCAGAAAAAGATAAAAAACACAAATAAATAAAGACCAAACAAATAAGAAAGCAAAAAATTATGAACATATCAAATTCCAGGAACCGCGAAACAAAACAATATTCCGTAAGAAATCAAAACATCTTATGCAGAACCAAAGATTTCGCCTAGTAAGAACTGTAAAACAATAAAGAAACACTGTGAGAAAAATTACACTCTACCATAAAAACAATATACTTACCCAAAAGAATGTGATGTCTAAAAACTTCCACAAAGTGAAAGTGTGATTACAAAAAAAGAATTTCTATACTGATGCTATAAAAAAGTTCATCATTTTGTTTTTGTCTATCTCATAAACTTTTCCTGAATCAACCAAAAGGAATCTCTGAGCCCAAAGAGCAGTTTTTGGCTTATGCGATACAATAAGAACTGTTTTACCTTCCATAAGTTTCTCAAAAGTCTTCAGAAGAGTATCTTCCAACTCCGGATCAACCGATGCCGTTGGTTCATCCATTATGATTATTGGTGGATTTTTAAGGAATGCTCTTGCTATTGCTATTCGCTGTCTTTGACCTTGTGAGAGATTTTTGCCTCCTTCCCCACATTTCATATCTTTTCCAAACTGACTCAAGTCAAGTCCAGCCTTAAAAATAGCTTCTTCTATCTCCGTTTTCTTTGCTCCCGGATTAGCAATTCTGACATTTTCATGTATGGTATCATCAAATATAAAAGGCTCTTGTTCAACAAAACCTATTATTTTTCTCAAAGAACCAAGATCAACATCTTTCAGATCTATACCATCTATAAGAATCCTACCTGTTGACGGATCGAAAAATCTCGGGAGAAGAGAAACTAAAGTTGTTTTACCAACACCAGACTTCCCTATTATTGATATCTTCTCTCCCTTTTTGATCTCAAAATTCACATCGTTAAGAACAATCTTTCCATCAAATTCAACTGATACATTTTGAAAAACTATGTTGTTTTCAAAACTTTCTTTTCTAACATTTCCTGAAATCATCGCTTGAATTTTATGAAACTGATATATTCTTTCAGCAGAAGGAATGATTCTTCCGATTTCAGATGGAACTCTTGTGATGTTTTTTATTGGCTCCCAAAGAGCAATAGTAGCTCCAACAAAAGCAAAAAACCCACCCGTTGTCATATTACCAGATGATATTTCAATAGCAGAAAAGATAACAATAGCTCCAACAATGACTGCTCCGGATAAATCTGCAATAGAGGAAGCAACTTCTGGTAAAATTCTTGATTTTATAGAGTACTTCTTAAAGATATCAATCTGCTTTTTAAAGACAGAGTTGATTATGTCAATCGAATAAATTCTGATAACTTTTGCTCCCTGAATGGATTCAATAATTTTTTGAGAAATACTATCAGCTGCTTCCCGCGTTTTTGAAGAGGCTTTTCTGACCTTTTTTCCTATGTAGCTTGCAGGAAAAGAGATCAGAGAGAATGCTATCAATGAAAAAAGAGCAAGTTTCCAGTTCATATAAATCAGCACCCCCGCAAGAAAAATCAGAGAAAAAGGATCTTTGAGTATAGTTCTGAGAAGATCTGGAAAACCAGATATAACTTCCACATCCCCAAGCAAACGAGAAACCGTAGACGATGAACTGATGTTTTTGTCAAGCGATACAGATGTTATTTTCGAAAAAATCTTTTCTCTTATATCTCTTATCATACTTTGGACAGAATAACTTATGAGATACGATGAAATTATTCTGGATAAGCTCGAAACCAAAAAAAGGCCAACAATTGCCAAAGATATTTTTACAAGCTCCGAAACATTTCCCACAATAAGACCTTTATCAACACCTTCTTTTGTAAGCAGAGCAAGAATTCCACGGTAAGAAGAAAAAACCAAACTGAAAGGAAGAGCCAAAACTATATACCAAATATATCTTTTGAAAAAAGAAAATATAAAAAGAATATCGCTTATCAAACTCTGACGCATCTTAGAAAAATTTAAAAAAATATCCAACTCTACTATAAACAAGTTCCAAAGAAAATTCTATATTGCAGCAAATTGAAAAATGTGAGAAACATTATTGGAATACCATCGATTTGATATTCTCTGCATCAACATCTGAATTCATGTGGAAAGTTTTTAAGGGCGGTCAGGAGCGGCACAGGAGCTGCTTGCCCCAGACCGCATAAACTTGCGTATGTGACGGTATCAGCTATCTCCTGAATTTTTACATCAAGATTTTTGTGCTTGTGTATTAGATCTTCCAGCATCTCTGTAAGTTTTGATGTTCCGACTCTGCAAGGAACACACTGTCCACAGCTTTCATCGGCAAAAAATTTCATCAGATCTCTGACAAGAGCTGGAACCGATATAGACTCTGCTATTGCAAATATCGCACCAGAACCAAGCATTGCTCCCGCATTCTGAATATCTTCGTAAGTATAAAAAATCTCCAGGGCTGAATTATCTACAACTCCGCCGGAAGGACCTCCTAGAAGAAATCCTTTATTGGATTCACGAAAACCCAAACCGTAGATTTCAATTATATCTTTTATCTTCAAACCGTAAGGAACCTCTACCGAGCATGGGTTATTTACGTTTCCACTCAGAGAAATCATCTTTGTTCCGATTGATTTACCTTTGCCGTATTTTGCAAACTCACCTGAACCATACAGAAGCACATAAGGGAGATTGGCAAATGTCTCAACATTGTTTATAAGGGTTGGTTTTCCAAAGAGTCCAACTTGGAACGGAAACGGTGGTCTGTTTCTTGGGATAGCCCTTTTCCCTTCTATAACTTCTAACATCGCTGTTTCTTCACCGGCAACGTAGGAACTTGGAGATCTTCTTACCTCAATGTCAAAGTGAAAATCGCTCAAGATTTCTCCAAGAAAACCTTTCTGTTTTGCTTGTTCGATCGCGTTTTTGAGACGATCTATTGCTTCTTTCGCTTTACAGTTTACGAATATGTATCCCTTTGAAGCTCCGACAACGTACGCTGAAATAGTCATACCCTCCACTATGGCAAACGGATTTGATTCAGCTAAATTAACATTACAAAAAGAAGCAACCTCTCCTTCTTCAAGATTAGCAACAACATATTTCTGAGCCGAAACTTGTTCAGATACACCTTTGAGTTTTATATACATCGGAAAAGCGGCTCCACCTTTGCCCCTTATTCCAGCATCCTTTACGGCATTGATTATGTCTGCTTTTTTCATACTAAAAGCCCTCTTTAGACCCTCATAACCTCCCACAGAAATATATGTATCAATATTCAGAGGATCTACAACATCGTTGTACTTTGTTATTATCTTTCCATCTCTCCTGTATTCATAAGAATTTAGTTTATCTACAAGAGCTGGATTCTTTTTTATTTGATCTACCAGAGATTGATTTACTGAAAGAACCTTTCCGTTGATCATAACAACAGGAGCTAATCCACAAAATCCAAGACATCCACAGTTTTCAATGTCAAAGTAATCTTCATCATAGTGGATTTTGTGATGAAAACAGTTTCCAGCTATGCACCTTTTTACCTTGATTTTTTCAAAGTTTGAATAAACTTTAAATCTGCTGTTTGATCCAGAACCTTGTTGTTTCATATTGTTTTCAGAGTTCTTGGAATCAGATTTTTGCAAATGTGAATTTATTTTGTCTAACGAAGCTTTGAGGATAAAATCATCTCCTTTCTTTACAACAGGAGACTGTGCACACTTTTTGAAGCAGTAGGATGTTTTGATGTTGTAGCCGTTTCTTTTGAGCTCCTCGTACAGAGCTTTTGAGCCCTTCTCAACACAGGAAGTTCCAAAGCAAACATATATGACGTCTTTCTGATTTTGCTGGCTGAATTCTTTGTAAAATGATATAACTGAATAGATCTGATTTCTATGGATTTTCAACTTATTGGAAAGCTCAATGAAGTCCGAGTCTTCTATTTGACCTTTTCGTTCAATTATGTCAAATAGCTCCTCTATTAAACTTGTTTGCATTATACTGTTCTATTAAAGATAGAATTTGTTGTTAAGGAATCTTATATTTCAGCATATACGAGGAAGTATGTCTCCTTTCAGGCTTTCAAGAACTCGCCTTGTTCCAATTCTCGTCAAAAGATATACTTTTGCTACGTTTGTGCTTTTGACTTTTCCTATAACAGTCGCGTCTTTTCCAAGAGGATGCGATCTTAGATATTCAAGAACCTTCTCGGCTTGACTCTTTCCAACAACCAAAACAGCTCTTCCCTCGCATGCTGAATATATCGGATCTATTCCGAGAACCTCGGATGCATTTCTCACCCACTCTTTCATGGGTAAATCTTGCTCATATACCTCTATTTCAACCCCGTATTTGCTACATATTTCGTTCAGTAGAGTAGCAACTCCCCCGCGTGTTGCATCCCTCACGAACTTGATCTGGTCAAATCTATCCAGAGCTCCGAGTATAAGGTCAGTCAGATTGCTGAGATCTGATTTGACTTCATCATCTGTCTGAACACCTAATCTTTCAAGCATGATATAAAGCCCGTGCTCACCTATTCCGCCAGTAACTATTATCAGATCATTCGGTTCTATTTTTCTGTTTCTCCAATCTCTGTGTTTCTCAATTACACCAATGCCTGCTGTGTTTATAAATATTTTGTCTGCTTTGTTCTTTTCTACAACCTTTGTGTCTCCAGTTATAACTTTGACTCCTGATTCATTACATGCCTGCGAAATCGAAGCAAGAATTCTCCTGAGATCAGCTACAGGGAATCCTTCTTCAATGATGAAGCTAAGAGATAAAAAAAGAGGTTTTGCTCCAACTACACAAAGGTCGTTCAGAGTTCCAAAAACAGAAAGTCTTCCTATATCACCATTCTTGAAGAATATGGGACTTATGACATATGAGTCTGTGGTCAGAGCAAGCCTTTCCGAGAGTTCAAAAACACCTGAATCAAGAAGCTCATTGAGTATAGGATTTGAAAGATATTTGATGAAATCCTTTTCGATCAGGTTCCTCATTGCATCGCCGCCGCTTCCGTGTGCCATAAGTATTATATCCTGCATAAATTCCCTCCTTCTTAACTTCTGTTTTATTCCTTAATCTTTATAAATACTTCTGATCTCTGAAACCTTTCTTTGCAGGAAAAAACGCCAGTTCAGGAGTTTTCATAAAGATAGTATGCTGCGCATGTTCCCTCGGAAGATACCATACACGGACCTTTCGGATTTGTTGGAGTGCAAACTTTGGCAAAGAGCGGACACTCATAAGGTTTCAGCACACCTCGCAGAACCTCACCACACCTGCAAGCGGTTTTTCTCACCTTCACAGGTTCATCAAGAGCAAATTTCTTTCTTGCATCAAGATGTGAGTACTTGGGTTTGAGTTCAAGACCACTTTTGGGAATAACGCCAAGTCCTCTCCAAACTGAATCTGAAACATCAAAAACCTCATCTACAAGATTCTGAGCGAAGACATTTCCCTCAGAAGAAACGCTTCTTGTGTATGTGCTGAAAACACCGTATTCTCCGTTTTTTATTTTTTTCATAAGAAAGTAAATCCCGTAGAGTACATCTTCTGGTTCGAATCCCATGATAACAAAAGGTATCTTGTAGTTTTTGAGGTATTCTTGCCATCTTTTTATTCCAACGATGGTGGAAACATGTCCCGGCCCGATTATCCCGTCTAATTTTATTTCTCCCGCATCAAGTAGAGCTTTCATGGCCGGCGGTGTTAGCTTGTGCAGAGAAAGATAAAAGAGATTCTCAACCCCGAGTTCAACAATCTTTTTGATTGTGTAAGCGAGAGACGGTACGGTTGTTTCAAAACCAATACCTACCATAACATAGTTCTTTTGTGGATTTTGAAGAGCAATCCTTATAGATTCAAGAGGACTGTACACAACTTTTACTTCTTTTCCTTTTGCACGCAGATGGTTTAAACTTCCGTTGCTACCTGGAACATTCACAAGATCACCAAAAGTTATAACACCAAGATCATATTTTTCTGCTATACCTATCAGATAGTCTATATCTTCATCTGCTGTAACGCAGACAGGACAACCCGGACCGGATTTGAGCTCAAGATTCTTTGGCAGAATACTTCTTATACCATATCTTGATATTTCACGAGTGTGGGTTCCACAGAATTCCATTATCACATACTCTCCGTCTTTTGCAAGATCATGTATTTTCTGAACAATAACCTGAATTTCTTCTGGTCCTAACTTTGTAAGATTTTTTATGTAGGATAAATTACTCATTGATTTGCACCTCCCTTCTGATTGATTCAAGGAGAAATTCCGCTTCCTTTTCTGAAAGAATTGAGATGGAGAATCCAGCGTGAACTATTACATAATCACCTTCTTTTGCTTCCGGAGTCAGAGCAGTGCATATTTCAAGCTTACTTTTTCCCATGTCAACTACTGCGGTTTCGTTATCTTTTTTCTGTATTATCTTCATAGGTACACCGAGACACATTATACTTTCACCTCCTCCAGAGCTCCGTTGAGCTGTCCCAAAGCAATTCCACTGTCGTTTGGCGGAACATTCCTATGAAAATATATATCAAAATCCCTGAACTTCTTCAGTATCGTGTAGCAGAGAATTTTGTTCTGAAAGACGCCTCCGGAAAATCCAACTTTGTTTATGTTATGTTTATCTCTTAGGATCAGAGCTACCCTGTAGATAGACTCCACAATTGTGTTGTGGAACATACGAGCCAAATCTGAGTAGTCATTTTTATCTCTGAGCTCAATGATTGCCCTGAATGTCTCAAGCATATCTATGTATATCATTGAGCCGTTTTGATGGTGAATCTCAAAGGGTAGATATTTTTCTGTTTCCGATTTTGTCGCCAGATTTTCAAGTTCAATAGCTGCCTGACCAGAAAAGGCTATCTTATGATCTTCCTTGATTTTCAGTAAAACAGCAGCAATATCAAAAAGTCGTCCGACAGAAGATGTGTAAAAAACATTTGTTTCTGTGCTTATCTGTTTCATAACTATGTCTTTTTGCAATTTGTTGACCTGCTTGAAAAGGTCTATTTTTTCTGGGAGATACTTTGAAACATAGGAAAGTGCGATAAAAACTGGGTTTTCAATAGCGGAATCTCCTGCAACAATGGGTATGTACTTGAAGTGCGCAACTCTTCTGAGATCAAGAAAATCTCCTATGAAGACCTCTCCTCCCCATATCTTTCCATCCTCACCGTATCCTGTTCCATCAAACGAAAAGCCTATGATCTTACCATCTATTTTTCTATCTAAAATCAGAGAGTATATGTGTGCTTTGTGATGTTGTATTTGTTTGAGCGGAACACCTTTTTGTTCTGCGAGCTTTTTAGCAAGCTTCGTTGAAAGGTAATACGGATGAAGATCACAGACGACAACTTCGTAGTCAGCCATACGAACTAGATCATCCACGAGTTTCTCGTATGCTCCATATACGTGTGCGTTCAGAAGATGCCCCAATCTTGTTGATAGGAATATCTTTTTGTTCTTTGAGATACACACTGAGCTTTCAAGCTCAGGCCCAAGACATATACAGTCTCTGAATTTGTAGTTGGATTCAAAAAAATTTCCGACTCTTCCTAAACCTCTTCTCGTTGGAACTCCAAGATCGTTGTAGACCACAGAGAAATCCTGTATGTTTTTGAACTCAAGATTGTTCAGAAAAATTTTCACATAACTTGAAAATTTCTCTAAAACTTCCTGATCTGATGTATATGGACTTTCCGAAGATATATTCACACTGGAAAAAACCAAAGGGAAATCAATAAAGCTGAAAATAAGAACGAAGAAAGGATCGTTTGCAAAAGAAACACCCAGATAATTTCCCTGAGCTATGTTAGAAGCTAATTTTGATTTTGTGTATCTTATTACGCTTATATCAAATGAGACCGGATTGTTTATATATTCGTTTGTATCAACAAATTTTCTGAGCATATCGGGATTCTTGAACATAACAGGGAGAGGTTTGAATGTTTTCTTCACTTTTCTCAGGTAATCAACACTTTTTTCGTTTGTAGCATCACAGAGAAAATAGAACATACTGGAAGTTTTGAGTATGATGACCTGGCCTCCTGAAAGAAGCTCTGAAATGTAAGAAAAAATATCATAGTAGTTAGAGTATTTTTCCGTGTTCATTTTCGGACCACATTTTGGGCAAGAGATAAAAGCGTATCTATACCTTCTTGGGATCAATTCGTTGTTGTACTGAATTTCACATTCGCTACATATCTTGAAAAACGGCTTTGCATCTGTGTATCCAGTTGAGTAAAAAGAACCACAGTTATTACATCCTATGAACGGATAAAAATATCTTCTGGAAGATTTGTCAAAAAGTTCCTTCAAGCAATCTGTACATATTGGTCTGTCGTAATTTGGATTCACTGGTACTAAACCCTTCACATATAATTTATTTTCGTTTTATTAATTTAAAAAATAGGACGAAAAAACTGCGTTAGTTCTTCAAAATCATCCTCAATAATTTTTTCTCTATTCAGTAAAGAAAATAATAGCAAGTAGATTTAATAAGCTTGGGCAATTTTATCGTTTCAATCTCTTGACAGCTGAGTATAGAATCCTTAAGAATAACTTTTTCTGCTGCAAACATCTGTAATTCGTAAAAGTATAAACGGGAATAAAGGTTCATTATTGTATCTCAAGAAAACTCTGATAGCAAAACCGCCGAGAGTTTTTGAATTTCCTTGAATCAGCGTAGCCGAATTTTTGATAATGCACATAAGAGTAAGAACAATTCCCTGATTCCTATTCTTCATCAATCCTCAGTTCTGGTAAAAATCTGAATGAAATGATTGATAAAGAGTAGAACTGAAATGAACAAGAAAATCTGGCTTTATAATCTTGCCAGAAGGTCTTTGAGTAGTTCATAAGCTCTTTTCAGGTTTCTTTCAGCTTCCTGAGATATCTGATTCCCGTAGTCAAAATCATATCCTCTTATTTCAATCAGAAATCCAACGAGCTTCGGGTTGTACATAGCCTTTGCGAATGAGAATATATCTTTGCAAGAAATACCATGAGATAGAGCCCCGCTGACTGATTTCTCAGAAAGCTCGTAAATAACGCACTCATCAGCAGAAGTTGATGCATCTACAAATATTACAACATCGTACTGTGCTATTTTTTCGGCGATCTGTATATCGGGGAAATCAAGGCAGAGCTTATCAAGATTTTTATTATCAAACCTTCTGACAAATTCTGGTCCCAGAGCGTCATCTTTTCTGAGCTCATTTCCAACTCCAACAAGTAATATCTTTTTTTTATCCATGAGAAAATTCAAGCTCACAGCTACAGCACAAATTTTATAACAAGAATCGTCTATAAGACAAGTTCTTTACTGAAATTCTCTTGTTATTGTGTTTATGAGATTTTTTCTGTGATCGTATATTTGAATTATCATCGGCATCTTTCCTACTGCGTGAGTTGAGCAAGAAAGACATGGGTCATAACATCTTATACCTCCTTCGATGAGGTTGAGAGATTCTTCCTTAACATTTTTTGGGTCAAGGAATTTTTTAGCTATCATCTCAACGGCTTTTGACATTGCCCAGCTGTTGTGTCCAGAAGCTACAATAAAGTTGCTTTTGAGGATTGTGCCTTTTTCATCAACCCAGTAGTGATGAATCAAAGTTCCTCGCGGTGCCTCTATTACTCCTATTCCCTCCTCTTTCTCCACCTTTCCTTTGACAAATACCTCCTTGCTTAGGATTTGGCTATCGGCAAGTATCTCCTTTACTCTTTCCAAGCAGTGTATAACTTCTATCATTCTCGCATAGTGGTAGTAAAAAGAAGGATGTATGGGTTTGTAGTTGTTGATCTGCCTGAAATATCTGAGTTCATCAGAGGCTTTTTCTGTTGGCATGTTCTTGCAAACGTTTAATCTTGAAAGCGGTCCGACTCTATATACTCCTTTTGGGTATCCGAGATTCTGGAGAAAAGGAAACTTGAGATAGCTCCAATCTTCTATAAATTCCTTTATATATTTATGGTATTCTGTTTGGTCAAATTCAAGAATCGTGCTTCCGTTGTGGTCTATGACTTTGAGCTTTCCATCATAGACTTCCCAGTCTTCGTTTTCGTTCACCATGCTGAGGAAGTTAGTTTGGAAATTTGCATATTCCTCAACGAATGTTTTGTTTTTGTCTATGTAGTCCTTTATGTATTTGAGTCCATCCTGAGCGTATGAGATCATTTGGTCTACCTGATAAAGTAGTTCGTCTCTATACTTTGGATTGAGTGGTGCAGACATTCCTCCGGCTATGATATTTTTTGGATTTATACGAGCTCCTGAGATATACTCTATGATTGTTTGGCCGAATTTTCTGAGCTTTACTCCTTTTATGGCGAAGTCTGGATACTTTTGAACCAAACCTGATATGTTTCTGATAGATGGTTCTGCACCCCATCCTAAAAGTAGATCGGGAGCAGCGAGATAAAAGAAATGCAAAGAATGCGACTGAATTATCTGCCCGAGATGAACAAGAGTTCTGAGGAGTTTTGCTGTGTATGGTATCTGAACATTTATTATCATATCACCAGCTTTGGCAGCACCGAGTATGTGACTGATCGGACAAATACCGCATATCTTCGCTGTTATTATAGGAGCTTCTTCAAAATACCTACCTTCTATGAACTTTTCAAAGCCTCTGAACTGATCTACATGAAACAGAACTTTTTCTATTTCGTTTTTCTGATCAAGGTGAATAGTTATCTTTGCATGTCCCTCTATTCTTGTGACAGGATATATTGTTATTTTGCTATCTGTTGTTTTTCCGTTCTGCATGTTTCAGTAGATCTATTCGTAGGAAAGCAATTTTCCTTTTAGTTCTGGTTGTTTATCTTCAAGCAATTTAGATAGAACCTCATATATAGCATCTGCTGATGGAGGACAGCCTGGAATATAGTAATCTACTTTCACAACTTCATCAACAGGTTTGACCTTTTCAAGGAGCTTGCTTATATCCTCGGAGCTTGGTATGTTTTTGTTGTAGTTGGTTTCAGCATCAGAATATGCTCTTTTGAGTACTTCTTCGGTAGAATATTTGTTTCTCATTGTGGGCACTCCGCCGAAAACAGCACAGTCTCCTATTGCGACAATGACTTTGCACCTTTCTCTCATCATCTTGACTTCTTTTTCTTGTGTGTCAGTAGCAACAGAGCCTTCTATTATTCCGATATCAACTTGTTCGCTCGGTGTTTTAAGATCTGTAAAAGGACTTGCATCAAAAACCAAACCTTTTTGTATCAGATCAACAAGTCTTTCATCCATATCTAACATAGACATATGACAGCCTGAACAACCTTCACACCATATAGTTGCAACTCTTTTCATAAAAATATATTAGCAAGAAGCATATAGGTGAATTTATTAACAAATAGAGCTTGGATTCGGTGTTGTCCAAACAAAAAGTCTTTTTTGCGCTGATTAGAAAACAATGTAAAGCTCAAAACTCAAAATATTTCTTCTGATTATGACGAAGCAAAATAAAAGGTATGAAGAGGCAAAATAAAATGTAAAAAGACAATAGAAGAAATTCAGAGTTTATGCCATTCAAAGTTTATGATATTTCTTTTTTCTGCACTGAAATCTATTCCTATCAGGTATATCTCCTTGAAGTTCTTGTACTTCTCCCAGTATCTCTTTGATCTTATCTGCTCAAGTGCTTTTGGCTCCGAACCCTCCATCTCCACTACCTTGAACTCAAATATGTAACACCTTCCCCCAAACCTCACTGTTAAATCTA
>JANXBU010000009.1:79416-83008 GCA_025060505.1 Candidatus Calescibacterium sp.
CCCTGTTATGAACACAAATCTCAAATATTCATCCAAAGGCTTCAATACACTGTATATATTCCTCAACTCCTCCCTTATCTTGATTGATTTATCCGCATCATCTATCCTGTCTAGTATCGGCTTGTCATACTCATCTACAAGAACTACTACTTGAGTCTTATATCTGTGGTATGCTCTGATCACAAGCTCACTGAAGCTAATCCGCGGATCATCATACACAAGATCTATCCCGAGCTCCTGATAGTTCAGCTTCATCTGATACAAAAACCATCTTCTCAGATCTTCTTCGTCACTCACAACTCCTCCTGCAAAATCAATATGTATCACAGGATAACTTCTACTCCAGTCCCAGTTTCTCTCTAAATACAAACCCTCAAATAGCTCTCGCCTCCCCAAAAATGCCTGCTTCAGTGTGTCCAAAAACAAAGACTTCCCAAACCTCCTTGGTCTTGACAAAAAATAATACTTTCCCTCCTCCGCCAGCTTCAATACAAATCTTGTCTTATCTACATAGTAGTATCCGCCTCGCCTTATCTCCACAAAACTCTGGATACCTATCGGTAATCTTCTCCTAATCCTCACCACAAAAAATTTGAGAAGTTAAAACATACAAAGCCAATATACTGTTAAATTTGATACAGGATCTTTTGAGTTCTTAGTTGTTTTACTGGTCGCCATAACAAGTGGATTGACACTAAAAAAACAAAAACATCGGATTGATACCAAAAACTAACGAAAATCTTACACTTTAGATCTGCTTTGAAAAAAGTCGCATCTCAGATATGCAGGGCAAATTCAAAAGAACATAGAATTTTGTTAGTTAACTTTATCTCCGTTATGAAATTTTAATATGAAGAAACTAATGTTCAAAGATGTAAAGGTTTTTTATTTGGCGGTAAAGAAAAGTTTCGTTAGAGAATTTCAGAATTATTTTCCTTTATTCTATTCAGACAATCTTTGTAGAAATTGCAATTTTATTATTCTCTCTCTTCAAGAAGTTTCACGAAAAGCAAACCCTTGCTTGTAATCTTTATTCTGTAAATTTTTTCTCCGCTTTCTTCTGTGTCGACCAGGTTGTAGATCCTGAGTCTTTCTAGAGCTTCCGGATACTGGTCATATAGTTTCTGAGCATCAGGTCCAGATATTTGTCTTTCTGCTTTGAGTTGTTTGAGGATCTGAATCTCTTTGCCTTTTGGGAGATAGAACATTTTGGGTATGAAAACGACCTGATCAAATTCTTCGTTCATGTAGTATATATCACAACCTAGAAGAAAACCTGCGAAAGCTGTTGCAATTACATGCGCTTTGAGACCACCGGTTGGATTGAAATAGACTTTATATCCATCCTGAATCTTTCTGCGAGCGATATAGATAAGTCTATCAAGTAGTTCCGAAATTCCATTTTGAAACTCGTCTTTTGCGTAGTTCTTATCGAAAGTGGCTTCCCAGAAGTATCCACTTACCTCGTATGGGGTGTAGATTTGATATCCTGCTTCTTTGAGGTATTCGTTTATAGCTGTTCGGCAGAGCTCGTTTGAAGCTGTTTTAGTTCCAAAAAAATAAACCTCTACATCTGATGGTTGCTTGTTCTGCACAACTCTGAGAAATGTGTTGAGTTCAGCGGAGTGTTTTTGAGGATCTTTTTTCAGAAAATCGATGAATTTGCGTATCTCTGTTGGATCATCGAGTATTTGTCGCCAGAACTGTTCATCTGATATCTTTTTGTCTGCTGGGATCAGACCTGCTTTCTGCGCATTCTGTATCAGAGATACTCCGGTGCTCACTATGTGTAGTTCTTTCATGCTTGAATGTCAAACAATCCATACCCAAGAGATGTTTTGGCTCCAACTCCATGCTCAGATAAAGCTTTCCGAAGGAGCATTGTTGCTTTATTAACAAGGTTCTCATATTTTGAAAGAATCACGAATTCAAACTTTGTTTTCTCGACAGTGAGGAATTTTATAGGCACTGGCATCTGCCAATCAGCGGGTGGTTCATCTCCTGAATAGTAATCAGGATAATGAACATTCATGATATCCATTTTGAGGTTTATATTTTCCACGGGGTATGCATCCATAAATATAACTTTTCCAGCTTGTTTCTGTGTGCCAAAAATTTCTATTAGATCACTAAATTTTATTCCGTTGATTTCTAAGTCTACATTATTCTCCCCGTTTTCAAGGGCTTTTGAAAGATTCTTTAGAATTTGTTCAAATGTTTGATTTTTCTGGTTTGCTTTTTGATATGCTTGATATGCAAACTTCCTTACGCTCCAATGTCTTGTTACGCCCTTTACTGCACTTCCTGGGATATATGGTATTCCATATATGTGATGTAATGTCATAGAAGTTTCCTGTGGATGCGACGCCCCAAGCCCGATTATAAATCTCCATTTGCATTCGGCGGGGAGTTTTACATAAAATAATCCTGAATTACCGAGCGAATTAACTATTTTATCTATACGTTTTTTGATCTCTGTTAAAGTATTTTTATTCCACCTAAATTTTTCAATTTCATCTCTAATTCTGATTCTTTTGGGCAAATCACCCTCAATTTGCGGGAAATTAAAAATGTAATAAAAGTTATAATCTCCATACTGATTATTTTGAATGACACCTATTGATGAGATGATATCATAGGTATCAGATGGCAAGTATCTATTTTCTTTATGAAGAAGCCGAATACTCATTGCTTATTCCTCCTCTTCTGTTTCAATCATTCCTTCTGCAAATCTCTTAAGCCAATTTAAAAAAGCGAGAATTTCTTCAGTTACATGGCGATAATCGTAGGATTTAAGAGAAATTATCCACTTAATAAGTTCATTCTTGTCATCTGGCATCTTTTTCCATACAACAGCATCACTTTTAAGGTAATCCGTAAGTTGTCTATAGATTAAATCGTAAGCATTTCCGTTCTTCTTTTTAGCAAAAACAAAAGCAAGCGTTTGGCCGAGCCCATTTGAGATAATCATCTGAGGAATCTTTCTTACATACGAGCGATATTCTTTTTGTTTTTTGATTTCCGGTAGATTTTGTATGGCCTGTTCTACGCAACGGTATGCAAACTCTGCTCTTCCTTTTTCAAGTTTGGTAATTAAGTTCAGGTTATCTGACATGGCTAACCTCCTTTTTTATTTTTCATAAAAATTTGACTCTCATGAAACCTTTGCCAACTGTTTGATTACCGCCAATTTGAATAATTTCTGGTATTCCTTCTGTAAAAAATTTTGCAATCAATTGTGCCTCTTCATCAGGTTTATCAGCCTTAACTACACCTTTTTTATCGTCAGTCTCAACTCTCGGTTGGGAGAACACTACTATTGAATACATAATTGTATCTTGTGGCAGATACTCTTCCGTCCAGAGCGCTCCAGATTGGACTGTTCCAGTTAAATCATCAATTTTAGTTCTTGTAATTACTTCGGTAGACGATTTGACGAAATGCTTAAAATCGTCATCACTTAAGATAACCAAATCGCTCTTTAGTTTGTTTTTCCAAAATTGATATGAAGTGTCGCTGGGGAAAATATTATTTGAAAGCCATTCGGCTAGCTTTGTAGTGTTTGGATCCTTTCTCACTTCAAAAGTAAATT